>CAZFTP010000003.1:103754-148386 GCA_964521915.1 uncultured Candidatus Marinamargulisbacteria bacterium
CAATTTTAATGATCTTAATTATAGAAACGATATCGGACAATTATGGGAGAATTTCCTTTTTATTGAAAGACTAAAAAAGCGAAATTACCAAAATATTTATGCTAACTGTTATTTTTGGCGCACTTGGAATCAAAAAGAAATTGATATTATTGAAGAACGAGAAGGAAAACTTTTCGCTTTTGAATGCAAATTGCAAGCCAAAAAAATCTCAGCTCCAAAAGAATGGCTTACTGAATATCCAGAAGCTTCTTTTGAAGTAATCTCAAAGGAAAATTACTTGAATTTTATTGCAAGTTAGCAAATAAGTTATATCCCACTAATAGTTAGATATTTTGTCCCTGCAACTATTTGTAAGCTACACCCTAATCCATTTAACAATTGATTAACAGTATCAAAAGAAACCCTTAAAAATTCTTGTAGCAAATTTTAAAAATCAAACTACGATAACAATTATGAAAAAAATCATCAGCTTAAAAACCCTAAATTTAACCCAACCCATTTATAACCTAACCGATAATTTCTCGCTCCCCTCTTTAACCGATAAAAATATAGACGTAAAAATTCAGTACAAGGATTTATCAGAAAAAATAAAAAATACCGGTTTATTTGTTGAAGGAAAATTAAATAAAAATAACGATGAAAACTATTTCCATTGGTTTTGCTTTGACCCAAAAAATATAAAACTAGAATTAGATTTAGACCCGAATATAGAAACATTTGCTAAGGTTCATGATAAAAAAATTCCTAAAGGTATTTGTAGTAGTACCGAGTTTAATCAAATTAGCCAAAAAATGAAAGAGCAAAGCGGATATACATTTTTTGAATCATTAATTGTTGGTAAGAATGAAGATTTACTCATAACAGAGGCTAAAGAAAATAAAAATACAGCTTTAATTAGTGATTTTACCAATTACCCATATAATGCAGGTTTTTTTATCGTAAATAAAGGAAAAATACTAACTAATGGTTCTACCAACATAAAGCCGGGAAACTTATTGTTTTTAAAATTTTTACAGATGAAAAAGCCAAAAATGGCTTATATATAGAACAATTAGGCACAGCGTTAGCAGAAATTTCAAAAAGTATTTTTAAAAGTAAGAGGGTATAAAAGACCAAATTATTTTTGCCGGAATCGGTGCAAACGGCGGTGATGTGAGGTCATTTTTGGGTTTGGGTGAAAATCCAGGTTTTAAGAATAAAGCAGAAGATAAGCCAGATATTTTGTTGCAAAAAAGACTGACTGAAAGACCAACTAAACCTTTGTATTTGAAAGTTGTTTCTAAAAAAATCTCACCTAACCGTTCCCCTGCAATTTCACTTAAATCAAACCGATAAATAAAGAGCATTATATCTATATTTTTAGGGGGTCGGAACCTCTTATTAATATTTAAAGGAAACCAATGGCACAAATTTCAGAGAATAATTCAAATTTATTAATAAAAGGATCTAGGCTCGAGGCACAAAGGCACAAAAGCACAAAGGCACAAAGAGAAACAACGTTAAATGTTCAACGTAATACATTCAGTATTGTGGAAACATCCGTACGGGCAGACCGACGTGTTTGCCCTGATCAAACCGACCCATCCGCAAAAACCGATTCTGTACGGGCAGACCTACGTGTTTACCCTGATCAAACCGAACCATCCGCAAAAACCGATTCTGTACGGGCAGACCTACATGTTTGCCCTGATCAAACCGACCCATCCGCAAAAACCGATCCTGTACGGGCAGACCGACGTGCCTGCCCTGATCAAACCGACCCATCTGCAAAAACCGATCCTGTACGGGCAGACCGACGTGCCTGCCCTGATCAAACCGAACCATCCGCAAAAACCGATTCTGTACGGGCAGACCTACGTGTTTGCCCTGAAAAACCCGCCCCCGCAACCCCACAACAAACCGCCATTCTTAATTATCAACCAACCTTAGGTTTTACCAAACCTGAAATGGAAAAATATATAAAAGCAATTTACGAACGCGCTAAACTTAAATTAGATGACAAAAAAATCGCTTTAATTCTTGATAACCTTTGCCAAAAAACTACTAAAGAAAAAAGAGACTTCTTTATTGTTCCTAAAGATTTTAAAACAGCTTTAGCTAAGCTTAATTCTGAGCTAACTACAAAAGAAATTAATCTATTAGAAAATTTATGTGTAGAAGCTTTAAATGTTCAACCTATTAGAGATATTCAGAATTTAATGGCAGAAATTAAAGCACAGCTAAAACCAGAATTAATCAAAAACTATAAAGAAGCTGATTTATTAAAATTTATTAGACAAATTGATGAGAAAATTGAATGGGCATATTCAGCTCAAGGCACTAGGCAGAAGGCACTAGGCACTAGTGGGGTTCAAAGGCTCGAAGCACAAAGTAAAATTCAAGAAGGAATACCCTCCGAAAATTACTTTACTGAGGTAATGGATTTTTTCTCAGATCAACAAATTGAATTACTGATTATTAGTTTAGAAGATTTTAAAAAAGAATTAAAAGTTGCTTTTAATGAAAATGCACCGGAAATTTATAAACAGGCCTTAGATAGAATAGCCATAATTCAAGGTCAAGAAAAATCACCAAAAACCATTAGCTTTAAAGATGATGCTTTACAAATAGAGCTTTCTAAAAAACAAGCGTTACTAAAAAATACAGATAGCGGTATAACGGCAAAGCTTACTTTTGGTGATGCTGAAGAAACTATGCCAACAGCTAATAAAATTTCTTTTAATGAAAGTGACCCAAAACTTAAAGAAGCTTTAGAAGGCTTAGGTATTAACCTTAAAGATTATGCTACGGTAGTAAAAAATATGCCAGAAATTCGTTATTTAAATAGCGATGAAGATATTCCAGATACTGTAGTTGCTTCAAAATTTTACGAATCTATTACCGCATTATTTAAAAACCAAAAAAATCTACCGCCAAATATGTACAAACACTTAGAATATATTAAAAAATATGCGGATACAGGCGATAAGGCTTATAAAGCGGCTTGTAAAATGGCTATTTTTGTTACTACCTTATATGCAGTTTTAAGAGTAATTGGGGTAGCCTCTATTTTACTTTTTGCAAATGGCAACACGGCTTTAATGGATCAAATTGGTGCTATCGGGTTATTTATTGGGGAATTTGCTGTTAGGGTACCGTCATCTTTACAATATAACCATATTATTTATCAAACTTTAGCTGTAGACAAAGAAAAATTTAATATTACTCAAAAAGAATTAGATGAAGTCCGTGGCGAAAACGGACCATCTATGGGTATGTTACATTACTTTTATAAAGAAGGTTATATTTTTAACGGAACTATTGAAACTACTTTTTTAACATCCACCGGTTATTGGAATTTTTCCGCTCATCATTATGCCATTGGTTGGGGTGAACGAGATCTTCAAGATCAATGGGGCGGCGATAGGCATAAATTAAAAATTTGGGAAAATGAACAAAAAAAATTCACTGAGTTTATTACTAATTTAAATAAAAAAGTACAAGAAAATTGGTTAAAATATGAAAATTCCTTATTACAAACAACAAATGATACCCAATTTTATTATAATGAACCTATTAATTTAAACTGTCTTAAAAATTTTAACCAAATTTCTTTAAATAATTTTGAAACGGCTATTTCTGAAACTAAACGTCTTGAACAATTATACGAAGAACTTAATAAAGCTTATTTAGATAAATCTGATTTTTGGCGTATCCGTACCCATGAATATTCTCGTTCCAAATCTATGAACGTAATGTGGTATAACAAAATTGCCGATACTTGGGCTATTCACGGAAAAACATTTTTAAATAAAGCTAAAGAGAATAAATTTACTTTAGAAGAAATTAAAAATGCTCCGCCGGAAAAACAACAAATAATGTTACAAAAATATATGGCAGATTTGCGTTCTCAATACCGCAAATTAGAACATAGTTTTCATCACAAAATCATTATTGATTATTCGCAAGCTTATCATAAAATGACACTAGAAAGTTTTGAACAAATTAAAGAAAAACTCCAAAGCGTAATTAACCCGCAGATCATTAAAAGCAAAGTTAATGATGTAATCAAAAATCCGGAAAATTTAAGAAATATTACTTTAAAAATAAATGAAATTTTAACTTTATTTAACAGAGATACAATTATTAGAAATACTAATAGCCAATCTGAAATTATTGCGGCTACCGAACGTATTGCTAAATCTATACTTAAATTTAAAGGAAAAAATGAAGCCAGTACAATTGAAGATATTTTACCACAATTAGTTTTAGATTATTTTAGCTATCTTTCTTATGATAGCGGTGCAAAACCTTTAGCTCAAAACAGAATTTACGAACGATTTGGTAAAACTTTTTATCTAGCTAGAACTGATTCTGCTAAAAACCCCAATGGTCAAATGATCATTGAATTTACCGAAGAAGAGTTTAATCAATATTTACAGAAATACTTAGATAAAGAAAGTTTTACCGAAAAAGAGTGGGATTTAATTACTGAAGAAGAATGGAGCAAAATGGGTGCTATTACTAAGGTTTTTCCTAAAAAACCAGAAAGACGTGCTTTCCCTAAAACAAGATTCAACTACTCAATGGATAAAGACTATGTACCGCAATCAATTAACCCAGATTCCGGTCAGCAAGAAGATGCTTCTACCATGGTTGCATATATGCTCAGAATGCAGAAAAAAGGCGAAATCAACGTACCTGTTTTACAAAGTAGGCAGATTTATTTATACGATAATGAATATGAATATTTACCTCAAGCGGCTAATGACGATCAGAAACCGTGGTATGGTGGTTTTGTCTTTTTAGGTATAGTTGACGGTTTATATAATAAAGTTCAGGAAATCCACAAATTTTTACCGGAACAAACTCAAAGTCAAAGTTTTGCTAAAATAGTTCATGAAATTGGAACCTGGATTAAAAGTCAAGATCAATATCATACGATCAAACTTTGGCCGGCAGTTTGCGAAGTTTTAGTAAACCATTCTGAAAAAGGGCTTACAGAACAAGACTTAGACACAATTTTAAAACTAGGCGAAAAAACACCTGCATCTATAACCAGTAAACTTAGCTATCAGTTGTTAGATAAATGGCTAAGTAATTTACTTATAGTGCTTTTAGATCAACGCAAAGCAACTGGGATGGGAATTGGAAAAGACGTTGATGATGCCATGTTTAATTGCGGTACTTGCCGTTTAGAAGATATTCAATTGCATCGTTTAGCCATGCAAAGATTTCAAATTATGAACCCTACTCGTTATTACGGAGAACTACAAGCTCATCACGGTTATGTAATTCTTAACAATGAAACCGGTGATATTCAAAAATATATGTTAAGAGAAACCAGTGCACAAGCATCAATGCAACAAAGTATTAACCCTTTAGTAGATTTACATAAACAAAATGATACATATCTTTTAAATTTAGTTAAAGAATTTTTTATTAATATAAATTGGTCTCAATATAAAAATCAAGAGCTTACAATTAAAAGAGAAAGTAATGAATTAGAATTTTATGATAAAAATGGCAACCGTATTTTAACTGATTATTTAATTCAAATTGTTAATCATCCGGAACATTTGGCAAAAAATAAAAACAGGCCAAAAATCATTATTAATAAAATCCATCAACAACCTGATGGTAAAGCTATTATTGCAGAAGAACCGGAAAAAATTATTTATCAATATTATCAAAATTTTGGTATTACCCAAGGAGAATTAGAAGAAATTTTTGGTATTCAAGAAACTAGACCATTACAAGAAGTAACTGTTTTTAGTAAAAATACGATAGGGCTAAGAGAAAAAGTAAAAGGGGTTTTCCATTTAAAAGAAGGGTTTTTAACTACTTTTATTTTTGATGATGCAATTAAAACTGAATCTGATATTGATTTACTTGATTTTGAACCAGAAGTTAAAGAAAAAATTAAAGGTCTTTTCAAAAAATATGCAAAATCTTTAATTGATGTTGGCACTATTATTGTAGATTATACGCCTTCAGGAAAAATAGTAACAGATTATGTTCCAACCCTAACTAATACCCGTTATGTTAGTTATATTTCTAAAGATAACAAAAAAGACATTTTAACTCATACAGCCGGTACTATTGATATTTCCAGCAGTCAACTTTTAGAGTTATTAAGTCAAATGCATAGCCAAGACCAACGCATTATTAATTTTTCTCAAGGTAAAATTATTATTACTAAAAATGAAGGATCTTATAAAATTGAAATTACCAGAAAAAACAAAGCTGTTGATACTTATTTAATTAAGCCAGGAGAAAATGCCTATTTCTTATTATTTAATGGTAAAGAGCAAGAACAATTTGGTCTAACTGAAGATCAAGGGGCTTCAATTGCTTATAAAGGTTTTTCCGGGGTTATGCGGTCAATGGCTTATAAGCTAAAACAAATTCTAGCCGAAGAAGAATTTACCGTAGATTATGGTGGACATCAAATTGGGTCTAAAGCGTATAATGAAGTTTTTGCTAATTATTCACTATTTAACCGAACTATTTATATTGATGATACTAGTACAATTACAATTAATGGTAGAGGAAATTATAATTTAGCTTTTCATACTAATGACTTTTCTGCTTCGCAAGAGAAAGAGCTAAATCATAATTTTTTATTTAATTTATTAAGTGTTTCTGCCAGATCAGCGGAAAAAGAAAACGTAGGCAGTACCAGTTTTAGTTACACTTCGGACGGTTTTATAAAAAAAGGAGCAAAGTGGCAAAATATTGTTTTAAAAGATGAAAACAATTTAAAGCACGATTTACGTATTTCTTTTGTTGAAAAAAAAGGACATGAGTTTATTTATGTTCAAGATATGGTTAGTCAAAAAAGTTTGATTTTACCTTATATGAAACCAAACTCAACTAAAGAGGAAGTACTAATTGGCAGAGATCAAAAAGCAGTTATAGAAAAAATTGCTAAGTGGTTTAAAAATAAAGAAGTCCAAATTGTAGATTTAGCAGAACCTGAATTAAAAGAAATTCTTAAAAATCAGTATGGTGATAAAAAAGTTCGTATTCAAAAAACTAGAGACCGCAGTAATTTAGCTTTAATGCTAATTAATATTAAAGAATTAGCCCCAGCCGGAAAATTTACTTTCAAGAAAAGAATTAATAATGAAGAAAAGATTTTCAATTTAAGATTTGATTTAGATCAAGTATATTTAAACGATATTAAATATTCAAATTATGAAACTGCTATTAAAGCTTTAGATGCTATTCTTTTTGCTACCAGCGGTGATGTAACTATAGAATCTGAAATAATTACTCCAAGATTAATCACTAAAATGATTAAAACTGATCAAAACGGTAATAAAATCATGGAAGATGAGCTTTCTTGTCCGAAAGAAACTATGCCTGACTGGTGGATAACCGAAGATGCGGCATCAACTTGGGAACAACACCGTAGGGGTTTTCAAATTCGATATGCTCCTTTCAGTTTTTCCGATGGGGTTGGACCGGAAACCATGAACGAAATGGTTCAACAGCATAAACGTTGGGCTTTAGGTACTATGAATTCGTTTAAAATGGAAGAATTAAAAAAGAATTCAACGTTTATGAATCGCTTAGTTGGTAAGCAACTAACCCAAAATGAACGTTGGTATAAACATGGTTGGTATGATGACCCGCTATATGATTGTCCGGTTGCTTTAGCCAATAGTTTTCTGGCAATGCAAAATTTTAACCCAATTGCAGTTGATTCAGCCCCATTTTGGGAATTTCCTTTAACTTCAATTATTGTTGGAGCAGGTTTATTGGCCACTTTTATGAATATTCTTACTTATTATTTAGATATGAGTCGACAAAAAACTAGTATTAAAGATATTTTTATTAAAGAAAGTTTAATTGGTTTTTTAGGTAGTAATTCATATATAATGGCACATGAACAGCACGTAGAAGAAATAGAAAATAAATTTGATATTACTTCTATTGGTGGACCAAGAGAAAGAATCCCTTATGATGCAATTGTAGCAACAAATGAAAGATTAGCAAAAAGTGTATATTCAACAGCTGTTTTCACTAGTTTATACATTTATGCTATGGCTACCGGTGGTTTATTAGGCTTTTTTACACCTCTTGCGTTTACTTCTGCTTTAGTTGGTTTTTGGACTACAGTAAATGCGGCTAAATTATTAACCGGAATAGGTGCTTTTGATGGTTTCAAAAATTATTATGACGATTGGAAAGCCGGTTTTTTACTAGATGCCGAAAATAAAAGTATGGAATTATTCAATGAAACCGCTAAAGATAATAAATCTATTAAAGATTTAGAAAAAGTTTTTGCTATTGGACAAGACAGAATTAGAGAAAGAATTTCTAATAATGAAAGAGATCCTATTAAAAGCGAAAATTACGGTAATTTTTCTTTTATGCTTGATACTGCTTTAGAACGAATCAGAAAGAATTCAGATGAATTATCGGTTGAAGATATAGAAAGAATTTTAAACCTAGTAACTAAACTATATACTGAAATAGGGCAACAAAAAATCGGAATTGAATTTTTAAAAAGATCTTTATACCCTACCCGTCTTTATATTGAAGATTTAGAAATAATTTTAATCCACTCAAAATATCCTGAAAAAATTACTATAAAAGATATTTATAAAGAATTAAATCCAGATTTAAAAAATAAAATTAAACAGAAAAAATTTCAAGATACCTTAACCTTAAAAGCATTAAACGAATTAGATGCGGGTTTATTTTCAGCAATTATTAAAGATCTTTCCATTAAATTAAAAATTGAATTAATTGTACAAGGTGTTTTATCACAAGAAAGCGATATTATTAGCCCGGAATTAAAACCATTAAAAGGTTCCTTTAAATTAATTCAAGATGAACTAGAAAAAAGATTATCTTCTGCTATGTTTAATACTAAAAAAGATTTTGTGGAAATACTTAATAATGTGGTTAATACCAGAGATCCTAAAGGTAAAACCTTGGGGTTAGCAAACGGACGTTTAAGGTTTTTATTTGAAACTTTATATGTTATTAAAAATATGGCTCATGCTAAATCTAAAATTGCTAATTCGCCTATTCTTCATTTAAGCTTAGCGAGAGCTTATATCAAAGATGGTTTTCTTGACGATGCTCTTACAGAAATAAAATCAGCTTTATTTTTAATTAACGAAGTTTCTGATGTTAATGAAAAAGTATATATTTATAAATTAGCGGAATTTTTATTATTCGATACTTACCATCAATCTGCTCAAAATAATTTAAAAAACGGCTCTTATTTACTAGATGAAATCAAAATTATTGACGAAGTATTTTTTCAAGAAAAACCAGTAAAAATAGTTTTAACTGACGCTTTAGATCAAACTAAACAAAAGATATCTGCATTAACAACAGATTTAATGACAAAAATAACTAATAAAAATTTAAAAGATATAGAGTTTATTGAAATTGCGAAAAAAATAGCTAATTTATATTTATTGTTAAATTTATCTGAAGAGAACAAAAAAATCTTCAATAAAATTTTATTGGAGAAAAATCTTAAAATTGATGTTAAAGCTTTTACTGAAATATTAAATAATAATTTTAATGCATTACAAAAATTTAACGCTTTATTTAATTTGGGTTATAAAATAACAGATTTTAACAATGTTTTAGATAAGATCGATTTAAAATCGGCTCTTTTTAATCATGTTTTAGTTGCCAATAAATTCAAACCTTTGCATCAATTAGAATTAGTTAAAAACCTGGCTTTTGAAAAAATAAATTACAAGAAACGTTTTTATAATCTATTTTTATATAATCAAGCGATCAGTTATTTTAATTTATTCCAAAAATCAAAGGATAAAGCAGATTTATTAGCGAGTTATAAATTATGGATTAGAATCACAGAAAAATCATTAGAAATGGAATCTATAGGGCAAGAAATATTACTAGCTTTAATGAAAAACTATGATAGCAATATTCAAGATCGATTAATAAAAGATCATGTTGAAGAAATAAATAATTTGCTTTATTCATTCCAAACTATTTCAAATTTGGAATTTCCCAAAAATAATGAACATACTTATCTTGCTAAATTAAGATTTAATTTACGCACAATTAATTATCGAACAGAAACTGAAATTGATAATATATCAACAGATTTAACAAAATTATTCAAAGCTAATCTAATACCAGCAGATTATAAAAATCTAGACGAAATTATAGATTATTTACAATCAGACCAATTTTTACAAATTATTGCTAACATGTCACATTATCATAAATCTAAAACCGTAAAATTAAAAAATCGTGTTTTGACCAGTATTAAAGACATTGCTGTTTTTTTACCTCATTTATCTGCTATAGAAATAGATATGACAGGAAAAATTCTTAATATTGGGATATTAAAAAATAGAACTAAGAAAAAAATCAAAAGTCGATATTATGAATTAAAAGCTTTAGTAAATAATTTAACCAGCTTGTTACCATTAAAAACAGCTATTAAATTAACTCCGAGTTATGATAAAACCGAAAGAATTTTTATGCATTTATCTTTAATGAAAGCCGAAAAAGAATTCTCTTCAGATACTGTTACAGTTAATTATATAGCCCCTAAATTAAACTCCGCTGATTTTAATAAAGATGGAGAACATAAGTTATGGGCAGAAACCGAAGCATCAGCAGAAGACGATCTATATCTTAGACAACAAACATTATTATTACGAAAAATTATGGCTTTAGAAGGCATGAAGGTAGCCGGTATAAATGCAAATTTAGAAAAAAAATTAGCTCGTTTTTATGTTTTAGGTCAGGGTAATTTATTACGACCAGATTTAGAAAGAAGTGAATTTGAAGCTACAGACAAAAAATTAACCAGATTAACCGTTAAAAACATTATTAAACGTTTAATTGAACTAAAACGTTATGATGAAGCATTACGTTATTATAGTTATTTTATTTCAACGCTAAAACCAGAAGGTAAAATCTTTGATCCGGAAACTATTGGTGAATATATTGAAGCCAGTTTTGGTAAGGTTGAAGAAGAAACTCAAAGAAACGACTTAAAAGAGTATGCTGATTTTTTAAGTAATTACGGTAAATTTTTAACAGTAAATAAGAAAAATCAACCATTAGGTTTTTTAAGAAAAACCAAGACAAAAGATAAAACAGAAAAAATTATTAACCAAAGAACCTTAGCAGAAGAATTAAATAGAGTTCAAAACCTAATAAACAATTTTATGGGTGAAAAAATTAGTGTTGCTGAAATATCAAAAATACAAGAAGAAATTGCGGTAAAAAACAGAAATCTAATCAACACTAATTTAATTTCAACTAAAGATAAAAAGTATTTATTTGATCTGGTAAATTTAGACGACAAAAACACTAATTTAATTGTGGATATTTTCAGCTATTTATTACTTAATGAAAAAAAGGCATTAGATCTTAAATTATTAACTGCTTTAGATCAAATTAAAAAAAGTATTTCTGAAGAAGAATTTATTAATCTAATAAAAATCTATTTACAAAAAACTGATCTTGAAAACAATAAAAATTTAAACATTATAACTAAACAAATAGAAACTTTTATTATAAATAATATTAAAGAACCAAAAAAATTAACTGAAGAAGCCAGTGAAAACCTAGAAATAATTTTCACTGAATATTTAAAATTATATTTTTATAATCAACAAATTAATTTTAGCCTTATTCCAGATTTTTATCAAAAAGTTATTGGAAAAACGCCGGCAAAATCCGGTTTATTTCAACAATTTAGTCATAAATTACAAGATCATTTTTCTGCTAAAATGTATAAAAATATTCTTAAAATAAAAAATTTAAAAACAGAAAACCAAGCTTTATTTGACCAAACATGCCAACAAACTTTAGATTATTATCATTTTCTCGTAAATAATAAATTCAATAATACTAATACTATTCAACAAGTTATGCATTTAGCTGATTCAAAACATTTGAATGAAAGCCAGATGGAAAATTTATTGGCTGAATTAATAAAACTTAGTAATTTCTATAAAATTTCAGATGTAAATCTCAATTCTTTAATTTCTCTTTGTAATGATCTATTTATTAAAGAACCACATAGTTCTATCCGTAGTAATTTATTTTTAAACGCTATTTCTTTAAAAAATGATACTGAACTATTTATAACCAGCGCAGATAATATTAAGCAAGTTATTTTAAAAATTAAATCGGACCAACAAAAAGGAGAATTTGTTAAAAAATATTTAGCGTTAATTACTATTGGAGCGCAAAAATTATTAGACTCTGATATTAGTACTGCTAATAAAATCAAATTATTACAATTTATTCTTAATAATTTTGATGATTTAGCAGACACAACTATTTTAAATAATAATGAATTAAGTTCTTGGGATCTAGAATTTTTAAAATTATCATTACGTCTTTCTGTTTTAAATCAGATAAAAACGAATAAACTATTTATAAAAGATTTAGGTAACTTACTACTAAGTTCGGCTTCTAATAGATTTAAAAGATAAAAATATCATCGGTTTTTCTTTTGAAAATATTATTAATGATGTTTCCAAAATTTTAATTTATTTTAGCCAAAAAATAACTGAATTAGAAAATATAATTAAAAATAAAGAGGTTTCTGAAAAGGTTAGAAACGATCATTATTCTAATTTAGCAATAAAAGAACAAATTGAAAATTTCCGTAGATTAAAAGATAGATTAATTGAAATATTAAAAGAACAAAATTTATTTAAAAATGTAAGTCCAACAGATTTAACTACTTTATCAATGCTATCTAAACCGCAAAAAGAGGCTATTTCTTACGTATTTAAAAATTTAGGATTAATTTTTAATTCATCGTTAACTAGTAATGTTGCGGTCTTAAAAAAAGTTATGGCGATTAAATCTGAAAATAATATTTTTAAAGCTGATAAAAAAATAAATTTTAATGAAAATGCTTTAATGAGAGATACGGAAAAGGTTAAAGAAGTTTATAATAATGCAAGTATTGCAAAGCCTAAGGGTATTAACAATCCTGAAGAGGCGGCAACATCAGCTATTAATTTAAAGCTAAGGCAAAAAAAATCCGGTTTTTTAAGAAGCATGAAAAATTTAGATCATAAATTATCAAGGCATCCTATTTATTTATTAATGCGTAATATTATTGGTCCGGGCTTAATATATGGTTCTTTTGGTTTATTGGTTGGTTATTTTGTTCTTTTAGCCTTTCCGCCTGCGGCCGCGGCTTTAGGTGGAACCTATTTATTTTTCTTAACTTGTTTTATTGGCGGTATAGTTGTTTTACCATTCTTAAAAAAAGCTGTTACTAAGATATTCTGGTCTATTTATAGTGCTATTAAAGGGCATAGCTCTACGGAAAAAACCAAAAAGAATCTTTTAGCTTAATTTTTTTTACTTGTTTCAAATGAAAAAATTTCAATACAAAATTATTCCATATAGAAACGCTACTAATTATAGTGTATATTTTTTATGAGGAGGGCGTTTTTAAAAAGACATTTTTGTTTTTTTCAAGTATTTAGATACTTAAAGTATAGCTTTGGAGGTATTTTAAATGAAAAAATTTATATTAAGCTCTTTATTCTTATTATTCTTATCTGCAAATGGTTTTTCTTATCAGAATATTACTATACATGCACCAGATTCTAAAGGTATGCAAAACTGGGCTTTTCTTCAAGTTCCTGATACGACAACTAATAAATTACAAGATATCGAAGAAATCCCAGATTATAATTTAAATGAGTATGCTTATAATGATTTTATTTATAAATACTACGATCCTGATAAAAACAATAGTTATCAAATAACAATGGAATTTAATAAATCAGTTTATAATGAAAGTTTAGGAACTTATATGAACAATTGGGTAAAATATTCTAGCCCGATTTTTAGTATTCCTAAAACAGCAACTAATGTAGCTTTTTATTGTAACAAATTAAAAACTCCAGCTACTTCAGATTTTTATGTGATATTATATTATCGAAATCAAGGTGCAATTATTAAAAAAGATGTTCCGATTTCTCATACAGGCTATTAATTTGTAGACCTTTAAAATACCCATTTTTGAACTTTAAATTTCAGAGTATAATAAATTAGTAGTTGTTTTGAACTTTGATTAAAATGATTGAGTTCAAGGGCACTAGTGGGGCTCAGGGGAAAAAGAGCCCCTGGGGTTTAAGGAGGCTTGCCCTATAGAAATTTTTTTCTCGTATACCCAGGTGGCTCCGTCACCTGGGTATACAAAAAAATCCCGGGGGCGAAGCCTTAAAGCCCGCCCGGCAGGGCAAAAAAGGAGAAACCAATGACAAAAAAACTAGAAATTTATAAATGCGAAATTTGTGGTAACTTAATAGAAGTTGAATTTGCCGGAGTTGGCGAATTAGTTTGTTGTGGGCAACCAATGACTTTACAGGTAGAAAATACCGTTGAAGCTTCAAAAGAAAAACATATTCCGGTTATTCGCGAAATGGAAGAAGGAATTATGGTAGAAGTGGGTTCAATCCCTCATCCAATGGAAACAGCTCATTACATTCAATGGATAGAAGTAATAACCGATAAAAAAACTTACCGTGAATTTTTAAAACCAGGCGATAATCCAGCTTGCTTTTTTCCGATCACAAATGATGCTTTTACAGCAAGAGCATATTGCAATTTGCATGGTTTATGGAAAAATAGCTAGATGCGGGAATACTTAAAATTAGTTGAATTTATTCTTAAAAACGGCGAAAAAAAAGAAGATCGCACCGGTACCGGTACGATTTCAATTTTCGGTTGGCAAAGCAAATACAATTTAGCTGATGGTTTCCCTTTAGTCACTACCAAAAAAACGCATTTTAACGGGATCGTAAGAGAATTACTTTGGTTTATTGCCGGCAAAACTAATATTAATGACGGTTTACTTCCATATACCAAAATTTGGAATGATTGGGCAGATGAAAACGGAGAACTAGGACCAATTTATGGCTACCAATGGCGAAATTGGGAAAAGTTTACTCCTAACAAAAAATCAGGTAATTACGATAAAAGTCATATCGATCAGCTGACAGAAGTAATTAAAATGATTAAGTCCAACCCAAATTCGCGCCGTTTAATTGTAAATGCTTGGAACGTAGCAGACTTAGACCGCATGGCCTTACCTCCTTGCCATATGTTTTTTCAATTTTACGTGGTTAATGGCAGGTTAGATTGTCAGCTTTACCAAAGATCAGCTGATGTAGCCTTAGGCGTACCGTTTAATATTGCCAGTTACAGTTTACTCCTTACTATGATGGCACAGGAATGTAACTTAAAACCTGGTTATTTTATTCATACTTTTGGTGATGCGCATATCTATCTAAACCATATAGAAGGTTTGAAACTACAGTTATCTAAAGAGCCACTGCCTTTAGCTGAAATAAAAGTAGCTAAAAAACCATTTTTTGACATTAAATTTGAAGATATTGAACTAATTAACTATCAATCACATGAAACCATCAAATTTCCTATTGCCGTTTAGTATTATTGTCGCTATTGATGAACAGCGTGGTATAGGTAAAGCTAATAGTTTACCTTGGCACATCAAAGCAGATATGCAACATTTCAAAGAAATTACTACTAAAACGCAAGATCCAAATAAGCTTAATGCTTGCATTATGGGAAGAAATACTTGGGAATCTATTCCCAAGAATTTTCGACCGCTTCCGGATAGGGTGAATATTATTCTTTCAAGAAAACCTTCACCCCAACCCTCTCCCACGAATGGGAGAGGGCGTTTCTTTGAAACAAGGCAAGGCAATACCCCTAGCGCAAAAATAGGATTTAAAGGCGAAGCCCCCTCAGGGTTTAAAGGACGGAGTCCCTTAGAAGATGATTTTTCTGTATCTCAAAGTTTTTGCTTCGCAAAAACTTTGAGATACAAAAACTTAGATACGGCTTTAGCAGAGCTAAATAAAAATACAAATGTTGAAAAAATCTTTGTAATTGGCGGTGCGCAGGTTTATAAAGAAGCTATTTTGCATTCGCAATGCCAAAACTTGTATGTCACAAAAATAAAAGGTGATTTTAATTGTGATACTTTTTTTCCGGAGTTTGAAGATAGATTTAAACTAGTAAAGGAATCTACGATTTATAAAGAAATGAATATTGAATTTAAATTTACTGAATACTTAAAACATAATTAATACCAATGAGGCTTCGCCTCATGCATATACGAAAGAAAACTCTGCCAAAGGCAAAAAATGCAGTAGAATATTATTATGTTAAAACGCCGCTATTTGACTAAATATGTAATTGAAGATTTAAAAGAAAAAATGGTTTTTCTAGCTGGACCACGCCAAGTTGGTAAAACAACTCTGGCTAAAGAATTAATTGGAGCAGAAGTTTTTAATTCATATGCTTATTATAATTGGGACAATAGAAAAAATCGTCAAGATATAATAAATAGCCGTTGGAAGGATACAAATTTACTTATTTTAGATGAACTTCATAAGTATAAAAAATGGAAATCGTTTATTAAAGGAGAATATGATCAACTAAAGGAATCTCATAAATTTTTAGTAACCGGTAGTTCAAAATTAGATACATATCGAAAAGATGATGATTCGTTATTAGGCAGGTATCATTATTATAGATTACATCCTTTTAGTTATTCTGAATTAAATGAATATCAAACTGAACTTGAAATTTTTAAACCATTAAATTTCTCTGGACAAGGTAATAAAGAACTAATGACAGATTTACTTCATTTTGGCGGTTTTCCTGAACCTTTTTTAGCAAAATCAGAAAGGCAACTAAGGCGTTGGCATAAGGACAGAGCTGATAGGTTATTTAGAGAAGATATCAGAGATTTAACCAGAGTTTTAGATCTGGATAATTTAAGATTATTTTCAGATTTATTACCCGATAAAGTTGGTTCAATTTTATCTTTAAATAGTATTCGTGAAGATCTCGAAGTTAGTCACAAAGCAGTTACGAATTGGATGAAAATTTTAGAATCCTTTTATGTTAGTTTTAGAATATATCCTTTTCAGAATAATTATATTAGAGCATTAAAAAAGGAACCGAAAATGTATCTTTGGGATTGGTCAGAAGTTGAAAATGAAGATGCTAAATTTGAAAATTTTATTGCAGGGCATTTATTAAAACTAGTTCATTTCCTACAGGATTATGAAGGATATAAAGCAGATTTATTTTATTTAAGAGATCGAGAAGAGCGGGAAGTAGATTTTTTAATAATAATTGATAAAAAACCTTGGTTTTCTGTTGAAGTTAAACTGGAAAAAACTGATATTCCACGTTCGGTGTATTATTTTAAAGAAAAATTGAATATACCATATTCATATTTAGTAGTAAAAAAAGAAAATGTAGATTTTACTCAAAATGATATAAAGGTACTTTCAGCTTCCAAATTTTTGACTGCTATACCTTAGTTTATTGGCAGAAATACTCATTAGCTGATTTCATCAATTTGCCAGAAAGGCAAAAAATAAACTTCTGTACTATTAATTTTGATTTGAGCAGAAAAGCTTTTATTAATTACATATGCTTTTTGAGGGGAATATTTAAGAATAAAATTTCTTAGAGATTTTTCTATTTCAGGTTTAATTAAATCTTTATATTTAACCTCTATTGGTATTATTCTCTCGCCTAAGTTAATAATAAAATCAACTTCAGCATGATCCTTACTCCGCCAAAAATTTAGACTTTTGCTTTCATATCTGAAGCGCTCTTCTAATAAATGCAAAATCAAATTCTGAAAAAGAAAACTTTTATCCTGAGTTGATAATGGCGTATTAAAAATTCCTCTTGCTAAATTTCTTAATCCAAGATCATAAAAATAAACAACCTGAGATTTAGTTATTTCTTTTCTAAAATTTTTAAAAAAAGGAGCTATTGTTTTTATTACAAAAGTTTTTTCGGCAAACCAAAGGTAATTTTTTAAAGTTATTAAGGAAATACCTAAGGTTTGTGATAATTCGGTATAATTGATTAGTTGTCCGATTTGTTCAGCTAATAACCTAATTAACTGGCTAAAAGATTCTCTTTTTTCAATTTTTAGTAAATAAGTTATATCTTTTTCTATATAACTTTGATAGATTTCATTAATCATATTAAATTTTTCTATTTGCTGATCTTCTAAAATTACTCTAGGGTAGCCACCAAATTGAAGATATTCATCTAGAAATATAAGAGTTCTATGTTGCTCAAGCTTAAAAAAATCATTTAAATACGATGAATATTTATAGTTAGTTTTGTAATCTATAAATTCTTTCCAATTTACAGGGTTCAATTCAAAAATTCGTTTTCTGCCAGAAAGTGATTCATGAATTTGTTCTTTTAATTCAAGACTACCTGAACCTGACACAATAAATTTTATCGGTAAATCAAGATCAAAAATACCTTTAAGAAAAAGACTGGTATCTTTTTTTCTCTGAATTTCATCAATAAAACAGTAACCTTTTTCATTCCCGAATTCTAATTTTAATTTTTGAATTAACGCTTGCTGACTTGAAAAATATTTAAAATTATCTTCAACATCTAAGTTTAAAAAAACGGTTTTTTGCCCTTGAAAATTTAGAATTTTTATTAATTCTTTCATTAAGGTGGTTTTACCAACCTGCCTTGGACCAATAATTACTGTAATTTCTTTAGCGGATAAATGATTAACCAATAAATCAAATAGATTTCTCTTTATCATACACTTTTATTTTAGCACGAGATTTCTTAAGGTCAACTATTATTTTTATCGGGTTAAAATACAATTGCTGTTTTATTTCATGAAGTTTTTCTTGTATACCCATGAGGCAAAGCCTCATGGGTATACGTAAATAATAAAATACTATTTTGCTAACGCATTTAACCTAGAAATTGCAAAAATTTTGGGTGAAAAAGTACTTGGTACGTTTCCATAACTAGCACCGCCTACTAAAGCACCATCAATATTCGACATTTTAGCAAAACTTTGAATGTTATCAGGAGATACAGAACCGCCATATAAAATAGCAACTTTAGTAGCAATATCTGCACCAAATTTTTCTATTACCAAAGATCTAATATGCTTACAAACATCTTCCGCTAAAGTTGGGCTAGCGGCCATTGCCCCAATTGCCCAAGCAGGTTCATAGGCAATTGCCGGAGTTAACCCTTTATCGATTAATTTTTGAATATCTTCTTTGGCAATCAATTTTGTAGCGGCGAAAAGTTGAGCTTTAACTACATTTTTAACATCGTTTTTTTCTTCTAAAACATCACCAATACAAATAATCGGAGCAATTCCTGCTTTTACCAAACTTTGTACTTTTTTCGCCATTTCTTCGTTTTCAATTTGGCTGATTATTTTTGAGTCTTTCGCTGGGCTAGCTAAATCTCTTATTTTTTTTCTTTCTTCCAAGTGACCAACCAAGCTATAGCTGATTCCTAACTCTTTTAAATGTTCGCTTAAAACTGTACCAGTGTTTTCTTTACTAAAAGTAGGATGTACAGTTTGAGCGGCTAACTTAATTTGTGGTACGTCTTTAACCAAATCAGCTACGGTTTTTAAAATAGATTGAGTTGGTGCGAAAATGAATAAACCATTAGGAGCATCTCCTTCTTTTATAGCTCTGATATAATCTTTAATCTGTTTTAATTGAGTATCTAATTTTGTGGCGGTCTTAAAATTAGCACCTACAAAACTTGGTCCTGAATATGGTCTTAGTGAACTAATTTGCATGATATACCTCCTAAATTTCTATATTTATATAATTACAGAGCAAAGCCATACAATTATATAAAATTAAAAACAAATTAATGGAATATTACTAATGACTTATCGTTTTAAAAAATTAGAAATTTCAAGTATTTCAGCCCATTTCTAATGATAACTTCAGAATCACAAAACGTAAAATATCAATGTTTATAAGTTAATAAAAAAGGGAATAAATATAGTATAAGGAGATGGGACTATGAAATCCCAGATCACTAAGGGGGGAAGGCATTTATAAACAAAAATTGTAAATGCCTTCTTGTTTATTGGACCAGGAGTTCTATCAAAAAAAGCCGTTAATTTTTTGAATTAACGGCTTTTTTGATTATATTTCGTAATGAAATCTTACAGCATAAATAGTAGTAGGACCACGATCTTGATTATAACCAGGATTTTGGATCCACTGAACATCACCTGAAACATAAAACCCATTTTGACAATAATAAGAATAATACATCTCTAAAATTTGCTCTCTTCCATATC
The DNA here is from genome assembly GCA_964521915.1 of uncultured Candidatus Marinamargulisbacteria bacterium. Lineage (GTDB taxonomy): Bacteria > Margulisbacteria > Marinamargulisbacteria > CAZFTP01 > CAZFTP01 > CAZFTP01. The sequence continues at coordinate 123,895 of CAZFTP010000003.1, forward strand.
TTAAATTACCATCACCCAATATCATTCCTATACCCCCATCAGCTAAATATTGAGCATGAACATTACTCAATCCATTACTTGCAAATCCTATTCCAAATGTATCTTCTGGTCTTTGCCATAAATTACCCATGATACTAACTCCAAAAGTAAATGTATTATCTATTTCTGTAAATATCCATGCTTCTTCTAAACCATCAGACCAACCAAAACGTGAAAAAAGACCAATTTCTGATGTAATAGCTTGTTCTATATTAATACCCCAGCCATATTTACTTCGATAAGATCTAGTTTTTTCAATACTAACGCCTTTATCAATAGCCTCTTGATACAAACCCATATTCGCATTATTTAACCAACCTAAAAACCTAATTGCTCCAGGTTGTTGATGTAATAAATAATGAAGCTCTAATTCAATATTATTACCTTGCGCTTTAGTAATATTCGTATCAAATATCATGCCATTAGCTTCTTTAGGTATTAAACAGGTAGCACCACGTATTGCCCAAAAAGAATTATAATATTCAAACATAATCCCCCAAGTATATCCCCATGTATCAGCCGCATAATCCCATGCTCCTTTGTCCATAAATGCCCAATTAAAAAATTGAGTTCGAGGATCGTGGCTATATTTATTCAAATCAAAATAGTCAGTTAAGCCAAATTTACCTATAGTTACAACACTTCTTATATCTGAAACATTTTGCGGTAACTGTAACAAATCTTCATCTAATTGAGTATTAATTTCACCAAAATTAAATGTTTGACGCAAAAAAATACGAGATAAATCTACTTTCATAGTTGGATCCCCAACCTTAAACGCTTCCCCATTACTAAATCCCCCTAAACCATTACAATCGCTTAAAGATCTTCCACCGGTGGTTTCAGGAGAAATATAAATCGTGGTTTCTGGTCCTAGAAAGAGCCCCGCATAAAAAGTAGCACTTAAAGTAGTATAACTTTCATCCGTAGGAAGAAGGCTTCGTTGTCCTATATATGGAGAAGTAAAGGTTCCATGCCATTGAGGTACTACTGTACTTTGAAAATGTAAATTATAAATTTCCTTGGCTACTGCAAGAGGCATAAAAAATATGATTAAAAATAGTAATAATAGAATAGAATTGATTTTCATATTTAATATTTTTATTATACTATAATTCAATAAAAAAATAGAGGTATTACCGTAAATAATTTTTTCCTTACCTATTGACAGAAAAATTCTTTCCCGTTAATTTTAAATAGCTTTACGGAGGGATGGCGGAGTGGTCAATCGCAGCAGACTGTAAATCTGCCGAGCTTTGCTCTACGTTGGTTCAAATCCAGCTCCCTCCAAATTTGCATAAATTCGTTAATAATATTTCCCTTTTTTAAACTCTCTTGTCTTTTGATTAGGCTCTGCGTTAAACTATAAAAATGCCGAAAATTTGCAATTATCGAAATTACAATTATCAAAAGGAATATTGGGAAAAAGTAGATCGTCGTTACGAACATGCTATTGAAACAGCAACTTTAAAAAAACTCTTAGAAAAAATACCGCCAATAAAAAAATTAATAGATATTGGCTGTGGATTTGGACGTTTATACCCGGTATATCAACATAAAGCAGAAAAAATCATTCTTTTTGATTATTGCCAAGAACTTTTAGATTCTGCCAAAAATACTATTGGCAATAAAAAAAATATTGAATTTATTCAAGGCAATGCTTATGAAATGCCTTTTAAAAATAATACGATTGATTTAGGAATTTCTATCAGAACTTTACATCATTTTATTGAACCGGAAAAATTTATCAAAGAAGTTAAAAGAATATTAAAACCCGGAGGATATTTTATATTTGAAATTCCCAATAAACGTAATTTTAAACAAATATTAAAATTTTTATTTTTACAAGCAAAAACAAACCCTTTTGATGAAAAAAAATATTTTTTAAATGAAGTTTTTGTTAATTATCATCCTAATTTAATTAAACGGATATTAAAAGAAAATGGCTTTACTATTAACCAAACTCTTAATACTTCTTTTCTACGTATAGGATTTGTAAAAAAATTTGTACCTTTGCCAATTTTAATGAAATTCGAACTATTTTTACAGAAATACTTTTCTTTTTTAAATTTATCGCCTAGTATTTATGTATTATGTAATATATAGATGGCAAAGCCATCTATATATTACGAAATTAAACTCTGGGGTATAGCTCAGTTTTCCCCAGAGTATACCATGGGGCTTGCCCCCATGGTATACAAAAAAATAAACGGGGTATAGCTCAGTCCGGTAGAGTGCTCGGTTCGGGTCCGAGAGGTCGCTGGTTCGAATCCAGTTACCCCGAAATTAGTTTTTCAACTTCTGACAATTTAACAAATTGATACCCCTCTTTTATTAATATAGGTATCGCTTCTATAACGCCTTCCGCAGTATCTCCCTCCGGATGATTCATATGCATAAGAATAATATCTCCTGGTTTTGCAGATAAAATAGCATTTTTTACCTGCTCTGTATTAAAACTTGCGCCAGCATCACCTAAAACACTATAGCCTACGGGAATTTGATTAAGTTGATAAATAACTTGAATAGCAACCTCATCATAATAATTTGTACCAGAACGATAAAATAACGGCATTTTTTTAGTTACTTTATAAATGATTTTTTTATTATCATCTACTTCTTTTATTAATTCATTTATATCAGATGTACCTTTTATACCATAAGCAAAATTACCATTTACTGAAGCTGGTTTATGATTTAAACCATGATTAGCAATTTCAAAAAGCGAATTTCCGGCTAATTTTTTAAATGTTTCTAAATTTGATTCTATCCAAAGATTAGTAATAAAAAGAGTTGCTGAAATTTTATTTTCAATTAGAAAATTTATCAATTTTTCATCATAACCAGAACTTAATTTATTTCTACCACAGGCATCAAAAGTTAAAGCAATCTGTTTTTTTTTAGTAATGAATTTTGTTTTAATCCCAGGCGGTTTTTCTCCCCAATAATTTGGGGCTGATTTTGATAAAATGAATGATGTTTTATCTTGAACAGATCTAATATTTCCTCCAGATAATTGATTAATGAATAAAATATTTAGAAATAAAAGAAAAATAAAACATTTTATTACTAATTTCATTTTCTAAATAGGTTTTTATCAATATTTAGATTTTCAATTTTGTAATTTAATATTCTATCCGTAGTTTGAAGAAAATTTGCAGATTTAGAAATATTCCCTTTAGTTTTTTTCAAAGCATCTATAATTATTTCTTTTTCAAAATTTATCACCAATTCTTTAAATGATAACCGGCTTTCTAAATCAACATCTTTAACATCTATCCTTTGTAGAGAAGGCGGTAAATGCAGTGCTTTAATAGTATCAGATTCACAAAGTAAAACCGCTCTTTCCATACAGTTTTGTAATTCCCTAACATTACCTGGCCAATGATATGAAATTAATAAATCTATTGCCAGAGATGATATACGATGAATTGTTTTGTGGTTTTCTTTAGCATACTGAGCTAAAAAATGTTCCGCTAAAAGTAAAATATCACTTCTTCTTTCCCTTAAAGGAGGTAAAAAAACAGGAAAAACATTTAAACGATAATATAAATCTTCTCTAAATTTATTCTCTTTTAACAACTGTTCTAAATTTTTATTAGTAGCCGCAATTACCCGCACATTAATTTTAATCGGATTAATTGCACCTATTCGTTCAATTTCTTTTTCTTGTAATGCTCTTAATAATTTTACTTGTAAATTAGGAGAAAGATCTCCTATTTCATCTAAAAAAAGACTCCCTCCATTAGCCGCTTCAAATTTACCAATTTTAGTATCTTTGGCATCCGTAAAAGAACCTTTTTCAAATCCAAACAATTCTGCCTCGATCAAATTTTCAGGAATCGCTCCGCAATTAACTCTAATAAAAGGTTTATTAGCTCTAATACTTTGATAATGAATTGCACTAGCTACTAATTCTTTACCAGTGCCACTTTCACCGCGAATTAAAACAGTAGTATTAGAATTAGCTACTTTTAAAATATTTTCGTAAACCTGATGCATAGCTCCTGAATTGCCAATCATATGATAAATTTGATATTTTTCTTTTAATTCATTTTTCAGTTTAGTGTTTTCTTGTAATAATTCATTTTTTTCTTTTTCGATTAAATCGTAAAAATTAAGAGATTGAGAAATTAATAAAGCGATAAAATTTAACAATTTAACATCTTCAGTAAATTGCTTTTCTTCTTCATATTTTCCATCAACACTCAAAGTGCCAATTGTTTCTGCGCCTAATTTTAAAGGTACACAAATAAAAAAGGTATTATCTAAACTTTTTCTTACTCCAGTTCTATTAAGAAAACGTGGTTCTTTTTCTATTTGAGGGATAATCATTGGTTCACCGGTTTGAAATACTTCCCCAACAATACCTTCCCCGACTTTGTAACGACCTTTTTCAATTTCACTTTTACTTAAACCATGCGCCATTTGTATCTGAATTTCGTTTGATTCAGGATTTTTCAGAGTTAAAATAGCTCTTTTTAATCCTAAATTATTTTCTAAAACCGCAAAAGCATGTTTAATAGTAGCATGTAAATTTGATGACGAAGACAAAATAGTAGAAATAGTATTTAAAATATCTTTTTTATCAGAATTATTTTTCATTTTGCAATTATAAAACATTTTTGTTGATTTTACAAATATTGAAACAAAATTGTGAAAAAATTATAATTAGTAAACTCTTCTTTACTTAAAAACAATATCTGATTAAAATGTTTTAAAATAAGGCACTAAGCACTGTCTTGAACTATGATTAAAATTAATAAAATAACTAAAACATTTAAAAATATTATTGCGGTAAATGATCTTTCTCTAGAAATACCAACCAATCAATTTATCGCTATTTTAGGGCCAAACGGAGCTGGCAAAACCACTTTGGTAGAAATGATTGAAGGAATTCAGAAACCAACTCACGGTGAAATTACAATTAATGATAAAATTTGGCATAAGCATGAAAATGAACTTAAAAAAATATTAGGTATTTGTTTACAAGAAACCCAGTACATGGAAAAAACCACGGTTAAAGAAACTATTGATTTATTTCAATTTATCTATAAAACTAATGAAAATAATACTAATGAATTAATTTCTCAATTTGGCTTAAACGATTTTCTTAATACCTATGTTTTAAGCTTATCTGGCGGGCAAAGACAAAAACTCTCTTTACTTCTAGCCTTAATTAATAACCCTAAAATACTTATTTTAGATGAACCAACTACCGGACTTGACCCTAATTTTCGCAGAGAAATATGGGATTTATTGCTTCATTACAAAAAAAGAGGATTAACTTTACTGCTTACCACTCACTATATGGAAGAAGCAGATCTTCTTTGCGATAAAATCATTATGATGAACCACGGTAAAATTGTAAGATCAGGTAGTAAAAATGAGTTATTATCTTTACTAGATGATAAACAAAAAATCATTATTGAAATAAAAGAAAAAAATTTATTACCAAATTTTCAAAATGATTTATGCTCCTTTAAGATTAATTGGAATTATAAACTTGGTATTGGACAAATATTGGTTAATATTAACGAAGAAGCGGAATGTGTGGCAAAATTAATTAATGATTTAAAAACTCAACATTTATCAATCGAGAGATTAGAAATTAAGCATCATACTTTAGAAGATGTTTTTATAAAGTTAACCGGAGAAACTTTAAATGCTTAAATTACTATTACAATTAATTAAAATTCAATTTAAAACTTTTTTTCGGCAACCGGATGTTATTTTTTGGGCCTTTATTTTTCCTTTAGTTTTATTATTTGTATTAGGTATTGCTTTTGATAATAAAAAAGCTTTTAGAAGTTCTATTGGCATTGTTGGTGATATTAACTTTCAAATACCTATAAAAAATATAGAACAAGTTTCTAAGACCATAGGACGAAAAATAATAATAATTGCTACTAAATATAAAAATGAAGAAAGTGCGGTATTAGCAATGAAAAGAGGTGAAATTTCATTGTATATTGCAAAAAATAAAGGAAAAAACCAATATTTTTTTGATCCGCAGAATTCTGAGGCTCAAAAAGACTATTTATTAATACAAAAACTTTTAACTTACCGAAGTATTAAATACGATAATGTAATAGAATTACAAACTCAAGGTACTAGATATATTGATTTTTTCTTGCCCGGTTTATTAGCATTTAATATTCTCAGTTCTTGTTTTTGGGGTATTGGCTGGAGTTATATTGAGCTCAGGATGAAAAAATATTTAAAAAGATTAACAGCTACCCCAATGTCTAAATTTATCTTTTTAAGTTCTTATATTGTTACCAGATTAATTATTTCTGCTTTTGAAGTGAGTATTTTTATTATATTTAGTTATTTTGTGTTTAAAACTGTTATTACAGGCAGTATTTTTGCTTTTGCTTTTATGTGGTTGGTTGGTAATTTATCTTTTGCTGGTATAGCCGTTTTATTAGGGTCAAGAGCTACTAATCCTATCACTGGGAATGGGTTAATTAACGCTTTTTTAATGCCCATGATTTTATTTTCCGGTATCTTTTTTAGTTATCATAACTTTCCTAAACAAATTATTCCTATCATAAAAATATTACCATTAACAATTTTAGCAGATTCTTTTCGAGCTATTTTTAATGAAGGTGCCGGTTTTATCACGGTTTTCCCAGCAGGTTGTCTTCTTTTTATTATTGGCAGTATTTGTTTTTATATTGGATATAAAATTTTTAAGTGGTATTAAGCTTAAAAATGTTAAACAAAAAAACTATATTAAAAAAATTCCAATGTCAAAACTGTGGTAATTGTTGCAAATTTAAAGGATATGTTTATATAAATCAAAAAGAAATACACGCAATTGCTGATTACTTAGAACTATTTATTTCCGATTTTATAACAAAATATACTATTAAAGAAGATAATCGATATCTTATTTCTAGCCCAAAATTTCAGCCTAATTGCTTTTTAGATACTAATAATATTTGTACTATTTACCCGGTAAGACCAAAAGCTTGTAAAACCTATCCAGATTGGGATCACATTTGGCAAAGTAATAATAGTTTATTACAGGAAAGCAAAATATGTGAGGGGTTAAAGTTAGCCATTAAATCTTATTATTTATTTTTACTAATTTAACCGTTATAATTAATATTAAATGAAAGAAGTTCTTTTTCCTGGTTTAGTAATTGGCTTTTGCAGTTTATTTATTGGTGCTTTTATTACCATGGTTAGTTTTGGCTTATTTCCGGTACTTCTACTAGAAACAAATAATATCCAAATTTATAGACCGTTATCAGATCCTCTAATGTCAACTTTTTTTCTTTATCCTTTTATCACTGGTTTTATTTCTGCTTGGGTTTGGAATAAAAGCAAATTTTTTTTTAAATCTAACCCTTTAATTAATGGCTTACATTTTGGTTTTTTATATTGGGTAGTAATTGCTATACCAGGCGCGCTATTAACATACAGCCTTTTTCAAATTTCCTTAAAAATTGAAATATTTTGGGGTTTTCTCTTATTTATAAATTGTCTTGTTAGTGGTGTTTTATTTGCTTCATTAAACAAATAATTTTATTGCCTTTAAAATAGCGTCCTTAGAACTATCTACTAAAATTGGTTGTGAAGAAATTTCAATCGCTCTATTCGGATCTTTTAAGCCATGTCCGGTTAAAACAGAAACTAACGTTTGTTTTTTTGTATAATCGAATTTTAATTTTTGATTAATTTCAGAATTCAAGCCGCTTTGAATTAGTTTTATTATACCAGCAATGCTTGCGGCTGAAGCTGGCTCACAAAAAATCCCTTCCAACCCAGCTAATAATTTTTGAGCAGAAGTAATCTCCTCATCAGTTACCATATCAATAATTCCACCAGATTCATCTCTTGCATTTATAGCTCCTTGCCAACTAGCCGGATTACCAATTCTAATAGCAGTAGCAATGGTTTCCGGATGCTCTATTGGCTTATTATAAACTAAAGGAGCGGCTCCTGAAGCTTGAAAGCCTAACATTTTTGGTAATTGTTTACTTTTACCTATTTGAAAATATTCTTTATACCCTTTCCAATAACTGGTAATATTACCGGCATTACCTACCGGGATACTATGAAAATCAGGAGCATACCCCAATTGATCTATAATTTCAAACGCACCTGTTTTTTGCCCTTCAATACGAAATGGGTTAAGCGAATTAACTAAGGTAATAGGATATTCATTGGTAATTTCCTTAACTAAATTTAAAGCTTGATCAAAATTACCTTTAATTTGTAAAACTACGGCTCCGTGTAACATGGCTTGTGCTAATTTACCAAGAGCGATTTTACCTTCTGGTATTATTACAACTGAAGCTAAACCAGCTCTAGCGGCATAAGCAGAAGCAGAAGCAGACGTATTACCAGTTGAAGCACACATAACTACTTTTGAACCAACTTCTTTAGCTTTAGAAATAGCCATGGTCATCCCACGGTCTTTAAAAGACCCTGTCGGATTCAAACCTTCAAATTTAACATACCAATCTATATTCAACTTAAATTTAGCAGGTAAATTCTCTAATTTTATTAATGGGGTATTTCCTTCTGATAAAGTAACTATAGGGGTATTCTCATTTATCGGTAAAAATTCACGATATTTATTAATTAAACCTAACCACATGAGAATTACCCCTTAATTTTTTTATATATTAACACAACCCTAAAACAACCATTTAGATCTGAAATCTAAAAAAATGCTTAACTTTAGTATCTTTTAAAATAGTTTTTACTGGCTGTTTTTCTTTAACAAATTCTTGTTCCAATAAACATACTTCTTGAAAATATTTATTAACTCTACCTTCTACAATTTTATCAACTACATTTTCCGGTTTTCCTTCATTTAAACATTGTACCCTTATAATTTCTTTTTCCTTATTTAATTCTTCTGTCGGCACTATTGAACGATCTAAATAAAGAGGATTCATAGCCGCAATATGCATAGCAATATCTTTGGCTAACGCTAAATCTATTTCATTTTCAAACCCAATTAAAACACCAATTTTACCATTAGAATGAATATAATTAGCAATTTTTTCAGCCGTAATATATTCTACTCTTTTAATACTGATATTCTCACCTAATTTTAGAACCAAATTAGAAATATGTTCTTTAACTGGTTTATTATTGATTATCAATTCAGCTATTTCTGATAAAGAAAGATCTTCTGCTTTTTGAGCTAAAGCACTACAGATTTCTTGTCCAAGATTTATAAAATCATCACTTTTAGCCACAAAATCTGTTTCACAACTTAGTTCTAAAATTACGCCTTTTTTTCCATTTGGGCTGACAACTGTAAAAATTCTACCTTCACTAGCAGTACGATCTGCTTTTTTGCCTACCAAAGCAATTCCTTTCTCACGTAAATGCTTAATAGCCATTTCAAAATCGCCATTACTGGCAGTAAGTGCTTTTTTGCATTCCATCATACTAACACCGGTTTTTTCTCTTAATTCTTTAACTAAACCAGCTGAAATTTCCATGATTATTTAACCTCCTCATCTTTAGTCATTTTTTTTACTTTTAATTTATCTTTGACTAATTCTTCATCATCTATTTCAAAGTCTTCAAAAATTTCTAATTCACCTAAAACCTCTTCCGTAAAATCAATATTATCTTCTTTAATTTCTTCTGCTATTGTTTCAACTATTTCCGTTTCTTCTGTAGAAGTACTAGGTAATTTTCCTTTTTTCCCTTCTATTACAGCATTAGCAATAATTGAACAAATCAGTTTTACAGCTCTAATAGCATCATCATTAGCCGGAATTGGATACTGAACTTCAGTTGGATCAGCGTTAGTATCAATTACTCCAAAAATAGGAATTCCTAATTTTTGTGCTTCTTTTACAGCTAGATGTTCTTTTTGGGTATCAACTACAAAAATTGCTTCTGGCAAACGATTCATAGTTTTAATCCCTTCTAATAAATTGCTTAATTTAAAAAGCATTTTTTCTTTTTTTGATCTTTCTTTTTTGCTTAATTTATCAAATACTCCGGATTCTTTCATTTTTTCTAATTTTTTCAATTTCTGAATACTTCTTTGCAGAGTAATAAAATTAGTTAATAAACCGCCTAACCATCTTTGATTAACAAAATACATCCCGCATCTTAAAGCTTCGGTTTTTACTGCTTCTTGAGCTTGTTTTTTCGTACCAACAAATAAAACCGTAGCCCCTTTTTCCACTTTTTCTTTTAATATTTGATAGGTTTTTTCAATAATTTTTAAAGTTTTTTGTAAATCAATAACGTGAATATCATTTCTTGCCGTAAAAATATAACTTTTCATTTTTGGATGACACCTTTTTGTTGGATGCCCAAAATGAACTCCACATTCTAATAATTCCCGCATACTTACTACTGCCATAATTTTGCTCCTTTTTTTTCGCTTTTAAGCGATTATTTGTTGTTATAAAACTTTACTTGCCAAAATTTTTTAACAAAATCTTAAATTATTACTTAATGAAATGAAAATTTACAATTTCTAAAACCGTCTTTTTTTTTAAATAGAGTTTATTTTAAAAATATTTGTGTTTGTAAGTTTAGGCAACTCTACAAAACAGCTTTAAAAAATAATAAATTTTAATATAAGATATGTAAAATTAACACTTTTGTCAATTAAAAATTCTTTTCCTCTCTTTTCGCACCGCAACTTTATTACGTCATAATTATTTATATTCCGAAAAATAATTGACATTGAAAATCATTTATGTAAAAATACGCCATATGAAAAAGGATAATTTAGAGACAGAATTATTCCAGTATTTTGGATTTCAACACTTTTTGGCAGGTCAAAAACAAGCCATAGAATTTATTTTAAATGGTGAATCTAGTGTAGCTATTTTTCCTACTGGTGCGGGGAAATCTTTATGTTATCAATTTCCAGCTCTTTTTTTACCAGGAATCACTTTAGTGGTTTCACCTTTATTATCTTTAATAAAAGATCAGTTAGATTTTCTGCTTAGTAAAAACATCCCTTCTGCTAAATTAGATTCTACCCAAACCAAAGATGAATATAACCAGGTTTTAAATTTAGCTAAAAATAATAAAATAAAAATTCTGATGATTTCTGTGGAACGGTTTAAAAATGAACGTTTTCGCATGCAATTACAAAATCTTCCTATTTCTTTATTAGTTGTTGATGAAGCACATTGTATTTCTGAATGGGGTCATAATTTTAGACCGGAATATTTAAAAATACCAAAATATCAAGAAGAATTTAAAATTAAGCAAGTTCTTTTGTTAACCGCTACTGCCACAGTAGATGTCTGTAAAGATATGATCAAAAAATTTAACATACCTCAAAAAAACGTTATAGTAACAGGATTTTACCGCAAAAATTTGTTTTTACAAATTACGCCTGTTGCATCTAATCAAAAAAAACAATTACTTTATCAACGTTTAGTTAATGAAACCGTATCAACAATTATTTATGTTACCCAACAAAAAACAGCAGAAGAAATAGCCAAATTTTTAGTAGAACAAGGGTTAAAAGCATTACCTTATCATGCAGGGCTATCTGCTGAAGATAGAGAAAACATTCAAAATCGTTTTATGAATAACGAAATACCTATTATAGTTGCTACTATTGCTTTTGGTATGGGTATTGATAAAAATAATATCAGAAATATTATTCATTATGATTTACCTAAATCCATCGAAAATTATAGTCAAGAAATTGGTCGGGCCGGACGTGACGGAGAAAACGCAAAATGTGAAGTGTTTGCGAATAGAGATAACGTTAATATTCTAGAAAATTTTATTTATGGCGATACTCCTGAATTAACTAATATAAAAAAAGTATTAAAAATGATTAAAAATCAAAACGAAGGAAATTGGGAAATTAAAATTGTAAGTTTAGCAAATTTAGTTGATATCAGAGTTTTAACACTAAAAACCTTATTGGTTTATTTAGAAATGGAAAATATTATTAAACCCCGATACAGTTATTTTGAAGAATATAATTTAAAATATATCATAGATCAATCTGAAATAATCAATAAATTTTCTCATGAAAAAAAAGAATTTGTTAAAGCAATTTTTGCTAATTGTAAAACTAATAAAGTTTGGACCTCTATTAATATTAGCAATATCATTAGCTTTTACAATACAAATCGTGATCGCATCTTAAAAGCATTAGAATATTTTGAAGAAAAAAAATGGCTGGTAATTGAAGCTAAAAACACTATTGAAGTTTTTGAAATCTTAAATAATGGATTTGATCTTGATTATTTAAGTGAAAAATTATATCAAGTTTTTAAAGAAAAAGAACAACATGAAATAGCTAGAATTAAAGAAATGTTATCTTTTTTTGAAAGTAAAACTTGTTTAAACCAAAAATTATCTGCTTACTTTGGAGAGAAAATTGAAACTAAATGCGGGCATTGCTCACCGTGCAATCAGGAAATAGCTCAACTTGTTAAAAGTGAAGAAAAAAAAGACTTAAGTTCTTTTGATTTTTCGGTTTTAATAAAAGAAATAAAGGCTATCATCCCTCAAGAACAATTAACTCCTATATTAATTACTAAATATTTATGTGGAATTAATTCGCCAATATTCACTAAAAATAAATTAACTAAAACAGGAAATTTTGGGATTTTAATGAATTATCCTTTTCAAAAAGTTTTAAGTTTGGGAGAGAGACAGGTCTGAGATCTGTATGTACAAACGCTTATTTATCGAGTTCTTGAGCCTCACTTTGTGCCTTTAGCCCCTACCTTATTTTTTTATTAATTTTTTTCCATTTCTAAATCAGTAAGCTTTTGAATAGCTTTTTTCCGAGTAAATTCTGCCATGACTTCTGCATCACGATTTTGCAAAATTTTTCTAAGAATATTTCTTATTTGATCTTCGGTAAAAGGTTTTTTTAGATAAGTTGCAACAAATGAATCTAACGCACTTTCCCATTTTTCTTGATCCTCCCAAGCAGTAACAAAAACAATCGGCATATATTGAGCAAAAATATTTCTAGTTTCCATTTTACGTAATTTAGTAACAAATTCCACCCCATCCATTTCCGGCATACGTAAATCTAGTAATATACATTTAATTTTGTTCTGTTTTAAACCAAACCAACTGCGATATTTTTTTATTTGTTGAAAAGCTTCTAGCCCATTTTTAGCAATAATAACACCATATCTATTATATTCTAAAAAAGACTCTATCATTTTTAAAGTTTCTTGTGCAACCGCTTCTTCATCTTCTACAATCATGACAAATTTTTGAAACTTTTTCACTTTTGCCTCCAAACCCAAATAATATAAGTTAATTTTTAAATAATGAACCTGCCGCAAAATGATGATTTTGTTAAACTTATTTATTTCACGCAGATTTATAAATACTTCTTTTTATTATAATAACATATTTATAAGAGCGGTTTCAAAAGAGTTTTTTTTAACACGTAGGATTTATGCACCCATTTATGCAAAAACTAGTAACTTAAATTCTAAAAAAGATGTATAATAAGTTTAGCCATAAAAATAGGCGAAATTATATTTTTGCTTATACCGATAATTAACTACAGAATTATTTCTGGATTTTAATTTGGGGGTAAGTATGAATAAACCTTTTAATAATAAAATATTTCAACCAATAGCTGTAATAGGTTTAGGCTGTTGGTATCCTGGCGCCCAAAACCCAAAAGAATTTTGGGAAAACATTTTGGCTAGACGAGAACAATTCCGCAATATGCCGGATTGTCGTTTACCTCTAGCTGAATATTATGATTCTAATCCCCAAGCTCCAGATAAAACCTATGGAAAAAAAGCCGCGGTTATTGATGGTTACAAATTTGACTGGGCTGGCAAAAAAATTCCTAAATCCGCTTATGAAAGTACAGATCTTGTACATTGGTTAGCTTTAGATATTGCAACTCAAGCACTAAAAGATGCCGGTTTTAATAAAGAAAGTTTACCAAAAGAAAAAACCGGCGTAATAGTTGGCAACTCAGTTACCGGTGAATTTACGCGTTCAAATATACTTCGTTTACGTTGGCCTTATGTTAAGAAAGTATTCAGAAATTTAGCAGTTAGTAAAGGGTGGTCTACCGAAGAAATTTTTTCTTGGGAAAAAGAAATGGAGACAATTTACAAATCTGTTTTTGCCCCGGTTACCGAAGATACCTTAGCAGGCGGTTTATCTAATACGATTGCCGGACGTATTGCCAATTTTTACGATTTACACGGTGGCGGATATACAGTTGATGGAGCTTGTTCTTCTTCCTTATTAGCCATTATTACAGCCATAAATTCGTTAAATAATAATGATTTAGATTTAGCAATAGCCGGAGGAGTTGATATAAGCTTAGATACTTTTGAATTAATTGGTTTTGCTAAAACTAATGCTTTAACTGCTAAAGAAATGACGGTTTATGATAAAGCCGGTAGTGGTTTTATTCCTGGGGAAGGCAGTGGATTTGTCATACTTAAAAGATTAGATCAAGCTATTGAAGATGGGAATAAAATTTATGCACTTGTGAAGGGATGGGGTATTGCATCTGATGGTAAAGGAGGAATTACCGCACCAAGCGCATCGGGGCAAGCTTATGCTTTAAGACGCGCATATGAAAAAGCCGGTTATACACCAAAAGATTTAGATTTTATAGAAGGGCATGGCACTGGCACCACTGTTGGAGATAAAATTGAATTACAAGGAATTGGTCAGACTTTTAAATACTTTAAAGATGAAACTATTAAAACTTGCGGTATGACATCTTTAAAATCTATTATTGGTCATGCTAAAGCCGCGGCAGGTGTTGGTGCATTTATTAAAGCGGTTATAGCTGTAAATCAAAGAGTTCTACCCCCAACTGCTAACTGTCAAAATCCTCACGATGTTTTCGAAAGTTCCGAAGGGCAAATGTTTTATCCTATTAGAGAAGGAGAAATTAAAAATCCGGAAAAACCATTACGAGCAGGAATTTCTGCTATGGGTTTTGGCGGAATTAATAGCCACGTAACAATTGAATCCGGAAGTAAAGTTTATGAACATTTAAAATCTGATTTATCTGAACAAGCCCTTTTGAATTCAAAGCAGGATTCTGAAGTTTTTGTTTTTAATGCAGATACTTTAGATAATTTAATTTCTCGGTTACAAAATGTTAGTGAAATAGCTCAAGGCATAAGTTTTGCCGAAGTAACAGATTTAGCGGCTAAAATTAATATCGAAGCTAATTCAGATTCAAAATATCGAGCGGGAATTATTGCTTCTCGTCCTGATGAAATTTTAAAAAGTATTAATTTACTAATAGAAAAAATAAAAAACTCAAATTTTGTTTCCCAAAAATTATTAATTAATGATGTAATACAAAAAATTTGGCTTTATGAGGGTGAGAATACTCCTAAAATCGGGTTTTTATTTCCTGGCCAAGGTTCGCAACAAATTAATATGGCTAAGTTTTTAATCAACCGGTTTGATTGGGCCAAAGATTTAGCAACCAAATACAATAATTCTTTTATAGAATTAGGATTTCCTAATATTTTAAATACAATATATTTTAATATTGATCAGGAAAAAGATAAAAATTCTCTTCAAATCCGTTTTCAGGAAATATCAAAAACACTTATTGCTCAACCAGCTATTATTTTAGCATCTCTTCTTTGGCAAGAATATTTAAAGCGTTTAGGTATCAGCCCTAATGCTGTTGTTGGGCATAGTTTAGGTGAATTAACCGCTTTTTATTCTGCTGGCGTATTAGATTTCGAAAGCTTAATTAATCTTGTTGCCCTTAGAGCTAATGCCATGAATTCAGTTAAAGAAGTAGGTCAAATGTTAAGCTTAAATTGCGATGTTGAAACTGTAAAAGATCTAATTGAAAAGGTAAATAATTATGTAGTAATTGCTAATATAAATTCACCTAGCCAAATTATTGCTTCTGGCACCAAAGAAGGTATAGCAGAATTAATAAAATTAGCTAATGATAATCAAATTATTACTAAGTTGTTACCGGTTTCAAATGCCTTTCATTCAAAATTAATGCAGAGCGCAAGTTTAAGTATTCAAAATTCAAATCTAAAATTTACACAAAGAATTATTGAAAATAATCCGACACTTTTTTCTGCAATGCAAGCTCAAAATTTAAATACAAAAAAATTAGATATAAAGGAATATTTTTCAAAACAAGTTATTTCACCAGTACAGTTTTTACAAACAATGCAAGAAATGAAAAAAGAATGCAATGTTTTTCTTGAAGTAGGTTCTGGCGCTATTTTAAGTAAGTTAAGTCAAGTTATTAATTCGGAATTACCAGCTTTAGCCTTAGAAGAAAAAGCCGGTAGTTTTAATACTTTTAATCAAACTTTAGTTAATTTATTTTGTTTAGGTCAAAAAATTAATTGGCACGAGGTTTACGCAAATAGATTAATTAGACCTTTTGTAAAAGCGAAAGATCGCGAATTTATTGTTAACCCTTTAGAAAGACCATTAACAACAAATACAGATCAATCTTTTAATGAAAAAATAAATGCTTTAGAAGCAAATTATCTTAACCAAGAAAAAACCGTTCTAAATGCTAATGAATTAACTTTTTCTATTCAAAATTCAAAATCAAATATTGCAGATTCTAAAAATATCGGTAATTTACTTATTCAAATAGCCGCCAAAAGAACCGGCTTTAATGCTGACAGTATTTTACTGGAACACCGTGTTTTAGATGATTTAAACCTAGATTCCATAAAATCAGCGGAACTTGTGGCAGAAGCAGTCCGCGAATTAGGTTTAGCAGGAAAAATTGACCCATCTAATTATGCTAATTCAACACTATTAGAAATTAAAGAAGCCTTAGAAAATAACTTGGCTTTAACAGATTCAAATGATGTAAACGCTGACCATGAAGATAGTACTGAAAATTCATGGGTTAGGGCTTTTATTACCAAAAAAGTATTATCCCCTCTTGATATAAAAGAAATGAGCCAATTAAATTTCGAAATAGATCTTAAATCTTCGCTACAAGAAAATACAGTAAAAAACATTGGTAATAGTGAAAATGCTGTTTTTTATATTCCTGCAACAAATTTTAATGCTTTGAATTTTCCGCTGGAAAAAAGAGTAAAAATGCTACAACAAATTGCTAGCTTTGATACCAAAAACTTAGCTTCTCTAACAATTTTACATTCAAGAGATGAAGTTTCTTCTTTTTTTGCCAGTATTCATTTAGAAAAACCAAACCTAAAAATTAGAATTATTGATATTCCGGAAACAATATCTCAAAAAAAATTAAATGAAATTATCTCAAATGAATTATTTCAAAAAGATATTTATTTAAACGTTTTTTATGATCATAATTTTGAAAGATTTTCCGAAAAATCAGAATTGCTTTCTGAAAATAATGTTAAACCACGACACATTTCACTTGATAATGAAGATGTTGTTCTTGTAACAGGTGGAGCTAAAGGTATTACTGCAGAATGTGTTACTGAATGGGCTAAAAATTATAAAGTAAAATTGGCGTTAGTGGGTAGAACTAACATCCCCCAAAATCCCTCAGAGGGAGAGGGAATCTCTTCTACAGAAAAGGACGCCTTAACTCTTCAACAAACTGAAATTATCAATACTATAAATAATCTCAAAGAAAACGGTTTAACCGCTAAATATTACGCTTGTGATGTTACAAATTTAACTGACTTAAATAAAACCATTGAACAAATTAATCAAGATCTTGGTCAAGTTACCTGTTTAATTCATGGTGCTGGCACCAATATACCAAGAAGAGCAGAACAAGTTTCTGCTGACGAAGCGGTAAAAGAAATTGCTCCAAAAGTTAAAGGATTAATAAACTTGTTAACTGTTTTTAAAAATCAGAAACTAAAATTAATAGCCGCCTTATCTTCTATTATTGGTGTAACTGGTATGCCTGGTAATGCTTGGTATGCTTATTCAAATACACTTTTGAAAAATCTCATAAAAGAATACAAAGAAAATCATCCTAAAACAGAAACACAAGTTATTGCTTACAGTGTATGGGATGAAGTTGGTATGGGGGTACGTTTAGGCAGTGTTAAAAATCTGGCCAAACTAGGTATTAGTGCAATTCCTAAAAATGAAGGGGTTAATTATTTCAACAATTTACTTGCTTCAGACCCAAATAATCTTGAAGTTATTGTAACAGCCCGTTTAGGCGGCTTAGATACTTGGCAACCAATAATTCCCGCTAAACCAGAAGCTTCTCGTTTTTTAGAAAAAACCATTTTATTTGAACCAGGGGTTGAATTAAAAATCAGAACTCATTTAAGTGTTGAACGTGATTTATATTTAGTTGATCATAATTTTAAAGATTCTTACTTATTTCCGACTGTTTTTGGTTTAGAAGCAATGGCACAAACAGTTGCTTATGTTCTTGGTAAAAATAAATTAGAAACGCCTATTGAAATTATAAATATTGAATTAGAACGTCCTATAGTTGTTGACCCGGAAAAAGGCTTGGAAATTGAAATTAAAGCAGAAGTTACTAAAGATAATATTATTAAAACCAGTATTTCTACTGAACATTCTAATTTTACATTAGAGCATTTTAAGGCGGAGTTTGACCTGACATCCACCCTAACTCCTCCCTTCGAAAGAGGGCTAGGGGGGATGTCCAAAGCTTTAGCCATTGATCCTAAAACCGAACTTTACGGTAGTATTTTATTCCAGGGTGAACGTTTTCAAAGGATTCAACAAGTCTATAATTTAACCGACAAAAAAACATTATTTAGTTCAGAAACTAAAACTGATACAGAAAACCAAAAAATTGCCTATGCTCCCGAAATCGCAACCCCTTTTATTCTCGGTGATCCGTTTTTTAGAGATACGATGTTGCAGTCTATTCAACTCATTGTACCCCAACATATCTGTTTACCAATTAATATTGGCAATATATCAATTAATAAATTTATCGAAACATCTAATAATAATATTGATAGTTTATTAAATGAAAAAACAGACGAATTCTTACTTGGTAATGTTTATAGTTATGGTAAAAATGATTTATTTGAAATTATCTCTGATTATAAATTAAACATTATTGAGATTATTAATGAAAGACCTTCTATTGAGGAAATTTTAAATCCAGGGACATTATATGAGAGAAAAGTAGCTGATGAAATAAAAAAATTCAGTGAAATATTAAAGATTGATGAACCAATTTTTTCATTTAAATTTATTTCAAATATTAACACTTTAAAAAAAGAAATGAGACATAAATATGAAGATTTAATGTTTCAAGAATTATTGAATAAGTTTTCTCAAAAGAATAGTCAATTAGATATATCTGGTTTAAAACTTAGTTGGGAAGCTTCTGGAAAACCA
This sequence comes from uncultured Candidatus Marinamargulisbacteria bacterium, assembly GCA_964521915.1. GTDB lineage: Bacteria > Margulisbacteria > Marinamargulisbacteria > CAZFTP01 > CAZFTP01 > CAZFTP01. The sequence goes on from CAZFTP010000003.1 coordinate 143,203, forward strand.
ATTATTATAAATAAGAATAATAACAAGTCTGATTTAGGTATTTCCTTTTCTCATAAAGGGGACTACCTATTTGGAATAATTGGCGAAGGTGAACAAGGATGTGATATAGAGGAGTATACTCAAAAAAGTCAAAACGAATGGGATAATTTGTTAGGTAATAAAAACAAAATAATAATTGAAAATTTAATAAAACAAAGAGAAAATTTAAATAATATATATCTAAATATTTGGACTTCTACCGAAGTTATTAAGAAAGCTTTTAACATTGAAGTTGAAAATCTTGAAATTCATAAAAAATATCAGGATTCTTTATTGTTAAAACATAAAATTGAAAATAGTAATATTTTAATACTAAATTTTCCAATCAAATTAAATAAAGAATTAATAATTTCATTTATTGTTGAAAAGAATAAAGCCACTATTTTGAATATTCCAGAACATTCTAAAATAGAAGAAAATGTTGTAACTTTTCAGGATATTGGACCTCAAGGTGGAAATAGGTACTTCAATCGATTCTACTTAGTATTTAAAGATGTTAATAATTTAAGAAGAACAACTGAATTTCCTATTATTGCAGAATGGATGGGTAAACTTCGAGAGGTTCCTATGGAACCTATTGCTAAAGATTTAATTCCATTATTGACTAGTGGTAAATATGGTTTAGTTACAAATTATTCAGAAATTCAAATTTTAGGAGAAGCAAAACCTTTAGAAATTGTTGAAGGAAGTGTCTGGACTCCTAGACAGTGGGGTAAATATTATTCATCATTTGATTTAGCTTATGATTGGAAAAGACTTCGAAGAGATGGTTCTTTCGAGCGTATTGCAAAGAGTAAATTAACTGTAACCTGGGCAAAAATTACTGGTCATGGACAAGTTGAAATTGCTGAATGGCCAGATTTTATGAAAGGTATAATTTGGGAAATGGCACCAAAAAATAATAATCCTGATAATTTAGAAAAACTACCTCAATCTTTTGATAATTTAGTATTAGGGGAAAATTTATATAAAATAGATGTATCACCAGAAAAAAATAATCCTGTAATAATACATACTTTTGATACGAATTTAAGTAATACAAATTTAATTGGAAATGTTTATTTCTCAAACTATTATAGTTGGCAAAAAATATTGAAAGATAAATTAATTTTTAAAATTTCTCCGGATTTATTACTTGGTAAAGGTGAAGAAGGTGAATTAGTGGGAATAGAAATCAAAGTTGATCATTTAAGAGAAGCTATGCCATTTGATCAAATAATTTGTAGAATGTATATTACTGAAATCTACGAAAATGCCTTACATTTATATTTTGAGTATTTTAGAGAAGAAAATAATAAGTTATTAACAAAACTAGCTGTTGGAAACCAAAAAGCTTACTGGATGAAAAAAGATTCTCTTAATAAATTAAAACCGATGCAACTGCCACAAAAAATATTAGATTCATTACTAATGCATGTTACGTCCAAAAAAATTCACATTAATAATAATTCTGTAATACCAATTTCTAATTAATAAAAACTATAATAACTAAATATTTATAAAATAAAGAGTTACTATATTTATTAATCATTAAATTGTATAATATATTGTACAAAAACATATTACCCAATAATATTATGAACATCTTTTATCTTATAATTTTAATTGTAAATATATTATCAACTTTTTCTTTAGGTTTTTTTACCTATTTAAAAAATAAAGATCTCAAACATTTTCTTGCCTTTAACTTGGCAATAACTTTTTATAGTAGTTTTCAATTATTATGGGTTGTAAGTAACAATTATAAAACAGTCTTAATGGCTAGCTATATAGTAATGGCTGGAATTACTTTATTACCTTATACATATTCAATATTTTGTCATGAATTAGCTAAAATCAAACCAAAATTTATACCAAATTTATTAAATTTACTTTTTTTATTTATATTTATAATACTTTCGTTTACTCCATTAATTATTAAGGATGTTAAACCGATTTTATCCTTTACGTTTTGGCCTAGAGCAGGATTATTATTTCCCCTATATTTAGGCTATTTTGTTATTAACGTTTTTTGGGGGCATTATATCTTATTAAAATATTTAGTACGTGATAAAAGAATCATTTATATTTTAATAGGTACTTTTTTAGGATTTTTAGGCGGGGCAACAAACTTTTTTCTTTTTTATAGCATAGCTGTGCCACCAGTAGCAAATATCCTTATTTCTGTTTATATGCCTTTAGTTAGTTATGCCATAGTTAAACACGATCTCCTTGATATTTCAGTTGTCATCAAACGTTCCGTAGCAACTGCTATTATATTTTTCTTGATAATAGCTTCTTTTTCTATTGCTTTTTTAACCTTAAATTTTAATAACAAAGCATTAGTTTTAGCATTAACTCTGCTCGGTCTTTTCTGGGCATTTGCTACTTACCCTACTGTTCGGTTTTTAATTACTACCCGTGCAAGAAAATTTCTTAAAGGCTGGTATGCCCCGGAAGATGTTTTAAATTCCATTTCGAATAAAGTAGAAAAAGAAAAAAGTAAAAGAAAAATATTTACGATTATTGGCAAAGAAATTTTTTCCTCGTTAGAATCTGAAAATATTACCCTTTTAGTAGCTAGAAAAAACAATACTCAAAAAGTTACCCATTATTTAGTATTAGATTTAGGATTACACGAATTAGGTCAAATTGATTTACCTAATGTCGTGTTTGAATATTTAATAAAAGTACCAGAAATAATTAATTATAAAAAACTTATAACTAAAATTACTAAAGATTTAAAATCAGAAATCCTTGAGACAGATTTAACAAAATTTTCTGAGTTTATCCCTCTTTTAGGTAATAGAAGTTACTTATTACCGTTTAATTCACCAGAAATATTAGAAGGTATAATTGTAGTAAATGAAAAAAGCGAAGGAAAACCATTTAAAGATAAAGATTTAACTCTCTTTAACTTAATCGTAAAACAAATTAATAATTTGCTTTATAAACTTACGCCTTATGAAAAAATTGAACAAGAATTTCAAAAAAATAAAGAAAAATTATATGAAGCACAAGTACAATTAGTAAGGGCAGAAAAAATAACTGGGTTAGCCCGTATTATTCAAAATTCTAACCACGAGATTAGAACCCCGATTCATATTATTAATATGGCGGCTACTAATATTAGTAAAGAAGTACACCCTGAAGTTGAAGAAATACAAAGATTTATCCATACTGTTACCTCTCAAACAGCCCGCGCTTTAAGTGTTATTGAAAATAGCTTAGATTTAGCCGCTAATAAAAGTATTTCTAAAAACAAACTTAATCTCAATACTATAATAGAAGAATCCTTAAAACTATTATCTAAAGATTACCCTAAAATTAATACTAATTTGCAACAAATTCCAGATATAATGGGTATAAAAAGTGATTTAATAAGTGTGGTTATTAATTTAATTAATAATGCTAAAAAAGCTATGGATAAAAATGGTGAAATTTCTATCACTACTAATTATCAAAAAGATTTAAAACAAATTATTCTGGAAATTTCTGATACTGGATGTGGCATACCACCAGAAAACTTAGAAAAAATTTGGGAGCCTTATTTTACTACCGATGCTACCTATGGGCATGGTTTAGGTTTAAGTATTGTTCATCAAATTATCCAAAATCATAATGCTCAAATTCAAGTAGAATCTCAAATCAATAAAGGCACTACTTTTATTATTAAGTTTCCAATGTTTGCTTAAAAATTAGAAAAAATTGTTAAATATATTCCCAGCTACACTAGTGTCCCAACAATAATAATTAGCTCAAATTAATCTATTAATAACTAATTTTCTCAATACAAAACGAAATACCAACTTTAAACAGCTCCGGTTTACCTGTAAATATTATTTTAGTAGCTGGATATTTAACTAAATATGAAACAACTTTTTCAAAATAAAAATCCTCAAGATAATCTAATAAATTATCAATAATAATGATTTTTGATTCTGATAAAAACAACCTAGCAAGCAAAATAAGAATTTTCTCATTTTTACTTAAAGAATAATCCCCATTGATTAAATAAGTTTGCAAATCTAACGGCATTTTAGTAATTAGATCGTATAAACCTATTTCTTTTAGCACTGTTTGTATTTTATTTATTGAAATTTCTTTGCCTAAAGTAAGATTATAATAAATATTCAAAGGGGCTAATTCCGCATTATCTAAAAGGAAAGAAATATCATCACCAAATTTTTCTAACCCCGCATCTACTTCTTGATTATGGCTATTAGTTTTATACTTAATTATGCCTGATGACGGCCTCAATTGACCAATTAATAATTTTGCCAAAGTTGTTTTTCCTGCACTATTTTTACCTGATATGATTAGAAAATCTTGATTGTTTATATTTAAAGAAATATTAGAAAATAAGACTTTTTCTGAATTTGGATATTTAAAACATAAGTTGTTAATTAAAATATCCCCTTTTAGAAAAAAAGAAGTTGTATCTTGATGTGTAAGCTGATAATTCTTAATTTTTTGTAAATTATCTTCCCACCCAAATAATTTCAAATATTGTAAATTAAATAAATTAAAAATATTAAAAATTTTATAATGTATAATACTGATAATAAAAAGGAAACTGAGAAATTCGCCTAAACTGAAATTTGTGATAACCTTAGTTTTAATTATCAAAAAATAAACATTGTAAAAAATAATAATACTAAAAATACCAGATGTGTTCTTTAAACCACTTTCTATTATTTCACACGTATCAAGTTTACGGTTAAAATTAATAATAGTGTTATATTTATCTATGATTTTTTCAAAAATAATATTTTTAACCTTAGAATTATGAATAGTTTTTATATTTTCGATAATTATCAAAATGAAAACTAAAAAATCATCATACATTTTGGATACTTTCCCTAAAATTTTTCTTTTAATTAAAAATAAAACACTTAAAAAACTGATTAATATTATTAAATAAAATAAAAATATGCCTCCAAAATAAAAAGAATGAGCAAAAATAATAATAATTAAAAACAAACAAAAAATAGAATTAATAATAAAATTAAAATAAGTTTTATAAAAACCAATACGAAAATCAGCAAATTCTTTAGTCAAATTTAAAATTTCAGTTAAATAGAACTCATGTAAAAAATTATTGGGCAAGCGCAAAATTTTTAACCACACGTTTTTTTCTTGATATTGAACTATTTTATTGATAAT
>CAZFTP010000004.1:0-12960 GCA_964521915.1 uncultured Candidatus Marinamargulisbacteria bacterium
TTGGCTCCGCCAACTCTTTCTACTAAACTTCACACACTTTATTTTACAGAACCATTGAATCACTAGTTATATTTTTTACTACTTTTAAATTCTTTTCTGGAAATAATGCAACTAATTTTTCTGCTAATTCTAAAATACTGGTTTCGCAATTACTTCCAATATTATATACGCCACCATTTTCTCCCTTTAATAATACCAAAAAACAACCAACTATAAAATCAGCTAAATAACAAAAAGGTCTAGTTGCGCTACCATCACTATTTAAAACAATATCTTGGTTATTAACAATATTAGCAACAAAATCAGCAAAAACACGACCATCATCAAGGCTCATACCAGGACCATAAGTATGCCCAGGACGAATAATTTTAACCGGAATATTATATTGCTCAGCATAACATATACTCATACACTCGCCCATTCTTTTACTTTCGCCATAACATGAACGAACTTGTGTAGGATCTAAAGGACCAAAATCAGTTTCAGCAGTAGGGATTTGACTTTGATTAATTTTGCCATAAACCTCTCCACTACTAAAAAACAAAAAATTTTCAACTTTTTTTTGTTTAGCTAATTCTAATAAATTATAAGTCCCAATACAATTTGGCAATAACGTACCAACTGGATCTATCCCATAATATTTTGGGCTGGCTTGGCTTGCCGCATGAACAATAATATCGATATTTGATTCAAAATTTATAGGAGAACTCACATCTTGAACTAAAAAAATCAGATCTTGTCTTTTTAAATATGCAATAAATCTATTTTCAGCTTTTGCTTTATTTCTAATTAAAGCAATAACTTTTATATTAAAATTCTGCTTTTCATTTAAATATAATAAAGTTTCAACAATATAAGCAGGTAAAAATCCGTTAGCGCCAGAAATTAAAATAGTTTTATTTTTCAGATTTTTCCAAGGTACTATTTGTTGCTTAGTAATATATTCTAAATCTTCAGAAATAATATTATTTCTCATCAATTTTAAACAATCTTTTTATCAACTGCATTACAAATTGCTTTCAACCTTGGCAATAATGCTTTAAATTGTTCACAAGAAAGAGTTTGATCTTTATCTGTTAATGCTTTTGAAGGATCATGATGCACTTCTATCAATAAACCATCCGCACCCATACCAGCCGCGGCTTGAGCTACAAGAGGTACTTGATTTGCCCTACCCATAGCATGAGACGGATCTAATACCATTGGTAAATGACTAATTTCTTTAATTAACGCGGCACTACATACATCTAAACTAAATCGAGTCATTGGTTCAAATGCCCTAATACCTCTTTCACACAAAATTACCTGAGGGTTACCTGCCGCCATTATAAAATCAACTGCTTGCAAATATTCTTTAATTGTTGCCATAAATGCTCTTTTTAATAAAACTGGTTTTTTAAATTTACCACACTTAGCTAACATATTATAAATATACATCGATTTTGTACCAATCTGTATAATATCAGCACAATCAGCAACAGCATCAAGATGAGAATCGTCTTTTACTTCCGTAATTATTTTCATACCAAAAGTTGAACGAACTTTATCTAGTAATTTTAAACCTTCAAATTCAAAACCTGGAAAAGAATAAGGAGAAGTTCTTGGCTTAAAAGCACCTGCTCTAAAAACTTTCAAACCACATTTTTCTGCTAAAAATTCAGCAGTTTTCATAAGGTCATATTCAGATTCAATACCACATGGTCCAGCCATTACAACGGTTTTATCGCTACCAAATTCAATACCATTACCAATGCTAATAACACTATTCTCTTTTTGATAATTACGTGTACAAAGTTGATATTCAGTTTTAACTTCAATAACTTTTTCAATAACATCACTATATTTATCTAGATCAGTGGTTTTACCTTGCCAATTAGTAGAAATAACAATATGAAATCTATTAGGGAATAACACATCTTTATATTCAGCCTTTGTATCTAATAATAATTTCCGTAATGGCTGTAACGCCGCTTCATTTAAATTTTTCTTTAAAATAATAATCATTGATTTAATCCTCCCGTTTTTTTACAAACTTTCTTTAAGTAAAGGTATTAACATTTCTTTTTTCAATTCAGCTCTAGTTAATAATGGTGTCATATCTTCCATTGGGCTAGAAACAATTGTACCATCTTCTTTAACCCTAGCCATAACTCTTGGTAATGTATGTTCATTTGGCGGTACCATTACTTCACAAATTACCGGTCCAGACATATTTAAAACTTTTTTAATAATGTCAGCAGATTCTGAAACATGCGAAATTCTTGCAAATTTCAAACCATATGCTTTAGCAATTTTTTGAATATCTGGAAATGTTAAGCCACTATCAGGATTTGCACCTACTAACCGCTTAAAATGGTTACGTTGAGAATCCACAATTGAACGATAACCATTATTATTAATATAAAAGAATTTAATTGGCAACTTTAATCTTTTCAAAGTTTCTAATTCCTGAATATTCATCTGAAAACTACCATCACCAGTAACACAAATAGTACGTTTACGATTATGTGCTAAACAAGTACCGATTGCATTTGGGATACCAGAACCCATAACTCCAATACCTGGGGAATTAAAAATACGTTGCCCATATTTAACTTTAAAAGCTTGCATCATAATATCAGGTGTTGTACCAGCACTTTCAGGAATAATAACCTCTTTTGGAGATAAAATATCAGATAAAATATCCATAAAAGCATAACAACTAATATACGGTGATTTTTGTTTATAATATTCATCAAGAACAACAGGATATTTTTTATGCCATTCTTTAGCTTTATTTAACCAAGAAGAAAAATCCTTATTTTCATTTTTTGAAACCAGAAGATAAAGCTCATTCAAAAAATCTTTAGCATCAGCTAGAATAGGCACATCTATTTTAGTTTCCATTTTTAAAATTTCTGGAGCATCTACATCTACTAAAACCTTTTTTGCATTTCTTGCAAAATTTTTATGACTAAATGCCAAAGATGTTAAATCTAACCTAGCCCCAACAATAATAATACAATCTGCATTTTGTTGGGTAAAATTAGCACCGCGTTGCCCAATACCACCAGGTCTACCACAATGATACGGATTATTTTCATCAATCAGATCTGCACCTTTCCAGGCTACTAAAACAGGAATTTGAAGTTTTTCGATTAATTTATTAAAAATTACTTGTGCATTTGCTGATTGAACACCAGAACCAACAAACATAACAGGACGTTCACTATTTTTAATAAGCTCTAATACCTTTTCAACATTTTCTTTTAACAATTTAGAAGATTTTTTCTGACTATTTAATGGCGAATCAAAACCTAGTAAAGTTTCTTCATCAATTTGTGCGGCCTGAATATCTAAAGGAATATCAATCCAAACAGGACCACGTCTGCCTTCTTTTGCTAAATAAACTGCTTTTTCCAAATGATATCTTATAGCATTAGGATTCATAACAGTAACTGCATACTTAGTAATAGATTTAACCATGGAAACAATATCAACTTCTTGTTGCCCCATAGAACGAACTCCTCGATTATGAAGCAAATCCGTTGTTTTAGCCTGCCCTGATAGAACTAACATGCTCCTAGTTTCCATCCACGCTGTAGCAACAGGTGTGATACAATTAGTAGATGCTGGTCCAGCAGTTACCATTGCAACACCAATATTTTTTGTATATTCTCCATAAGCTTCAGCCGCAAAGCCACAAGCTTGCTCATGCAAACAACAAATTGGTTCAATTTTATCACTTTTACCTAAGGAATCATTTAAATGCATACTTACCCCACCAGGAATATAGAACACATTTTTAACACCTAATTCTTCAATAAATTTTATTACATAATCAGATAATTTAATCATATTTATTACTTCCTTTGACCATAGTAGGCGTTTATTCCGTGTTTACGATAAAAATGCTTATTAATTAAGTCTTGATTTGCCGTTTTTACGTCATGATCTAACTGCAAAGTAAGATACGCCATTTTAGCTAATTCTTCAAGAATTACACTATTATAAACTGCCTTTTCTGCAGTATCACCCCATGTAAATGGACCATGATTTGCAACTAAAGCCATTTGAACTTCTTCATAAGAAATATCCGTAAAAATCTTTACTATTTGCTTTCCAGTTTCAATTTCATAATCGCCTTCTATTTGTTCTTTAGTAAGAGGTAAAGAACAAGGGATTGCACATGGCAGATGATCCGCATGCGTAGTACCAAAACAGGGAATAGCTTTTTGAGCCTGTGCCCAAGCCGTAGCAAAAGTTGAATGAGTATGAACAATCCCTCCTATTTTAGGAAACGCTTTATAAAGTTCAAGATGCGTTTTCGTATCTGATGAAGGATTAAATGTCCCCTCAACTACATTATTCTCTAAATCTACTATTACAATTTTGTCTGGGGTTAAATCTACATAAGCAACGCCACTAGGCTTTATAGCTATTACACCTTTAGCCCGCTCTATTGCACTTACATTACCAAAAGTATAAACAACTAAATTATGTTTAGGTAATTCGAGATTCTGTTTCCATACTTCTTCTTTAAGATCTTTAAAAGACATAATTTCCTTTAATATTTATCTTTCAGCCAATATGAAAGTTTAATTTTTCGGTTTGGATTATGATAAATACTTTCATCTTCATAATATGAATCTCCATTATAATAAGTTGTAGATATTTCTTCAATAATTACCCCTGTTTTAGTTTTAAAAGAATGCATTACACCCCGCTCAATCGTAACAATATCACCGGCAACTAATTCTTTATCTTCACCTTCAATATTAATATTTAAATCTCCGTGAAGGATATGTAAACTTTCTTCCTTTTGTTTATGTAAATGATTCGGATAATTCTGCCCAGGGAATAAAATCAAAAGCATTTTGCAATATTCTCGGTTAACCACTTTTAATAGAATACCGCCCCATTCCTCAAACCGATCAAGTCCATAATGATGTGAAATTTCAATTTCAACATAATTTGGTAGATATATTTTACAATCATCAAGCATTTTTTTCGTAGCTTTAACAATGGAAAGAACTTTCTCTCTTAAATAACGACTTTTTACCTTTTCATGCATAACAGGTTGATTTGGCGGAATATCCTCTAAAGCTGTAATTTCACGATATTTTGAAATATCTTCAGTTAATAATTGTCCTGAAATATTAGGTAACATAAAACTTATATTTTCTAAATTCAAAGTTTCCCCTTTTTTAATTTCCTTAATAGATACCACACCGCGAGATAATGTATGTAGAAAAATTCTATCTTTTTCAAAAACCTCGTTTTGCTGATTTTCAAATCTACACATTTCAAAAGTTCCTTGAATAATTTCAAGCCAATTATGGATGCCCTTAAGCTCAACTGAAAAATCGTTAACAAGTGTTAATTGTTTTTCAATAACCTGTACACCTTTGCTGATAGCGATTCTGGTTGAAGCTTCTTCTTGAATTCCTGATGTTAACGCATAACCTAAAAGTAAGTTTTCGTATCTTTGACGAAAAAGGTCAATCTGGTTTAATTGTAATTTATTATGACTAGAAGCAATTGGAAGTACATTATGCATCAAACATAAATGCTTATTACGATGCATAAAAAAAGCCACAATTTGATCAAGATTTTCCCAAACAACCCCGCCAGTTGATAAAATAACAGGAAAATTTTTTGCACCTACATATTCTAATAAAGGCCAATCAGTTGCTAGATGATTTGAAATATGTAATGCATCAAATTTTAACGTTTCAAAAAGAGTTATCGATGATTCATCAAACGGTGCACCAATAACGAAAAAATTAGCTTCTTTGCAAATTTTTTGAAATTGTTTAAGATCATCTTTTGAAAAATTATTTATAAAATTATTAGCTAATTTGGTTTTGTCAGATTTTAATAAATCTTGATGTATTGTTTCGGATGTTAAAAAAGGTATTTGAAAAGCGTATTTAAAATCAAAACTAGTAGCTATATTTTTAAATTCACTTATAAACTTAAATAGATCCTGGATTTTTGTTTTAAAGTCTATAGAAAAAATTATTAATGGTTGGTTTTTTAGATCTAACAAAAATATCACCTCTTAAATAAAACTTAAAATATCATTAAAGTTGTTAGCATAATAAGTAGGGTTATGCTTTCTCACAACATTCTCTTGCCCATATCCTTGTAAAAAGGCGATAGATTTAATACCAGTTTGATAAGCCGCTATTAAATCCAATTCAGTATCACCAATAATCACCGTTTTTATTTTATTTAACTCATATTTATTTATAAGATATTGTAACATATCTTTTTTAGTTAATTGAGTATCTTGAACATCTGGAGTCAAAATTTCTTGAAAATAGTTTAATATTTTAAATTTAGTTAAAATATTCTTGGTTGGTGTCAAACGTTTATTAGTTGCTAAAAAAATACTTTTTTCTTGTGCCTTAAGTTTTTCTAAAACTTCTAAAACACCAGGAATTAATGTAGTTTTAGTATAATCACAATTATCATAATATTTTTTAAACCGTTCAATAATTAAATCAATTTGATTTTTATTTAAATTGTTAGAAATTAATTTAACCATTTCTCTTAAACTTGGTCCGATAAGATTAACCTTATTATTAATTTTAAATTCAAATCCAAAATCATCATATGTTTTTTCAAGACATAAAATAATGTCATCAAATGAATAAATAAGAGTACCATCAAGATCAAAAATAAAATTATCTAACATAATTATTAATTCTCTATAGCATATAAAACAGTATCATAAATATCATAACTATGATGACGAAGAAAAAGTTTATAACTGGGGTTAATTGCTAATATTTTTAAAGGTATTTCCCAAATATCAGCTGTTTTATGATAAACACTAATTGCTATTTTGGGCTTTAAAAGCTGAATAGTTTTATAAGCACCCGATAAAACTTGATCTTCATAACCTTTTACATCTATTTTCATAGTAGATATTTTATCGTTAAGGAATAATTCATCAACAGTTATTAAATCAATTTTTTGATCACTATATTCATCAATAAAAGAATCAATTTGTCCTGATTGTGAAAAACCAATTTGTCTTTTAATATCCCCAGCTCCCTTACAATAAGCTATCACTTTATTTTTAAATTCTGATGGTATACTTTGTAATAATTTCTCGAAATTCTCTTTATCTGGTTCTAAAGCAATATATTTATCAAATACGCCTCTACTTTCTAAAAGAAATTGTTTTAATGTATCACCATCATATGCACCTAAATCTAAAAATACTTCATTAGAAGTCAATTGCCAAAAATCATGAGGGAAATATTGATTTTGAGAAAACTTTGGTAAATCAGCTGGTAATAATGACATCCTGAATTTCAAAAAAGCAAAAAAAGTTTCTTTTGAATTTTGATCTTGTAAAATATTGTAAACCTGTTTGATTTGTTCTTTATATTTATAAAAATCTTGAATATCATATTGATAAAAACTATTAGGAAATTTTTCCTGATAAAGAAAAGATAATACATAATGAGGAATTATAATTTTAATATTCAAAGCTACTAATTGATCATAAATAGGTTTAATATATTGAGAAGTAATAATTACTATTTGATCTTGTTGAATTGCGTCTGGAGCAATTACCTTTATACCATTAATATATTCACCCCATTTATCTTTATTATTATCACTAAAAGAAACTACTTTTATTCCAATTTCATTAAAATGATTTAAAAACTTAATGCCCAGATTTTGAGATCCAAATAAAACAATATTATTTAAAGATTTAAGATCACTAATTTTAAATTCATTCAAAATTTTGTCTTTATTTAATTTTAGAGTAGACGGAAAAGATTTTAATAATTGCTCTACCTCAGACATAAAAACTCCTTCAATTTATCAATTTCTCAATTACACTAACTATGGAATAAATTTTTTTATTATTTCTAAAACATAACTAATATCTTGTGTCTGCAAGCCAGGCCACAATCCAATCCAAAAAGTATTATTCATAACTGTCTCAGTATTAGGTAAAAGTTCAAATTCTTTTTCAGTTAGATTTGACGAAATTAGTAAATCTGAACTACCAATTCTTAATTTTATATCATTATCTATAAATACTGGTTGCCTCAAAATATTTCCGGCAAATAAATTTCTGGTACCAATTTGATTTTTCTCTAAATATTCAACTAATTGCTGTTTAGTAAAAGGAGCTAAATCTTTAACCGTTATCATAAAGCCAAACCAAGAAGGCTCCGAAATAGGCAAAGCTTCAGGCAAAATAAAATAATCCTGCAAATTTTTTAAGCCTTCATTTAAAAGCTTAAAATTAGCTTGTCGCTTTTTAATGAAATCCGGTAATTTTTTAAGCTGACTCAAACCTAAAGCGGCTTGCCAATCTGTAATTTTTAAATTATAACCCAAATGAGAATAAGTGTATTTATGATCATACCCTAAAGGTAATTTACCTAATTGCATTTTGAACCTTTTCTTGCAGGTATCGTCTTTTCCAGAAGGACAAAAACAATCTCGCCCCCAATCTCGAAAAGAAAGAATAATCCGGTTAAGTTCATGATTATTAGTGATTAATGCCCCACCCTCTCCCATTGTCATATGATGTGCCGGATAAAAACTAAGCGTTCCTATATCTCCAAAAGTACCGGTAAATTTACCGTGGTATTTACTACCTAAAGCATCACAATTATCTTCAATAAGCCATAAATTATGTTTTTTACAAAATTTTTGAACAGCTTCAAGATCAAACGGATTACCTAAGGTATGAGCAATAAAAACAGCTTTGGTTTTATCTGTAATTGATTTTTCTAATTGCGTAATATTAATATTATAAGTGCCCAGATCAACATCAACAAAAACCGGTACTAAATTATTTTGAATAATCGGCGCAACAGTAGTTGGAAAACCTGCCGCTAAAGTAATTACTTCATCACCAGGTTTTAGTCTTCTTTCACCAAGCTTATGTGAGGTTAAAGCGGTTAAAGCCAATAAATTTGCAGATGAACCGGAATTAGTAGTTAAAACATGTTTTACTCCTAAAAATGAGGCTAATTTAACTTCAAATTCGTCATTAAAACGACCGGTAGTAAGCCACATATCTAAGGAAGCATCGATCATTTGTGTAAGATCATTTTCATCTAAAACCTTACCAGCGGCAGGGAGATATTGTTTTTCTATTTGCAACTCATTCTTATATTTCAAAAATATTCGAGCCGATTTTTTAACATTTTCACGTAAAAGTAATAACATTTCTTCTTTTTTACTCCTAAAACCCAAAAATCTGGAAATAAAAAGTAATAAACTTTTAAAATTACACATTCATTACCCCTTCGTATTCTTTAATTTGACTTAACGTAATATCTAAAACATTACCGATATTTTTATACACCTTTACCCATTCAATTATTTTATCTAAGGATGTATCTAAATTCCAACATGGTAGCCAACCTAATTTTGCTTTTGCTTTTGCACAGTCGAGTTTAAGGTAATTTGCTTCGTGCGGATGCCGTTTAGTATCAATTTCATAAGTTACTTTTTCCGGCCATTTAACAGCTAAATTTTCTATAATCCAAGATACTGATTTAGCATCATTTTCTTCTGGACCAAAATTCCAAGCTGTAGCAAATTTTGGACCTTGTTCAAATAATGCTTTTGCCAAAAGTAAATAACCGGATAATGGTTCTAAGACATGTTGCCAAGGTCTAATAGCCTGAGGATTTCTAATTTTTATAGTCTCGTTTTTTAAAATTGCTCTGATAAAATCTGGTATCAAACGATCTTCAGCCCAATCTCCACCGCCAATTACATTACCTGCTCTTGCTGAAGCTAACGCAACTTGATGCGTTTTACCAAATTCTTTCGGATTAAAAAAAGAATTACGATAAGTAGCGGTAACTAACTCAGAACAAGCCTTACTGCTTGAATATGGATCGTAACCACCAAGCGGTTCATTCTCCCTATAAGCCCATAACCACTCTTTATTTTCGTAACATTTATCCGTTGTTACATTAATAATAGCTTTAATATTCTGGCATGCCCTTACCGCTTCTAATAAATTAGCAGTTCCCATTACATTTATTTCATAAGTTTCTAAAGGATTCTTATATGATTCTCTAACCAAAGGTTGAGCGGCCATATGAATAATAATATCAGGATCAATTTTTATTAATTTATCTTTTAAAAAAGAAAAATTTCTAATATCAGCTATAATTGATTCTTCTAATAATTTATCAATTTTGGTGAGAGTAAATAAATTCGGTTCTGTATTTGGACTTAAAGCATAGCCATATACTTTTGCGCCCAAAGAATGTAACCAAATACTTAACCAGGAACCTTTAAAACCAGTGTGCCCTGTAACAAAAACTTTCTTATTTTTGAAAAATTGATGAAAACTAGTCATGCCAAACTTTCCACGGAGCTTGATTGTTTTTCCACATATCTTCTAATTCATTTTTATCTCGTAAAGTATCCATTGGTTTCCAAAAACCATAGTGTTTATAAGCCATGAGTTGATGTTCAGCTGTAATTTTTTCAAGAGGTTTAGCTTCCCAAATAATATCATCACCTTCCGGTATATAATCAAAAACTTTTGGCTCTACCACAAAAAAACCGCCATTAACCCAACTCCCATCACCAGCTGGCTTTTCTTGAAAACTGGCTACTTTACCCTTATGATCAATTTCAACCGCACCAAACTTACCTCTTGGTAAAACAGAAGTTAAAGTAACTAATTTTTTGTTCTTCTTATGGAAAGTTATTAAATCTTGAATATTAACATTTGCTACACCATCACCATAAGTTAAAAGGAATGGTTTATTATCTGTATATTTAGCAATTTTTTTAATTCTACCACCAGTTTGAGTATTAGCACCGGTATCAATTAAGGTTATTTTCCAAGGTTCGGCTTTATTATTATGATATTCTAATTTATTATTTTTTAGATCAATAGTAACATCCGCAGAATGCATAGCATAATGATGAAAATATTCTTTAATTAAATAACCTTTATAACCTAAACAAATAATAAAATCATTAAAACCATAATAAGAATAAATTTTCATTATATGCCAAATAATGGGTTTACCCCCAATTTCTACCATTGGCTTTGGCTTAATATCAGTTTCTTCGCTTAATCTGGTGCCTAAACCACCAGCAAGTAATACTACTTTCATCTTCTTACCTCTATTTTTATTATATACTAAATTTTTGATATAGCCTACTTGTTTTGGGGGGCTGTTTTGGGGGGCTTTCCCAACGTTAGCACCTTGAACGTTGAACGTTAGCACGTCTAAAATCATGCCAATCATTTAATCAATTCAATCATGGTTCAGACTTTTCCGTCCCTTAAACCATGGGGAAAAGATAGTTTTTATAAAGGGGTTCCACCCCTTTAAATCCCCGAAAGATTTTCTTGATCCTCACTCTGTACCTCGAGTTCCTCTAGTTTCTAGTCTCTGAACTGCCTCGAGCCCCCGTTTCAAATCAAACTCCGGCTCAAACCCAATATTTCTAATTTTACTAATATCTGCAACAGATCTTTTAATATCGCCTGATTTTAGAGGTTTAAAAGTAATGGTTCCTTTTTTACCAGTGATTTGTTCAAAAATCTGTACTAAATCGATAATACTGGTTGCTTTACTTGTACCAAGATTATATATTTGCCCAATACATTCTTGCCTATTCATTACCATTAAATTTGCCTTAACTATATCATCAACATGAACAAAATCCCTGGTTTGATGACCATCTCCAAAAATTGTAATTTGCGGATTAGCTTTTTTGAATTCATGCAAAAAAATTGGTATGACAGCAGAATAATCACTATCAGCATTTTGCCTTGGGCCATAAACATTAAAATAGCGCAAAATTGTAGTTGGGATAGAATAATAAGCATGATAAAAAGAAATATATTTTTCACTAGTTAATTTATCTATTCCGTAAGTAGAAACAGGATTAATATTATCAATCTCTTTTTTTAATAATGCTGAATCAGCATAAACAGCGGTTGAACTTGCGTAAATGAATCTTTTTAAACAAAACTGTTTTTTAACTTGCTCTAACAATAAAATAGTAGAAACAGCATTAACTTGATGAGCATAAAAAGGATTCGAAATTGATTTTTGTATAGATGATATTGCCGCTTCATGAAAAATATAATCAAATTTAATTCGCTTAAAAAGCTTTTCAATCAGTGTTTTAGCTTCTACCTTACCACTTATGATCTCAAGATCTGGTAAATTTTGTGGCAAATTCTCTAACTTTCCGGTAGAAAAATCATCTAAAACAAATATTTTATACTTCGATTCGGCTAATAATCTATCTACAAGATGCGAACCAATAAAACCAGCTCCGCCGGTAACTAAAATATTTTCTTTCTTTTTCATAAATCGATCTTTAAATTATAATAAATATCCATAAATATAACAATAATAACCAAATTGAATTTATCATAGCCATCACCTATAATCATTTTTATAAAATGATCACCATTATCGCACCGCACATTGTAATTAAAAAAAAATATTTGGCTCAATCTGCCAACCCTAATCAATTAAAACTGCTATCTCAAAAACTAAGTGGTTGCGGTATTATAACAGCTCGTTTTTTAAAATTTTTAGACCTTAAAAACCGTGTTTATACTTTTCTGGGTGGTTATAACGGCTATAAAATTAAAGCTTTGGCAAAAAAAGAAGGTTTAAAAATTAAGTATACTTTTACAAATCAAGAAAATTTAGAAAACCATGAAATTTATCAAAATGAAAACGGACCTAGTTATAATTTTTATGAGTTTGATAAAGATTATAATAAAAAAAGTCAAATTGCTTACCAATATTTAATTTTTAGTGAAAAAAAATTATCATCCTATTATATTTTTACAGCTAAAACAGCACAACAAATTGCAAATGATTTATTTTATCAAATTAATATTAACCTAAATAAAATAAACCCTTCTGCTAAAATAATTTATGACTGTTGTGGAGAAGTTTTAAAAACTAATCTTAATAAACAAAATATTTT
>CAZFTP010000004.1:13021-17809 GCA_964521915.1 uncultured Candidatus Marinamargulisbacteria bacterium
GATAAAACCATTGAGAAAAAAAATTTCCAAGAATTAACCCAATCTTTTAACTATGAAAATATGATTATTATTGACAAAAATATTGGTGTCTATTTTTATCAAAAAAATACTCAATTAATAAAAGAGTATTTAATGCCAAATATAAAATTTAACCGATCCGCCTTATTAGCTGGTTTTATTTTGGGTATTAAAAAAAGCTTTAATGATGCATGTGATTGCGCCATAAACATAAATCAAAAAGCCATTAATCAAGAAAAAATTAGCAAGATTGATTGTTAACTAAAAATGCTATAATATCTTTAAATATGCAAAAATTTATACCGAAAAAAAAATCATTTCACCACATTTCTGAACATTTTTCGCAAAGGGATTTTACTTGTAAATGTTCTAATTGCAATAACAATAACAACCCTGGCTTTAAAATTAGCTTAGGGTTAATAGGAGCGTTAGAATTACTTCGTTCACTTGCTCATGAACGCATAACTATTTTAAAAGGTTATACTTGTACTGAAAATGACGAGCCGGTTTTTAAGAAAAAAAACTATCATAACTTAGGTTTAGCCGCGGATATCAGAATTGAAAACACGCCTCTTACAAAAGCATTTGCTTTAGCAGAACAAATACCAGAATTTAAAGGTATTGGCATTAATTTTACTGAAAACTACCTACATGTAGAAACCAAAAAAGATACAGAAAGATCTCTTTGGGCTATAAAATTAGGTAAAAAAACGGAAATAAATGACCAAAATAGAACAGAACTATTGGGTACATAACCCAAACTTACTTATAGAAAAATACTGTAATTTTTTAATTTTAATTAAACAATTTTCTAACCATACTATTATTAATTATCAACGCGATATAAAAAGTTTTTTGACTTTTTATAAAATCAACAAAAAAGAATTTATTTTATCTCAAATAGATTATCAAACCGCTAAAAACTATTTGTATTATTTAGAAGACAATGATTTTCAAAGAAAAACTATTGCCAGAAAAATATCTTGTTTACGTTCTTTTTGGAAATATTTAAATCATTTAAAAATCACTAAAGAAAACCCATGGTTATTATTAACAATTCCTAAAATACCAAAAAAACTACCTCAAGTGCTATCTAAAAATGAAATGCAAAATTTTCTTAATAATTTACCGAAAAATACCATTATTGAAATAAGAAATAAAGTTATTTGCGAATTATTATATTCTGCTGGTTTAAGAATTTCAGAATGCATAAATATAAAATTATCAGATATTAATATCACTGAAAACGAAATCTTAATAAAAGGCAAAGGAAATAAAGAAAGAATAGTTATTTTTGGTAATAAAACTAAAAAAATATTAGAAACCTATATACAACAAGTTAGACCCAAATTTATCAAAGATACTACTTCTTATTTATTTCTTAACCACAGAGGTAATAAAATTACTGCCAGATCAATAGAAAGAATTATTAAAACTTTGGCTATTTTAACTAATCTAAAATTAACTCCGCATACTTTTAGGCATTCTTTTGCTACAGATCTTCTTGATAACGGAGCCGATTTAAAAATGGTTCAAGAATTACTTGGTCATGCCAGTTTATCTACTACTCAAATTTACACCCATTTAACCGAAGAGCACTTAAAAAGAGAGTATTCAAAAGCACATCCCAGAGCCTAAACTGTATGACCAAGAGGCAATTCTTTCTAAAAAATTGGATTTTTAAGGCGACGCCTTAAAGCCCGCCCGGCAGGGCAAAACCTTTTTCCGTATACCCGAGAGGCTTTGCCTCTCGGGTATACAAAATAAAAATAATTATGCTAATATAAAACCATGTTAAAATCTGAAAATATTCACATAAAAAAAATCACCTCTTTAATCTCGCCAGCTGAGCTAAAAAAAGAACTCCCAATTAGTGAAGAACAGATCAAAAAAGTACTTTTATTTAGAGAAACCATTATCAATATTATAAATGGCGATGATCCGAGAAAACTGGCAATTATTGGTCCCTGCTCTATCCACGATATTAAAGCCGCTCATGAATATGCTCATTTGCTTAAAGAATTAAGCTTGAAAGTACAAGATAAAGTTTTCTTAGTAATGCGCGTTTATTTTGAAAAACCACGTACTGTAATCGGCTGGAAAGGGCTGATCAATGATCCTGATATGGATAACACTTGCAACATGAATAAAGGCTTAAAAATTGCCAGAAAATTACTCTTGGATCTAACAAATCTTGGAGTACCAACCGCAACCGAAGTTCTTGACCCAATCTCACCTCAATACATCGCTGATCTTTTAGCCTGGGCCTCAATTGGTGCCAGAACTACTGAATCTCAAACCCACCGTGAAATGGCTAGCGGGCTTTCTATGCCAGTAGGTTTTAAGAATAATACCAATGGCGGTTTAGATAGTGCCATTAATGCTTTGGAAGCGGCTAAGAATGAACACACTTTTATCGGAATTGATGAACAGGGTCAAAACGTAGTAGTAAGCACAACAGGGAATCCCTGGGGTCACATAATTTTACGCGGTGGAAAAAATAGTCCGAATTATGAAGAACGTTTTGTTAAAAATGCCATTGATGAGCTTAAAAAAGCCGAATTACCAGTTGCTGTAATGGTAGATGCCAGCCATGCAAATTCCAACAAAAAACCGGAGAATCAAAAAATCGTAATAAATTCTATTGCAGAACAGATTCAATCTGGTAATGAGCAAATTATTGGTTTTATGCTGGAAGGTAATTTATTTACCGGTAATCAAAAAATTACTTCAGATTTAAAAAGTCTAAAATACGGTGTTTCCGTAACTGATGCCTGCTTAGGCTGGCAAGAAACTCAAGAATTGATCTTAGATTTTTACAAAAGATTAAGCTAAAAAAAAACTAAACCAGGATTTAACCCTCTGGGGGTCCAAGGGGCAAAGCCCCTTGAAAAACTCTCTTGAGTGCAGGGGCATCAGCCCACAAGGAGCAAAAATGAAAATCTTATTAATTGGTTCAGGCGGTAGAGAAAATAGTCTGGCAATAAAAATTGCCGAAAGCAAATTATTAACTAAACTCTATATTGCACCTGGAAACCCAGGGACAGCAGAAATTGGCGAAAATGTTAATATAAAAATTAATGATTACGAAGCTCTAATTAATTTTGTTAAAACAAATAAAATAGATCTTACTTTTGTAGGACCAGAACTCCCATTAACCGATGGTATTCAAGATATTTTTGCTAAGCATAATTTGACCTTAATTGGTCCAAATAAGTTGGCTAGCCAACTTGAAAATTCTAAAAAATGGACCAAAGAATTACTAAAAAAATACCAAATACCAACTGCAGATTTTGAGGTATTTTCCGATTATCAAAAAGCCCTTGATTATCTAAAAACCAAAAACACCTACCCTATTGTGATTAAAGCTGATGGTCTAGCTCAAGGTAAAGGAGTAGCTATTCCATATAATTTTACAGAAGCAGAAACTGTCTTAAAAAATTGTTTTATTGATCAAATTTTTGGCAATTCTGGTTTAACTGTAGTAATAGAAGAATTTCTACAAGGCCAAGAATTATCAATTTTAGCTTTTACAGATGGCAAAACTATTTTACCAATGACTTCAGCTCAAGATCATAAAGCCATTTTTGATAATGATAAAGGTCCAAATACCGGTGGAATGGGCGCTTATTCTCCGGTTCCTCTGGCAACTAAAAAATTAGAAGAAAAAGTATATCAAAAAATACTCTTACCAACTTTACAAGCTCTACAGAGTGAAGGTATAACTTATCAAGGCATTCTTTATGCTGGTTTGATGATTCAAAATAATGAACCCTACGTAATTGAATTTAATATCCGGTTTGGTGACCCGGAAACTCAGGTAATTCTTCCAAGGCTTGAAAATGATTTATTGGAAATCTTTTTAGCTATTAAAAATCAAGAATTAGACAAAGTAAAACTTGAATGGAAAAATAAAGCCTCAGTTACCATCGTACTAGCATCTCAAGGCTATCCGGGTAAATACGAAACCAATAAGGTTATTAATATTCCGACAGAATTACTATCTGACCCAGATTTACAAATTATTCATGCAGGTACAGCCTTAAATACAAATAATCAACTGGTTACAAATGGTGGCAGAGTTTTAAATATAGTTGCGCTTGGAAATACGCTTCAAGATGCCATTAATAAAGCCTATGAGACTGAAAAATTAATTACGTTTGAAGGCAAGTACTGTCGTAAGGATATTGGAAAAAAAGGGTTATAATTATCTCAAAGCTATTTGTATCTGTTCTAAAATTTGTTCAAAGTTTAAACCAACTATTGGTATACGCTGAATATTAAATCCTTTCTCTCTTAAATAAGCATCTCTTCTTTCATCAAACCTTCTTGCTGTTAAATAACTATGTGTGGGTCCATCAATCTCAATAATAAGCTTTCTCTTTGGGTCTTGAATATCTACTTCAAAACCATCTATGTAATCTCCATATTTTAAACCTGCATTATTATAATCTTGCTTTAAACATCTTCTAATTTCTTGCTCTGTTTTTGAGGGCGTTCCTACTAATCTACTTTTATTTGTTTCATACCATGAAGCTAAAGGTTCGGGTATTACAAAACCTCCTAATTGTAAAGTTTGCATTAAAGCTAAATTACCATTAGTTATTCCTTTACTAAAATCTAATGACCTTATTTTTAAATAAATATAAGCTTTCAACAAATCAGTTTCAAAATCTACTTTACCTATTAGTCCATATAAGGCATTCCCAATATTTTGAGCATTTAATTCGGCATGACTTTCTCTAATTTTTACGGTTAATTCTGCTATTA
>CAZFTP010000004.1:17909-30144 GCA_964521915.1 uncultured Candidatus Marinamargulisbacteria bacterium
CTGCTATTAAATTCCTAACTTCTGGCACCTCTGCTCTCATGTTTTGTAAGCCATAACATAATTGCCCTATATGTAAATTCCTAAACGCTCTAACTTCTTGGTTATTTATTTGATCTATTAAATAAATCAATATTTCTCTATCTCTAATATTTACTTTTTTATGCCCTAAAACATTAAAAATTGCAGCTAAACAAGGTACATCTAAAATTTGCTGATCTGTCTTCAATTTATTCAAATATGCTATTGGATTTACTTCCATTTCTCTTTTATCTACTCGAAAAAAATCTCCTCGTCTTGCTATTTTCCTATCTCGATAATCCCCTTGTGGATTTCCTCTTTCATCTTCGGCATATCGTTCACGTCTATCTATTTGATGAACTCGCGCTGATTTATGTTCAACATCATGAGATGAATATGCTAATAGTGGTACAGATTGAAAATTACGCCTCTCTAATTCCCTACGCCTGTCATCATTATACTCTTCACCATTTAACCTATGTTTTTGACCATCCCCGTGTAATGCCGACTTTGATGCTCCGTATCTTGATGATCTTATTTCCCCTATTCTTTCCAAAATTATTATCCCCCTTTTTACTTATATTTATATCTACCACGATTAAGAAGTTTTATAACTTTAAATTTTTCATTTATATGGAATGATTAAAAAACGGCTTGCCCATTTATCTTTTTTAAAAAGCACTTATAAAGGGTCGGGGCTGACCCAAAAACAGATTTTTAAGGCTCTGTCTTAAAGCCGCCGGCAGGCTCTAAACTCGGGTTCCAAGGGGCGAAGTCCCTTAAAAAACCATTTTTTTATATACTCTAACGGGTTGTTTCGCGCCCGCCAGAGTATATGTTATAATAAAACTATGAATATCCTTGTAGCCGATGATCAAGAAGAAATTCTCTACTTAACCCAAATTGTACTAGAAAAAGAAGGTCACCAGGTAAAAACTTGTGCTAACGGCGTAGAAGTAATTGTTGCAACCAGAGATACAGAATTCGATTTAATTTTATTAAATTTACGTATGCCGGAAATGAATGGTTACGATACTTGTAAAGTTCTAAAAAGTAACCGTAAAACTCACCATATTCCCATTATTGCATTTACTGCTCGTCCGCCAAAAGGTGAAAAAGAAGAATTAATTGAAAAAGGATTTGACGGTTTTTTAGAAAAACCTTTTAGAATTTTAGAATTAATCAATTTAATAGCATCATTTCAAACAAAAAATTAATTGAGGTGAAAAAATGAAATCCGCTTTAGTAATTTTAGCTCCTGGTTTTGAAGAAACAGAAGCCATTGCCATTATAGATATATTAAGAAGAGCTCAAGTTGCCGTAACTGTTGCTGGTTTAGAAGAAAAATTTGTAATTGGTTCTCATAAAATAAAAATAGAGGTCGACTATCTTTTAACTGAAGCACAAAACCAAACTTATGATATTATTATTTTACCTGGTGGTGAACCTGGTACAACTAATCTGGAAAATAGTATTTTAGTGCAAAAACTAATAATTAAACAAGCAGAAGTAAATGGTTATTTAGCGGCAATTTGTTCCGCACCAAGAATTTTTGACAAACTTGGGCTATTAAGAAATAAAAAAGCTACCAGTTTCCCTGGCGTTAAACTAAACAATTGTATTTATTCTGAAGATAGGGTTGTTATTGATGAAAAATTTATAACTAGCCGTACAGCTAGTACTGCGATTGAATTTTCTCTAGCTATTTTAGACGTTTTAGAACTTTCACAATATGCGGATATGCTTAGAACAGCTTTATTAGTAAAATAATTGAATGATAAAACTCTTCAAGCTTTTTGATAAAACCTTTTGTGCTTTTCTTTGCTTTTTTATCTCATTATTTAAAAAAAAATCAAAAAAGAGTAATTCTCCATTTGAAGTTTTAAACAATTCTAATAACCTATTATTTATAAAATTCATTGCTATTGGAGATTTAGTAGTAATTTTACCGTTATTAAAAACTTTTAAAGATAATTTCCCTAATAAAAAAATCTTTTTTCTGGCTTCAACAAGAGTAAAAGAAGTATTAGATAATCAACCTTTTATTGACGAAATTATTTATTATGAACCAAGTCTAAATTTCTTTACTTTATATAAATTAATAAAAAAACTTAATAAACTACAAATTACTTTTGTTTTTCAATTAGATCATTATTATCGGTTTCCTTTATTAATTGCTTTACTAGCTAAAATACCATACCAAATTGGTTTTAATTTCCCTATCTTTGGTAAAAAACAAATGCTTGATTTCAAGGTTCCTTATAAAATAAGGAACCATGAAGTAGATAATTTCCTCAATTTTGCCAGATTTTTCAATCTAAAATTACCGGAACCGATTAAATTATTACCGCTTGTTATTAAAAAAAATGATAAAGCCAAAATTAACTTAATCTTAAATCAAAATAAACTTCTACCCTCTTCCCAAATAAATAAAACGAATCTAAACCAAAGTTTTATAATCATTCACCCTGGTACCAGTAAGCAAGCAAAATCTAGGCAATGGTCTTTTAAAAATTGGCTTAGCCTAATTCAAAAAATCTTAGCAGATTATCCTTATAAAATTATTATTTGTGGTGGAACTAATGAAGCAAAATTAAATTTAAACCTCCCCTCTTCTAAAAAAATAATTAACCTTGTTGATCAACTTAGCCTAACAGAATTTGCTTATTTAACTAGCTTGTCTGTGCTTTATATCGGTCTGGATACCGGTCCTACCCATATAGCAGCGGCAATGCAAGCAAAAGTATTTGCTTTATACGGACCAAATACCCCTGAAAAATGGGGGCCTTTTGGTACACAAAATGAAACAATTCATTATGCTTTAAATTGTAGCCCCTGTATTAAACAATATTTGGGCAAAATCAAAAATTGTAAAAATAATAAGTGTATGCAAGGCATTACCGTGGAACAAGTGCTTGAAAAATTTAGTGAAATGCTATTACATTAAAAACATGCAAGAAATAAAAGGTTTTATTTGTGATATGGATGGCGTAATTTACAGAGGTAATAAAATTATTCCTTCAGCCAAAGTTTTTTTCGACTTTCTAATTAAGCATAACTTACCATTTTTATTCTTAACAAATAATTCTGAAAGTAGCCAAACAGAACTAAAGATCAAACTAAATAATCTTGGTATAACAGGTATTTCTGAAAAAAACTTTATTACCGCCAGCATGGCTACTGCAACATTTTTACAAACTCAAAAACCTAAAGCCAAAATTTTTGTAATTGGTGCGAAAGGTTTAGTTGAAGAACTAACCAATGCCGGTTTTATTTTAACAGATCAAAATCCGGATTATGTTGTAGTTGGCAAAACTAAAGACTTTAATTTTGACTTGCTAAAAAAAGCCATAAATTTAATCATAAATGGAGCTAAATTTATTGGTACAAACCCTGATTTAGTAGACCCGGTTGAAAATGGTATAGAACCTGCCTGCGGAACTATTTTAGCCGCAATTGAGCAAGGTTCTGGTAAAAAGCCTTATGTAATAGGTAAACCAAATTCATTAATTATGGCTATTGCCATTAATAAATTAAATTTAGAACCCAACGAAATACTAATGATTGGCGATAGAATGGATACTGATATAATAGCTGGTTTAGAAGCCGGGTTAACCACCTGTTTAGCACTTTCCGGGGTTACCAAAAAAGAAGAATTAAAAGATTTTGCTTACCAGCCAAACTATATTTTTAAAAATATTTCTGAAATTATTTCTTTACTTCCTTCTTTTTAATTTTTGGTTTTACGGTATTAGACATAATCATATAACCGGTACCTACAATTAAAGCATTAAACATAACTACTTTAAATTCAGGATCTACCTTTAATTGCTGTAAAATATCTTGGTGATGTTTACTACCTTTAGCGGCTTCTGCAACAATATTATTGAGAATTTGTAGCTTATCTTCAACTTTCATTTTAGCAATTTCCTCTTCACCACCAGGAAACCAATTATATTCCCGATGCAATTTTTCTATTAAGTTATCTATCATTTCCATAGTATCAGTAATTAATTTAGGGATACCTTTAATAACATTAACATCTATTTCTTTTTTAATACTCATTTTTTCACCTCTTATTTTATTATATCATGAGAGAGAATTTTGTATGCAAAAATTTAAGCACAAATCAATAATTCTTCACCAGAATCTGCAATATATCTCGATGGCTTTTGTCTAGTTAAAAAAGTTTTAAATTCGCTATCAGCTAATAATTCATTTTTTATTCCTGCCGGTATTTTTATTTTTAATGAAAAAGCAAATTTTAATGTTTCGATACTAACGGGATTAAAAGATATCATTATTTTTCCTATAATACGTTTATATCCTTCTAAATCGATATTTGGTACGCTACATATCCCTTGCATAATTGAAGTAGGAATTCTTTCAATATAGTCAAAACGTGGCAAATTAGTTTTTTTATAAATTCTCTTGACACCAGAATCAGAAATTTCACCAACTTCCTTAAATTGTTTCTGAATTTCCAAAAAAACCGCTTTGTTTTCATCTTTTAGAGGAACTCTTATAGGATCAATTATGGTTGTACGTTCAAATAATCTAATTAAACTCTTTACAAATAATTCTTTTTTTTCTTCTGTTTTATTTTTATTATAAATTTCAAATAATCTATTTTTTTTCTCATCATTAGTTAAAAAAGGTAAATCTAAAATTTCAAATAAAACTTCTTCATTTTTAATATCAAAAGCTTTCTTCATTAATTCTGCCAATAAAGGTTCCGCGTCTTTTTTTGGTAAATAAAGATAAAGTTGAGTTTCTTTTAAGTTTGCCCAAAATGTAGATAAATTGATATTTTCTATAGTTAGTTTTGGAGTTGGATCAGTCCATCTCTTTTCTTTTTTTAGTTTTTTCAAAAGATTTTCAATTGCTTGTAGAACCTGCCATTGTTTAATACCTGGTCGCTCTATAGTTTTTAAAAAATCAGCTGTAATTTTTTGATATTTTTGATAATAATCAAGATATTGTCGGCTTAACTCGTGATTATCCAAAACATTAAATTTAAAACCATTAAATACGTTTTGTAATGATTCTTGTATCTCTTTTAGTTTTTGAGAAAAAGTTTGTTGGAAATTTTCTACTGTTAATTCTTCTGCTTTTTCACTTGGGGAAATGCCATTTGGTTTTGGTCCTTCCATACTTAATTCGCCGTTATAATTTTTTACATATTTATATAAAAACTTTTCTTTTTCAAGAGAAAACAGCGAAAATTCTTCAAGAAAACTTTTATAGTTTGTAAAAGCATTTTTTATAGCTTTAACTTGATCTTTCAATTCAGAAAAACTACTATTTACAGCTAGTTTATATTCTTCTAACATTTTTTTTACTTTTTCAAATAATCCTTTTAATTTAGTAAAATCTTCTTTACCAATACCACTAATAAATAAATCTTTACCAGTAAAATAAGTGAATAAATCTTCATTTCCTGTTATTTGATCTTCATAAATACTAATTTGACTATTTGTCTTTGTTTTAATTTCAGGTAAAGTAGCCTCAACTCTATCTTTCGCAATAGCAGGAGAAGCGGCTTCAGTAGTTAAAATTTCGTATTTACCATATGCTATCAAAATTTTATTTATTTCTAGCCATAATGGTAGATTTTCTGGGTTTATCTGATCTTGGGTTATTCCTTTTATATGGTTTGACAAATTATCAAAATAAGCAGATTTAATTAATTTACCATTTTCATCAACAGACTCTAATAAACCTTGTAATATTAAACGTAAAACTAGATTTTGAAAATAAGGTTGATTTTGAAATTTAGTTAACAATTGACTACCGATTTTTAATTCTAATTGATCACCGGCATACTCTTTAGTAATAGGAAAATAAGCTAAAATAGCCAGCAATATTTTTTCTTGTTCTTTAGTTAATTTTTCAGGCTTTAAATTTTCGACTAAAACAGATTCTGATGAAGACATATGCTCGATATTAGTAAATAATTCCTGCAAACAAATTTGGTACACCTTAATTCTAGAGATATCTTCTTCTAAAAAAATGTATTTCTGAAAAAGGTGTATAATAAAAGCCTTATCTTCCGAATTCCGCCAATTCTTTGATTCATTAAAATTTGCTATCAAGACCATTGTTTCACTATTAAAACTATAAGAAGTAGTTTTAGATCTTTCAAAAAAACTAAATAAACTATAATAATTTATTTGAAGTTTTTTACCACTATAATTAAAAACATCTTGCCATTTTTGTGGCACTAAATTATGAAATAATTCTTTAATTTTATCTGAATAATCTCTTCTATTTGCTAAATTAATATCCTGACAAAGTGCTTTTAATTCTGAAAAATCAGCGTCATCAGGCAATGTAGCCACATACTCAGCAATAGTTTTTTTATCTTGCCTTAAAGAAGTAGATGCGCTTTCAGTTTGTTTTTTTAAATTTTGTAAAGCTTTTATCAAATTTTTAATGGTTGTTTTTTTATGCATTTGAATAATTTCCGCTACTTTTTTTTCTACTTGTTTTGTCTTAATTTCTTCATAAAATCTGTTATATCTGGCTGAGGTATCTAGTTTTTGTTCAAATAAACTCAAATTTATAATTTTTGATAATCGTTTTTTTAAAACTTCTACAGAAGCAAATAATTCATTTTCATTATATTCTAAATTTAAAAAAAGAGCTTTTTTACCTGTTCTAGGTTGAGGAATACTATTTAATTTTTTATATAAACTATCACTATATTCAGTAAATTTAGTTAATTCAATTGATTTAATAACTATTTCTTCTGCAGAAGGCAAACCAGCAAAAAACAAAATTAATAAAAAAGCTTTTTCATCAATATTATCCGTTCCTTTTCTAAATAAATCCAAAACTTCCGGAAATATTTTTTCTAATAATGCTTTATCTGCTACTTGAAAATTTTTCAAAAACCCAAAATAAAAATAGTATTGTTTTTTATCTGGTAATTTTTGCAATAATTTCCTTTTAAATTTTTCAAAACTATCAACTGTTAAAGCAGATTTGTTTTTTAAACAATAAGCAAAAATTTTACCGTAGCTAATATAGCTTTTATTATCACTATCACTATTTTTTCCAGGGTCATTCTCCATCAGTTTTTCTAAAATAGCAAATAAATCATCTGTAGTTGGTTTAAAAAGACTTAATAAATTAATTACGGCTGTAATATTTGCATCATTAGTAGGAACATGACAAAGTTTTTGTAATTTCAATAGTAAAAGATCATATAAATTTTTTTCACTACTAATTCGTACAGCTTTAAATTCAGCCACTTCAAAATCCGGAGCTATTCCATTTGCAGAGATTTGTAAAAAATTAGTAAAATTCAGACCATCCTGTTCAGGATATTTTTTTTCAAATAATAAACCTTGCTTCATAAAACCTAAAGCAAAAGGTTTTGCTAAAGAATTTTTTTCAATAAATCTAAAAAGTTCTTGTAAAATAATCATTGTATTTTCTTTTTCTTGAGAACAAAAAACCAAATAAAACAATGACCCTAATTTACTTTGACATTCGTTATTATTACCAAGGGTTAAAAGTGAAAATATCTGTTGCATTTGTTCAGGTAGATTCTTAGCCTCTACGCGGTGTATAATATCATTTAATTCGAGAAATAGTTGCAAATATTCATTTGGGAATATATCTTGTGAAAATGATTCTGCATGATAATCATATACACTCATAAAATCAAAATTTTTTAATGGGCTTCTTCTACTTGGAGAAAACGCTTCAGTAACAGCAGATAATTTAGTAAGTACTACTTTTTCACGTACACGTGCTGGTGTCGGCAACGGACTTGGTTCAGGACGAACAATTTCAGGAGCAGGAGTTGGTTTGGATATACTTTCTGCTAATCTGGCAGATCTTGATGCAGAGCCAGCTCTTCTTGAAAACATTTTTTGTATTAAGTTGAGTTGTTCTGAATTAAATGATGCTACTTCGGCCATAAAAATCTCCTAGTAATTTTCTACTTTAAATATGCCCAAAGTTAAAAGAAATTAAACATAGATAATTTTTGATCTATTAATTCTGCAATTTTTTTTTTTACATATCGATTATTTAATAGAAAAATAAAAATTATTACCTTAGAAGGGGGAATAAAAATGCAACCAAATCATATAATGCCACAACCTGGTGTTAATCCAATTCAAGCTTATGCACCGAGTGCACCACCAGCACCTATGTATTATGCGCCGCCTGCTTACCAAACTCCAACTGTACAACAACCAGTAGCTCAAGCAATGCCAGTAGGTCAAACAAATCAAACCAAAGAAGCAACTCAACCACAAAAAGATTACCGCGATGCCTTTGAAAGACTTATTAATGTGCCTCATACTAAAGTAAAAAGTAGTAGCCCATATTCTCCATCTAGCATTTTTAATAAAACTTTTTCCGTGTTAACCTCTGCTAAATTTTGGAAAATCTTAGCCGCTACCGTTGTTGTTGCGGCTTTAACTTTAGGTATTCTTAGTGTTTGCGGTGTTTTTGCTTCTCCGTTAATTCCTGCAGTTATAGGTGCGGCATTTGTAACCGCTTTTACTTCTCAGGCTTTCTTTTTAGGCTATATTGCTATCGGCTTAATTTTGCTTGGAGCTGTTTATAAAGGTATCTCTATGGCAGTTCAAAAAAATAAAACAAAAAATGCTATTCAAGATAGTACTGCTTATAATTTAATAAAAGGTCAAGAAGATGATATTCTTAAACAAATAGCCAGAAGAGGATACAGAGATAAAGATTACAAACTTGTTCAAAACTTTTTTGCAAATAGACATATTGCCAATATGCAACAAGCTAAAGATTTGAAGGACATTCTTAGTGAAGAAGTTGTAGTTGCAATTAGAAAAAATAAATCAGTAGAATGGGCTAAAGCAACTTTAGAGAAAATGCGTAGCGAATATACTGATTAAGATTCTTTAGATAAAAGTAACTAATACATTTTTATATTCTTTAAAAAAAGAGCTTTAAATTAAAGCTCTTTTTTTTTATAATTAAAAATATGCAAAAAGATATTAACCCCATAATAACCAGCACTAGCACTAGTAATAATAAATTTAAAAAGAAAAAATCACCTAAATTATTAATTGTTTCTATATTATTAATACTAATTTGTATAATAATAATTATTTTTAACCCAGTAATACTAAACTATTTTGGTAAATCACTGGTTTATGAAAGACGCTCTAATAAAGCTGATTTAATTATTGTACTTTCTGGTGGTGAAGATAGCCGTATTGAGAAAGCAGTAGAATTATATGATCAAAAAGTTGCGCCTAAAATCCTTATGTGTGGTGGTGGCAGATTTATGGGTGATTACTATGCAAATTTTATGGGAGAGTTTGCCCACAAATTAGGGGTTAGAAGAAAAAATATTATATATGAATATGATTCTCTCAGTACTTTAGAAAATGCTAAATTTAGCTACCCTATAGTTAAAGATTTAAATACAAAAAGTGTTCTATTAATTACTTCTAAATATCATACAAAAAGAGCATATAAAATTTTTAAAAAGTATTTTCCTGATATTGAAGTATTTATCATTGGTTCTGATGATAATATTGATTACAATAAATGGTGGAAAAATCATGAATCAATGGAAAGAATTTTAATAGAATTAGGTAAATCTATCTTCTATTGGTTTCAATAAAGTCCTTTTTTTCTCAACTGGCAATGTAATGTTAAGTCTGTCGCAAAAGCGGACGCGATAAATCGTGTCCCTACGTGGGCAAACATATAGGTTTGCCCTTACGTTTCTATTTTCTGTCTTATCTGTTTCTTCAAATAATCTGCAATTTTATCTAACCTCAAACGATAATTAAAAGACTAAAACTAAATCATAAATAAGGGAACAAAATGTCGACAAAAAAAGAGTATCCTAATTTCTTATTTAAAAAAGTTGTTTCAATACCAGAACCAATAATATTTGAAAAATCAAAAAAAATTGATCCTATAATAGAAAACCAATTAAAAAATCACACTAATTTAAGTAAACCTAAAATAGCAGAAAAAACCAGAAATATTCCACAAGAAGCAAGCAATACTGGTGCTAGAGTAGCTCCTTTTGTTACGCCTATAGCGGCCGCAGGTGGAATGATTCCCATTAACGGTAGTTTAGACGCTTTTGATGAAAATATCACTAACGCGTCTGCCATTCATAATAGACCAAATATATATATCATTAACGAACCAGGACAACCAATTGTAAACCCTGGTGACCCAACACCATTACCAACACCTTATCCAGATCATCAAATACAATTTACAAATAATAACATAGATAATATTACAGAATTTCAAACTTCTGTAGAAAATTCCGAAAAATGGATGGATTATCTTAATAATGCTTACCAGCACGGAGATTTAAGTAAAGAAGATTATTATAGTAAAATGGATATAATTCAACATCATTTAGATAATCTTACAGATCGATATAGCGAATATTCCCGTACAATTTTATACCCGGAAATAAGTGATATAAAAAATAGTTTAAAAGATAATGGGCAACAAATAATAACAAATAATGAAACTATCTCAACTAATCAAGATACAATTTCACATAACAATGAAAAAATTAATTCTTTATATAGTGAAACTATCAGAGTCGCTGATCCAACAAATCCTTCAGTAACTGAGATTAATGAATTAAGAACAGATATTCTATCAGATCAAAATACCATTATTTCAAATCAAAATACTATTGAAGATAACGTAAAAACTATTGCAACTTTAAATCCTGATACCGATCAAGAAAGGATTACTCAATTATTAAGTCAAAATCAACAATTAACTACAGAAAACCAACAGTTATCACAAGAAATTTCTTTACATAGAGAAAACTTATTTAGCTTAGACCAAAAAGAATACGAACTTATTCAGTATGAATTAAATAACATGCAACTAAATGAACAAAATCAAGACTATCAAGAACAAATTCAATATTTAACTAATGAAAATGATAAACTTCATTTAAAAATGGTAGCTATGCAACAACATACTTATGAATTAGAAAGACCTGCTATTGATTATGCAAGTAAAGATACTCTAAATAACGTGGAATATACTGAAAAGAATAATGAATTATTTGAATCTCTAATGCATAGGCAAGAAGCCTTACATACTGATATAGAAAATAGTAAAAATGTTGACAGTGTATTATGGGATGATTCTGAAATGAATAGATTAAGATATGAAATAGAATCATTAGCCGCGCAAAACCCTAACCAAGCGCATAATTGGATTGAAACTGAATCTAGCAAAACATTAGCGGATATTACCACAAATAATACTAGAATTGCAGAAATTAATACGGAAATAAGCTCGTTAAACCCAGCAAACCCAACCGAAGCCAGCCAAATTTCTGCTTTAGAAACTGAAAGAAGCGAATTAGTAGATGAAAATACCATGCTTAACGTGAAAAAAACCGAATTAGATGGTATGGACCATCGTCTACATGAAGGGCAAGAAGCAAATAACATTGAAACACATCATGATATCAATGTAACAGAAACCATGGCTATTTCAATTGGTATTACAACCGGTGCTATTTTCGGAGGTGCTATTTTAGGTCCATTTATTGGCGCTTTACTAGGAAAAATAATCGGTTACTCAATTCACTTTTTTAAATGTCTTTTTACTTGGAAATGGAAACCTATGAGGTCGACTCCTTTTGTTCCCCCGAAAATAAGAACTACTGCTTTAGCAAGTTGTATTGGTGGTTTTATCGGCGGTGCGGTTAATGGTGGTATTGTTGGCTCATTAGGCGGTCCTGGCGGTATGGTTGCTGGTATTATCTTAGGTGGAATACTTGGTGGTTTAGCTGGTTTTTGTGGTGGTGCGTTAGGTGCTTGGTTAATGAAAAAAATGGTAGAAGGTTGGCGAAATATGAAAAGAAATGCCAAACTTAATGCTCAAAATAACCCAGTAGAAATCAAAAAACCAGAAATAAAAACTGAAATTAAGCAAGATAAATTAGTATAATATTTAAAGGGGGATATTTATGTTGCTTTATAACTTAGATTTAGAAAAACAAAGTCAAAAAAGAATTATTCATTCCGCGAAAATTGTTTCTACAAAAAAAACAGAGGAAATAAAAATAAGTCTATCACGAAATAAAAAATCTTTCTAAACTATTTCCGAATTTAATTCTAAAATTTGATTATCGTTTTCTAATTCTGGGATTTTTTGATTTATACCATTAATCAAATCATTAAAATCATTTTGTTC
This sequence comes from uncultured Candidatus Marinamargulisbacteria bacterium, assembly GCA_964521915.1. GTDB lineage: Bacteria > Margulisbacteria > Marinamargulisbacteria > CAZFTP01 > CAZFTP01 > CAZFTP01. Next base: position 30,132 of record CAZFTP010000004.1, read on the forward strand.
TTCTTGCTTGTCG
>CAZFTP010000004.1:30154-133551 GCA_964521915.1 uncultured Candidatus Marinamargulisbacteria bacterium
ATATTAATATTTTCAACATTCATAATTTAAATCTCATTTATTTTTGTTTCTAAAATACTCATCTATTCTGGCAAAATAAACATAAAATACCGGTGTAATATATAATGTGATTATTTGTGAAAAGAATAATCCACCCATAACTATAATACCTAACCCTCTTCTAGCATCACCACCTGCCCCAATACCCAAAGCAATTGGTAAACAACCAAAAAAAGCGGCAAAACTTGTCATCATAATCGGTCTGAACCTAATTACCGCGGCTTTATGAATAGATGTTTGAGGATCCAAATGTTCATTTCTTTCTAATTCCACAGCAAAATCGACCATCATAATACCATTTTTCTTAACAATACCTATTAGCATTATTAACCCAATTAAAGCATATAATTCTAACTGCAAACCAAAAATTAACAGAGTTAATAAAGCTCCAAAACCTGCCGGAGGTAAGGAAGATAAAATGGTTATCGGATGCCAAAAGCTTTCATATAATATACCTAAAACAACGTAAATAATAAAAATAGTTATCAGTAGTAATATCATAAAACTACTAAAAGAATCAGTAAAAACTTGAGCTGAACCCTGAAAAATAGGAGTTACATTAGTTGGTAATATTTCATTAGCAATTTCTTGTATTTGCTTCATTGCTTTATCTAAAGATGCATTAGGCGCAACATTAAATGAAATCGTTGTTGATGGTAATTCCCCAGCATGATTTACGGAAATCGGACCAACAGAATAAACAATATCCGCTACCATATTTAAAGGTATTAATTTACCCTGACTAGATTTAATATAAAGCTTATTTAAATCAAGTGGTTGTTTTCTATACTCTACATCTACCTCAACTATTACTTTATAAAGATTTGTTTGAGTATAAATATTGGAAATTTTACCACCGGCATAAGCATAAGCCAAAACATTCTCAATATCAGTAGCCGTAACGCCATAAAAACTAGCTTTATCACGATTAATATTGATCTCTAATTGAGGTGCATTCATTTGTAAATCAGTATTAACATCTATCAAAGCAGGCATAGCTTGCATTTTTTCAACCAATATTGGTGTATATTTATATAAAGAATCTAAATCAATACTTTTTAAAGTAAATTGATAAGTTGCTCTGGTAGATTGACTACTTACTTGTAATGCAGGCGGATTATTTAAATAACAGGTTATACCAGGTATAGAATTCACTTTGGGTCGTAGCTGATTAATAATGGTATCTACATTTCTTTTCCTTTTATTAATTGGTTTTAATTTCACAAAAACAAATCCGCTATTATCACTGCCATAACTGCTTACGGATAATACATTAATAACATCCGGATCTTGAATAAGAATATCATTAATAATAGATTGATGCTCTCGCATATAAATAAAAGAAGATTGCTCACTGGCTAATGTTTGAACATCAAAATAACACTGATCTTGTGAGGGCAAAAATGTTTTAGGAATAATCATTAAAAAATAAACAAAAAATACCAACATTAAAAAAGTAATAAAAATAGCGGTTCTTTTATGGTTTAAAACAATAGTTAAAGTATCGCTATACCAGTTTAAAGCAGTATTAAAAATATTTTCCATAACTTTATAAAAACCACTGCTATTATTAGGATTAAACTTCCGTAAAACAATACTGCATAACATAGGAGTAAAAGTTAAAGAAAGAATACCGGAAATAATTATTGCCGCGGCAATACTAACAGAAAACTCTCTAAATAAATTACCTATTAAACCAGGCATAAATAATAAAGGAACAAATACAACTACTAATGAAGTTGTCATTGAAATAATAGTAAAACCAATCTCTTTTGACCCAACCAATGAAGCAGTTAACGCGTCTTTTCCTTCTTCTGCATGCCTGATAATATTTTCCATCATAACAATAGCATCATCTACCACAAAACCAACCGAAAGAGTAATAGCCATCATACTTAAATTATTTACACTAAAACCACAAACTTTCATCACAATAAAAGTACCGATAATAGAAAGAATAATAGCTAAAGATGGTATAATGGTTACTCTAAAAGACCTAATAAAAAAGAAAATTACAATTATTACTAGAATAATAGTAAAAACTAAAGTAAATTCAACATCATCGATTGATTCTTGAATATATTCCGAACCATCATATAATAAATCCGTTTGTACACCTTTGGGTACCATTTTCTGTAATTCTGGTATCTGGGCAATAATAGCTTTAGCAACTTTTGTTGTATTAGCATGTGGCTGTTTTTTTATTGCCAACATAATTGTTTTCTTAGATTGTTTTTTATCTACAGTCCAAGCATAAACTCGATTATATTCCTGATCTGCATATGCATTTCCAATATCTTTAATTCTAATAGGGGTACCTTGATAGTAAGAAAGAACAATATTGTTATAATAATCAGCCTTAAATAATTGACCATTTGGCAATATCATAAAATTCTTTTCATTATTATAAACAGTACCACCAGGTAAATTTACATTAGCATTAATAATAGTGTTTACCAGTTCATTAAAACCAACATTTCTATTTTGCATTTTCTGAGGATCAACTTTAATTCTTACCGCATATTTATCTGAACCATAAATTAAAACCTGAGAAACCCCTTCAACCGTAGATAAATTTTGAGCAAAAATTACTTGTGCATAATCATATACATCAGACATAGGAATGGTATCTGAGGTTAAAGTGTAATAAATAATAGGTTCATCAGACGGATTTACTTTTTGTGAAGTAGGTGGTTGAGGTAAAGGTGGTAAATCTGACATCGCTACTCTAATAGCATTATTTACATCCTGATTAACAGCATCAATATTTTTACTTAGGCTAAACTGCATAACTACAGTTGTTTGCCCCATTGTATTAACAGAATTCATAGATTCTAAACCATCAATAGTTGCAAATTGTCTTTCTAAAGGCATAGCTACATTAGCCGCCATTTGTTGTGGGTTAGAACCTGGCAAAGAAGCAGAAACTTGTATTACAGGGTAAGCAACATCCGATAAATTATTAATGGGTAAACTTTTGTAACTTAATATACCGAAAAACAAAACCGTTATCATGACTAAAATAGTCATGATTGGTCTGCGAATCCAAATTTCCGAAATATTCATTATTTATCCTTTATTTAATCAGTCAAACTTTTTTTAATACTAACTTTACTGCCTTCATTTAAATTTAAAAAACCATCAGTAACCACATTATCACTAGGTTGAATATCACCTTCCACGGCAATACCATTTACATTCGATGCCACAATTTTTAACATTTTCATAGAAACTGTTTGATCTTGATTCACCTTAAAAACGAATTGACCTTTTTGAGAATTTTGTAAAGCCGCGGTAGGTATAACAAGCGCATTTTTCAAAGTATATAGTACCATATCAATATTTACATATTGTCCAGGCCAAAAGTAATCATCTGTATTATTGAAAACAGACTTAAGTTTGATCATTCCGGTAACATCATTAACGACATTATCAATAAAAAATAAAGTACTTTGTTTCTGACGATCTGAACCTTCTACTTCTGCAATAATTTTAATACCGTCTCTTTTATATTTATTAATTCCCGCCAAATAATCTTGCGAAACCGGAAAACTAATATAAACCTTGTTAAACTGATTAACTGTTAATAATTTAGTTTGATTCGCAACAATATTAGTGCCCTCAAAAACCTCGTAAGCACCAGCTTTACCTGGTACAGTGGCAAGCACCTGACAATACGTTAAATTTGTCACATTCTGATCTACAATTGCTTTTTTAGATAACACTATATTTTTTTGTTGTTCATACTTAGAAACAGCTAGATCATAATCTGATTTTGACACAACCCCTTTACTATATAAATAAATATACCTTTTTGCTTCTTTTTCGTAATAATCTAAAGTTGCTTTTTCTTGGGCTAAATCTGCTTGTGATTCTCTTAATTTTTCCTTAAAAGGTTGAGGATCAATAATAAAAAGTAAATCACCAGGTTTAACATATTGCCCTTCTTTAAAACAAATTTTCATAATTTGTCCGCTTACTTTGGCATAAACAGGAATGCTTTTATATGCTTCTACAGAACCAACTGCATTAAGGATTACCGGAAAATCTTTTTGTTTAACGGAACTAACTAAAACAGGTATAATTTCTTCTTCTTGTTTTTTATCATTATCACAAGAAAAAGGTATTAACATAATTAATAAAATTAATAACAAAAATCTTTTTTTCATAAAAGCTCCTTATTTTCGTCTATACCTGGCAACAAAGCCACCTGGTGTATACCTAAAAAATCATAATCCCATTTTATTTTCTAAATTAGCAAAAGCAATTTTTTCATTGTAAAGCGCATTAATATAACTAATACTGGCATTATTAAAATTTACCGTTGCATCAGTTAATTCGATAATATTACCTAAACCGGAAATATATCTTAAATCTGCTAAATCTAAAGTTTCTTTAGCATATTTCATTTGCTCTTCATTAGTTTTAATTTGTGCCCTAGCCTCTTGTAAAGAATAATAAGTATCTTCAATATCATTATTAATTTGTAATTTTAAAACAGCTATTTGCTGATTTATAGAATCTAAAAGCTTTTTACTTTCATCAACCTTATTGGAACGATAAAACCCTGTGAATAAATCCCAATTAAAACTTATAGTACCGCTAAGACCTTGATCTGCAGGAAAACTTGTACCGGAAAAAAGATATCCAATTTTACCATCTAATTTTGGATAAAAACTTTTTTCATTATAAAATACATTATATTGTGCATTTTCGTATTTTGTCTTTAACGATAATAAATCGCTTCTATTTTTATAAGCCTTATTTAATGCCTGATCTAAATTAATCAATGCTTCACTATTATTAATTAATTCGTCGACTAATTCATAATTTGTGGTAGGAGATAAACCCAATACTTGGTTAAATCCGGCTTTTGCGACTTTATAATTTTTTAAAGCTGTAATACTTTCGTTTTTTGCTTTTAAAAGATCTGCTTTTGCTTTAGTAACATCGTATTGCGGCTTTTTACCAGCTTTAAACATTTCTTCTGCTTGGAATAAATGTTTCTGATAGCTTTCTATTACCATTAAACTTATTTTAAGTAATTTTTGCGTTTGTAAAACATTATAATAAGTATTTTTAACATTATAAACCACTGCTTTTCTGATGTTTTCTAAATTATTGCCTTCAGTAGCTACATTTATTTGCGCAATTTTTATACTGTCTTCCCGTCTACCAAAATCATAAATATTTTGTTGCAAATTTAAACCTAACTTATATGCATTATAATTAGTATTCTGGGTAAAAACCGGATTATAACTATCAATAGCTTTATTACCAGTATCTGCTAGATTTAAAGAAATAGTAGGATAATACTGTGCATCTTGCTGATTTACTACAAATTTTTTAGATTCGTAAACTGCTTTTTGTTGTAAAAAATTGGGATTATTCTTTAAAGCAATTTTAATACTTTCCTGTAAATTTAATTGAATAAAATTATTATCTGCCCAAATAAAATTTACACTAAATAAAAATAATAAACTACAAAATAAAATCTTTTTCATAATTAATTTCAACTTCTTGGTAAAATAGTTAATCTAATTAATAATATCAATATCAGAAATAATACTACAATACTTAAAATAATAGCAAATGAATAGCATAATTCAAAGAAATTTATTAAAAATGGGTGCATAAGAAAGTGCCGGGTGATTTAACATCAAAAACTATAACACTTTCTTATGCCCCTATTTAAAAAGCCATTTTGCAACAGACTCTTCATACAGCACTAACAGATACAGAAGTTCTACCTTCAAAAGCTTTTTTTAAAGTAATTTCATCTATATAATCTATTTCTGACCCCATAGGTAAACCATGAGCTAACCGGGTAATATTAATCTGAAAATCTTTAAATAAACGTTGTAAATATAAAATAGTTGCTTCCCCCTCAATTGAAGAATTAATAGCAATAATTAATTCTTTAATTTGATTTTTTTCTATCCTATCAAGTAATTCTTTAAGCCTCAAAGTTTCCGGATGAATACCATCAATAGGTGAAATCAAACCGCCTAAAACATGATATTTACCTTTATACCCTATTTTCTCAATTGCAAAAATATCTTTTGGCTCTGCTACTATACATAACACTTCATTATTTCTGTTAATATCAGAACAAATAGAACAATTTTCCGAAAAACTAATATTAAAGCATTGGTGACAATATTTTATTTTTTTCTTGGTTTGAATTAATATTTCCGCAAAATTCTCGATTTCATTTTGCGACCATGTAAGAAAAAAAAAAGCCAGTTTTTGGGCAGATTTCTGCCCAATTCCTGGCAATTTTGCTAATTCATTAATTAAACCGGTTAAAGGATTATCAGGCATTAATAATTACATTCCTGGTAAATTTAAACCTAAACCTCCGGCAATGGAAGAAAATTTAGATGCGGCTTCGCTTTTTGATCTTTTTAAAGCATCATTAACAGCTTCTTTAATACCTTTTTCTAAATCTTTTTGTTTATTTACAGAAATAATTTCCGGGTTTATTTTAACCTCAATAATTTCCATTTCACCATTTACCAAAACTTCAATTTTTTTTCCATAACCAAACCCAGTAAAACTCATTTTTCTTAATTCATTCTGCATAGCAGACATTTGTGACTTCATTTCTTTAGCTTTTTTTAACATATTGCCCATATCTTTTAATTTATCAAACATATTTTACCTCCTAAATATTTTTTTTATAAAAGAATATTATCATAATTTATAGATATGTATACCCATTATGCTTTGCATAATGGGTATAAAAAAATCTCAAATTACAATACCGAACCTTCAAATAAAGCGACTATTTCATTAAACTTTTTTTTCTCTATTTCTTCTTTCTTTTCAATTATATTATTAGTATCAACTTCATTTTTTATTTCAAATTTTTCATTGTTTTTTTCTTTTGTTGCTGAAATTTGAAAATCATATTGAACATTAAACTCTTTTAAAATAACTTCTTCTATAAATTTTTTATTGTTAAAAACATAATTTTTCGAAAATTCCGTATAATCTTTAATATTAATAAAAAGTCTGTTATTTTCCAGCTTATCTAAAATTGAATCCCTTAATACTAAATTATATAATGATGGTTTATTTTCCTTAATTATGTGTAATACTTTATCCCAGCTAAATGCTTTATTACCAGTGTCTTCGCCACTGGTAAGGGGGGAAATATTGTTTTCAAGGGGCTTTGCCCCTTGAACCCCAAGGTTTTTTTCAAAGGGGACTTCGTCCCCTTTAACCCCAGAGGATTTAGAAAGGGGCAAGCACCTTTCAATCCCCGAAAGGTTTTCTTGATCCGCACTTTGTCCCTTTAACCCCAAGTTTTTTTCAAAGGGGACTTTGTCCCCTTTAACCCCAGAGGATTTAGAAAGGGGCAAGCACCTTTCAATCTCCGAAAGGTTTTCTTGATCCGCACTTTGTCCCTTTAACCCCAAGTTTTTTTCAAAGGGGACTTTGTCCCCTTCAACCCCAGAGGATTTAGAAAGGGGCAAGCCCCTTTCAATCCCCGAAAGGTTTTCTTGATCCGCACTAGTGCCTTTTGCCTTTTGCCTTATGCCTTGTTCCATCATCAACAATAATTTAGTTCTAAACAATAAATCAGGATCTGAAAAATATTTTAATTCTTGATCTAATTTGAAAAATTCTTCTAACAAAATACTAACTTGATTAGAGGATAAGTTTTCGCTTAATACTTTAAGTTTATTAATATTCGCTTCATCAAGGTTAATGACCTCTATTACAGAAAATTTTAAATAAAACAGATTTTGTAATAACCGTATTAACTCTTTATTAATTTGAAATACATTAGCTTCAATTAAAATTTTATCTAAGCACTTAATAACCTCAGTAATATTATGATCTAAAAAAGCAAAAAATAAATCAAATAAATTATCAAGATTAGTTGAGCCTAAAATCATTAAAACATCTTTATCTTCTATTTCTTTTCCTTTGAAAGAAAAAATTTGATCTAAAAGTGAAATAGCATCACGCATACTGCCTTCTGCGTTTTTAGCAATCAAACTAAGGCTATTATCTGATATTTTAATTTTTTCACTATCACAAATAAATTTTAATTGTTTAATAATTTCAATATTACTTAACAACCTAAAATTAAGTTTTTGACACCGAGATTGAATAGTAATAGGAATTTTATGAAATTCGGTAGTTGCCAAAACAAAAATAGTATTTTGAGGCGGTTCTTCTAAAGTTTTTAATAAAGCATTGAAAGCGCCGATACTTAACATATGAACTTCATCAATAATATAAATTTTATATTTACACTCAACTGGCGTAAAATTAACTTGATCATTTAAAGAACGAATATTATCAACGCCTGTATTAGATGCCGCATCAATTTCGATAACATCTACCGCAGTACCAGCCGTAATTTTCTGACATATATGACATGTTAAGCAAGGCTTATTATTTTCTTCCGCAATACAATTTAGAGTTTTGGCAAATATTCTGGCTATGGAAGTTTTCCCAGTACCTCTTGGTCCGGAAAAAATATAAGCATGCGTTAAACGATTATATTTTATGGCATTTTGAAGTGTTTGTACAATATGATCTTGCCCTATGATTTCCGAAAAATTTTGAGATCGGTATTTGCGGTAAAAAGTTATATGAGGCATAATTGTTATATTACTATATTTTGATTTTTTTTGTAAGATTAAGGGTGCAGGGTCCAGAGTCCGGGGCTGACTCAAAAGTTCGTCAGGCGAGGCGTCTTGAGCACGAGCGCGCGGAGTTTATAGCAATAAATGAGCACGCGAGTGCGAAAAGCAACTAAGCATCACGGACTTTTGGGACAGCCCCCTAGGGGGTTGTCTTGAACTGTGATTAAAAAGAAAGAAGATATAATGAATAACAAAATAAAACTACTAGATGAATTAACCATTAATCGCATTGCCGCTGGGGAAGTAATTGAACGCCCAAGTTCAATTGTAAAAGAACTGGTGGAAAATAGCCTTGACGCTAAATCTGAAAACATAAAGATAGAAATTGAAGACGGCGGCAAAAGAAGAATTATCATTACCGATGATGGTTTTGGAATTAATAAGTTAGATTTACCTTTAGCACCTTTACAATTCAGCACCTCAAAAATTACTCAATTAGATGACATATATAACCAAAATTCTATGGGTTTTAGGGGTGAAGCATTAGCTAGCATTAGGTATGTTGCCAGGCTTAAAATTATTTCCAAAACAAACGATGCAGAAAATGCTTATGAACTTGAAGCAAATCCTGAAATTGGAGAAATAAAAATTACCAACCGTACACCAGGTACAACCGTAATAGTTGAAGACCTTTTTTCCAAAGTTCCGGTAAGGAAAAAATATTTAAGAAGCAGTAACACGGAATTTAGCTATATTTATGATGTAGTTCAAAAATTTTCACTTATTTATCCGCAAAAAAATTTTATTTTATATCAAGATAAAAAAGAAATTTTAAATACAACTGGTTTAAACGATTTATATAATCTTATTTTATATTTTTTTGGTAAGGATCTGAAAAATCATCTAATAAATATAAATTCGGAAATTAAAAACTTAAAAATAAATGGCATTATCTCCAAACCAGAAATTTCTTTCCCTAATAGAAATAAAGAAATAATTTCCGTTAATGGCAGATACATAAAAAACCACGTTTTACAAAAAGTACTGACTGATATTTACCGTGATCTAATTCCAAATAGAAAATTCCCTTTATTTATTTTAGATATTCAAATTCCGCCAACTTTAATAGATGTAAATATTCACCCTCAAAAATTAGATATTAAATTTCTAGATTATTCCTTTATTTTTGATAATTTATATAAATTACTTAAATCTTATTTAGAAGAACGGAAAATTCTTAATGAATCTGAACTTGACCCAAATTTTAAAAGCTATTTATTAACTAGAGAAGAAAAAATTGATTTTTCCTTTGAACCGGAAAAACTTGTTTTAAATAATCCGTCTTTATTTGCTGATTTTGATTCAGACTCATCTAAAATACCAACTGCTGATAAAGAAAATAATTATTTTAATATGATGAGTAATAAATTCTTCCAAATTTTTAATACTTACTTAATTATTAATGCGGAAAATGAATTATGGTTAATAGATCAACATGCCGCACACGAACGTTTGATTTATCAACAAATTAAAAATAATCAGATAAAAATGCCTATTATTCCGCTTTTAATTCCGGAAGTAATTGAATTTGAAGTTCCTCACTACCAAATTATTAAAGACAATATAACCTGTTTTCAAAAAATTTTTCTAAGTATTGAAGATTTTGGCATTAATCAATTATTAATTAGAGAAATTCCCAAATATCTAGAAAATGTAAATTTGAAAAACTTTTTACTAGAATTAATAGACAATTTAGAAAAAATGCCTATAGATTTTTTAAAAGATAGTAAATTAGAAAGTTTTGAAAAAACTGCTTGTAAATCTGCCGTAAAAGCGAAGATGAAACTCACTGAGTTTGAAATACAAGAATTAATAAAAAATATTATTTCAAGTAATATTCCTTTAACCTGTCCGCACGGCAGACCTTTTTTAATTAAAATTACCAAAGATGATTTGGAGAAGATGTTTTTGAGAAAGTAATGAGTTGGAATTATGAAAAAATATCTTTTGTTAATTCTTACTTTTTTGATTCTTACTTTTTTAGTAACACTATTTTTAATTATATTTACCTACCAAAAGTCAGAAAAACAAACAATTTTTACAAGTTATACAGATTATCAAAAACCAAAAAATACAACTAAGCCAAAAAACAATAAAAAAATCATAAACGATTTAAAAATAATAAAAAATATTTCAAATAATAATGCTGAAACCTCTATAAAAAAACAAATTAAAATAATTACTGATAATAATGATGATTCATTAAATCAAAAACAAACAGAATTAAAACCAGATATTATCTTAAACGAAGATAATCTGCCAATGTTAATTCAAGGCGAGTTACCTAAATACCCACAAAAAGCTAAAAATTTAGGTATAGAAGGTTTTATTAAAATCAAACTATTTGTTAGTGAATGCGGAAAAATCGAAAATTATCAAATTTTGGAAAGTGAAAATCGAGATATTTTTTTGACTGAAGTAATAAATAAAGTACAAAACTGGCAATTTTCACCATATTTAATTAATCATAAACCAACTAAATTTTCTGTTATAAAAAGTTTTTATTTTAAATATTAATTGGTACACTTAAAAGTATCTATGTATTTTCAAAAAACCTAATCACTTTTAACCACTATTATTTAATTATATTTATATTTTTCAAGATCTTTCTGTAAAGTTTATTCAATTAAAGTTTTAGTAACATAACCAAAAATCACTTTATATAATAAAAATAATAATTCTTTTTTTAAAATTTTAAAATCACGTCTAATTAATATTTGACATTAATAAAAGATCGGATGCAAATAATTTCCCTAAAAATTGACGCTAATAACAAATTTCTATTTCAATTTTTTGGGGGGCATAAGAAAGTGCCGGGGATTTTATTGAACCATATATTATAAAATGCTATATTAAAATTATATTATGAAAATTGCATTAATTGGTTATTTAGGTTTACTTGGTTCTGAATTTACAGCTTTATTTTTAAAGTTGCCAAAATATCAACTACATTATTTTGATATTCAAGATATAGATATTACTAATTACCAAAGCATAGAAAATAAATTAAATTCACTTGAAATTGATCTTATTATTAACTGTGCCGCTTTTGCCCAGGTAGATAGATGCGAAACTGAAAGAGAGCTAGCCTACTCAGTAAATGCTGATGGTCCTAAAAATCTAGCAAAATACTGCTTAACCAAAAATATTAAGTTTGTACACTTTTCTACAGATTATATTTTTGACGGTTTAAACACTCAACCACATTTAGAAGATGAACCACCTGCCCCTATTAACTATTATGGTTACACTAAATTAGAAGGTGAAAAAAATATTCAATCTATTTTAAAAAATTATTATATTTTTCGTATTCAATGGTTATATGGTAAAAATGGACCTAATTTTATAAATAAAATTATTGATTTAGCTAATACAAAACCAGAACTTAAAATTATTGCAGATCAGCACGGGGCTCCAACTTGGGCAAACGAAATTGCCAAAGCAGTAATTTCGATTATTGAAAACCCTCCGCAACCAGGTATTTATAATATAGCAAGCCAAGGTTCAACCACTTGGTACGAATTTGCTCAATTTTTTCTAGCTAAATTAAGCATAAAAACCCCTATAAAAGCAGTAACAACTGAAGAATTTCCTACTCCGGCTAAAAGACCAAATAATTCGGTTTTAAATTGTCAAAAATATCTTAAACTAAATTTATATCAACCTTTAACTTGGCAAGAAGCCACTTTAAACTATTTAAAATCAATCAATTTATTAAAAGAGACGTAACATGAAAAAAACAAATATTTATTTAGGTGCGGACCATGGTGGTTTTGAATTAAAAAATGAATTAAAAAATTATATTGTTCAAAATTTTCCGGAATTAAAAATATTTGATCTTGGAACTAATTCCTTGTCAGCAATAGATTACCCTGATATTGCTAAAAAAACTTGCGAAAAAATATTAGAAAACAAAGATAATATTGGTTTATTATTTTGCGGTACTGGTATTGGTATGTCTTTATCTGCAAACCGCATAAAAGGGATCAGAGCCGCTTTGGTTTATAATGAATTTACCGCCCAAATGGCTAAAGAACATAATAATGCCAATGTTTTAATTCTTGGAGGAAGAACTCTTAATGCAGAATTAGCTAAAAATCTGTTTAAAATTTGGTATTTAACTGAATTTGATACTGACCTTAGGCATACGAGAAGAATTAATAAGATTGATAAAGAATAGTCTCTAGGGAAAACCATTCGGGGATTTAAAAATTTCCCGGGGTTTAAGGGGGCTTGCCTCCTTAGAAAACTAATCTCTCTTGTATACCCAGGGGACGCAGTCCTCTGGGTGTACACAAGGAAAAATAATAATGGAAAATAATACTGTTTTATTAAAAATCTTCCTTTCGGAACAAAAACTTTACGAAGACAAACCATTTTACGAAGAGATTGTTTCTCAAGCACATAAGCAAGGTTTAATCGGAGTTTCTGTTTTTAAAGGAATTATGGGATTTGGTAAAAAACACCATTTACACACCAGTAAATTATTAGATTTATCAGAAAACCTACCAATTACGATAGAAATTATTGATAATAAAGAAAAAATAACAAGTTTTATCAACTATCTTAAAAATATAGATTCCGAACTAGTTTTTATTATTCTTGGAGCCTAAATGCAAACCATTTTTTATATAGCTTTAGGCGGTTGTTTTGGTTCTGTTGCAAGATATTTACTGAGTAAATTTATTCAAGAAAATTTCTTTTCGTCATTTCCTTGGGGTACTTTTATAGTTAATATTAGCGGTGGGTTTTTAATTGGCTTCTTATTTATGTTATTTCAAGAAAAAACAGCACCAACCGAACTTAGAAGTTTTTTAATGATTGGTTTTCTTGGTGCATTTACGACCTTTTCTACTTATTCTTTAGAAACGATTAATCTTTTTAGAAACAATGAAATTAAATTAGCTGTTTTCAATATTATTTATAGCAACTTTTTTAGTTTAAGCGCAGTAATATTAGGCTTATTATTAGCTCGCGTTTTTATTAAATATATTTGAGAGTTTTTCTTTTATGGGGCTGTCCCAAAAGTCCGTGATGCTTCGTTGCTTTTCGCACTCGCGTGCTCATTTGGGGTACGGGCGAACGGCCCGTTCGCCCCTTCCCCCGCGCGCTCGTGCTCAAGACGCCTCGCCTGACGAACTTTTGAATCAGCCCCACGTAAAAAAATATTAATATCAATTCACATTTACACTTTTTTCGTACGAAAAATTGGCTAGAATATAACCCACCAAAAAATTTCCCTGCAAGATAAATTTTAGAATAACCGATCTTTATTAACGTATTACCAAGGTGCTTTGCGCCTTGGTATATAAAACCAAAAAAAAGGGGGGATATTTAATTATTTTTTTGCTAAAATTAAAAATAAAACCCATAAAAATGAGGAGGCGATGATTGTTTGTGTCATATCATAAAAAAGCAAAGCTTTTTTATGATATAAATTTATTAAACTAAGGAGAAAAAAAATGAAGAAAGTATTGAGTTTGTTTTTAGTTGGTTTGATGATGGTTTTTTGTGTGAATTTTGCATTTGCAGATTCTTTTACCTGTACAAAAGTTACAACTCTTGCGATTGCTATAGGATATTTTGATACTTATGGTAACTTCAATTTTATAAATCAAAATGTTAATGCAATAGTAGGAACAATATATTCACTTGATAATATAAAAGTAAACTATACTCAACCTCAATCAATAACAATAACTGAAGGGCTATTAGCTCTTTCACCTTTATCTATAGACCCAGAAGCTTTTTTTACTGGATTTGCGGTTAACTATAATAATAAAACTTATAAATTAAATTTTATTCAAAACACACTAATAGCTAATTACATAAATATTAATCCACAAACTGATGCTGTTTATGCATATTACTTAATACAAGGACCTCTTCAAGGTTTTTATGTAGTTGATTCAGCTAATAATGTTTTATATAACAATACTTATAGTGTTAGTGTTAAGAGTTCTGCTCTAAGCGCTACTAATAAGGACACTACTAATTTTAAGTTAAATGCCTACTCAAAAAATCATTGAGGGTTTTCCCCCCGTGGAGGAAATGATTGAGTAAACATCATGGGGGGACAAACGCAAAGGTTACCAAAAACCTTATAAGGAACAAAAAATGAAAAAAATATTTAGTTTAGTTTTAGTTGGAATAATGTTACTTTATTGTGTAAATATAATAATGGCAGTTACTGTATGGAAAGATACTAGTGATGGTACAATATCAAAAGTTTGGATTAACACTGATAGTTCAACTAAACATGCAGATAATGACGCTTGGCAAAATAATTCCTTAAATATTAATGCATTCTCATACGTTATAAAAGCTTCGGATGGTTCTTTATATACTGATTCTGTTGATTTAACAAAAGATTTTTTTAATACTATTGCAAAAAACCAGCCAGATTGGAAAGCCTATGTTACAAATGGACAACCTTACACTAATAACACAGATAATAATTTAAACTATTTATTAGCCCAAGAATGGTATTTAGTTTTTTCAACCACTGGTGGTGCAGGTATGGATATTCGACTGAAACAAAAAGTACTAAAAGAAATAAATTCTCTTACTCTACGAAACTCTGCAAACGACAAACAAGTTAAATAAGTTATTAGCTTTATTTATATATACCCAGGTGGCTTTGCCACCTGGGATATACGAAAAAAATAAGATCATATTCTAAATTATCATGTTTACCTGCTGGGCTTTGCCCAGCAGGTAGATAAAAAACTTACAAAATACAATTTATAGCATAAACAGGAATAACATCAATATTAGCAAAAGAAGAAAAATTTTCTAAAGAAATCCGTAAACCTTTTTTTACATTCGGATGCATTTTTAAAAAAAGATGCATACTTTGCATTTGCCCTTTGGTACCGGCTTTAACTTCAATTGGTATAATTTGTTTATTACTTTGTATAATATAATCTATTTCAGCATTACTGCTTTTAGTTTCTTTATGCCAATAAAATAATTGAGGCACATTATTATTAGGGCTGTACTTAATTATTTCTAAACCCACAAAAGCTTCTGCTAAGTTTCCTTTATTAATTAGATTAAAATCATCAGTTAATAAATAATCTGCTAAATCAAGCCCTAAAAGTCTTTGCGCAATACCTAAATCGAATAAAATTACTTTGAATTTTTTATAATTTATTTGAGCCCCAAGCGGTACACCTTGTGCAGAAGTATGATAAATTTTATATGCTAAACCAGCCTTTAATAATAATTCTAAAGCCTCTTTTAAACCGGCATAATTAGACTCAGAATGAATATTTGAATACTTAAATTTATTCCCGGTTTGAAAAATAATGCTTTCAAAAACTTCATTAAGTTTTAATACGGACATTCTTTTTTTATATTTTGCAAAATCGTCGCGGAAGGTAAGAATAAGATCATCTAATTTTTTTTGACATAAAAGAAAATCTTTTTCCTTAATATAGCTCTGCACTATTTCCGGTAAACCACCAATTAATTGAAATATTTTATAATTTTCAATTAGCTTTTTATGTAAGATATCATCTAAAGAGTTTTTAGTTTTATTATTTATTATGTATTCTAATAATAGTTCTTCATTATTTGCAATTAAAAATTCTTCAAAAGATAAAGGGTACATAAAGAAAGAAGTTATTCTGCCAACACCTTGAGAAGGAATTTCCTCAAGTGCAAACTCAAGTAACGAACCAGCCGCAACAACATGTAAGTCTGGCATTTTTTCATAAAAAAACCTAAGTGAACTTAAGGCTTCTTTACAACTTTGAATTTCATCAAAAAATAATAAAGTTTGTTTTGGTATAATAGGTATTCCAAAATAGGCGGCTATTTTTTGGCAAATAATTTCCGGATTTAAAGTATCTTCAAAAAATTTTGAAAGCTTTTTATCTTCCTCAAAATTAATTTCCAAAAAATATTTAAATTGTTTTCCTAAATTTCTGATAGAATAAGTTTTTCCAACTTGTCTAGCTCCGCGGAGTAATAATACTTTCCTATCTTCAGCATCTCGCCAATTTTCTAGATATTTATCAATAATTCTCTTCATAAATATATTAATAGTAATAAATAAATGTAAAAAAAGCAAGGCAATATTAGTTGTAAAAAATAAAAAAGAAAGCCCAATAATTGGTTAAAAATGTAAAAAAAGCAAGGCAATATTATTTTATAATAATCCCAACTTTTTTCTTTGTTTATCTGCTGGGCTTTGCCCAGCAGATAAATATATCTCTATATTATAACCTAAATTTTCGTTGAAAAAGCAAAAAATTTTATACTCAATATTTTTTATATACAAAACAAAGACCTGATCGTAATATAATAAAACCAATATGCCCCAAGAAATGTACGACCTAATTGCTAAAGAATACAAAAAATGCGTTGATACAGCATTAATTAGGAACTATTCTACAGAACCTTCAGTATTTCATTATTTAGGAAATGTTAAAAACAAAAATATTTTAGATTTAGCGTGCGGAGAAGGTACTTTTACCCGGAAATTAAAATTATTAGAAGCAAAAGAAATTATCGGCGTAGATATTTCCTCTAAAATGATAGAACTAGCTAAGAATGAAGAAAATAAGCATCCTTTGGGTATTAATTATCATATTTTTGATGTTGCCAAAATGCCTAAATTAGGTGATTTTGATATTATTACTGCCCTATTTTTACTTCATTATAGCAAAAGTAAACAAGATTTATTTGCTATTTGCCAAAATATTTATAATAATTTAAAACCTGGCGGAGAATTTATTTCTATTAACCTTAACCCAGACGACCCTCTACAACCATTAAAAGAATATAACTCTACCATTTTACCGGTAAAAGATTTAAAAGAAGGTGCAAAGATAAAAATAACTTTGTATTTAGAAAATAAAGAAATCTGCTATTTTTATAATTACCATTGGAATAAAAAAACGTATGAAACAGCTTTTGAAAAGGCCGGATTTAAAAGCCTAGAATGGCATAAATTAATTGTATTACCAGAAGGTATAAAAAATAATGGCAAAGATTTTTGGCAGAAGTATTTAGAACACCCGGGTTTAATTATTATTAAAGCTAGAAAATAATAAATAACTTATACCTATGTAGGTCTTCCCCCCCCCTTTCCAAAAGTTAATTTCTCCCCTTTATTATTGTGCTATACATAATGCATTTAAATGCTCATCTAAATCTTCTAATGTTGTAGGTGATAATCCTGATCCTATTTCTAAAACATTTTTACTAAAAATTTCCTTTAATTTGTCTATATCGTTGCCAACTAACCCTATATGTCTTTGAACTTCTGCTTGTTGCCATTTTGCCCTATTTTCGTCTATTTCTACAAGTTGAGTATCTATTTTTTGAATAATACTTTCAATTATTTCTCTTTTAATATCTTGTAAAGACTCGCGACAAACAAGTAACTGTGGATATTTAACACTAAATTGACGAATTTCTTTTAAATTTTCAAATATTTGTTTCATTAACACCACTGCTTTTGTTACAAAATCAAGGGCTTTTCTGTCTAATAAATCAATTTTTGTCTTAATTGATTTATTTCTAATTTCATATTTACTTTCCACAACTGTTTGTAATAAAAAAAACGCTCCGTCCATCATCTTCACCAAGAAATCACCAGATAAAATTAAATCTCTACGAGAACAAGCAGATATAACTGATTCCACCTGAGCCTGTAAAGTTATTAATTGATCTTCCGCTTCTCTACTATCTTCCGAATATTCACTTTTAATCTGCTCAATTTTAGACTCTATTGCTGAGCTAAAAAAATGCCAGATCTCATTAAATAAATCTTGTATTTCTCTATCTAAATTTTCATGGTTAATATCTGACAAAGTACTATTTAAGCATTCCTCTTTTAAATCTAGTATTTGTATTAATAATTCACTAGAACCAGATAAATCATTTTTGTCTAACAGCTCCATTTTTTCACGCAATTCTACTAAGTTAATCAAAAAAGGTATTTGCAATTCTATATTTTGTTTTAATAAATTATAAGGATAAAATAATTTAAAATTAAGTGGATTTACCTTTAAATCATTAAACGGTGTTTTAAACCGTTCAAGGTTTCTTTTTGCTACATCACTGGTAACCTTCTTATTTTGTAAGTCTCTAATTAAATCGTAGGTATTTGCAAATAATTCGTCTATCTTTTGTTTTAAAAGTTCCTCTTCTCTTAAAACAGCTGTTGGGTCTATAGCAAACAGTGATACTGGAGCCTCAAAAACAGCTGGAGCTTCACCTCTTTTCGTAAGATGGTCGAAAGCTCTTCTTATTCTCTCAATATGAGCTAAAAAACCTGACTTCCAATCTCTGTGGAAAGGTCTTTTGGTTCTTGTTTCATAGTCCTCAACATCTAATTGTAAACTGTCTATTCTTGCTAATAATAATTGAAAGTCCCCTTGTTGTAAGCCGTCAACAGTAAAAAGATCATTAATAGCTCTTTCGAGTTCGAAAGCAGTTTGTTGAATTTCTCCCATTTTTCTTTGATCAGCTTCTGAAAGCTCTCTCTCTTCCACCTGGCTTGACAGCACAACCGACGATAGCGGTGGTCCGAGTACCGGAGAAGAATGACCACGTGAATGCGTGCTTAATGCTTTAGTAATCTCAGCAACAACATCTTGTAGTAATTGACAAACAAATTTTGCACGTCTATCATCTTCATTATCACCTTCTTTCATTTTCAAATCAGCAGGGTTAATTGGTGTTTTCACCTTAAGCTTATAGAAAACAGCTTGTAATAAAGATTCCTCTAAAGGTTCTAATTGAGTGCCTAATTCTTTATTTACTACTGGTATAAGGATATTAAGATAACTAAAAATTACAAAAATTTGTTTTTCCGCACTTCTTATCAGAGACAGAGTATCTTTTAATTCTCGTAATTCAGGTATTCCTGACTGATCTAATTTTGCTTCAATCTGTTTTAACTGACTTAATAAATATTGTCCTGCAAAAACAACTTCTCCGCCACTAGAACTTGCCCCTGTACTAGGTGTAACTCTTCTTACTTCCATAAATATTCCTCCAAATAATAATTTTCTATATATACTGATACCCAGATATAACTATGATTAAACATCGATAAAAATTATTTTTTGTGCGTGTTTTGTTTTAGAAATTTTTGAAAAGACCGGACACTAGTGGGGGCAAACACGTAGGTTTGCCCATACGGATTTGGGGTTCACCTAAGGGACTTTGTCCCTTAAACCTGGGGAAAAAATAGTTTTTATAAAGGAGGTTCACCCCTTTAAATCCTAGACTAGAAAGTTAATTTACCTTTTGCTTCGAGTTAAAATTTCACTAATACCTTTTTTAGCTAAATCTAATAAAATATTTAATTCTTCTTGAGAAAAAGGGTCTTTTTCTGCAGTACCTTGAATCTCTACAAATTTACCGCTTTCAGTCATTACTACGTTCATATCAACTTCAGAATTTGAATCTTCTTGATAATTCAAATCTAAAATCGGGGTACCTTGATAAATACCCACACTAATTGCGGCTAATTGTTCTTTTATCGGATTTTTTAAAATTTTACCTTTCTCAAGTAAAAAATTTACAACATCGTTTAATGCTATCATGCTACCGGTAATAGAAGCTGTTCTAGTACCGCCATCAGCTTGAATAACATCACAATCTAAATAAATAGTTCTTTCGCCTAATAATTTTAAATCTATAATAGAACGCAAACTACGCCCAATTAACCGCTGAATTTCATTAGTTCTACCACTGGGTTTACCTTTTTGTACTTCTCTAGCTGTTCTGGTATTGGTTGCAGACGGCAACATAGAATATTCACTGGTTAACCAACCTTGCCCAGAATCTCTTAAAAATGGAGGCACTTTTTCTTCAATAGTGGCAGTACAAAGAACTCTTGTATCGCCAAAACTAATTAATACAGAACCTGGTGCAAACTTAGTATAATTTTTAATAATTTCCATGGTTCTTAATTCATCTGGTTTGCGGTTATCTACTCTTTTCATCTTTACCCCTGTTGCTAATTCATAAAAACAAAATTTTACATTAGCCTTTTAATATTTATTTTCTTGTTCTAACACTTGCCTGCCATCTTCAACGCTTTTTTCCATTTGTAAAATATTTTTTTGGATTTTTGTTATCATTAACTGCAAATTAGATAAAATATAATCTGCATAAGTATTAGCTTGTTCTTTAATTTTTTGAGCTTCTTTTTCTGCATTTTGAATAATAGTTATTGGTACTTTAGTTTCCATTTCTTGTTCAGTAAAAAATTTATTTTCTACACCATTTATTTCCCGTTTTTGTAATTCAATACTCTTTCGTACTACATCTTCTTCACTTTTAATTACAATCCTAATTTTATCAATAATATTAAGCATTTTTTTCTCGTTAAGCATAATTTTATCGGTTAACGGTATTTTTTGTGCAGATAAAACCTGGGCTTCCAAAGCATCTACTAAACCTAATATTTCATCCATTTTTTTTGGCTTCCTTTAAAGCTTTTTCCACATTTCTAGGTACAAAATCAGTTAATTCAACTTCTGAAATAGCTAATTCTTTAACTAAACTGGAACTAAGATAAGAATACTTTTGGTCCGTCATTAAAAATACGGTATCTAATTTATCTTCTAATTTTCGGTTCATTAAAGCCATTTGAAATTCGTAATCAAAATCAGAAACTGCCCTTAAACCGCGTATAATAGTATATATTTCTTTTTTACGAGCATAATCAACCAATAATCCGCAAAAACTTTCAACCACAATATTTGGCTTATCTAAAAACAATTCTTTTATTAAAGCTATTCTTTTTTCCAAGGAAAATAAAGATTTTTTGTTATGATTATGAATTACCGCGATATGAATTTGATCAAATAAAGACTGTGCCCGTTTTATAATATCTAAATGTCCGTTTGTAATAGGATCAAAACTACCGGCGTAAATTGCTTTTTTCATAATTAATGATTTTTAAAACCGTATCTCCGTAAATATAATCACGATAATTTAAAGATTCTAACCAAGGAAATTGCATTTTTTTAGCATGTTCTATGATTAATAATCCATTAGTTTTAAGTATATCAAATTCAAAGATCGAGTTCAATGTAAGCTGATACAAATTAGTTTTGTGCCAAGGCGGATCAAAAAAAATAAGATCGAATTTTTCCTGATTTTTTAAGAAGAATTTTTCCACTTTTAATTGTTTTATGGCAACTTTTTCTTGATCTGGCAAATCTAAAATTAAAATATTTTGAAATATCATATTACAGTTAGCATCTACCATAACTACTTTATTAGCCCCTCGTGATATTGCTTCTAAACCAATTGCCCCAGTACCGGCACATAAATCTAAAAAATCAGCAGAAATAATTCTAGTTTGCAAAATATCAAAAAGTGCTTCACGCACCTTGCTTTGGCTTGGACGTAGCTTATCTTTTTTAAAACTTAATTTATGCCCTTTATATTTACCACTAATAATTTGCATGTGTTATTAAATTTGCTCCAGATCTTTTTGTATTTGTAAAATTAAATCCTGCTCATTAGAAAAAATCTGTTCATCTCTTATTTTTAACTCTAAAAAAACTTTTATTTGTTTATCATAAATATTATCTCTAAAACCTTTAATATAAACTTCAACGGAATTCTGAAAATTACGGTGAAAAGTTGGTTTATTACCCAGATAAATTAAAGCTGAATATGATTTATTTTCTACCAAAACTTTTCCTTTATAAATACCTTTACCCGGAATTAGTTTATGCATTGGTATTTGTAAATTTGCGGTTGGGAAACCTAATCTTCTTCCTCTACCTTCACCTTTTATTACTTTACCAATAATTAAATAAGCATGATTTAACAAATTCACAGCTTGATTAAACTTATTTTCTAAAATTAAATTTCTAATTAAACTACTCTTTACTATTTGGTCATTAATAGTAGCAGGCTTTACTTGAATTAATTCTATCTTGTTTTTGGCTGTCCAAATTTTTAGTAATTGATAATCGCCTTCCTTTTTATAACCAAAATTAAAATCATAACCAACCACAATTCTCTGCGGATTTAATTCTTTTAAAATAATTTGATCAAGAAAATTTTCAGGCTGAAGTTGAGAAATATAATAATTAAACCTTAGCACCACTAATTTTTTCTGATAGTATCGTAATTCACGCAAAGTTGTGAGCATTTTTAAGTCTTTATTTTTACTTAAAAAAACATCCGGATGCGGCCAGAAAGTTAATAAATGCGAACAATATTTTGCCAGCTCTTGATGCCCAAAATGAAAACCATCAAAAATACCTAAACCTAAAGATTCTATTTGTTGATTTTTCAAACCAAAAATTTTATACATTACTTTACCTTATGTATACCCAAGGTGGCAGAGCCACCTGGGTATACGAGAGAGATTAATTTTCTAAGGGGCTTCGCCCCTTATACCCCGAGTTTATTTATGTATAGGTGCATAGATCATCATGGATATACATAAAATACAAGGGAGCAAGCCCCTTAACAGCCTAAAATCATGCTTCAAGACACCTCTTTTAAACACTCATAACTTAATGCTTTTTCCAAACTATATTCCCCTATTTTAGTTCTTTTTAATTTATTGGCAAAGGAGGGAATTCCCAAAGCCTTACCTAAATCATAAGCAATGCTCCTGATATAAGTACCTTTTGAACAAGTTATTTCTAAAGTAACGCTTGGCAATTTCAAAGGGACTTCGTCCACTTTTACCCCGGAGAAGAGAAATTTTTCTAAAAGACAGAACCAATTAAACCCCAATAATCTAATTCCATAAACTTCTACCGTATTCGGCTTCATTTCAAAATCTTGTTCTTTTCTGGCTAAATCGTAAGCCCTTTTTCCATTAATTTTTTTCGCGGAAAATTTGGGAGGAATTTGTTCTATTTTACCCAAAAAATTTTTAAGCTGTTCTGTTACTTTTTCTTGTGAAAGTTCAGATAAAGAATCGAAATTATAATCTGTTACTTTGCCGTCAGAATCATAAGTATCAGTTGCTAAACCGAAAACAATTTCAACTTCGTAAGTTTTAGGTAAATCTTGAAAAAAAGATATTTGTTTAGTAAATTCTCTGCCAACAGCAATAATTAATAACCCTTCAGCAAAAGGATCTAACGTACCGGCATGACCAACTTTTTTATTTTTTGTAAGCTTTTTTACTTTATTAACAACTTTAAAAGAAGTAAGCCCCACTGGTTTATTTACAAGTAAAATACCTTTAAAATCCGCATTTAAAACTGGCTTAATAAAAATTTCTGTATTCACTTTCTTAGTATAATTAAATCAAGAATATTTGTACACGTAGAGTCTATTACAAAATAGCTATTTACCCAAAGCTTTTTCTAATTCACCTATAACTTTTTCCATAATTTCGGTTAAACTACCTTTAATGGTAATTCCTGCCGCACATTTATGCCCACCGCCATTAAACTTAGCACTAAACTTAGCAACATCAAAATGCGATTTTGACCTCAAACTAATTTTAATTAAACCTTTTTGCCATTTTCTAAAAACAATAAATACTTCAATTTTTTCTAATTTACGAATAAAATCAATTAATTCATGACCATAATCTAAATCGTTATCTGCAATATAAGTATAAGCATAAGCCTTTTGCCAATTAATTTTTAAATTTTCTAAACCGGTTCTGATAATTTTGAAATAATCGAATTTCTTATTTTCAAATACTAACTGATTCAACTCTGCATAATTAAACCCTCGTTCTAAACATTTTTCTGCTACCTGTAAAGTTTTAGCAGTAAAATTACTATATAAAAACCTGCCTGTATCTCCGATAATAGAAGCATAAATATTGTAAGCCATCATTTCATCAATAGGCCAATGAAATTCTTCACAAAGAGAAAAAATTAATTCACCAACAGAGGAAATATCTTCAATAATATTAATATCGCCAAATAAAGTATTATCTTGATGATGATCAATATTAATAATTGTTAATTTATCACGATTTTTTAAAATCATATCTTTTTCTTGAATACGCTCTAAAGTAGCCGAATCTAAAGCTATAATGGTATTAAAATCATCATAAAAACTAAAAGTTTCTAATTTATCAACCCCTGGTAAAAAATTATAAGTAAAATAATTACCCTTATCTAAACTAACTTTATGTAAAATGTTTTTCTGCTGTAATAAACGACTCAATGCTAAAACCGAACCAACCGCATCAAGATCTGGCGTAGTATGGGTAACTAATAAGGCTTTGATTCTTTTAGTATTAGTATCTAGATAATTTGCAAATTCTTGCCAGTTATTTTTTTTCATTTAACTCTTCAATTTTATTTATTAAATTAACCCCTTTTTCTAAGGTGTCATCAAATTCAAAAATTATATCCGGCATTACGCGTAAGTTTATTATTTTTCCAATTTCATATTTAATAAAACTTTCTGCCCTTTTTAAAGCTTTTAGAGTTTTTTTCTTTTCGCTATCATTACCAAATTGGCTATAATAAACCTTAGCTGTTTTTAAATCTGCGGAAATTTTTACATGTGTAATACTGATAAAACCAATACGCGGATCATTGATTTTTTTTCTTAATAATTCTGCTATTTCATTACGAAAAATATTGGCAAGCCGTGCCACTTTCATAAAGTTCTTTCTTTTTCTCTGATTTCAAAACAAATTACCGTATCACCAGGTTTTAAATCTTGAAAACCGTCAACAACAATACCGCATTCAAAACCTTGCTGAACCTCTTTTACATCTTCTTTAAAACGTTTTAAAGAAGACAACTTCCCTTTGAAGATTTCTTTTTTCTCTCTTTCTACTACAATAATACTGTTTCTATTAATTTTTCCGCTAGTTACAAAACAACCGGCAATTGTACCTACTTTTGAAAACTTGAATAATTCCCGAATTTCTAAACGCGCTGTTTCAACTTCAATATATTCTTTTTTAAACATGCCTTCCGTAACCTTAACTAAATCATCAATAATTTGATAAATAATTTTATATAACTTAATCTCAATACCTTCATTTTCAGCAATTTTAAAAATATCTGGTGAGGCATCGTTACCAAACCCTATAATAATAGCCTGAGAAGCCTTAGCTAACATAATGTCATTTTCATTAACCGGACCAGTAGCTGAATGGATAATATTAATTTGCACATCTTTAGATTTAATTTCTTGTACCAATTTAATGATAGCTTCAAGAGAGCCATGCACGTCTGCTTTAACAATAATATTTAATTTTTTAATATGCCCTTCACCTATTTCTTGTGATAAACTTTCAAAAGAAATTTTTTGTTGATTCCGATTATCTTTATCTAATAATTTACGTTTTTCAACAATTTCACGCGCAATTTTCTCGTTTCCTACTACTTCTAAAATATCTCCTGGCTGTGGAACTTCAGAAATACCAAGAATTTCTACCGGCATACTTGGCGGTGCAGTTTTAACTTTTTCACCAAGATCATTTAATAAAGCTCTGATTTTACCAACAACTTGTCCGGCAATAAAAACATCGCCTACTTTTAAAGTCCCGGATTTCACTAAAACAGTAGCAATTGGTCCTTTACTTTTTGATAATTTAGATTCAATTACAACCCCTTTTGCTTTACCCTGCGGATTTGCTTTTAGCTCTTTCATATCACCAATTAACTGAATCATATCTAATAATTCTGGTACACCTTGCTTTGTTTTTGCTGAAACCGGTAACATAATAGTTTTACCGCCCCATTCTTCTGCTACAAGATTGTATTGTGTTAATTGTTGCTTAACATTATCTATATTAGCTTCTGGTTTATCTATTTTATTAATAGCCACTATTACTTCTACATTAGCGGCAATAGCATGATTAATTGCTTCTACTGTTTGCGGTTTAATCCCTTCATCTGCGGCAACAACTAAAATAGCAATATCTGTAACTTGCGTACCCCTAGCCCTTAAAGTAGTAAAAGCCGCATGCCCGGGAGTATCTAAAAAAGTGATTTTTTTATTCTTTACTTTTACCTGATAAGCCCCTATATGTTGGGTAATACCGCCAAATTCTTTAGCAACGATATTAGATTTACGAATTACATCTAGTAGCGCTGTTTTACCATGGTCAACGTGACCCATAATAGTAACCACAGGCGGACGAGTAATTAATTGTTCAAGGTCTCCGTTTAATTCTTGTTCTTCAATTTTATCAAGATTAGTTTTTATATCAGTTATTTTAGAGTTAGATTCATCTAATTCTAGAATTAATTCTACTCCACAAGATTCCGCAATTTCTTTAGCTGTATTAGCAGAAATTTCTGAATTCAAATTAAGCTGCATACCAATAGTTAATACGGCTTTCATTATTTCAGGTAAAGTAACTTTAATTTTTTTTGCTAAATCTTGAATAGTAATGGAAGCATCTGTTAGAAGTAAATCGTATTCTGCTTCTCTAATAGCATCTTTATTGGTTTTATTAAATAAAGTTTTTTTGATAAATTCAATTTCTTCATTTTCTAATTTTGTATTACCGGATTTTACACTGATACCCATTCGTTGAAGTTCTGATATTAATTCTCTGGTAGTTTTCCTTAATTCTCTGGCTAAATTTTGAACTTTCAACTTTTAAATTCTCCATTCTTTTTAAAATTAATAATAATGATAACATTATTCTTATTCTTTTTTTGTTTTTTTAACCGCTTTTTTAGTTTTTTCCGATTTTTCTGTTTCTACCTTCACAGTTTTACTTTTAGTAGTTTTTGCTTTTCCCTTTTTTTCTTTTTTAACTTCCGGGAGTTCTTTATTTTCAATTTCTTTTGTAGCTACTGACTCTGCTTGTTCAGCAGAAAGTAAAGCAGATTCCTGCATATTTTTTTCTTTTTCTTGTTTAATTCTATCAACAATAGAAACATGAGTTGCTTTTCGGATTTCACTTTCCTTTTTAGCAAATTCGTCATCGTCCATAATATCAATTTTCCAACCGGTTAATTTAACCGCTAACCTAACATTTACTCCAAATTTACCAATTGCCAGAGAAAGTTGATCTTTAGGAACAACTGCTATTGATGTTTTCTCTTCTTTATTAGCAATAATAATTTCTTTAATTTTAGCTGGTTTTAATGCATTAGAAATAAAAATTTTCGGATCCTCATGCCAATCTAAAATATCTATTTTCTCTTTACCTATTTCTCTTAAAATATTTTGGATTCTAGTCCCCATTGGTCCAACACAAGTGCCAACCGCTGTAACTGCTGGGTTATTACTTTTTACCGCTATTTTTGTACGCTCTCCTGCTTCTCTAGCAACATTAACAATTTCAATTACGTTATCTTGAATTTCCGGTACTTCCATTTCAAAAAGCTTTTTTATTAACCCAGGATGCGAACGAGAAATCTGAATAAAAGAACCGCGATTGTTTTTATTAATACCCACTATAAAAAGTCTGACTTTATCTTTTACATTAAACCGCTCGTTTGGTATTTGATCGTTAAGTCCTAAAACTGCTTCAATTCTACCAAGATTAATTAAATAATTTCTGTTTTCAATTCTTTGTACTACCCCGGTAATAATGCCACCAATTTTATCTTTAAACTCTTTAAAAATAGAATTTTTCTCTGCTTCTCTAATTCTTTGAATAATTACTTGTTTAGCAGTTTGTGCGGCGATACGGCCAAAATCAGTTGGGGTTACTTCTTTAACATAATATTCATCAACTTTAATTTCAGGGAATTCTTTTTTAGCATCTTTTAAAGCAATTTCAATTTCCGGATTTTCAACTTTTTTCACGACCAACTTTTTTTGAAAAATTTTTACTTCCCCGGTTAAATGATCTATTTTTGCTTCTAAAATAGTTTCTTCCGTAAATTTACGTCTAGAAGCCGAAATTAATGCTTGACTAATAGCATCAATTAAATCTAATTTGGTAATACCACGTTCAGATTCAATTTGTGCCGCAACCTGCGAAAAATTTTCAATTAATATCATTTATCACTCCAAATTTAATAATAACCTTTTAAAGGTAACATATGTAGAAAATCTAATCAAGTAAGAGATAATTTTTGACAGAACTAATTTTATTTATTTTCAAACACAAAGTTACCATCTTTGGTTACACCAGTAACAGTTCTAATATGCATTACTTTCGGTTTTTTATTAGTATCAAAACCACATTCAACGATAATAGGAATTGCCCCTGCGATATTTTCTTTAAGTAAACTATTGGTATTTACACCGCTATTATCATAAGCAAAAAGAATATAATTTAACAGCATTTGAGCATTTTTTAAATTTAAACTAACTAAAAAACTTTCATCACCAGTATTAATAACATCAACTAATTTATTTAATTCACTTACTTCAAAATCATTAAAAATAATTTTATCTGCCCTTAATTTATGAATACTAGCTAAAATTTTAGTAATAGTTTCTTCTTCGTTCAAATAAAAAGGTACCCAATGTAGATCAATTAATTTTAACTCACTATTTTTTTCTACGGAAACCAATCTTTCCTCTTTTAAAGAAGAATTAGCCAAGGCATTAAGTAAAGTAGTTTTGCCAGATCGAGACGGTCCGCAAATCCAAATAGGTTGTTTATTCTTAATACTATTCTTTAAAAATTCAACAGCTTTTTCAGTAATCATGCCAGAAGCAACTAAATTTTTTAAACTCAAATTGATTTTAGAAGTTTTTCTAATAATAACTACCGGTTCTTTAGTTGATGATTTTTCATTAAAAACATATAATTTTGAACCATCATTTAAAACCCCTTCAACAATTAAAGCCTTTTCATCAACATTATCATTTTTCAAATTCTTTAATAATTTTTGAATTGTAAAAGTATAATGATCTTGGTTAAAAAAACTGATATTAGTTAAAACTAATTTGCCATTAGATTCAATATAAATTTGATTAAAAGAATTTATTAATACTGCCGTTGTATTAGGGTCAAGATATAGCTTTTGCAAAGGTCCAAAACCGGAAAATTCTGGTTTTAATAATAAAACCAATTTATCTATTTGCTCCTTAGAAAGCCCTTCTTCAAACAATAAATTTTGTAACCTTTGTGTAAAATTAAGATCTTCTTCTTGGTTTAAGGGTTCTAATTTTATTGGCATATAAGGGTTAAAACGACCATCTTTAGAAATTAATAATGATTTAGCGTAATTAAAGATTTTTTGAGATAAATCTTTATCTTCAAAACTAAAACTACCGAAATAACTTTTTTTACCAAAACTAACCTGCTCTAAACTTTGTCCGGTAGATAAACGTAAAGCATCACGCATTTTAATTGCATCAGAAAGATCAAATTCTTGTTCAGTATCTGAACTTTGAATATTAGTATCCTCTTCTAATTCCATTAAACGATTTATTAAAGAATTAAAACGGTCTTCTTTTTTATTTACTTCTTTTGTCAATGCACTTTTAAATAAGGCCATTATTACCCCCTAGATAGAAATTAAATCTAATAAAATATCTAATTTTTGTGTTAAAAAATGGTGCATTTCACGTTGATTGAAATCCCAGATTTCTATTTTAGCATAATTATTATCTTTTGGCATTAATAATTGTATTTTTTTTTGTAATTTATCTTCTATTTCTTTTTTAGTAAAAGTATTATGAAAATCCTCGTATTTATTAACAATTAAATTAATAGCTTTTTTATCAATATTCATCCGATTTAAAAAACTCAAACCTTCCGTAATTTTACCATACTCATCTTTTAATAAATTGATTAAAAAAATTACAGTATCAGATAAATTTAAAGCCACTAAAACTGTTTTGTTAAAATTTTTGGGGATATCAACTAAAACATAATCAAAATTTTTCTTTAATTTTGATAAACAAGAAAATAAAGCAACTTCATCATTAAAAACTTCTTTTTTAGGTTTAAATAATTCTAAATTATCATGACAATAAATATCGCCTATACTTAAAAACTCTTCACCTAATAATTGATGCTTTTCAGTAATACTTTTGATAATTAAAGATTCTGGTTCTAAATCTGTCCAAAGAATTCTGAATTTATTCAATTTAGCTAATTTATAAGCTAAATGTAAAGACAAAACCGTTTGCCCTATTTCTTTAAAATTAGAAAAAAAACTAATTTGTTTAGAAACTAAATTTTGTTTTAAACGAATATTTTTTTTAGTTAAAACTTGGTTTTTAGCCTTAGTATAAGCAGTTAAAATAATCTCTCTCATTAAAGGTTCTATTATCATGTCATCTGCTTTTACTAACATGGCTAAACGTAGATATTCTGGTTCCGGAGCATCCGCAACCACAATGGTATAAAAATCTGCAAAGTTAATACCTTCTGAAAACAATCGCGAAAGAAAATTAATGTTAATAAAAATTACATCCGGTTGATATTGCTTTAAATATTGCAAAATTAATTCATAATTGTTTAAGACAATCAAATCATTGGTAAATAAATTAAGCTCATTTTGAATAATTTTTGCATGATTAGGGTTTTCATCAATAATTAGTACTTTAATCATATAACCATATTATACCTAAATTTAACGGATTTTGTATATCTTCTTAGTATACCCGGTGGGCTTCGCTCACCGGGTATACAAGAAAAACTCCAAATGTTAAAATATTAACAAAATTAATAATTAAGGAAGGTTTTTTTATGCTTATTACAGCTACACAAATAAGAGTTGGGATGATTTTAAATTTAGAAGGAGAACTTTACCGCGTTAATGTTATGGACCATATAACTCCTGGCAAAGGGGTTGCCTGCGTACAGACAAAATTAAAAAACATCATTTCCGGAAAAAATTTAGAATCAAGGTTTAGATCAAACGACAAAGTAGATAAAGCCGATTTAGAAACTCACGAAATGCAATTTCTTTATAGTGAACCTACAGGCTATGTTTTTATGAATAATGAAGATTATGAACAACATACTTTATCAAAAGAATTAATTGGTGAATCAGCTAAATTCTTGACTGAAGGAACAAATTATTTTGTTTCGTTTTTTAATCATCAACCTATTGGTATAGATTTTCCTAATACCGTAGATTTAAAAGTTATTTTTGCCCCGCCGGAAATTAAAAAAGCTACGGTTACAAATGTCTTAAGACCTGTTACTTGTGAAAAAGATATTATTGTTAACGCACCTGGATTTATTAAAGAAGGCGATATTATTAAAGTTAATACAGAAGACGGATCGTATATTGAAAGAGTTAGATAAGGCAGAAGGCACTAGTGGGGCTCAGGAGACAGAAGACAGGAGTCAGGAGACAGAAGAAAAAAATTTTTGGGGTGTAGGGGCGAAGCCCTTTAAAAAACGAATCTCTGTGATATAAAAATAAAAAGGGGTATGGGGCCTTGCCCCATCAACAAATGAAAAAAGTTGTAAAAACAAATCAATTTATTCAAAACTCTGATTCAGATTTTCTAAAATTGGCTCTTGAAGAAGCAAAAAAATCATTAGCAAAAAATGAAGTGCCGGTTGGCGCAATAATTACCAAAAATAACCAGATAATCTCTCGGGCTCATAATCTTAGAGAAACCAAAAAAGACACAACAAAACACGCGGAAATTATTGCTATTAAAAAAGCCTGTAAAAAATTAAACGATTGGCGTTTAAATGATTGTGTTTTATATTCAACTTTAGAACCCTGCCCCATGTGCGCCGGTGCAATTATACAAGCCAGAATTAAAAAAGTTGTTTATGCACAAAAAGACCCAAAATGGGGTTCAGCCGGCACCAAAATTAATCTGTTTGAAAACAACTTATTTAACCATAATGTAGAGATTGAATATCATGAAACAGCGGAAATTAAAACTTTACTGCCAAATTTCTTTAAAGAATTAAGAAAAAAATGCTGATTTTTTTATCTCTAAGCGGCGGAGTAGATTCTTCTACTTCAGCCTTAATTTTAATTAACCAAAAAAAAGAACTCACAGAAAAATTACAAGAACCAATTCAGTTTATTGGGATATCTCATCTTAATTGGCCAGAATCAAAATGTTGCGAAACAAACACTCTATTATCTTGTCAAAGATTTTGTGAGACCCAAAATATCCCTTATTATAAGGTTGATTGTTTAATTCCTTTTTGTCAAAAAATCGTAGATAATTTCTGTAAAACTTATCTTCACGGCAAAACCCCTAACCCTTGTGTTATTTGTAATGAAAAAATCAGATTTGAAAAACAAATAAAACAATTTTTTAAAAATAATCCTAAATTAAAAAATCAAAAATATCTTATTATGACTGGGCATTATGCTCAAATTGAAAAAAAAGATAATCACTATTTTTTAAAAAAAGCCAAAGACAATCTAAAAGACCAATCATATATGCTCTATCGTTTAAAGCAAGAACAACTTTCTAAATGCATTTTTCCGCTTGGTTATTATACGAAACAACAAGTAAGAGACCTAGCTGAAAGCTGGCAATTAGAAAATCATAAACTAAAAGACAGCCAAGATGCCTGTTTTTTAAATGAACCTTATCCGGATTTTATCAAAAAATATCTAAATGTAAAAATTGAAAAAGGTGATTTTGTTGATCAAACAAATCAAATAATAGGAACGCATAAAGGTATTATCAATTATACTCGAGGGCAAAGAAAAGGGTTGAATCTTTCTAACGGCCCGTGGTACGTAACGAAGATTAATCCGCAAAAAAATCAAGTACAACTTGGCAGAGTTAAAGATTTATACATCAAGCAATTCAGTATTAGCAATACAAACTGGGTATATCCAAATTTAGCAGATAAATTTAAAGCAAAAGTAGTCACCAGATATCACGCAAAAGAACTTGAATGCGAAGTCGAAATTAAAAAAAACAAAGCTTTAATTACCCTAAAAGAGTTTTCTAATGATGTTTCCCCAGGTCAATCTGCAGTTTTATATGATAACGATTACGTAATTGGCGGCGGAATTATATAGCCAGAGGCTTCGCCCCTGGCTATATAAATATGATGTTGACAAGCTCAACAAATTTCTGCATAATACCGCCTCAATGAAAAGAAACTTAGTAATTGTGGAATCACCGGCAAAATCTAAAACCATTGGTAAATTTCTAGGCTCAGATTATGAAATCAAAGCTTCTTTTGGTCATGTTAGAGATTTACCTGCTTACCGGCTTGGTGTAAATATTAAAGAAAATTTCGAACCTACTTATGAAAAACTCAAGAAAAAAACTAATGTCTTAAAAGAATTAAAAACTGCTATGGAAAAAGTAGAAAAAATATATCTTGCTACTGACCCTGATAGAGAAGGCGAAGCTATTGCCTGGCATATTAAAGAAGCCTTAAAAATACCGGAAAAAAAATTTTCTCGCATAACTTTTAATGAAATTACCAGTACTGCTATTAAAAATGCCATAAAAAACAGCCGGCAAATTGATCAAAACCTCGTTGATGCCCAACAAGCCAGAAGAGTACTTGACCGCCTTATTGGTTATTTACTTAGCCCTATTTTATCGAAAAAAATCAGAAAAGGCCTAAGTGCCGGAAGGGTACAATCTATTGCGGTTAAATTAATTTATGACCGCGAAAAAGAAATTAACAGCTTTATTAAAGAAGAATTTTGGACCATAGATGCTGAGTTAACCAAAGACAAAAATTCCCCCAAATTTTTAGCTCGTTTATTTGCCAAAGAAAACCCAAAAACAAAATTAGAAATCAAAGATGAAAATAATGCTAAAACCTTAAGCCAAATCTTAGAAAAAGCAAATTATCAAGTAAAAGAAATCAAAAAATCATTGATTAACCGTAATGCGCCTTTACCATTTATTACGTCTACTTTACAACAAGAAGCGGTAAAAAAATTTAATTGGAATGCCACAAAAACCATGTTAATTGCGCAACAACTTTATGAAGGGCTAGATATAGATAGTGAAGCTACTTCTTTAATTACTTATATGAGAACTGATTCTATAAGAATTGCTGATTCCGCTAAAGAAGAAGCATTAAATTATATTAAAAATAATTTTGGTCAAGCATATTTACCAAATGCTAAAAAAGCTATTAAGAAAAAACAAAATGTTCAAGATGCCCACGAAGCTATCCGTCCAACTTATTTAAAACTAACCCCTGAAAATTTAAAACCCAAAATTTCAGGAGATCATTTTAAACTATATAAATTAATCTGGGAAAGATTTATGGCATCACAAATGGCTAATGCCATATTAGAAAATACGCAAATTATTATTTCTGCAGAAACAAAAAATAAAGAAACCTATTTTTTAAAAACCAGCGGCAATGTTATTAATTTCGATGGCTTTATGAAAATTTATTTGGAAACAAAAGAAGAAACAGAAAAAAATCCTGACCAAGAATTATCTAATCTGCCAAAACTCTCGGAAAAAGATTTACTCACTTTAATTAAATTATTACCAGAACAACGTTTTACGCAACCACCACCAAGATACACTGAAGCTAGTTTAATTAAAGAGCTAGAAGAAAAAGGCATTGGCAGACCATCAACCTATGCCCCTACCATCAATACTATTTTAGACCGTGAATATGTTAAAAAAGAAAAAAAAGCTTTTTATATTACTGAATTAGGCAATATTGTTACAGACCAATTATTAGCTTATTTCCCTAATATTTTGAATATTAATTTTACCGCTAAAATGGAATCGGAATTAGACGAAATTATGGAAGGAAAACATGTTTGGCAAGATATTATAAAAGATTTTTATGACCCATTTGAAAAATTAATTAATACTGCGTATCAAGAAATGAAAAAAATTAATTTAGATAAACCAACTGATGAAGTATGTGAAAAATGTAATTCGCCAATGGTTATAAAAACCGGCAGATTTGGCGAATTTCTGGCTTGTTCAAATTATCCTAATTGTAAAAATACCAAATCAATTAAGCATGAATTAGACGTAATCTGTCCAGAATGTAATGGTAAAATAATAGAAAGAAAAACCAAAAAAAATAAAACATTTTACGGTTGCTCTAATTACCCTAAATGCAAATTTGTCAGTTGGGATAAACCCATTCAAGAAAAATGTCCTAGTTGTAATTATCCGATATTATTGGTTAAATTAAATAAGAATAATGAAAAAAAATACTGCCCAAAATGTCAAAATAAACGTACCTAAAATTTTTAGAGGCTTAATAATTAATAACTGGGAAATAAAACTTTTTGCCCTTTTAATTACGATTTTATTATGGGCTTTTGCCTCTTTTCATAAATTCTAATGATTATTCTTAATACCTGCCAAGAAATAAAAAAAATCATCAATAATCTAAAAAAGCAAAATAAAAGTATTGGGTTTGTTCCTACCATGGGGGCTTTACATGAAGGTCACCTTTCCTTAATAAAAGAAGCACAAAAAGAAAATGATATTACAATTGTCAGTATTTTCATTAACCCAACTCAATTCGGTAAAAATGAAGATTTTCAAAAATATCCTAAACCATGGGAAGAAGATCAAAAAATTCTAATAGACTTAAAAATAGATTTTCTATTTTTACCAAATGCTCAAGAAATATATGGTAAAGATATTAATTCAAGCACCATTATTTATGAACCTAAACACGCAAAAAAACTATGCGGAAAAACACGAATAAACCATTTTCAAGGGGTAACATCTGTGGTTTTACGTTTATTTAATTTAATAAAACCCAATAAAGCCTATTTTGGAGAAAAAGATTTTCAACAATTAGTTATTATCAAAAAAATGGTAGAAGATTTATTTTTAGATACAGAAATAATTGCCTGCCCAATTATTAGGGACAAAAATGGTTTAGCCCTTAGTTCAAGAAACAAATATTTAAATGAAAAAGAAAAAAAATTTGCCCCTTATATTTATAAAGTTTTAAAATTAGTAAGAGTTTTATTTAAAAAAGGCGAGAATAATACGAACGAACTAATTAAAAAAACAAGTAAATATCTAAAAAAAAATAGTCCGATTAAAATAGAATATTTTAAAATTATTGATCCTTATACTTTAGATGAACAACCAATAGCAGAAAAAAATGATCGTATCATGTTTGCCGGATATTTAGGAAAAACCAGATTAATTGATAATTTAAAACTCTAGACTTAATCTGATAATAATTTATGATAAATTGATTCCTGCCCAGTAGAAAGTTTACCATTGGTAAGATGAATAACTTTTTGGGCGTATTTTGCCACTTTTAAACTATGGGTTACCATAATTATGGTAATACCTTCTTTATTTAAGGTTTCTAAAATTTCTAAAACCATCTCCTCAGATTTCGGGTCTAAATTCCCGGTTGGTTCATCAGCAATAATAATACCAGGCGAATTAACTAAAGCCCTGGCAATAGCTACCCGTTGTTGCTCACCGCCGGAAAGTTCCCCAGGCTTATGCTCTGCCCTATGCCCCAAATTTACTCTTTTCAACATTTCCAAAGCTTTTTGTTTTGAAGGTTCTTGCTGTTGTCCGTCCAGTATTAAAGGCAACGCGACATTTTCAATTATTTTTAAACGGGGTAATAAATTAAATTTTTGAAATACATACCCAATTTTTTGCCTTCTGGTACGTGCCATTTCAGCTTCCTTTAATGCACCTACTTCTTGATTATATAATAAGTAACTGCCTTTACTGAGATTATCTAATAACCCTATGATATTTAATAAAGTAGTTTTACCTGATCCGGAAGAACCCATAATTGCAGAATAATCTCCTTTATTAATATCTAAGGTTACCCCATTTAATACCAATAATTCTTTTGTTTCTATTTTATAAATTTTTACTAAATCTTTAATTTTAATTATTGTCTCTGACATCATAACCTCATTATGCTTTTATATTAATCAAACCGTATTGCATCCACAATTTTCATTTTTGCCGCTTTTCTTGCAGGTATCATACCAAAAACTACGCCTAACAAAAAAGCGGCAGAAAAAGAAACTATCACTGATAAAATAGTAATAGGTAAAGCAACTCCAATAATTAAAGAAGTTATTAAGCAAATAATTATCCCTACTACAATACCTAAAGAACCACCTAATAAACCAATAAAACTAGCTTCAATTAAAAACTGAAATAAAATTATTTTATTTTCTGCACCTATTGCTTTTAAAATCCCTATCTCACTAGTTCTATCTCTAACAGAAATTAACATAATATTACTTAAACCCATACCGCCAATAAAAAATGCTACTATAGCACCTATAACTAAACCTAATTTAATATTAGCTAAAATACTTTCTGTAGTTTTAATACTATCTAAATCATATTGTAAATTAACTGTAGTGCTTTTACTAAAACGCTTAAAAATGTTTTGCAGTAAAAAAGCAGTTGCTTCAATTTCACGGTAATCCTTTACTTTAATTAATAATGATTTAGCATTTTTTAATTTTTGCGATGTACAAGGTATCAAAATTTGCGGTAAATAACTACTTTGATATTGCAAATTAGACAAATTTTGATATAAACCCACAATGCGGTATTTTGAACCATTTAAACTAATACTTTTGTTGATAATAGGCGGTAATTTATAAGGAGCTGGTATATTTACATGATTTTCCAATAAACAAATCTGATTAC
The DNA here is from genome assembly GCA_964521915.1 of uncultured Candidatus Marinamargulisbacteria bacterium. Classification (GTDB taxonomy): domain Bacteria; phylum Margulisbacteria; class Marinamargulisbacteria; order CAZFTP01; family CAZFTP01; genus CAZFTP01. The sequence continues at coordinate 68,269 of CAZFTP010000004.1, forward strand.
CTAATTGCACATCAGTATCTCTGATAAAATCACCGAATAACATTTTATAATTAAGATTAAAATCAAAAAAATTACCATCAATAGATTTTACAAGAACCGGTAATTTTTTATACATTAAAATAATATTGGTATATTGCGAATCTGCATCAATAGATAAATTTTTGAAAAACTTTTTATAGCGAAAAATTCTTAAATCAATATTATTTTGCGAAGATGCCTGAATTGTATCTAACCCCATGGATGTAAATTGGTTATATAAAATAGCATTAGTCCCTTTTTCTAGACTAAAAATAATAATTAAAGGCGCTATGGCAAAAATCATACTAATAATCAAAATAATACTTTTTACTTTATTTTGCCGCAGATTAAATAGCGCATTCTGAATGTAATATAAAATATTCATATTTAATTATTCAAAAAGGGGTAAATATCTAAAAATTGCTGATAAGAATTTATTAAAATTACATTTTTCAATAAATTAGCATCGGCATTTAAAATTTCAACGTAATTACCATCATTTATACCAACTTTTACTGAAACCTTTTTTATTTGATTTTTAGTTTTATCCAAAACCGCAACATAATAATTATCATTAGCAATCCAAAGGGTATCAATAGGTAAAACCCAGGCATCTTGCTTTTCCGCTAAAGTTAATTGGGCACTAACATAAGTACCCAGATAAATTTTTTCCGGATATTTAGATTGAAAAGAACAAATTATAGAAATCTGACCTTGATTCTGGTTACTACCATACCCTCCTCCGCCACCACTGCCAGCATTAGTATTTTGTTGAATACTAACAAAATCAGCTTTTACCTGACCGTCTGGTATAGAAGAACCGCTTAAAAGTATAGGAATTCCTGCTTTTAAATAAGGAATATAATCTTGTAATAAAGTGATAACAACCGATAATTTACTCATATTGGCAATTGAAAGTAAATCATTACCGGCAGATACATTCGCTTCTAAAGAAGTTGCTATTTTGGTTATTTTTCCATCAAAAGGGGCATAAACTTTAGCATAATTTAATAGTTTTTCTTTATTGGCTAAATCCATTTGTGACTTTTTGTAAGAATAATTTTGTTTTTTTAAAGAAATTTGACCTTGTAAATAATCATCTTTAGAAGCTGATTTTAAATTAAATAAAACTTCGGTTTCATTATACTTACGCTTTGCCATATCTAAATCAAGCCCAGCTAAAATTAAATTTGTTCTAGAATCATTTATATCTTGAAGTAATTTTGTTTGATCTAATTCCACCAATAAAGCATTTTGCTTAACAAAATCTCCTTCATTATAAGGTAAAGCAATTATTCTGCCATCCATTTGCGATTTTAAATTAACTAATTGGTTAGATTGAATATAGCCATCTGCATTTACATTTAAGACAATATTACGTTTTTCTGCAGAAACCAGTTTAAACTTGCTTAAAATTTTGGTATCTAATTTTGGCTCAGTTGTAACTGTATTTTGATCAACTTTATTATTATCACTACAAGCTGTTAAAAAAACAAAAATAAAACATAATATTAATACCCCTACTCTTTTTAACATTAAGTAACTCCTTATAAATTTATTATTTTATTAGTTTTAATTGCCCTTTTAATACTTTTTCGTACCAGGCATTAACCCCTTCAAATTCCAAAATAATAGAAGAATAACTTTGAAATAAAGATTGCAAAGTGTTTTCATAATTATTTTGCTGGTTAGTATAATCATTTCTTCTATCCACAAAAATTTGCAAACTTAATTGCCCAATAGAATACTGTACAGTATAAATTTTTATTAATTGTTTTTGGATTTCTAATTGTTTTTTTGCCATTTGATAATTCCGAATATTTGTTTGAAAAGTATTAACTAAAGTTTCCAAATAAATTCTTCTAGATAAAATAGCATTTTCAAAAGAATTAACACTATCTTTATAACTACTTAATTGGCTAGACATACTATTTTCATATTCCGGCTCATTAAATAATGGGTAAGAAACACCGGCAGAAGTTGAAAAAGGCCAATCTCTAAAATTAGTGTTAGTTGAATTCAGATTAGCATTTAAAACCAAACTAGGTGTAACTTTACTACGATTTGATTTTAAGGAAACTTCAGAATCTTTTAAATTCATTTTATTAACTATTAAAGTAGGGTTCATAATTGCTTGTTCAATATCAGGAATAACGTATTTTTCATAAGGGATTATTTCTAAATCTACCGGGTTTAAATCTATATTAGCTGTATCTGGGATATTTAAGAGCTGTTTAAAATTTTTCAAAGAAATTTCTATATTATTTCTCATGCTCAAAATATTATTAGCACTTTGTAATTGTTGTACTTCACTTTCCATTAAAACCATTTCTTTTGTTTTTCCTAATTCAACTTCTTTAGTAGAAATTTCAGAAAATCTTTTATAAAAACTATATTTTTCTTCTTCAAAATTCATACTTTTCAAAGATTGTAAAATTTGAAAATAATTACTGATAATACTAAGAATTAAACTTTTTTCTGTATCTAATAAAGATAACTGAGATTTAATTAAACTACGATCTAAATTATCTGCCGAATAATCATTATAATACATTAAATTAGCATCTAGTGGCATACTTACATTAACAAAAGGTGAAACCCCGATAGTGGCGTTACTTGAACGAGAACTTGATTGAGCTAAATTTAACCCGGTATTTAAAGTACTACCCCAAATAAATGGTTTATTTAACTGTCCTGATAAACTATTAGAAAAAGAATTAGTATAATTACTAGCATTAACAGAACCAGAATAAGAATATTTTAGACCACGGTTAATATCTTGTATTTTTAAACCTAGTTTACTACGATATAAATCGTTTACAGAAATAGCAAAACTACCTTTAGGGTTTACTTTAGCATAATAGATAGCTTCAGCTAAATTAATATTAACTGTTGCCGGTAAATCTTGTGAAAAAATAACAGACTTAAACAAAACAATAAAAACAATACAAATTATTATTCTTTTCATTATTTTTTTATTATAGAATATAAATGCTTAAAAAAAAACCATTCAACTAAGAATGTTATCTCAATTTGCCAAAATTAAAAAGTAAGAATATAATTATTAGGTTTGTTTTTTGAGGAAGAAAAAATATTTTCCCCAGGGTTTAAGGGACGGAGTCCCTTAGAAATAATCTTTATTTCGCACCTCTTTTTTTGCGAAGCAAAAAAAGAGGTACATAAAAACACTAACGCCGTTAGGCAAAAAAAGGAGCAAAATAATGAGTAAATCAAAATCCCCAAAATACAAAGGAACCAAAATAACCACCAACGGTAACCAGCTAGTCTCGTTACACGTAGAAGCCAGAGTAGCAGATGCAGGTATCTTCTACCCTATTACACCTTCTACAGAACAAGGTGAAAATTTTGAGTTTTCTTTTGCCAGAGGCGAATTAAACGTTTTTGGTAATGCTAAAATGGCTATAGAAACAGAAGGTGAACACGCCGCTCAAGGTGGTGCTATTGCTTACTCATTAACCGGTAAACGGGTAGTAAATTTTACTTCCAGCCAAGGTTTGGTATATGGTTTAGAACAATATTTTCATGCTCCGGGAAAAATGTCTTCTATGGTATTGGAAGTTGCCGCACGTGCATTAACCAAAAGTGCACTTAACGTGCATTGTAGCCATGATGATATCTATGCCGCAATTAATACCGGTTGGTCAATTCTTTTCGGTAAAGATGCCCAACAAGCCGCTGACCAAGCCCTAATTTTAAGAAAAGTTAATGAACTTGCTTTAACCCCTGGAATTAATGCTCAAGATGGATTTTTAACCAGCCATTTGGAAAGAACTTTTTTAAGACATGAATCTGATTTAATAAGAGAATTTCTAGGTCGCGCAGATGATATTATTGATACTCCTACCCCTGCTCAAAAAATTCTTTTCGGACCAAAAAGAAGAAGAGTACCGGAACTTTATGATTTAAAACAACCTATTTTACTTGGTCCGGTACAAAACCAAGAACATTATATGAACGGTGTTGCGGCTAGAAGAAATACTTTCCAAAACGAAATTTTAGGGTTTTTAGAAAAAGCTTATGAAGAATTTGGCGAACTTACAGGTAGATATTATGGTTTAATTTCCGAATATAATACCAAAGATGCGGATACTGTTTTTATAGCTATGGGATCTGCGGCTGAAAATATTGAAGCGGCCGTTGATTATATCAAACAAAAAGACGGTATTAATATTGGTATAATTCATCTTAATGTTTATAGACCATTTCCAGAAAAAACTATAATTAATGCTTTAAAAGGTAAGAAAAACGTAATTGTTTTAGAAAGAACAGATTCACAAGCTTGCGGTGATAATCCTCTAACTAAAGATATTAAAGCATCTCTTTATAAAGCATTAGAAAATTCCAGAACTAATGCTTATGCAGATCTACCAAGTATGACCATTGATGAAATGCCGGAAATTTTTTCAGGTGTTTATGGTTTAGGATCAAGAGATTTTCGTCCTGAAGATGTGCTTGGTGCTTACGAATTTGTGGTTAAAGGTAGTAAACGTCAAGACGGTTTAACTGCAAAAGATGGTCAAAGATTCTTTTATTTAGGTATAAATCATGAATACAATGTTGTATCAAAAGACAAACCAAGTTTATTGCCGGATAAAGCCATTGCCATTAGATTTCATTCTATTGGTGGTTGGGGAGCAATTACCACTGGTAAAAACTTATCAGAAATTTTAGGTGAATTAGGCGATCTAATTAAAAAAAGAGATTTTCCGAATGAAGATAAAGACGTATTACAGATTTCAGCTAACCCTAAATACGGTTCTGAGAAAAAAGGTGCGCCAACCAATTATTTTTTAGTAGTAGCACCAGAAAGAATCAGAGTTAATTGCGATTTAAAACACGTTGATGTAGTGCTATGTTGTGACCCTAAAGCCTTTACACATACAGATCCATTAGAAGGTTTAAAAGAAGGTGGTGCTTTTATTTGGGAAAGCCACGAAACAGACCCTGCTAAAGTTTGGGAACGAATTCCGGTAAAAAGAAGACAAGAAATTATTGATAAAAAAATTAAGATTTATGCTTTAAATGGTTTTAAAATAGCGGCGCTTGCTACTGATAAACCGGAATTACAATTAAGAATGCAAGGCAACTCTTTCTTAGGAGCATTTTTTAGAGTTTCTTCATTCTTAAATGATAATAAAATTAAAGCCGATGAATTTGAAAAATTCGTAGAAAAACAATATCACAAAAAATTTGGTAAGTTAGGAGAAGCGGTTGTAAAATCTAATATGACCGTAATGAAAGATGGTTTTGACAAAGTAATGGAAGTACCGGTTGGAGATATAAAGGCACCTGATAAATCTCTTTTTACCGGCACAAAATGTTTACCTTGTAATGTAGATAAATTTGTTAATTCTGAAGATTACGAAAACCTAGCTCCCTTCTATAAAAAAGAAACTTTTGATAAAGAATTTAGAGGTGGTTACGGTTATTTTCAACCAGCATCAGCTTATGCTTCTACCGGAGCAATGGCGGCAGGTACCGGCGCGGACAGTAGCAAATTCGTTGCCAGAAGAAAAATCCCTTGCTATGACCCGACAAAATGTATTGAATGCTTAGACTGTATTACGGTTTGCCCAGACAGCGCATTACCAAATACTGCTCAAGATATATTTACTGTTTTAGAAACAGCAATTAAACATTACGTAAGTGATACAACGCTTATCCCCGGTTTAATGGCAGTTGCTAAAAAAGCTGAACCGGAAATCAGAAAAATTATGCTAGTTGAAGCGCAAAAAAAAGATGAACCAACCAGAATATTTACTGAAATTGCTTTTACGGAAATCAGCCGTTTAGCAAAAGGAACTGCTGATTTAAAATCTAAACCTAATTTTGATAAAAGTCTAACCGAACTTAATAATATCTTAAGTAAATTACCATTTAGCTATGCCAAAACTCCTCAAATTTTCTTAGCTATGGAAAAGAAAAATCCGGGTAGCGGTGGTGTATTTGGTATTTTTATTAATGATCTTTGTAAAGGTTGCGGTCAATGTGTAAAAGCTTGCGGAAATAGAAATGCCTTAACCATGCAAGCAGAAACAGAAGAAATTAATGCCGATATTCATACTAGTAATGAATTCTTAAAATTACTACCGGAAACAAACCAAAAATATTTGGGTTTATATAACAGCGAAAACCCGGAAGAATCAAAAAGTGCGGCTTTACGTTATTTATTAATGCAAAAAAGTAAATATGCGGCAATAGTTTCCGGTGAAGGAGCTTGTGCTGGTTGTGGAGAAAAATCTGTATTAAGAAATATTTCTGCTATAACCGAAGCTTATATGAGACCTATTTATAAAAGAAAAGCTGAAAGATTACTAGAAAAATCAAAATCACTTAAAAAAGATGGCTTGGCCAAATTAAATAAGTTGGAAAAAGAAAATCCGCAAAGCTTTGAGTTTTTGAAACGAACAATTCTACATACCTTATTTAAACTTGGTGGAGAAAACTTAGAAGATAGCTTGAAAAGGATTGATGGTTTTAAATGTACTAATCAAGAATTAATTGATGCAGTATGTATGGTGCTTGAACAAGATGCGCATAATCATAAAGATTTACAAATTATGGAAGGTAAACTTGGTGATGGTCTTTGTGTAATGGGTATGACTGCTTCTACTGGTTGTAACAGTGTTTATAGTTCAACACCACCAGCAAACCCTCATACCTACCCTTGGATGAATTCTCTTTTCCAAGATGGCGCCACTATTGGTTGGTTGGTTGCAGAAAGTTTCATGCAAACTAATGCCAGAAGATCTGTAGTGCCAGAACGATTAGCAGACCATATTTTAGGAAACATAGATAAAACTTTCGAAGAATTACATTATTTTAAATATATCCATTTTAATGAACGTCACATGACTGACCTGGAAATTCAAGAGCTACCGAAAATTTGGGCAATTGGCGGTGATGGCGCTTTTGGTGATATTGGCTTTCAAAACGTTTCAAAAGCCATCTTACAAAATCGTCCGAACTTAAAAATCTTGTTACTTGATACCCAAGTTTACTCAAATACAGGCGGTCAAAATTCAGATAGTTCGGTAATGTGTGGTGGTATTGATATGAACCAATTTGGTTTAGCCACTCAAGGTAAATTAACTGAGAAAAAAGAAGTTGCTCAAATTTTTACAGTTGGTCATGGAAGCCCTTTTGTTGCACAGGTTTCGATGGGTAATACCGCTAATTTCTTTAAAGCAATTCTTGATTGTTTAGCTTATCGTGGTTCTAGTTTTATTCAATCTTACACCCCTTGTATGCCAGAGCATGGAATTCCTGATGATTCGGCTTTTATTCAAGCTCAAAGATCTAAAGACAGTAGAAGCATGCCGGAATTAATTTTTAACCCAATGATTAGTGATTTATACGGAGAATGCCTAAATATCAAAACTAATCCAAGTTATGACAAAGATTGGCATTTTAAAACTTTAGCCAATGGCGAAAAAATTAATTACACCGTAATTCAATGGGCAGTAACAGAAGCAAGATTTAGAAATCACTTCAAAAAAGCACCAACTGATTATGAAAAAACTTGTGTGAATTTGGATGATTTACTTTGGAGAGTAACCCAGCAAGATGTAGTATATCGCCGCGTATTTCATCATGATCACCGTGCTTATGTTCCTAAATTTGGTACTTATACTTTTATGGAAGATGGAAAAGGTGGAGTTGTTCCAATTATTATCAGTAGACAATTAGTATTATTTGCTATTGAAAGAAGACACAATTGGCGCAGATTACAAAGCTTAGCTAATATCACTAATTTAGACTACGAAACTCAAAAATTACTCTTAGAAAAATTTGAAAAAGGTGAAATAAGCCAACCTGATTTTATGAGTAAAACCAATGAACTGGCTACTCAAGTTAGAACAGAAGTTATTGAGAAAAAAAAAGCTCAGTTGAGTAGTATGTTAAGTAGTTAAGGGTTTAAGAACTGTCTGAACCAGGATTTACAGGATTAAATGATTAGAACTCTAGGAGACAGAAGACAGGAGTCAGGAGACGGGAGAAAAAAAACCGGGGATTTAAAGGGGTGAAACCCCTTTATAAAAATTATCTCTTCCTCGGGGTATAAGGGGTCTGCCCCTTAAGAAAAGATATCTCCCCCGGGGTTTAAGGGACGGAGTCCCTTAGAAAACATACCTTCTTCGAATACCCAGGTGGCAAAGCCACTTGGGTATACATAAATCTTCTTTATTTCAAAATAAATCAAATGCTATAATTAATAAAAAAAGGAGGCTTCATCATGAAAAAAATATTTCTATTGGTAATATTTTGTTTTTTAATTTTAACTTCAATGGGAAAGGTATTTGGAGATTATAAAATTATTAATAATTCTTCAATTACTGTATATTATACTACCTATACAAATTTCCAATTAATCTTTAATGGCATGCAATCAACAAAGGATTTTGACCCGTCTCAACTTTTTCAATCAAATTTTTTTTACGAAGTTGGAGGTATACCGGAATCAATTTTAACACCTGCAACCTCTGTTGCCTTACAATCTGAAAAACTTAATTGTATAAATCCTAATGCCACATTTAGTAGTAAGTTGAATGTTAATGATTTAGTAATCATGCTTCTTATCCCTACTTATACAATGGCTACTCAATACTATATGGCTATAATTTATTTGCCTCAGTATTATGATAAAAATCTAACAAATCCAACTTTTACCTTTGATACAAATGGTAATATAACTGTTACTAATAGTAAATAATATTAGGTCATTCTACTAAAAAACTTTTTCTCCCAATTATTTACGGAAGTTTCCTTAGTAATTGGGAGATATTCTTACTAGACAATCTAACCAAAAATAAAATATAATAACGTCATGACTAAAAAATTATATAAAATTAAAGATTTAGTAAATTTGTTAGGAATTACCCCCAGAACAATTAGATATTATGACCAATTTGGTTTATTGGTTCATGTAAAAAGAACCGCCGGCGGTATGCGTCTATTTGATGATGAAGATATTGAAATAATAAAAAAAATCCGCAGGATGCAAAAAGAAGATTCATTACCTTTAGATATTATTAAAGAAAAATTATTTGGTAAAAAAAAGTTACAAAATGAAAAAAACATTATTGTTGTTTCAGATAGTACAGCGGCTATTTCGGAAAACGATCAAAAAGACCTAAATATTAAAATCATTCCACTACATATTCAATTAAACGAAGAAAAAATTCCCGAAACAGCCATAACAGCTCAAGAATTTTTTGAGAAAACCAATAATCTTGACCTCAAAGTTACTACTATTCCGCCGACGGAAGAAGATTTCATTAAACAATATTTAGCTTTATATGAAAAAGGTTATAAAGAAATCTATTCAATTCATATTACCTCAAGTGTATCAAATACTTATAATAATGCTCTGCAAGCGGCTTATAAAGTTGCGGATAGAATCAATGTTTATGTTATCGACAGTAAAAATATTGGTCCTGGTCATAGAGCATTAGTTATAGAAATTGCTGAAGCCATAAAAAATAATCAATCAAAAGAAGAAATAGAAGTACTAATTCAAAAAACTGTTCCTTTAATTACAGTTTTAGCTATGTCAAATACGGTAAAACATTTATTTAATAAACTTAACGTTAATTATTTTCCGCAAACCGTAAAAAATTTGATTGTAAAATTATTTGCCTTCAAACCAGTACTAGAAATGAAAAACGCCAGTGGCGAATTTGTAATAAATTCATGGTGCAAAGATAAAAATGAAGCTATTAAAATTATTTTAGATTCCTTAGAAAAAGAAGTAGAAAAAAGAGGCGGATACACTCAAAAAATTTTTATTGACTACAACTATTTATATGGTGAAGCTATTGATACTATTAATCAAATAAAAACCATGTTTCCTCATGTGAAAATTCAGATGCAAGAAGGTAGCGCGGTTTTATCAAGTTATCTTGGTCCGGAAACTTTAGGGATTGCAATTATCTAATTTCGGCCCTATCGTCTAACGGTTAGGACAGAAGATTCTCATTCTTCAAATCGGGGTTCGATTCCCCGTAGGGCTATTTTTCAAGGGGCAAGCCCCTTGGTCCGAATAAATAATAAGTTTTCTAAGGGACTCCGTCCCTTAAACCCTGGTGGGGCTGACGCCCCAGACTCTGGGGAAAAATGGTTTTTCAAGATTTTGGCAAAGTTTTAGATATTTTTTGAAGTTTGGCTTTAAATTTAAGCCAAAATCCAATTAGAGATACACAAAATGTAATTAAAGAGTTAGTTAATATAACGCCTTTTTTAGCTTTAAATCGTCCTACACAAACCTAGTAAGATTTTAATTTGAATTTTCTTAAATTTAGTTTTGTCTTTAACGCTTCTTTTTTAAAAATTTCAGAAGCCCTGTTTAAATCAACAACATCAGCCTGAAAAAGAGTTGGTAATTCAGAAATTTCACTTTTAATTTCTAATAAAGTATTTAATGGTATATCTTTTTTTGAAACTATCGCAAAATCAAAATCAGAACGAGAGTTTAATAAATTATTAACACGAGAACCAAAAAGAAAAAATTCAGCTTCCGGTAAATATTTTTTTAAAATAAAATTAATTTTCTCAATATACTTTTGAGGGGAAGTAATTGTATCAAATTTTATCATTTAAAAATTCTCTTTTTAATTCATACAAAACTTTTGTGAAAATTTTAGCATATTGTGGCAATAATGCATAAACCTCATTAGCTAAAATTTGATCATATGTATGCGTTGTTAAATTTCTTACTTCAATAAGATTAATCCACAAATCAATATTTTCAATATATTTATATTGATATGCTTTGCGTAATACATCTTTAGGTGAATTCGTTTCAATACTATTTAATTGCAAAGCTAATTTAAGTGTTTTCCAAATTAATTCGTAACAAAATTCAAAACGCTGAATTGATGCATCAATAATATAATCCTTATCAGAATTAATATTAAGAATTTCGTTGAATTTTTCTAGTGCTTTTTCAAGTTGGCTAATCTTTAATATTATTTTTTGTTCATCTTTCATATTAATAAGTTTAATATTAATTTGCGCTTTTCTCAATATTTATCTATTTATCTATCTTTACTCAAAAACATTATTTAATTACTATATAAAATTATGAATTCAAATTTACATTTCTGGCAAGCAAATTTTAGCCAGATTGAAAAATATTTAGATCAAACACTTTTATTAACCAGCTTAAAAATTCGTAAACACCAATTGCAAGGTAGAAAATATCGCGAATTTTACCAAGAATTAAATACCTTCAAAGCCAGAATTATCAAAGAAAATTTGTTGCAATTTAAGGGGATTTATCAATTCTTTGAGGCACAAAGAACTCAAGGCACTAGGGAGGCTCAAGGACTCGAGGTACAAAGTTTGGCTCAGGAAAAAATAGCCCTTGGGGTTTTTAAGGGGCGAAGCCCCTTAAAAAACAATACCCCTTTCCACGGATTGTTAAGGCTCTGCCTTAACGCCCCGCCGGCGGGCGAGAACGGGGTTAAAGGGGACTTCGTCCCCTTTATCTTCCCTCGCGTTAACAACATCTGCATCACCGATTCAATCAACGAAAACGAACCGGATTCTATTGCTTTTTTCGTGGTAACAGCTGGGCAAGAAACCATGGCAAATATTGACAAATTTAACCAAAATTTTGAACTGGTAAATAGTTACTATTTAACTGCTTTTGCTATTGCCGGGGTAGAAGCCGCCGCAGAAGCCATTCACGCAGAAATTCGCAAAATTTGGGGTATTTTACCTAAAAAGGGTGAACGCTTTTCCTTTGGATACCCGCTTTGTCCGGATCTCAGTTACCAAGCAAAACTCTGGCAATTACTTGATGTTGAAAAAAATCTAAATGTAAAACTTTCTGAAAATTTTATGATGCAACCAGAAATTTCCATTTCTGCTTTAGTTTTACCAAGATTCAAAAAATGAAAAATTTCTGGCAAAATCTACCTAAACCCATTATTAGCCTAGCGCCAATGGATGGCTATACAGATAGCTCTTTTAGGCAAATCTGTAAATTAATTAATCCTAAAATAATTCTTTTCACAGAATTTATTGCTAGTGACGGTATTGTTTTTAATAAAAACCGACTTAACACAAAATATGCCTTTACCCCATCAGAATTACCTTTAATAGTCCAAATTTTTGGTAAAAAAATAGATAGTTTTGTTACTGCTACCAAATTTTTCACTGATCGTGGCTTTAGTGGTATAGATTTAAACATGGGATGTCCGGCAAAAAAAGTAGTTAAATCTGAACATGGAATAGCCTTAAGAAAAAAACCGGATCTAGCTTATAAATTAATAGAAGCAGTTGCAAATAGCACTCATTTACCAATAAGCGTAAAAACCCGTTTAGGTTGGGAAAACGCTGATGATCTTATAGAATTTGCTTTAGGTTGCCAAAATGCCGGCGCCAATTTAATTACCATTCATGGACGCACTTTTAAAGCCCCTTATAAAGTACCGGCTAATTTTGAACCGATTTACGAACTTAAAAACCATTTAAAAATCCCGGTTTTAGGAAATGGAGGCATTATTAATTTAGAAGATGGTTTAGCTAAATTGAAAAACCTAGATGGTTTTATGATTGGTCAATCAGCAATTAAAAATCCTTGGGTTTTTGCAGAAAAAAATCAAAGACCTACTTCACTTCAAGAAAAAATTCCGCTTATAAAAAAACACGCTGAATTTCTGCTTACCTTAAAAGGCGAAGAAAAAGGCGCTAGAGAAATGCGTAAGTTTCTACTAAATTATGTGCGAGATTTCCCTTTTGCAAAACAAATGAGAAAACAAATTTGTGAGGTAAGTAATTTAGAGGAAATTTTTAAGGTATTAGATTTTACCAAAAACACACTTTAAACTTTTCTAGTTTTTATTTATAATCAAAAAATGCAAATAAATGATCTACAAAAATTAATTCTTCTAGCTTTAGAAGAAGATTGTCCTAAGGGCGATATTACTGTTGACCTTTTACAAGTAAACAATTCACCAGCACAAGCAAGAATAATTGCTAAAGCCGAAGGTATTTTTTACGGAACAGAAATTATTAACACCTGCTTTGAATTATTAGATCCTTTTGCCAGAATTGTTATTTTTAAAAATAATGGATCGCATGTTCAGCCAAACGATATTATTTGCGAAATTCACAGTAATTCAGAAACTATTCTAAAAATTGAACGAACGCTTTTAAATTTTCTGCAACGATTATCTGGCATAGCAACCATAACTAATACTTTTGTGAAAAAACTTGATGACCCAAATATTCAAATATTAGATACACGTAAAACAACTCCATTACTAAGGTTTTTAGAAAAAAGAGCAGTTGTTGGAGGAGGCGGTTTTAACCATAGACATAGCTTATCAGATATGGCTTTACTAAAAGAAAATCACTTAATTCAACTTAGAAATAATAATAAACTGACAAATTTTAAAGAGCTTTTAATTAATTTCAAAAAAAAATATCCTCAGGTTAAAATCGAAGTTGAAATTGAACATGTAAATGAATTAAAAGAAATTGATTTATCAGAAGTAGATATAATTATGTTTGATGAATTTCCATTTGCTGAAATTGAAAAAGGTTTACAAATATGCCACGAAAAGAATTATTCCGCAGAAATTGAAATTTCGGGTAATATTAGTTTAGAAAACATTCATCTATACAAAAATTTACCAATACAAAGAATTTCTATAGGAAGTTTAACACATTCTATCAAAGCATTAGATTTAAGCTTAATCTGTTTTTAAACCCAAAAAGTAAATTTCTATTTAAGTCCTTAGCTTAAACCCCAATTGTTGATAATAAATTAATAGTAGATTCTATAGTATCTCTTAATAAAGGATGAGAAGTTTCAAAATCTCTAATTGACTTTTTTAAACCAAGAAAAGAAATATCCATTAATTCTGCATCTTTTTTACTTTTCAAAGATTCATCGGTAGCCAAATGCGCAAAATTAGCAATGCTTTTAGCTTTTTCTTTATGATCTAATTTACTTAATTCCTGATTAAGAGCATCGAAATTTTTTAATAACTCATCTTTTTTTTCCTGAGAAATATTAGGGTTATCAAATAATAACTTTTCTATTCTTTGAATAATTTCTTTATAAGCCATTTTAGATTATTAATTCCTTTGTATCTTTATTAAACAAATGCATTCTTCTTAAGTCAAAAGCAACTTCCAAATTATCATTAGGTAAAGGGTTAATATGAGAATCAACTTTAGCAATAAAAGATTGATTTCCCAATTTCATGTGTAAATAGTTTTCTGATCCAAGTACTTCGCTAAAATCTACTGTTGCTTTATGTAAATTAAAACTTTTACCTAATGATTCTGCTGTATGTTTATCTAAAACATCTTCTGGCCTAATACCTAAAATACATTCTGTTTCTTTCATTTTTTTAAACTCAGAATATAAATTATCAGGTAAGTATAATTCAAAACCATCGGCAAAGAAAGTATATTTTTTATCTTTAGTTTCTTTTACTAAACCATGAAAAAAATTCATTTGCGGCGACCCAATAAAACCTGCAACAAACATATTTGCAGGGTTATCGTAAACCTCTATAGGTGAATTAACTTGCTGAATATACCCTTGATGCATTACTACAACCCTGGACCCCAGAGTCATAGCTTCAACCTGATCATGTGTTACATAAACAACAGTGGTTTTTAAAGTATTATGTAATTTTTTTAATTCCCCTCTCATTTGGACTCTTAATTTAGCATCTAAATTTGATAAAGGCTCATCCATTAAAAATACCGCTGGTTTACGAACAATAGCTCTGCCTAAAGCAACTCTTTGTCTTTGTCCACCAGAAAGCTGGCGCGGTTTTCTCTTTAAATAATCTTGAATATTAAGGATTTCACTTGCCCACTCTACTCTTTCTTTAATTTCATTTTTTGGTACTTTACGCAACTTTAAACCAAATGCCATATTATCAAATACATTTAAGTGCGGATACAAAGCATAACTTTGAAAAACCATAGCAATATCTCTATCTTTAGGTAAAACATTAGTAACTTCTCTATCACCAATATAAACGTTACCGCCGGAAGCCTCTTCTAACCCGGCAACAATTCTAAGCGTAGTGGTTTTACCACAACCGGAAGGTCCAACTAAAACTAAGAATTCCTGATCTTTAATTTCCAGATTTATTTTTTTTAATACTTCGTTGTCTTGGAATCTTTTAACAACGTCTTTTAATAAAACCTTAGCCATGATTTAATCAACTCCTCAGAAATTCTTAAATAAATTAACCATTTCTATCGCAGTTAAAGCCGCCTCCCAACCTTTATTTCCAGATTTGGTACCAGCTCGGTTAATTGCTTGTTCTAACGTATCGGTGGTTACAACACCAAAACTTATTGGTAAATTTTCCGCTAAAGAAACTTGAGCAAGCCCTTTAGTTGTTTCATTAGCAACAAAATCAAAATGTGGGGTATCTCCCCGAATAATGGCACCTAGAGCAATAATTGCATCAAATTTTTTGGTTCGCGCTAATTTCTGAGCTGTAAGCGGTAATTCAAAAGCACCTGGTACCCATACCACATTAAGATTATCAATAATTAAACCATGTCTTTTTAAACAATCTATTGCTCCTTCAACCAAATGTTCAGTGATAAAACTGTTAAATCTACTGGCAATAATAGAAACTTTAAGATCTTGCGCAGATAATTTACCTTCGATATTTTTCATTATTAACTCCAAAAATAAGTTGTTTGAAAATCCTCATTATATTACAACCTTTTAGGCTTAAGTACAACATATTTCTATTTCAAAATTTTAGATACAAAAAAAATATATTTAATGCTATGATGAAAAATCGGAAGAATATTCCAAAAAATGTGAGGTGCAAAAAAATGCCAGTAAAAGTAATTATCGGGGCTCAATGGGGTGATGAAGGTAAAGGAAAAATCACTGATATTTTAGCCGCAGAAAATGATCTAGTTGTACGTTATCAAGGCGGTAATAATGCCGGGCATACAGTAGTTGTTGGTGATAAAACCTTTAAATTACACTTAATCCCTTCTGGTATTTTATACGAAACTTGTACTTGTATTATTGGCAATGGAGTGGTAGTAGACCCTGAAATTCTCTTACAGGAAATAAATAATCTAAAAAAAGATAAAGGTATAGATGTTACGCCTGAAAAGTTTAAAATCTCATCACTGGCGCATGTAATCTTGCCTTTTCATAAAATATTAGATTCAAAAGAAGAAGCCCAACGACACGAAGAAAAAATCGGAACTACCGGCAGAGGAATCGGACCTGCATATACGGATAAAGTAAGCCGAGTTGGTGTAAGAATTATGGACTTACTAAGTAAAGAAAGGCTTACAAAAAAAATTAATAAAAAAAACTGGCCTGCTATTCTTAAAGAAAACTGCCCCAATGTTCAAGACGTAATAGATAAATATTTTGAGTTCGGTCAAATTCTAAAACCATTTATTATAGATTCATCTCTTTTTATTAACCAAGCCATAGATCAAGGCAAAAATATCATTATGGAAGGTGCTCAAGGAACTATGCTTGATATTGACCACGGCACTTACCCATATGTAACTTCATCAAATCCCTTATCTGGCGGAGCTTGTATTGGAGCAGGAATTGGTCCGCATAAAATTGATCGTGTAATAGGCGTTACTAAAGCTTATATCACAAGAGTTGGCGAAGGTCCTTTTCCTACTGAACTTTTAGATGAAACTGGTGCATATTTAAGAAACAAAGGAGCTGAATTTGGGACAACTACTAATAGACCAAGACGTTGCGGTTGGTTAGATTTAGTTGTTTTAAGATATGCTATAAGAGTTAACGGCATTACAGAATTATGTTTAACCAAGCTTGATGTTTTAGATGGTTTAAAAACCATTAAAGTTTGTAACAAATACAAAATGGAAAATGAAACTGTAAAATATTTTCCTTTAGATTTAGAAATGTTTTCTCAATGCGAACCAATTTACGAAGAATTGCCAGGTTGGTCTGAAGATATTTCTCAAATTACTAAATTTGAAGATCTCCCACAAAATGCAAAAGAATACATAAATTACATTGAGAAAATTACCGGAGTAAAAATTTCTTTGGTTTCAGTAGGTTCAAAAAGAAACCAAACTATTCATTTACTCAAAATTTAATGATTGTTTTAGGGCTTGACCCTGGTTTAGCCAGATTAGGCTACGGTATAATTAACAAAATCGGTAATAAATATGAACTTATTACTTATGGGGTTATTACTACAAACAGCAAAGACCCAATTGAACAACGTTTAATTGAAATTGAAACTAAATTAACTGAATTAATTCAGGTTTATCAACCCCAAACCATTGGTATAGAAAAACTATTTTTTAATACTAATACCAAAACAGCTTTTATAGTAGCACAAGCAAAAGGAGTAATTTTAGCTACTATTGGCAAAAAAAAAATACCTTATCGTCTATATACTCCGCCAGAAGTAAAAACCGGAATTTGTGGTTGGGGAAAAGCTGGTAAAGAACAAGTTCAAACTATGGTAACAAAACTTTTGAATTTAACCGAAGTACCCAAACCAGATGATTCAGCAGACGCCCTTGCAATTGCTATTTGTCACAGCACTGCTTATAAATTCTAATTTTGGGTCCCTTCTCAAGACGCCTAGCCTGAAGGACTTTTGAGTCAGCCGCATAAAAAACCTTTTGGGGTTTTTCCCACGCCTTCAATATGATATTATTTATAACATGCCTAAAAAAAATATCTGTATTCACGGTCATTTTTATCAACCACCTAGGGAAAACCCTTGGCTAGAATTTTTAGAAGTTCAAGATACTGCCTACCCCAGTCATGATTGGAATGAAAGAATATATAACGAATGTTATGCTCCAAATAGTACTGCACGGATTTTAGATGCTAACGGTAATATTTTAAAACTGGTTAATAATTATGAATTTATGAGTTTTAATTTTGGTCCAACTTTATTAGATTGGATTCAAAAATTTCATACTTCAACTTATGAAAAAATTCTTGAAGCAGATAATAAAAGTTTAAAAAGATTAGGTCATGGCAATGCTATTGCCCAAGTTTATAATCACATTATTATGCCTTTAGCTCCTGATAGTTATAAAATTGACCAAATAATTTGGGGCATCAAAGATTTTGAACGTCATTTTAAAAGAAAACCAGAAGGCATGTGGTTAAGTGAAACAGCGGTTGATCTTAAAACGCTTATGTTTTTAGAAGAATATGGCATTGAATTTACTATTCTATCCCCTTTTCAAGCTAGTTGTTATCGAGAAATTTCTAAAGATAACGAAAAAAATCCAACTAAATGGTGTGATGTTAATAATGGTTTAATTGACCCCAGAAAACCATATCAAATTACTCTTCCTAATGGTAAAATTTTTACCATCTTTTTCTATGACGGTCGTCTTTCTAAAGCTATTGCTTTTGAAGAAATTCTTTCTAGTGGTAATAATTTTATTAATGGTTTAAAATCCGGTTTTTCACATAATCAAGAACCTGAATTAGTAAATTTAGCCACAGACGGTGAATCGTACGGGCATCACCGTAAATTTGGTGATTTAACTCTAGCATTTGCGTTTGAAGAGATCATGAAAAAAAATGAATTTGAAATAACTAATTACGCTACTTATTTAGAAAAATACCCGCCAAAATATGAAGTCAAAATTATTGAAAATTCTTCATGGAGCTGTGCTCACGGAATTGAACGTTGGCGTTCAAATTGCGGTTGTTCTACAGGGGGAGGACCTGGTTGGAATCAAGAATGGCGTAAACCATTAAGGGATGCGCTTGATTATTTAAGAGAAACCAGTGATAACTTATATTACGATCGTATGTCTGAATATACCCAGGAAAAAGATCAAATATTTCATCATTACTTTAATTTAATTCACAACCAATACGATATTAAAGAACATTTTATCAAAGAATATTTAGATAATGAAACCAAACAACATCAAAATTTTTTCAAACTTTTAGAAATTAGACGTAACTGTAATTTAATGTATACTTCTTGCGGCTGGTTTTTCAACGAAATATCCGGAATTGAAACTATCCAAATATTAAATTATGCAGAAAGAGTTATTCAGCTTTTACTTGATTTTGATATTGACATTAAAGAAAGATTTCTTGATATTCTTGAAAAAGCCAAAAGTAATATCCCAGAATATAAAAATGGCAGAGAAATTTATCGTTTATTTGTAGCTAAAAATCGGGTAACTTTAAAAAGAGTTGGCATAGATTTTGCTATTACTTCTTTATTTAATGACTATCCTGATGAAAAAACTATTTATACCTATAAAGTTGAATGTTCAGATGTAATTAAAGAAATAAAAGGGAATACTACTTTAGCTTTTGGTCATATTAAAGTTAATTCACAACGTACTGATGAAAGCCAAAGTTTTCAGTTTGTTGTATTGCATTTTGGAGAAATAGATTTACATGCATCCATAGAAAATTATGGTAGTAAAGAAGATTATCAAACAAAAAAAGAAAAAATTTTAAATACTTTTAGAAATGAACACCTAACTGAAATAATACAAATGCTAACTTCAGAATTTGGAAAAGACTATTACAGTTTAAAAGATATTTTTAACGAAGAAAAAAGAGCTATTTTAGACTATATTACCAAAGCAGAAATTGAAAGATTAAACCAATTAATTTTTTATATTTCGCAAAAAAATAAAAATATTTTAGACTATTGCTTTAAAGAACACATTCCGGTACCAAAACCTATTATGATTTTAAATGAATATACTTATTTAAAAATTATTGAACATCTTTTTTCCGGTAATGTGGCAGAAAAAGATATCTATAATCAAGTTAAACAGGTTTTACTGCTTTCAAAAGCCTTAGGGTTTAAACTTGATCTAACTAACGAAATGAACCAGATTACTGATTTTCTTAAAAAATGTTCGGAACGCTATCTTAATAGCCCTAGTTCAATTAATTACTTAACAGACTTTATCCTGGTTTTAAAATCTGCCTTTTTATTGCCACTTAATCTTAATATTTGGTCAATACAAAATAAATGGGCAAATTTTTTTACATCTCAAGAAAAAAAACTAATTAAAGAATTAAAAGATACAAAAATTCCGGAATTATTATCAGAAGTAAAGGATTTATTAAAAATTAAAATTTCTTAGAAGGGGAACAGGCAGAAGGCACTAGGCACTAGTGGGGCTCAGGGGAAAAAGAACCCCTGGGGGTTTTTAAGAGGCTTGCCCCTTAGAAAATAGGTAAAAAAAATCAATAATGAAAAAGAAAACTTTAATCTTATTAACTATAATTATAGCTATTTGTTTTTTTAAAAGTATCATTTTATGTGCACCATCCTTTGTAGATAACTTTCTTAAAACCGAAATTGGCGCTATCCCGTTAGGAATGGGCGGGGCATATACAGCAATTGCTACTGATGACGATGCGTTTTTTTATAATCCAGCTGGTTTAGGTTTAAGTGGTATTGGAATTACTTATGAAATGAGTGATATTAAAAAAAATACCTATCAAAGATCAGATCATTATTCTTTAATTTTTAACCCAATTGGTTTTTCATATCGTACTAAAGCAGATACTTTAAATTTTGCGGAAACTTATAATTATGCTTTTGGCTATAAAGGCTATAACGGAGTTAACTGGGGTATTAATTATAAAACAGTTAAAACGTCTGGTTCACAAAATAAAAATGGGTGGAGTTTTGATCTTGGTCTTTTAGTTAACTTTACCCGTAATTTTAATTTTGGTGTGTTATTGCAAGATTTTTGCCAAGATAGTTTAACGGTAAATATGACGGTTAGACCTGGTATTGCTATTTTTACCGATGACAAAAATTTAACTTTTGCTAGCGATTTTGTTGCCAGATCAAATACCGATTGTTATTTAAACTTTGGTATTGCCTACAATATTATTAATAATCTAACCTTAAGAGCAGGCTCTAATAACAATAAATTTACCGGGGGAATTAGTTTAAACTTAGGTATAATTAATGCTAATACTGCTTTGGTAACTAACCCAAATAATCAACCAGACTATCTTTTTAGTGTTGCTTTAAAAACTGATTCTTTTTTAAGTACTAACCCTAATTTTTTAATTAAAGAAAAAACCTTTGCCGAAGTTAGAATAGATAATACTTTAGTTGAAGGTAAATCTGAAAATAGCTTTTTTGGTGGTTATAAGCTTGGCTCAAATGATTTATTAACTAATCTATATCAAGCAAGAAATAATCGCAACTGTCAAGGTTTTTTAGTTCATATTGGTAACCTTAATACTAATCTAGCCAGTATTGGGTTAATACAAGAAATAAGAGAAGAATTACTAAAAGCCAAAAAAAGCGGAAAAATTGTTATTTGCTATTTAGAAGATTATGCTGGTTTAACAGAATATTATTTAGCTACTGCTGGTAATAAAATCATCATGCCAAGTTTAGGCTTATTAAGTCATTTAGGTATTGATGTTGAAGTAACAAAAACTAAAAAATACCTGGAAAATTTTGGTATAGAAAAAAAAGTAATTACAGAAGGGAAATATAAATCATCTTTAAATCCGGATTCTAACCAAATGACTCAAGAAGAAAAACAACAAATTAATGAATTAATAAGGAATCTTTATCAACAAGTAATTTACGATGTAGAATATCAACGTAATATACCTTTAGAAAAAATTGCGACTAATTTTGACGGTCGTTTAATAAGCGCGGAAAAAGCCAAAAGCCTTAATTTAATTGATGAACTAGGTTATTGGGACCAAGTTAAAGATACAGCTAAAAAACTAACAAAAGCACAAGAAATTAAAACCCTACCATTAACTTATTTTTTAGATGAAACCACTCCAGCTACCTTTTTACGATCTTTCAACAGAATTGCCGTAATAGAAGTTGACGGAGAACTAAAATTAGGCAAAAACTCTCATGATATTTTCTTTGGAGGTAAAGATACCGGTGCTGATGATATTGATAATTTGGTGGAAAAAATCAAGAATGATTTTACTATTAGAGGGGTAATTTTAAGAATAAATTGTCCGGGCGGAGATATTATTGCTTCTGATAAAATTTATACAGCAATTTCCAAACTAAAAAAAGCCAATAAAAAAGTTTATGCTTCAATGGGTGATATTGCGGCTTCCGGCGGTTACTACATTGCTTTAAGCGCCAATAAAATCTATGCTAACCCTGCAACTTTAACCGGTAGTATTGGTGTAATTTCAGCCTTTAAAAATTATACGGAATTATACAAAATTCTCGGTATTGATGTAGATGTTATTAAAACCGGTAAATATATGGACATGTTTTCACAAAACAAAAAAATGACTAAAGAAGAAGAAACTATGTTTAAAGAACTACAAAAAAAACATTACGATTATTTTGTAACTAAAGTTGCTGAAAACAGAAAAATTCCGGAAAAGGAATTAACCGAAATTTGCCAAGGGCAAATTTTTACCGGAGATCAAGCTCAAAAAATAGGCTTAGTTGATAAACTTGGTTCTTTTAATGATGCTATTACTGATTTAAAAGCCGAAGTTGCTATTATTGGGGACCCTATTTTAATTTTTTATCGTAATAACTATGAGTCTGTCGCGAAATGAGAAATTTTTTCAAAATAGAAGGCATAAATTAATTTTTGACTCGGAGTTTATGTTTATAAATGAGTACCAAAAATTAATTTTAACGCACTAGTTTGGAAAAATAGCCATTTGGCGACAGACTCACTATTAATAAAAACCTTTTTTAGTTATAATAAATAACAATGAAACAAACACTTATTTGGGAGACTTTTAAAGCTAGCTTTAAATTAATAATTAAAGATTATATTATTTTTACTCCTTACCTTTTCTTATTCTTAGGCTTAAATTTAGCAAACCAAGTTTGGCATTTTCAAAATAATTTAGAGTTTTTAACCTTGAAAAATTTTTCTTTATTAAGTTTAATTTGGCTTATCAGCTTAATTTTTGAAGGTTATATTCTAGCTATGGCAAAATCATTAGAAGAAAATCAACATATCAGTATTTTTGCCAGCTTTAAATATTTAATGAAAAAAGTTTTTAGTTTATTAATTAATGGCTTACCTCTTTATTTAATTATGGTTTTATGTCTTAAATATATTTATATATTTTCTAATTCAACCAGCTTTAACATTAAACAAATATTGTTTTTCTTAATTCTACTAATAATAATTTTCTTAGTTAGTTTTATTAATCAATTTTTACCGATAATTATTATTGCTGAACAAAATAAAAAATGGTGGCAGGTTTTTTTAATTACCGTGAATTTTTGTAAAACTCATTTTTTGAAAATTCTTCTATTCTTATTATTTGTTGTTCTGATTGCTTTAATAATGTTTTTAGCTTCCTCAATTTTAGAGGCAATCCCTTGGATGGGTAAGACTATATTAACAGCAATATTGCAAGCACTTACCAATACTTTTATTACGGTCTTTACTTATAAATTCTATCTACGAATAAATAATAAAATTAACGTAGTTATACACTAATAATTTCATATTTTGGTTCTAACCGTAAAGGCTGATACGATTCTTTTGCTTGCTTAAGTGATGGTAAACCCAAATCCTCTTCTAAATTAACTAATTCAAATTTTTCAAAACTAATTTTACAAGCCAAATTTAAAAGGACTTGGTAAATACCTCTTATCTCGGTATTAGCAAAAAAATAATGAATACAAACTGTTTTATGGTTCAATTCTGAACCTAAAATAAAACCCTGAACTTTATTTTCTAATAATAAAACTCCGCCATAAAAAGGGATTTTTGGAATTAAAGTAAAAACATCAGTTAAAATTTTTTTTTGAAAACCTAAAGTAAGATGGTCATTATCATTTCTAAAATTCAACCAATTATCAAATAATTCTATTACTTGATCTTTCAAACTCACAGAAATTTCCTGATAACCATAATTTGGATACAACCGCCTAAATTTGTTAATATGGTTTCTTTTGGCATCAAACTTTCTGCCTTTTAAATCTGCTAATTCTTTTCTTAAATAAAGGTAATCATCATAAATTGATAAATGAATTATTTTAAAATTTTTACCATTAATTTTATTTACTAATAAGTTAGAAACATGTTTAATTTTAGGGCAATAATTAAAACAAATTGCTAAAGTTTCTTCTATTTTATTATTACCCACTGGTTCTAAAAAAAATGGTTCATCAAAATCAGGATTCATGAAAAAACATAAATTATCGTTAATTAAGGTTATACGCGTATTTTCAATATTACGCCAAGAAAATAAATTAGCTAAAGCTAATTCACAATTCAACGGCTGATATTTTTCCAAAAACTCAGCAATAATTTCGAGATGTCTTAATTCTAAAAATGTAAAATTAGGATAATGAGGTATCATTTGTTTTTACCAACAAAAAACAATTTTCCGGTTCACATTGATGGCACTGATACATTTCCTGTTTTGGCAAATCTTGAGGTAAAAAGTCAGTAATTTTAAAACCAACTTTCTGAAAAAAATGAGGTACTATGGTATATAAATAAATCGGTTTAGTTAAATTCTCAACTAAATTTATTAAAAAAGTTTTACCGAATTTTCTATTTTGATAACCTGACCTAATACCAAAAGAATTAAGTAGAAAAAAATGAGGGTATTCACGTAATTCAGCAATACCAATAATTTCCTGATTTTTTTTAGCAACTACAAAATCTTTTATTTCTTGATAACCTGTATTTAAAGCTAAATCTAAATCTTTTAATATTTTACGAACAATAGGGTATTCTGTTTTAGTAATTTTTTCTATTTGCATAATGTAAATATAAATGCGCGAGAAGGGACTTGAACCCCCACGCCAAAGGCACTAGATCCTAAGTCTAGCGCGTCTACCAATTTCGCCACTCGCGCAAATTAGCTTTATTCTAGCAAAATGTAAAAAAAAATTAAATTACCCAAAAACTAAAATAGATTTTTAAATTCTTGAAAAAGATAAGCTGAATCGTGAGGTCCGGGTGCGGCTTCCGGATGATATTGTACAGAAAAAGCCGGATATTTTTTTGATTTTATTCCTTCAATAGTTTGGTCATTCAAATTAACATGGGTAATAGCTATTTCAGATAAATTAATTGTTTCAGGGTCAATAGAAAATCCATGATTTTGCGAAGTGATTTCAATATGACCGGTTTTTAAATTCTTTACTGGATGATTCAAACCATGATGCCCGAATTTTAATTTATAAGTTTTTGCACCTAAAGCTATTCCTAATATTTGATGCCCTAAACAAATCCCGAAAATTGGTATTTTTCCTAAACAATTTTGCACTAAAGATATTACTTCTTTTACTGGTTCTGGATCCCCTGGTCCGTTTGATAAAAACAAACCCTGATATTTTTTCGTTAATATTTCTTCTGGTTTAGTATTATAAGGAAAAACTGTACAATTAAAACCTTGTTGAGCCAACAATCGTAAAATATTAAATTTAATGCCACAATCTATTACTGCTATTGGTATTTTTTTATTTTCATTATTCCAATTAAATGACTCTGTTACTGAAACTTTTTTTACCAAATTTTGTCCGGTCATAGAAGGTTGTGTTTTAAGTTTTTGCAAAACAACTTCTATTGGGTCAGAAGAATTCGTAATAATAGCTTTTTGCGCGCCTTTTTCTCGGATAAATTTAGTAAGAGCGCGGGTATCTAATCCCTCAACACCTAAGATATTGTTTTCTTCCAAATAAGTTTTTAAAGTTTTTTCACTACGCCAGTTACTTGGAAAATCAATATATTCTTTCACTAAAAAGGCTTCTAAAAAAATCTTTTTAGATTCTACATCTTCTTTATTAATACCATAATTACCTATTAAGGGATAAGTCATCACAACAAATTGACCAGTATAGGAAGGATCTGTTAAAACCTCCTGATACCCTGTCATACCGGTATTAAAAACTACCTCACCAAAACGTTCGCCATTTCCAGCAAAAACTTTTCCGGTAAATACCGTTCCGTCTTCAAAAATTAATTTTGCTTGATTCATTAAATGTTAATAATAAGCTAAAAAAAGTTTTTGGTCAAAAATTTTTTCTTTTTTCTTTGTTTTCATAAATCAGACTTTGAATTATAATAAAATACCTATGAATATAACAATAATTGGTTTTATGGCAGGTACTATTACCACTATCGGTTTTTTCCCTCAAGTCATTAAAGCTTTAAAAACCAAAAATACTACTGATGTGGCAATTTTTATGCCAATTTTTCTTTCAATTGGTATCTTTCTTTGGTTTATATATGGAATATTAATAAATGATTGGCCAGTAATTATTGCCAATGTTATTTCCCTAATAGCTAATGTATGGCTAATTATTCTTAAAATTCGCTACTCTCAGAAATGAATATTTCAATAAAATCTAAAATTCCACAAAATTTGTTATTAATAGCTAAAAAAATTACTACAGCTGGAGGCAAAGCTATTTTAGTAGGCGGTGCTACTAGAGATCTATTACTTGGCAAAACCTTAAAGGATTTTGATATTGAAATTTATAATATTTCTGATTTAAACGCATTAATAAATATTCTAAAACAATTTGGCAAAGTAAATGAAGTGGGGAAATCTTTTGCAGTTTTAAAATTTACTACTTCGGAGTTTGAATGTGATTTTTCCTTTCCCAGATTAGAAAATAAAATTAGTAGTGGACATAAAGGGTTTATTATAACTCCTAAAATTGATATTGATTTTAAAACAGCCGCTGAACGCCGTGATTTTACTATTAATAGTATGGGGATTGATCTAAATACCGAAGAATTTTTAGACCCATTTAATGGCAAAATAGATTTATTAATAAAGAAAACTTTAAGACATGTTGGTCCAAAATTTACTGAAGACCCTTTAAGGGTATTACGGGCTGTGCAATTTACAGCCAGGTTTAATTTAACTATTGCACCAGAGACTATTGAATTAGCAAAAACCTGCGATTTAACCGAATTGCCAAAAGAACGGTTAATGGAAGAAATAAAAAAATTATTATTATTAAGCGAAAAACCATCTATTGGTTTAGAATACTTTCCTAAACTTGGTATTAGCAAAATTTTTCCAGAACTAACTGCGTTAATTGGTATACCTGAAGACCCTATTTGGCATCCGGAAGGAGATGTATGGAAACACACTTTACTGGTCGTAGATGAAATGGCAAAACTTAAAACCGGTAATGAAAAGAAAGATTTGGTTCTAATGCTGGCGGCACTTACCCACGATTTAGGTAAAGCCAATACAACCGCTTTTATAGATGAACGCTGGCGGTCAATTAATCACGAAGAAGAAGGCGTTGAACCCACAAAAACTTTTTTAAACAGATTAACAAACGAAACCGATTTAATAGAAGAAGTTGTAACACTGGTAAAAGATCATCTTAAACCCGCTTTATTATATAAAGACAGTTTAAAAAATAAGGTTAAAGATAGTGCGATCAGACGTTTAGCCTTAAGAGTAAAAATTGACGATTTACTAAGAGTTTCTGCGGCAGATCATTTTGGCAGAAAAACAGAAGATGCCTTACTAAAAGAATTTCCGCATGGTGAATGGTTAAACAAAAGAGCCAGCGAACTTGAGGTAAAAGATACAAAACCTAAACCATTTTTATTAGGACGAGATTTAATTGAATTAGGTTTTAAACCAGGTCCTGATATGGGAAAAATATTAAAAGAATGTTTTGAATTACAGTTAGACGGAGTGCTAAAAACAAAAAATGACGCTTTAAATTATATTAAAAATAAGGTTAAGAACAATGGGTAAAATACTTGAATTTCCAAAACTAAAACTTTTTATTGGCGCGATCTTAAAAAATCCTAATAATGAAGAGTTAATATCAATATTAGAAAAAGAATTTGGTAAGATTGATTATATTTCTGAAGCCTTGCCTTTTAATTATACTGATTATTACGAAGCAGAAATGGGGAAAAATCTTAATAAAATTTTTTATAGTTTTGAAAAATTATTAGATCCTAATCAAGATGATCTTAGCCAAATAAAAATTATTTCTAATAATATTGAAGAACAATTTTTAGAAAATGAGAAAAGAATTATTAACCTTGACCCGGGCTTTATTTCTTTAAATAACCTTATGCTTTTAACTACCAAAAATTTTGGACATAGAATACCGCTAAAAAACGGCATTTATATTGAAACCACCTTAATTTGGCAAAAAAAGAATTATCAGGATTTATTCTGGACTTATCCGGATTTTCGTAGTCCAGAATATAAAAATATTTTTAAGAAAATTAGAACAATTTATGGGGAACAGGCACTAGTGGGGCTCAGAAGACAGGAGACAGGAGACTGGAGTCAGGAGAAAAAAACAGGGTAAGGAGAGAAGCCCCTTAGAAATAATTCCTTCGCAAGGGGCTTTAGGGGACAAAGTCCCCTAATCTCTCTCGTTTCCCCAGGTGGCGAAGCTACCTGGGGATACATAAAAAACCAATTTTGTTATTCTAAAATATTATTTCAACAAATTTGTAATAAATAAATTCTTTTTTACCTTCAACTAAACTGGCACAAATTTTGCATTAATACTGAAGTATGAGAACCTAGGTAAAAATTAAAAAAACAAGGAGTAAAAAATGAAACATAAATTATTACTAATACTATTTTTGATACTGATAGTTGGTAGGTTAGCAATGGCAACACCAAGTACCCAAATTTGGAACCCATCAACCGATATCCAGCCATATACTACAACTCATTTAGGAATAGATAATTATTTTAATCCGTTACAAACTAATTACCCGATAGATTATGGTGTTACTTATGGTTTAATGCCTAATTTAGAAATAGGTATTGACGCTTTTTATCCGCAAAATAGTCCCTTAGTATTTAATATGAAATATGGTATTAAAGAAGGAGATCTATTACCTGCTATGGCTCTTGGTATTTATGGTGTTGGTACAAAAGTAGGTGTAACAGATCAAAACGTAGTTTATGCCCTGCTTGCTAAAACAATTTATATTAATCAATTTTCTATTGGTAGATTAACCGGAGGATATTTTGTAGGTAACAGACAAATATTACTTAACCCTGAAGGCGCTCAAGATAATAATGGCGTAATCTTAACATGGGATAAAAGTGTAACTGATCAACTTTGGCTATGTGTAGACTATTCTAGTACAAGATCTGCTATCGGAACATTTTTTTATGGCTTTTCTTGGAGTTTCACACCAAGTATCGGTGTACTTTGCGGTTATGGTACATATAATAATGGGAGTGATCAGGTTTATACAACTCAGTTAGATATTAATTTATAAGGGATAAAGCAATGATTTTCTTTGCTACTTTCTTTTTTCACAAAAAGAAAGTAGATATAAAATAAAAATTTTGTTTCTTTTAAAAAAAGAAAAAAACGGATTGTTAAGGAGAGACCTTAAAGCCCTCACTAGCTGAGCAAAGCCTAATGGGTATACTAAAAACTAAAATTGTTTTATACTTCACTTCATGAAAAATAATCTTGATTTACTCCAAAAACCCTTATTTGAACTATTAGCAGAAGCAAATAAATTAAGAGAAAAATATCATCATGATCAACTTGATCTTTGCACAATTTTTAATGCTAAATCTGGCGCATGTACTGAAGACTGTAAATTTTGTGCTCAATCTTGCTTTCACAAAACCAATATTGATATTTACGATTTAAAAACCGAAGATGAAATGATTACAGCGGCAAAACGCGCTAAAGAAATAGGTAGTAAACGTTTTGGTATTGTGACTAGTGGAAATTCTCTTAATGACGATGAAATTGATTTAATCTGCCGCATAATTCAAAAAGTTAAATCAGAACTAAATTTAGAAGTATGTGCTTCATTAGGAGCACTTAATTTACCTAAACTAAAAAAATTAAAATCCGCTGGGCTTAACCGTTATCATCATAACATTGAAACTAGCCCTAATTTCTACCGGCATATTGTTTCCACTCATAAATTTGAAGAAAGAATAAATACCGTAAAAGCAGTAAAAAAAGCAGGGCTTGAATGTTGTTCCGGCGGTATTATTGGTTTAGGCGAATCTTGGGAAGATCGTATTTCAATGGCAGAAACCCTAAAAGAACTTAATATCGACGCAGTTCCCATTAATTTTTTAATCCCCATTGCAGGTACTGCTTTAGAAAATCAAAAAAGCATTTCCATTGAAGATGCTTTAAGAACTATCGCAATTTTCAGAATAATCTTAAAAAATAAAGTAATAAAAGTTGCCGCTGGTAGAGAAACCTTTTTAAAAGATTTCCAAGGCATGGCTTTTATGGCTGGTGCCAACGGTATGCTGATCGGTGGTTATTTAACCGTAAAAGGCAGATCACCGGAAGAAGATCAAAAATTAATTTCGCAAATTAAAGAATTATGGATGAAATAAAAAAATTTCTAGATGAGCGTAAAAAAAATCACCTTTTAAGAACTCTAACCCCTATCACAAAAAAAAATAATCCGAAAATTTATTTTAATAATCAAGAATTAATTGATTTCTCCTCTAACGATTATCTTGGTTTAAGCCAACATCCGGAAATGATAAATGCTATGGTTAATACAACCAAAGAGTTCGGAACTTCTACCAGTAGTTCTAGGTTAATTTCCGGAACCTATTCACTTTTTAATGAACTTGAAACTGCACTTGCTAAATTTAAAAATAAGCCAGCGGGTTTGGTTTTTAATTCCGGGTATCAGGCTAATTTAAGCATTATTTCCGCAATAGCTGAGAATGATTATGTTATTTTTTCCGATAAGCTGAATCATCGTAGTATTATTGATGGAATTTTACTTTCAAAAGCAAAAGTTTTTCGTTACCGGCATAACGACATAGAGCATCTTGAAAGCTTACTTAAAACAAAAAGAAATCAAGCAAAAAATGCGTTAATTATAACAGAATCTGTATTTAGCATGGATGGAGATTTTACTCCCCTACCCGATTTGGTTAAGCTTAAGAATAAATATAACGCAGAAATTTTACTTGATGAAGCCCATGCTACCGGCATATTTGGAAAAAATGGTTCTGGTTTGGCAGAAGAACTAGGGCTAACCGACCAGATTGACTATTTAATGGGTACTTTTAGTAAAGCCTTAGGCAGTTTTGGCGCGTATTTAGCTTGTTCTGAAAATACCAAAAATTATTTAATCCAAAAAGCCGCTGGCTTTATTTATTCTACTAGTCTACCGCCAGGTGTAATTGCCGCTAATTTAAAAAGCCTTGAATTAATTAAAATTGAACCCTGGCGTAGAGAAAAATTAAAAACAAATTTTAATTTTCTGCAAAAAAAATTAATAACCTCAAAATTAAAAAATAACAGTAATTCGCAAATAATTCCTATTATTTATGAATCTCCTGAAAAAACACTGGCAATGCAAAAAAAACTTATGCAAGCCGGAATATTTGTACCAGCCGTGAGACCGCCTACAGTACCTAATAATGCCTCGCGATTAAGGGTTTCCGTAAGTGCAAAACATGATGAAGTAGAGCTGAAAAAATTGGTAAAAAAATTACTATAAATTAATTTCCCAAATATTTTTTATAAGCTATAATTAAAAATGAAATGATTAAACAAAATAAATTAAAAATACTATTGAAAAAAAAATTGAAGAAAATTTTCCTAAAAAAGAAGTTTTCTCTTTATATCTTTTTGGAAGTTATGCTTGGGGCAAACCTAATTCAAACAGTGATATTGATTTATTATTAATATCTGATGATAATAATAATCCTCACTTTTTAGTAAAAAAACTCTATCAAACTTTTGCAGATATTGAACAAGATATTGATATTTTAGGATATCAAAAAAATGTATTAGAAAAAAAAATAAATTCAAATAAATTCTTAAAAAATATTTTAACCAATGGTAAAATAATCTATGAATCAAGAATATAAACTTTGGGTTGAACTAGCAAAAAGTGATCTTGAAACCGCAAAATCTGTTATAAATAACAATAAAATTTTACCATCTGTATCAATTTATCATTCGCATCAATGCGTTGAAAAAATCATAAAAGCTATTTTAGTCAAATATAATGAACAAATCCCCAAAATTCATAATTTAAACTTTTTACTTAAAAAAGCTACAAATTATTATCCAAATTTAGCAAAATTTGATGATTATTGTGCCGAATTAAATACTTTTCTGCCAAAATTACGTTATCCCATTGATGAACAAATAACTCAAATTGAAGCTAAAGCTTGTTTAAAAATAGCAAAAGAAATTTATAAAACTATTCTATCTATTCTTGAAAATTAATATTATATTTTAATATGCGCCTTAAAATTACTTTAAATTTTGAACATTTATTAACCTTACCCATAAGCTACAACCATATTCTGCAAGCCTTTTTATTAAAAAATATTTCACCAAAACTTGCTGATTTTTTACATAATCAAGGGTATGTTTATGAAAATAGAGTTTTTAAACAATTTGTTTTTTCTAATCTTTTTGGCACTTATCAAATTGCAAAACCAAATATTATTTTTCAAAACGAAATTTATTTTTGGGTAGCCTCCCCTATTACTGATTTTCTCTCTCAATTTGCTGAATCACTTTTTAAAAAAGAATTAGAACTTTGCGGGCAAAAAATAGTTGTCTCCAGCGTTGAAATCAAAAAACTGGAGATCAAAGAACCTCAAATTAAAATCAAAATGCTTTCACCCATGACGGTTTATAGTACCTTAACTAACGGCGATAAGAAAAAAACTTATTATTACAGCCCTTTTGAAACAGATTTTACAGAATTAATTGCTAGTAACCTCAAAAAAAAATATCTAGCTTTTTACCCTGATGCAGATACAAGCAATTTTAAAATTAAAATCACCCCAATAAATGTACAAAAATATCACGAAAAAATCGTAAAATACAAAGATTTTATTATTAAAGGCTGGTTAGGGAATTATGAATTAACCGGTTCGCTTGAAGCCTTAAACTTTGCCGCAACAGCAGGTTTAGGCAGCAAAAACAGCCAGGGATTTGGGTGTTTTGAAAACTTATGAGATTATGGTCAATTCATCCCCAATATTTAGATGCCAAAGGGCTTGTGGCGGCATGGCGGGAAGCTTTATTAGCTAGAAAGGTATTAGCTCACCAAACCAAAGGGTACAAACAACATCCGCAATTAATCCGTTTTAAAAATAGCCATAATCCATTAGCAACAATTAATTATTTTCTACATACATTAGCACTTGAAGCTAATAATCGTGGTTATCGATTTGATAAGACTAAGTTAGAACCAGTTAATCACCCTACTCCAGAATTAATATCTGTAACCCGTGGACAAGTGGAATATGAATTTCAGTTACTTAAAAACAAATTAGCTAAACGTAACCCCAAAAAATTGGCTGAAATTTCACTAACGCAAAACATCGACTTAAATTCGCTGTTTTATTTGGTAGACGGGAGGATTGAGGGATGGGAGAAAATAGATAAAACCTTAAAATAGTTTTCATTTCAAATGAAAACTATTTGTAATAAATTTTCATTTGAAATGAAATATTTTATACCATATAATTGAATTAAGGAATTATAGTAAGGTTTTACTTATGGATAAAAACTTTTTAAAAGAAATTATTATCAATCAAAGACAAAATTTTCAAGCTTCTATACCAGGAATTATCCGTGAAAAATTAATTAAAATAGAAACATTCTTAAATTTGCCGCACACAATTATTATTTCTGGGTTAAGAAGATCTGGGAAATCAACTTTATTAAGGCAAATAACGCATCATTACTTTAAAGATCAGGATTACTATTACTTAAGTTTTGAAGATGAACGACTGCTTAATTTTTCAGTAGAAAATTTTAATGATCTATATGAGATTTTTATTGAATTATATGGAGACAAAAAAGTTTTTTGTTTTGATGAAATTCAAAATATTGATAGATGGGAAAATTTTGTTAGACGCATGCAAGATACTGGCACAAAATTTATTATTACCGGCTCTAATTCTTCACTTTTAAGTAAAGAACTTGGCTCTAAGCTTACAGGAAGGCATATTGTTACAACGCTTTTTCCTTTTTCGTTCCAAGAATATCTAACTTTTAAAGATATTTTTGTGACAGATAAGAGTTTTTATATTACCGGTGAAAAAGTGCAATTAAAAAAGGAATTTCTGATTTACTTACAAAATGGCGGAATTCCGGAATTTATAAAATATCAAGATCAAATTATCCTTAAAAAAATTTATGAGGATATTCTTTTTAGAGACATTTTAACTCGTTATGAGATTAAAGATTTAAAAACATTTCGGGAGCTAGCCTTTTATCTGTTAACCAATACAACTCAATTATTTTCTTATAATAAACTTAAAAATTTGTTTCAAGTAGGCAGTGTTAATACCATTAAAAATTATGTTGAATACCTGGAAAATAGTTATTTATTTTTTACTCTTAACAAGTTCAGTTTTTCGCTTAAAGAACAAGCGATCGCAAATAAAAAAATATATTGCATTGATAATGGATTTATTGAAACACTTGGTTTTAATTTTTCTAAAAATACTGGAAAATATCTGGAAAATTTAGTTTTTCTAAATTTAAAGAAAGCTGAGAAAGAAATTTATTATTACAAAACAGCAAATAATTTGGAAGTAGATTTTTTAATTAAAGAGAAAGATGAATATCATTTAATTCAAGTTAGCGAAACAATCATAAATCCGGATACTAGAAACCGTGAACTACGTGCGCTATTTACCGCTATGCAAGAAGTAAAAATCAAAAAAGCACTCCTTCTAACTCTGGATGAAGAAGAAACCATACTTGAAAAAGATTTGGAAATTTTGGTAATGCCGGTTTATCGATGGGTGCTGGAAAAATAAGTTTCTGTGAGCAAATTAATGCCATTTGCAAAAAATATTTTAATAAATTAATATTATATTGTCTTTGGAGTAAATGAGACTTCCGGATTTGTACTTACCTTTAAAGCTCCTGAGGAAATTTCTAAAAAATTATTAATTAAGCTAAAAAAGAGGTTATAATTGTTCAAGATTTTAATCAGATTGGTTGCTATTTATCTAACCTGCTGGTGGATCTATAATCTTATTTTAATTAGGATCCATGAAGATGGAATTAGACTTAATTTAATACCTGCTAGTTTAGCCGCAATTGTTTTAGGATGCTTAATTAATCTTGGATTATGGTTTTCCACAATAAAGTTTGGAAAGCAACATAAATATTTTACTATGAGCCTAATAATACCCTCATTATTTGTTTCACTTTTTTTTGCCCCAGGTTATAGAATTTTTTCATTTTTTTGTATAATTATAATATATGTATTAGCTATAATTTTAATTTTTAAAAAGTAAGGAGTATAAATATGAAAGAACCATTTTCTCTAAAATATAATGCTGAGGAAGAAGCTCATCAATATTTTGATAAAAATATTCGGAAATTACCTAAAAAGGCAGATGGAACATGGTCCTAAACAAGATAAAGAAATTGAGAATAATTTAGGGGGATTATGAAGTAACACAATTTTGAGGGAAGATCTTGATTTTGAAGAAGGGGCTGGATTGATTTTTAATATACCAAACTACAAATTTTTTGGTTTTTGGTACTTGAGGGGGTATAATTAAAAAGATAGTATTTGATTTTTTAATTACTATTTTTATAAATTTCGCTAACAAGGTTTTTATAATGATCGAAGCAATGAGAAATTTAGCATTAGTTTTTCTTTGGGAAGAATTAAATCCCAATCAAGAACCACCGAATAATCTAGAAACCTGGTTTAAACAGGAGCGATTAAAAAATCCAAGTCAATTTTTTCCCTTTTTGATTGAACCGGCTGAAAAGGTAGAACGATTTTATGTCTTAAAAGCATCAGAAAAAGATAAAGATTTAGCAATTTTGGAACCAGCGCGAGAAACAAAAAGTTTAGGTGATAAAGCCGCAATAAAATTACCGTTCAATATGCCAAGTGGCTCACAATCACCTGCATTAGGTCCGGTTATTAAACGAACTTTTTCTAAGGATAAAGGCTCTGGCCCTAGTGAAAAAATAATTAAGACAACTTTAGATTATTTTCGAGAATTATCAAATGAAGATACCTCTTGGGCAACTTATTTTGCTGAAATAGTAGAAACATTTCATAGAAAAAAACTTCAATTAAATGATAAAATAAAAGAAGGTGAAACTGCATTCTATCTAGCGATTCATGAAATAGATGAAAAAAAAACTGTCTATTTAACCTTTCAGGATAGCCAAGGACGTTTGCCAGGTGACATTGCAGAATATATAATTTATTTACAAAATATTTTAGCTTCAACAAAATATTCAACCCTCAAAACCCCTCCTAAAGTTTTATCAAAATGCCCTATTTGCCAAGCTAGTAATACTGTCTGTTATTCTTCGGCATTAAGTGGAGCCGGAATTAATATTGCCAATATTGACCGAGACGGAGCTTTTCCAGGTATAAGTCAAGAGAATGCGCATTTAGGTTTTGCTATATGTTTAGATTGCGCGGATCTGTTATATATTTTCAAATTTCATGTCATGGAAAATTTTAAAACCTATATTGGCGGTTATCAGGCATTATTGCTTCCAAAACTAAATCTTAATGGGATGGACTTATTAGATATTAATCAAATTTTCAAAGATTATTCTCAAGATATAAATAATAATAAAGGGCTCTTTAAAGAGAATTTAATGTTACGAATACTGGTGGAACAAAAAGCAATTACTACAATAGATATTATTTGGGCTTCCTTCGGCCAAAAATTCGAAGAATTAAGAGGTGTTGTGTCAGATGTTATGCCTTCGCGGCTGAAACAAATAAACGACATCAATACAGACTTTTTGAAAATTTTAGATTTTAAGATAAACCCAAAACATTGGTTTGAAGATCAAATTAGCTTTGATTTACAACTTTCGTTTTTAGCTAATTTTTTAAAACGCCCGGGCGGAGATAAGGCCAAAAAAATTAATAAAAGCCCAAAATTATTTGAATTAAAAAGACAATTGGTAGAAAGTATTTACAAAAAACAACAAATTAATTTAAAGCGTTTTTGGGATGAGGTTTTTGTTACAATGGAATGGTATTTTGTTAATACTTTATTAAGTGATAACCCTGCTTATGAGTGCACGCAAGAAGGCTATTCGGAGAAAAAAAATAAAATTTGGCTAACAATGGCGGGTTGGATACGTCATTTAGCTGTATTTTTAATTTATTTAAATAAAATGGAGGTGCTTAAAAAAATGCCAAATCAAAGAACATATAATCCTAATGATGAACGATTAAAACCATACTTTGCAGAAAATAGCGGAATTAATACCAATGAAAAGGCTTATGCTTTTATTTTAGGAATCTTGTACGGTAGGGTTTTAACTATCCAAGGTGCTAAGGGGGTTAATGTAAGTGCAAATGCATTAACTTGGCTTAAACGCTTAACAATTTCAGGAAAGGATTTGCCGGAACTGCATATCAAAATTAGAGAAAAACTTTTAGCTTATGATGCAGAGGGAAGCGAACTGGTAAGAATAATTATTAATGAACTAGGTAATCTTGGTATATTGTTAGGTGATGAAATTAAATTAGAGCAAATACCTTGTTGCTATTTTATTTTATTAGGACAATCTGTTTCTACAGATTATTTTGATACTAAAAAAACAAAGGAGGCGTAAAATGACAGAAATAAAAAATCGTAAAGAATTCTTTTTTGCTTATGATATAAAAATGGGCAATCCTAATGGTGACCCAGATGAAAATCGCCCAAGGGTATTACCAGATGGCACTTATTATGTTACGGATGTTAGATTAAAACGCTTTGTACGAGATTTTTTGAAGTCACAAGGCAGTGATATTCTGGTAGATACAATAGAAGAAAAGACAACAAATTTAACGGGAAGAGTTGTTGACTATCTTCAGAAAAGTGATAAAAAAAACGCCAATGGAGCTGAATTGGTAAACATTCTTTTAGATGCTTTTATTGATGCTAGATTGTTTGGTAGTTCATTTGCATTTAAAGAGCAGGGTGGTATTAAATTAGAACCAACTCCAAAAACATTAACTGGCGCAACTCAAATCAATATGGGAGAAGTTCTCCATGAATCTGAAACAGTTGACATTTATGGCACGACAACTTTTGGTTCTGATGATACAAAATCACAAGGTACTTTCACAGAATATTATGGGTTACGTTATGCCTTAATAGGTTTTAACGGTATCACTAATGAACATTCAGCCAAAATATCTAAAATGAGTGAAGAAGATTATAAATTATTATTGGAGGCTTTATGGAAATCAGTTCGCTCATCTGCAAACACACGCACAAAAGTTGGGCAAGTGCCTCGATTATTGATTTCTATTGAATACCAGCCAGATTCTGAATTTCAATTTGGTAATTTAATTGATTATATCAAACCAGCCATCATTGCCAGTACAAATAAAGATTCAAAAAAATGGGAGAGTCCCCAAGATTATAAAATTGATTTGTTAAAGTTAAAAGAACGGTTTAATGAATTTAAAAATAAAATTTCATCAATCTCTTATTGTGTTTCTCCTGATATAAAATTTATTGATAATGGTGGTATTGATAAAGATTGGATAGATTTAAATTTAGATGGTAAACAAACGGACAAATGAACGAATATATTATTTTTCGATATTATGGAAAATATGCTCATTTTTTAAAAGCGGAAGCTAATGCAAGTGCGCCAAGTTATTGTGTACCACCTAGGACAGTTCTGTTAGGTTTAATTGGGGCGATTTTAGGATTACCAAAAGATACTTCGCAAACCGAACTCGTAGAAGCAAAAATTGCGGTTTCTGGTTCTTATTTATGCACACATTGGCATAAAGGTAATTTCAGAAAAATTCCTCCAACACCCTTAGATTATACTATTAAAAAAAATCAAAAAGGTTCTTCTGCCGAATCTAAAAACACTCGTTTATGTCAAGAATGGCTTTTTAAACCTGATTTTATAGTTTGGGCGATGTTGCCAGAAAAATATCACTCAGAATTTTGTGAAAGGGTTAAAGCGCATCGCTGGCATTTTTCTCCGTCACTAGGTTTATCAGAACTTTTTGCTCAAATTGATTTTTTGAAAGAAGGCTCTGCAATCCATTTGCCTAAAGGAAATTATTCCGTTTTAGGTGTTACCAAACGATCAGAAGTAAATATAGATTTAAAAAATGCTTTCGAAAATAACATTACAATTCAATCTATTATGATGCCTCGCGATTTAACGCCTCAAAGAGAATTTAGTCACGAGTTTTATTTACGCGAAATAAACTCCCTGCCAATTCCAGTAGAAACCGGACATGCTTGGCAAGTAGGCACAAAAAAAATCATGTGGTTATGATACGCTCTCATTTTAATCCTACAAAATTATTAAAAGAACATATTCAAGATGTAAAAGATGCAAGCCAAGCAATTTTAGCTAAACACACCACACAAATAAAAAAAATCGTAGAAAATTGGCTTGAATTAACCATTCTATTTCACGACCTCGGCAAAGCCAGTAATGAATTCCAAATATATATATCGAATCCAATTAAATATAAAGGCTCGAAAACAGCAAAAGCACACACACCCTTATCTCTCTATTGGTGGCTTAATTATTCCTTTGAAAAACAACTAGAACCGCAAGCTATTTTAGCTATAGCCACAGCTGTTTGGCGACATCATAATACTTTTCCTAATTATGATACAGACATCTTGTATTGTCTTAATCAATATGAAGATACGTTAATTGATCAACTTAAGGATTACCCTGTTGCTCAGATAAATAATGAATTTGGATTATGTTTAAACAAGACGCTTGAAATAGGTCAGGAATTCAAATTTTTTCGCCAAAATAAAGCAACGATTTATTCGGAAAATAAACTTGAATTAGCTATATTTCGTTTAAGTGTTCAATTATTGTTTTCTATTTTGCTCGAGGCGGATAAAGCATTTTTAGCTTTAGATGATTCTTACGAAAAAATATATATAACACCCCGGAAATATAATTTTCCAAAAAATATTATTGAGCAGTTTATTCCTAAGCCAAAAAAAGGAATAGATTACATCCGTACTGATTTAAGAACGAATATTTTAAAGCAATCTTTAAATAATATTAATATAGTTTCGCTACCTACTGGATTAGGCAAAACCTTAATTGGTATGGAATGGTGTTTAAAGCATAGACAAATTAAAAATATGACAAGAAAAGTTATTTTAGTGTTACCATTTTTATCAATTATTGACCAAACTGCAAAAATCTATAAAGAACTAATTAATTTAGCTGGATATAATGACGGGATTTTAGAATACCATTCTTTAGCTGACCGTAATTATATCGTTGGAGATGATGCTGATGAAGAAGAATTAAATAAAGCAAACAATAGCTTAGACTATTTGACAGAAACTTGGCAGGAACCTTTCATTATTACTACCTTTGATCAATTTTTAAATTCGTTACTTTCATCAGAAAATAAATATCTTATGCGCTTTCACAACTTAACGGATGCATTAATTATTATGGATGAAATTCAAGCCTTACCTGTTAAATTATGGCAACCACTATCTATAGCAATGAAGGCGTTAAGCGAAAAATTCAACACGAAATTTTTAATTATGTCCGCAACTCAACCTAAATTTATTTTAGAAGCACAAGAATTAGTAACTAATCCTGAGGAAATTTTCAAAAAACAAAAACGGTATACATTTATTATTAATCATCGAAAAGAACTGTTTTTAGAGGAATTTATAGAATTGTGTATAAAAAAACTAGATACTGAGTGGCAAAATAAACGGGTTTTATTAGTTTTTAATACTAGAGCTTGTGCAAGAACAGTTTTAGATAATTTAGAAAAATCTTATAAAGAATATCCAATTTATTTTTTAAGCGCAGATGTTATCCCAAAAGAACGTTTAGAACAAATCGAAGAAATAAAAAAATGTATTGATAATAAAAGTCCATGTCTCGTAATTGCGACACAATGTATTGAAGCTGGGGTTGATATTGATATGGAAGTTGTTGTGCGTGATTTTGCCCCTTTAGACTCATTAATCCAAGTCGCAGGTCGTTGTAATCGTAATGGAATAAAAGAGCGCTGCATTATAGAAGTTGTTAAACTTAAAAATACACAGGGTAAAATATTTTGTGATATGATTTATGATAAAGTTTTATTGGGTCAAACTATTGATTGTCTAAAAAATAAAGATGAAATATTGGAAGAAGAAATTTATCCTTTAGTTACAAACTATTACGAAAAACTTTCAATGTTTATGAACACTGGCGCAGAATATGAAGAAAACTGGTTAAAGTGGAAAGAAACTTTACCAGTCCAAACACTATTAAGGGGAGATGAAACGCAGAATAAATTTAATTTTTTGGTAACATCAGAAGATAAACCAGATAAAACAAAAAATGAAATACCAATATTAGAAGCTTTAGAATATACTATGGCAATAGAAGATAAATGGCAAAAAAAACGCGCGATCAGAGCTTTGAAAGGAAGAATAGCTAAATTAACGATTTCTCTTTGGGCAAAACCAAATTTACTCCCCCCTAAAATAGCTAGACAACTTGGTTCTTGGTGGGTATTAAATGACGAACTATATATTACAAGAAAAGGACTAAATACAAAAAAAATGGATCAAGAATCCACTTTTTTAATTTTTTAGCATGAATATAACTATAACGCCTACTATGATTTGGTATTACACAATTTGCCCTAGAGAAGCCTGGTTAATTTGCAGGCATTTGACCCCTGATGAACACACCGATCACATCGAACTCGGTCGTTTTCTGCATAAACAAAGTTATACTAGGAACAAAAAAGAAATCCAAATTGGTTCGGCAAAATTTGATATTGTTACCCAAAAAAATGGTATGCTATTTTTAGGGGAAATTAAAAAATCTTCAAAATCAGAACAAGCTGCTAAAATGCAACTCGCCTATTACCTCTACCTATTAGAACAGCAAGGTATCAAAGCACAAGGTGAGCTTCGTATCCCCAAAGAAAAAAAGATAATCCCTGTTGAACTTAATGATGAGCTTAGAAAAGAATTAAAAGAAACAGAAGATGCAATTACCAAAATAATTGAACAAGATCACCCCCCAGCTGTTAAAAAGATTAATTTTTGCAAAAACTGCGCTTATCAGGAGTTTTGTTTTAGTTAAAAAAATAATTGACACCAGTATTTTTTAAAGTCAGACTTTAAATATGCATGGTATAAATATTAAAATTGGAAAATTTATTATGCAAAATCAATTATTTTATTTGTAAAATAATATTATAATGAAAAAAACAATTTACATTTTTTCACACGGTGAAATTCAACGTAAAGATAACACCCTCTTTTTTGAAGGTGAAGAAGGTAAAAAATTCATCCCCGTAGAAGATACCCAGGAATTAATGCTTTTTGGGGAAATTACTTTAAATAAAAAAGCCTTAGAATTTTTTAGCCAAAAAGAAATTATTCTGCATTATTTTAACCATTACGGTTACTACATGGGCACTTTTTACCCAAGAGAACATCTTAATTCCGGATTTATGATCATTAAACAAGCTGAACATTATATTGATGAAACCAAACGCTTGGCTCTTGCTAAAAATTTTGTTCAAGGAGCCATACAAAATATTTTAAAAGTTTTAAAGTATTACCAAAGTCGTGGTAAAGAACTCTCAAAAAATATTGAAGAAATTGAAGCAATTCTTAAAGAAACTGAAAACCAACCCAGTATTCCAACTCTAATGGCTAAAGAAGGTGAAGCAAGGCAAGTTTATTACCAATGTTTTGATCTAATATTAGCAGACCCATTATTTAAGTTTGATAAAAGAACAAAACAGCCCCCAAAAAATCAGCTAAATACTTTAATTAGCTTTTTGAACTCTCTTTTATATGTGACGGTGCTAAGTGAAATTTACCAAACTCATTTAGATGCCAGAATTGGTTTTTTGCATACAGCAAATTTTAGACGGTTTTCTTTAAATTTAGATGTTGCTGAAATTTTTAAACCCATTATTGTTGATAGAGTTATTTTTACGCTTATTGGTAAAAAAATGTTAGATAAATCTCATTTTGACGCGCAATTAGAAGGTCTGTTACTAAATGAGAAAGGCCGTAGAGTTGTTGTTACAGAATATGAAAATAAAATTAAAGATACTTTAAGTATTAAAGAATTAGGTAGAAAGGTCTCTTACCGCAGATTAATTAGAATGGAATTATATAAATTAGAGAAACATTTTATGAATGAAAAAGAATATAACCCATATATAAGCAAATGGTGAAAGAAAATATATTTTGTTATAATTAAATTATGTTACTATCAAAGAAAAAAATAAATGAGATCATAAAACACATTAAAATTAAAGCTAATCCGTCAGCTTTATATATTTTTGGCAGTTACGCTTATGGCAAGCCACATGAGAATAGTGATCTGGACTTATTAATTATTAAAGATGATGTCACGAATAAAAGAAAAGAAATAGTTGATCTAAAAAAGGATAT
This sequence comes from uncultured Candidatus Marinamargulisbacteria bacterium, assembly GCA_964521915.1. Taxonomy (GTDB): domain Bacteria; phylum Margulisbacteria; class Marinamargulisbacteria; order CAZFTP01; family CAZFTP01; genus CAZFTP01. Next base: position 111,650 of record CAZFTP010000004.1, read on the forward strand.
AATTTCAGCAGATTATTCGCTAGATATTCTTCTATATTCAAAAAAACAATTTGAAGAAAAAATTCAGGAAGGCTGGTCATTAGTTCAAGAAATTCTTAAACATGGTGTAAAATGTTGAATGATCAAACCTCAACTTATTGGTATGAGATTGCTAAAAGAGATATTCAAGCCGCTATAATTTTATATCAAAATAAAGGTTACCCAGAAACTATAATTTATCATTATCATCAAGCAATAGAAAAATTACTTAAGGGATTGTTATTAGAGAATAAATGTAAAATCATTAGAACCCATGATTTAGAACGGTTAGTAATGGAATTGGCAAAAATTAATTCTAAATATGAGGAAAAAAATATCTTAGAAAATATTTCTGGTTTACAAACTTATTACCCAGAATTAAGATACCCTGAATCTTTCTATCCAAATTATGAAGATCTTGAAGAAGCAACACTAATTTTTGAGAAAACATTAGATAACTTAGGTTTTGATCGGAATGGCGAAAGAAAGTAGATTATTCTGTTATGTTTATAATCGCAGTTTACGATATTAAAGAAAAAAGAGTTGGGAAGGCACTTAAAATTTGCCGAAAGTACTTAAATTGGGTACAAAATTCAGTTTTTGAGGGTGATATTAGTACGGCTAATATTGAAAAATTAAAGATGGAAATGAAAAAATTAATGAATAGTTCAGAAGATTCATTTATAATTTATTTATTAAGAGACGAACGTTATTCAAAAAGAGAAATTATTGGATTAGAAAAAGGAGGTGCAAGTTTAATTATTTAATTAATTTAATTAAATTGTCTATCATGAATAAAGATTTGGATAAGCTAAGACCGACAAAAATTTTTATGCTGAACCTTTTGATTCACATTAAAATTTTTACTAATATTAATAATAGTCTTAACTTGGATTAAAGGTTTATATCCTACCTATAAGGAATTGAAACTTGATTCCGGATACTATTTACCTGACTCTTATGATATGTTTATATCCTACCTATAAGGAATTGAAACCCGATCTAAGTTCTGCCGATCTAAGTTCTGCCGATCGTTTATATCCTACCTATAAGGAATTGAAACTAAAACAGCATGCACAATAGTATCTAAGAGATTTTTATGTTTATATCCTACCTATAAGGAATTGAAACTATATTTAAAATCAATGCCATAATTCTTTTTAATTTGTTTATATCCTACCTATAAGGAATTGAAACTGAAAATAATATTTTTATCGGCACTCCAATAATTATAGTTTATATCCTACCTATAAGGAATTGAAACTTTTTTCGTATATTTCATTACATTCTTCTGAATTCGTTTATATCCTACCTATAAGGAATTGAAACTCGTACATACCCCAGCCAAAAACATCTACAAAATTGGTTTATATCCTACCTATAAGGAATTGAAACTAGTTAAATATTTAAAAAAAGATTTTTTTGATGAGTGGTTTATATCCTACCTATAAGGAATTGAAACTTCGAAAAAAACTTTTTATGAACACAAACTTCACGAAGTTTATATCCTACCTATAAGGAATTGAAACTCATGATTTTGATTTAGGAACTCCAAAAATGACTGGTTTATATCCTACCTATAAGGAATTGAAACATAAGTGCAATTAATACTTGCGGTAAATTTACATCTCTGTTTATATCCTACCTATAAGGAATTGAAACTTGAAATAGAGGAAGACGAAATTGGTTTAAAATTCAGTTTATATCCTACCTATAAGGAATTGAAACACCGCTGAAAAAGTTGACATTTATGAACTTTCTGAATCGTTTATATCCTACCTATAAGGAATTGAAACCATTATTTAAAACTATTTCTAAATATTCTAAGTTTGTTTATATCCTACCTATAAGGAATTGAAACGACCAACTAAACTCATGTCACCCATAATTACATTAAATGTTTATATCCTACCTATAAGGAATTGAAACCGCCAAATGAATATAGGGAAATGGCAGGATTTTCTAAGTTTATATCCTACCTATAAGGAATTGAAACTGGAAATTATAAGGGCTAGACATATATGTAAATTTATAGTTTATATCCTACCTATAAGGAATTGAAACCTAAAATAGCCCCTCCGCCTAGAGTTTTCCAAAGCCAGTTTATATCCTACCTATAAGGAATTGAAACCCGTTGTTTGCCCTGTTAAATCACCGGAATTTATGAGGTTTATATCCTACCTATAAGGAATTGAAACACCGCTGAAAAAGTTGACATTTATGAACTTTCTGAATCGTTTATATCCTACCTATAAGGAATTGAAACCATTATTTAAAACTATTTCTAAATATTCTAAGTTTGTTTATATCCTACCTATAAGGAATTGAAACGACCAACTAAACTCATGTCACCCATAATTACATTAAATGTTTATATCCTACCTATAAGGAATTGAAACCGCCAAATGAATATAGGGAAATGGCAGGATTTTCTAAGTTTATATCCTACCTATAAGGAATTGAAACATTTTTCTAGTATTCCAGACTAAATCAACCATAGTTCCGTCTGATTTATTATAATTTGATTCAATAATTGTTTCTGGTAATTTTATATTTTTTAACTGCTAAAAACACGTTTAAAAATTGCAACTTCATTTCCTCATGTTATAATTTAAATATCTAACTCGTTTATATCTTATTCTAAAAAGAAATTGAAACAAAGAAGGAGAAATTTTTTGAATAAAAAATATATATTCCCAGGTTTGCTAGCATTAATATTACTAATGTTTGCCTTATCTTTACTAATTTTTTTCTTAATTAATAGTTGCGGCAGAACTTTAACCTTTGATAACGATCTACCAACTCTTTCTGACTATAATTCTTTTACTTTATGTACCAAGGAAATTAGTGTCGCAATTTCGCAAGATGGAACAAAACTGGTTCCTCTAACAGTATTAGCGCTTTCTTCCGATTCATCAAAAGGAATCAAAAATTCCGCTTTGGCAATGGCCATAGGATACTGCGTATTCTTAAAATTAACAAACCTCCCCGCAGACCTGACCGCGGCAGGAGCAACTACGCTTGAAACAAACGATATCATGACCGGCGTAAATGTAAACCAGTGGCTAGCAACTGCTTTTCAAGAAATGCGATTTGCGTCTATTCAAGAAGTTTTAAAATCAGGCTATTATCAAATAGATGATGAACCCTCAACTGTTGCAGAGGGCATGGGAACTTATTATTCATTTTTAAAGAAATTAACTGGTGGCGCTAGCCATATTTGGCCAAATGATTATCCTATCTTAAATCAATTAAATGAAAAAGGCTTTGTTTGGTCTTCGGTTGAAAAAGGCTATTATGAAGCTAAATCTTATGCCAAAAATAAAACTTATTATAGTGGCACTGGTAAACCATACCCTGATTTTAGCTTAGCAAAATGGGCGGTTTTCTATACTAGAAAACATAAAGCTACGACCTATCCGTTTAAAACAACAGCTGTAACCAGCGATGCGCCAGGATCGCTTGGTTCTTTTAACTGTCTAGGACAAGTAATGTCTTATTTTTACAATCGCGGACAAAACCCTTTTGCCAGATATAACGATTGGGAACCAGCCAGACTTATAACTGATGCTTTTGGAACAAATATATTGGACATACCTGCATTAGAAGTTACTATGACCTACGAAGCTAGCGGCTCAAGCCCTTTGGCATATGGCAAACGGTACATTTGGCAATTAGGCTGGCTAAATGCAATGCTAAATGAAAGCACAAATATATATACAGAAAAAATTTCACTTCAAGACGTAAAAGATGTTCTTGAAATACTTAAAGGATTTTATTCTGGTGAAAATACGAATGATGACCAGGCTGTTAATGCCGCTATTACCTATGCTGAAGCTATTGATAGCTCGAAATGGGGACAAGCCTACAATTCAACACAAACATTTGAAAATATCTATAATATAACTAGCGCCATGATGGAGGCAAGTATAACAAACTAATATTCTTTGAATCTGTTGCATAATGGCTATTTTTCATTCCGTAACAGACTCTCTCTTGGCTTTAATTATACAAATTAAAAATTTTCTTTATTTTATGAAGATAAGTTTGCTACAATTAAATTAAGATGTTTAATTATGAATTGATTTTTACTTTTCTAAACACTTGTATCTTTTTAATATTTTGTTCTTTTTTACTATTCAACAAAAATAAAGCTTTATTAATTTTTAATTGCCTTCTATTCTTTGCAAGTTTTAGCTTATTATTGCAACAAATATTAGTTGATCATAAAACCAGCATATTTTTTCTACAAATATCTTTAGCTTGCATTGCCTTTTTACCAGCTAGTTATCTTTTTTTTATTAAAACAACCGTAATAAGTAAAAATACAATTTTACACATCATTAATACCATTATCGGTTGCGCATTCGCCGGTATTTTTTTATTCTTAAACTTTTTTGTGAAACAAAACCAAATTCTTGTTTCAGGTATAAAATTAAATACTATTATTATTTCTTTTTTACTTTATTTTTTCTTGATTTTTATTATTGGCACTTATTTTCTTTTAATCTCTAATAAAAAAAATGAAAACCATATTTTAATTATCTTCAATTTTTTCCTCTTAGTTTTAGGTATAACACTAACTTATTTGATTGATAACCAAATAATTAATTCTTTAGGTTTACTTTTAATTAGCTGTTATATTATCACTACAATTTATGCCATCATTAAATACAACTTATTTGGCTTTACTTTTGAAATTAAAAAAAACCTTATTAGGTTAATTTCCATTTATATCTTTATTTTAGTTTATTTTGTTTTTATTGAAATTATTATTCATTTTGGTTTTAAACTAACTATTCTTAATATTGTTGTAGTTAATATAGTTTATTTAATTATTGCTTATGAAATTAATTTTATTTTTAATAATTTCATGAATCAAAAAGTTTTGTTTCAGGGTCAAATGTTTACAAATGAAAGTAAAAATATCATTAAGGAAATAAGTAAAAGCTTTAACCTCAGTGAAATTATTGAAAAACTAGAATTCTATTTAAAAAATTTAACGGGTTTACAAGATATTAATTTTTATTTATCTGCTGATTTTATTAATCAGAAAGAAAAAGATGATCTTTTTTTACACTACAATTTTGCAAATCATAAAATAGATATCAATAATAAACTTAATTCAAACATCACCAAATTAATAATAGATATGAGAAGAACAATTTGTGATGACGAAGAAAATGATATAAGCAACATATTATCTCAAAACAATTTTGCTATTGTAACACCTATCATCACTGATGATTATATCTTTGGGGTTATTACTATTGGGGCTAATAATAATCTAGAATCACTAAAAGTCTTTGACTTAAGATTTTTAGGTTTATTAACTCAAAATTTAGGGCTGGTTTTACAAAAAATACAAATACAGAATTCTGTATTAAACGAAAAAGTTTCACTTATAAAATCAATTACGGCTACTGTTTTCAAAGAAATAAGAGAACCTTTAAATAACATTGAGAATATTTTATATAATATTAAATTTAAGCATAAATATCTAACTTTTATTGAAAAATCCTGCCAAGAAATTCAAGAGAAGGCAAAAAACATAAATGCTGTAGATTGTTTAAAATATCTAGAATTTATTAAAACTAACTCAGAAGGATTGAATTCGGCTATTAATAATATCCAACAGTATAAAGAAGATATTAACAGTTCTATTAATAATTTCATGCTTTATTATTCTAGTGAAAAATCCGAAACAAAAAATAATCTTGCTTTAAAACCTTTAATTGAAAAAATTCTAGCTAATTTTTCTGAAATTATTCAAAAAAATCACATTCAAATTACTCAAAATATTAATTATGACGGTATTATTTATGCTTGTTCTGAACAAATCGAAAAAATAATTTATTATCTTATTGATAATGCTATAAAAGCTTGTAAAAATATTGCGATTGATAAAAAAAGCATTATTGTTTCAGAAACCGCTCAATTAAATGAGGAAAATAAAAAGCAAATCATATTAACCGTAAATTTACCTTTTCAACAAGAAATGCCAAAAGAAGATTTAATTTTTAGCTCAAATTTAGCTATTACCAGCATTAAAAAAGTTGCAGGAGAGCTTGATGCCATTTTTGAAATTGATATTGACCCTAAAACCGGTACAACTTATTCCCTATCTTTTCTCGAAATTGCTTAAACTCAAATTTATTTTCCGTTCAATTATAATTAATGGATAAAGAAAATCTTTTTAGAAAAATTGAATTATTATTAAAAAAAAATGATTTTGAAATTATCAATAAAACAGAAATTAATTATGGTCTACAATTTATAGTTCCTTTTGAAAACACAAAATCAGTTATTAGAATCTTTGAAGGTAAAAAAGGAGTTAAATTAGATTTATCACAAATTAAAGATTCTGCTTTTCTGAGTATTTTAGAAAAAATTTTAACAACTATTGATATTAATTATGATATTAAAACTCAAGAAAAAACTACAAATCTAAAAGAACCTTTAGAGCTTATTGGTATAGATGAATCTGGAAAAGGAGATTATTTTGGTCCCCTAGTCTCTTCCGCTTGCTACACTGATAGAAAAACCGCTCTTTCCTGGCAAAAAAAAGGGATCATTGATAGTAAACGCTTAAATTCAGATCAAATAAATGAATTAGCTCAGGAAATAAGCCAAAATTCTTTTTTTAATATTATTAGTATTTCCCCTAAGTATTATAATCAAATTTATCCGAAATATAATAATATTAATCATCTTTTAGCAGATTTGCATTTAAAAAATTTAGAACAAATTCTTACAAAAATAAAAAAAGCCGAATATGTTTTAATTGATCAATTTGCCGAAAAAAAATTATTAATTTCTAAACTTGAATGTAAAAACATCAATATTAATTTATTACAAAGACCTAAAGCAGAAAATCACCCAATTGTAGCCGCCGCCAGTATTTTAGCCAGGCATACTTTTTTAACTAAATTTAAAGAATTACAAGATAAATATCAGTATAATTTTCATCTAGGTGCGAACCAAATAGTTAAAGATCAACGCCAAGAATTTTTAAAAAAATATGGGAAAGAAAAGCTAGCTGAAGTTTGTAAAATGCATTTTAAATAGTACCACTGAGGAAATAAAACCCCAGTGATACGCTATTTGGTTTCTTTTTATAAAGAAACTCTAAAATCTATTTAAAGGAGTATTAAAATGGAAGGTCCATCAAGCAAACATCTAGAGACAAGATTAAAACACTATTCTGCAGAGTTATTCAAGACATCAGAATCTCGTGATTCCATTGATTCGGAAGGATCAGCTACAGCCAGACCTGCGCGCCCGCCATTTAGTCCTGCAGAAATTGCGAGTCTAAAACAACCTCAGGAATTATCTTTAACTCAAGTATTGATATATATAAAAAAATTATATTTATTAAAAAACCAACTTGTAGAAAGAAAAAATAAAGGGGAAATATCTACGTCAGAACTACCAAGTTTAGAAGAAAGTTTTCAATTTGCTATTAACCAAATAAGAACTATTATAAGAGATTATTTCAGATTATCTATTTCACCAGATATAGTTAAAGCGAAAATGAAATTAGAAAAAACAACAAAAGCAAAAACTAAATTATTTATTGAGCTCGGAAAACAAGAAGACCTACTTAATCAAAAATGGCAATCTTTCTTTATAGAACTAACAGCATTTTTAGTTTGTATTCAACATCTTGATTCAGAATTAATGCTAAGTAATCTTGGTCCTGAAGTTAAAAACTACATAGAGGCTACAGAAAATTCTGATAAACTCGACAAAACACTATCTCAAACTTTTTATATAGACGAACCAACTCCAACTGTTATTGATTTATTTAAAACCCAATTCAAAATTTTTGAATACTTGTTAAAAAATTTTCAAGAACAATATTCTGAACTAATTATGTTTTGTGAAAAACACGATTTATTGACTTGATTCTAAAGCAAAAAATAAGCCTGCTAAAGCATCACTGGAATAAAATACTTGTCCATTATATTCGGGCTGAACTTTTTCCGTAACAAATTTTTTTGAAAGTGCCGCACCGCCAAGTAATAACGGCACAGAAATTCTATTTTTAGTAAGTTCTTTTGCACATTCTACCATTTCCAGAGTAGATTTTACCAATAATCCGGATAACCCAATAAAATTCGGCTGATGCTTAATACATTCTTTAATGATTGTTTCCTTATCACAATTAATACCCAAATCTATTATCTCATAACCATTAGATCTAAATAATAAAGCTACCAAATTTTTACCAATATCGTGAACATCGCCTTTTACCGTGGCAAGCAAAAACTTTCCTCTTTTCTGGCGTTCTTTTGGTAGTAATGGTTCTAAATAATTTACCGCAGATTGCATTACTTCAGCAGATTTTAAAACCTCAGTAATGATAAGCTCATTTTTCTGGAATTTCTCGCCAACAATACCCATTGCTTTTAGTAATACTTGGTTAATAATATCAAGTGGTGATTTTTCTTTAATTAATTCAGCTAAAATTGTTTCAAGTTTTGTTTTGCTACCTTCTACAATTTTTTGAATTAGTTGTTCTTCAAAAGATTGATTTGTTTCTTGTTTTTTGGCAGTAACCTTTTCCCCGCGAAAAAAATCAATAAATTTTTGGATATTTTCCGGGGAATTATCTAATATTAATTCATGTATACCTGGTGGGCAAAGCCCACCAGGTATACGATTAACCTTCTCCGCATTCACTATCGCATAATCAAGCCCATTTTCTACGGCTAAATCTAAAAAAACCTGATTTAAAACTTCCCTGGCATTAAGCGGTAAACCAAATGACAAATTTGAAATGCCTAAAATAGTTTTTGCTTCTGGAAATTCCCCTTTTAACAATTTAATAGTTTCCAAAGTTTCTTTGGCAGATAAATAATAAGTTTCATCATTAGCCGTAATAGGAAAAACTAATGGATCAAAAATAATATCCTTAGCCGGAATTTGATATTTTTTAGTAATAAGATCATAAGAAATTCTGGCAATTTCCAATTTTCGTTCAGCTTTAATTGCCGGTTGATCTTTAATTAAGCCAACTACTACTGCCCCACCAAACTGTTTAATTAAAGGTAGCATTTCTGCAAAAAGATCTTCCCCTTTTTCTAAATTCACAGAATTCAAAATAATTTTACTGGGAATTAATTTAAGAGCAACTAAAAGCGCTTTTGGGTTTTGAGTATCAATCATATACGGAACTTTAATTACCTTTACTGCAAGTTTAAGAAAAGTAGCTAGATCTTCAACTTCGTTTCTATCTGGGTTAGTAAGACAAACATCTATAATATCAGCCCCCTTTGCAACTTGATTCTTAGCAATTTCTACAGCTTCTTCAAATTTTTCTTCGTTAATTAAAGTTCTAAAAGCTTTAGAGCCAATTACATTGGCGCGTTCTCCTACAATTTTTAAGGGGGCAAGCCCCCTTAGACCCCCAGGAATAAAATATTGTTTATGAAGGGACTCCGTCCCTTCAACCCTGGATGATATACTAGAAATATAACGTGGGGTAGTTCCGCAACAACCACCTACTACATTTACCCAACCCTTAGTTAAAAAACTATTAATTACTTTAATAAAATCTTTAGGATCTTCCGGATATTTACCATTTTCATCCGGTAAACCGGCATTAGGTGCAACGGCTATCGGACAATTAGCAACTCTAACTAATTCTTCTAAAAAAGGTGCCATCAAATCTGGACCTGTAGCACAATTCAACCCAAAATATAACGGATTAATATGTTCCAAAGCTTCGTAACAAGAAGCAATTGATTGACCAGTAAGTAAAGCACCGTTTTTTTCTAAAGTAATAGAAATTGCTATTGGTAATTCAAGTTCTAATTCTTGAAAAGCTTTTTTAATACCTTTGATGCCGGCTTTTATATTTAAAGTATCCATCATAGTTTCTAAAAGCAGATAATCTACTCCACCCTTAATTAAAGCTTTTGCCTGCAGATAAAAATTATCAGCCAATTCATCAAAAGAAATATCATCACTTAAAAAAAGTGATTTATTGGTTGGACCCATAGAACCAGCCACAAATCTAGGTTTAAGCGGGGTTGAATAGGTATCGGCTAAATCTCTGGCTAAACTAGCAGAAGTAAAATTAATAAATTCCGCTTGATCTTCCAAACCATACTCTTTTAAAACCAAAGGAGTTGCCCCAAAAGTATTGGTTTCGATAATATCTGCCCCGGCTTCCAAATAAGACTTATGAATATCTAAAATTACTCTCGGTTTGGAAAGAATTAAGTATTCGTTACACCCTACAAATTTTTCTTCACCAAAATCTGCTGGCTGTAAATTTTTCTTTTGAATTTCCGTACCCATGGCACCATCGAAAATCAAAATCTTTTCATTAATTAAATCTCTTATTTTAGATTTCATAGTGATTAATACTGCTTAAATTTTCTTTACCCAATCCGGAGTATATTTTTCATACTTCTTTTTAATTTCATCTTTAAAAATATTGCGTGTAGCAAATACCCCTAAACCTTTTTTCGCTGTTTCTTTAACATAAATTACATCTTGTATAATTTACCTCGCCAAAATTTATTATTAATTATAGCATGAATTTACTACTATAAAGGCTAAGTTTTATAAACCTAGAAACTATTTCCCCAATAAAATTTTAAATCCGACAAAAATCAAAATTAATCCACCAATTAATTCTGCTTTTCTCTTAAATAAACAACTGAGAAGTTTCCCTAAATAAAAACCGAAAAAAGAAAAAACAAAAGCAATTAACCCAATAATAATAACTGGCATTAAAATATTTTTATCTAAAAATGAAAAACTAAGCCCAACGCCTAATGCATCAATACTAGTTGCAATAGCTAAAACTAAAAGTAAGCGATGCGTAATAGCAAGATATTTATCATTTTCTTTTTGAAAAGCCTCTTTAATCATTTTTCCGCCAATAAAAACTAAAAGCAAAAAAGCTATCCAAGGAGCAACTGTTACTATAAATTTATTGAAAAAAGAGCCAGCATACCATCCGATAAAAGTCATTAGAGACTGAAACCCACCAAAATAAATAGCAATTAAAAAAGCCGTTGCGGTTTTATTCTTTTGACTAACAGCCCCTTTAGAAATAGCAACTGTAAAGCTATCCATAGCTAACCCTAAGGCAATTAATACATTTGTTAACATATTAATACTTTTATAGATTTAATTTCACCATTTTTACGAAAAATTGCTGAGCTTAACTCATGATCTAAACAGTTACCCAAAATAACTAATTCTGAATTGTCTTTTTTTGTAATTATAATTTTATTTTCATTAGCCAAAGTATAAATTATTGGTACTTGGCAAAAAGTAAAAGCCAATTCATTAGGATTAACTAAAATTTTTTGCCATTTTAAATCCGTATCTAAATATTTAAAATCCGTTTTTTCTGGTAAAAACTCTTGTTTTCTGAGCAAGAAAGGTAAAAAATAAACCTGCCCTTCTTTAACAATTACGCCTAATTCACCTCTTCTGGTAATAATTTCCTCTTTTACCTGCCCAGTCATACCAGGTTGTTGAGCTGTGCCGCAACCAGATGTATGTGAATAAGGGTCAAAAGGAAATGCGCCCCACTCTTTTGCAGATTGATTAAACCCTAAACCAGCTCTAATTTGATAATAAGCATTTTTTAGTTCTTCCAAAATACTTTGATCAACTTTTTGTTGATAAGCATTAAAAAAGCATTCTTGTACTGCTAATAAAAACTTTGAATTCTGATGCCAATAAACACAACCAATCCCCTCATATTTAAACATGATGCCAGACCTACCGGTAAACTCTTTATGCTTAAAAACAGCTTCAAAAATATCCATAATTTTTTCCAGTTCTTGTTCTACTAAACCTTGATAAACTGAATTTTCAGCTAATTTTTTTAAAGCAGATAATAAATCTTGTGCATTACTAAAATCTTGGTTAAATCGGATATTGCCTAAAATATCTTTGATAATGATAGAAGTTTCTTGCTCATTAAGTAATTTCACTAATAAAGAAGATTCCATTACCAAATTCTGTGGGATAATATTTTTTTGTAAAAAAAGTGGTAAAACCCGTTTTGGATATAAAAAATAAGTATTTTTTTGTGGCCAATATAAAGCACTTTCAGCCACGGAATTTAAAGTTTTTAAAACTTGTTTTGGCGATAACCTATTACTACCTAATACTGCTACTTGTCCTTCTAACATTTCATATAAAGGTTGTACTAATAATTCTTGATTATTGGAAGCTATTTTATAAATATTATACGCATTGTACAAATTATGTTCATTTTTATTTATATCAACAGCATGATCTAAATATTTAAGTGTAATTTCACAAAATTTGCAAAGCTCAGTTTTAGAAATTTCTGTTTTACCAGAAACACCTTTTTTATAAATAGTTTCTCGGTAATGAGAAAAAGCCTCTGCAACTTTATCTAAAAATACTTTTTTAGTCTTTAAATCTATTTCTTTTTCTGTTAAATACGATAAATATTGCTTTAAAATTTGGTTAATATCTTCAAACCAAATCAAAACTTCTTTGGTTATTTTAAGCTTTGAAAATTCTGCTTTTTTTAGCGTTTCCAAATAAAAATGCAGATGACGTCTTAAAAAATAAGTTGTAACCATGGAAATACCATTACCAACTATCGCATTATTTGCATCATTCCATTCTGGTCTTTGCGTATTCATCCAAATACCGCCATCCAAAACAAAATTAGATAATTTAGCTAAAATAGGAACAAGAATTTTTTCAGTTAAGTTTACGTTATAAACATTATTATCTTTTAAAATTAATTTACCGTCAGTACCGATTTTTTCAACATTTTCAGTAATAATATCCGCTTTTTCTTGATTCAAAATAATCGTATTTTTGTTATCTTTTAACAATTCTTGATAAGGTTTAATTTCATAAGGCACATTAGCATAACAAAAAATTTCTTCGTTCAAAAATTTATTCAAACGTTCTGGATAATGGTTTTCAAGAGCTTCTAAAAGCTTTAATAAATAAATAATTTGATGATCTCCCCAATACCCAATAGAACTCCATGGATCATCCGGGTCTAAAACCTCCCACTCAATGCCGGCTTGGTTAATCCGGTAAGGGTTAAACCCATCTAAGGTAGAAGCATTAACAAATTTTACTACCATATTCTCTAAATATTCAGGAAAACTCAAAGCCATTGCTTCCCAATTCTGAAATATATCGCGCCAATTGCCCTCATAATGATACGCCCTTTTTCCATCTTTGTTTTTGGTATTAATAGAAAATCTATTCCATGGTCGTGACGGGTCCCCGTGTCTTCTGGAAAAACTTAATGGTAAAAACTCTAAAGTTAAACGAATTATATCGACATTTTTAGTAGTAAAAGCTAATTCTTTTAGTTTAAAAACACTAGCATAAGTATCCTGAGACAAATTAGCAAAAAAACTTAAATTTTTCTTATAAGCAGGAAAATTTCTAATTTTAACAAAATCTATAAATTCTTGAACATTAAAATTATAACCATCTAAAAACACCCCGCCTCGCATATTATTATATAAAACATTTACAAGATGATGTACGGTTGTCATTTTATCATTAGTAGTTTGAAATCCATCTGAAATACCTACAATTACTGCTAATTCTTCAGTAGATTTATTAATATCTTGATTTATAATTTCTAATAATTGTGTTGATTGCTTAGTAATTAAATCTTGTAAACTTAAAATACTAACTTGATCTAAACCTACATCTGCAATAATTTGCCAAGTTTCACTACCTTTAGGTTTAATTTTCAGATTAGTGTTAAGAAAATAACTCAGTTTTTTACCCTGCGAAATTAATTCTGTAGTTAGTTTTTCCCCTTTTAAAAATTTTTTTATGCCATTATCTGACAAAAGAATAGTTGTATCAGTTAAACCATGAGACCAAACTACATTCGCTTTTAACATTTCACTGGCGGCTGGGGAATCATCAATTTGAGACGTTAAATAATAAATACCCATTTTAGAGCTAACCTCAAGCTCACTTGCTTTGTATGCATCTGCTAAACAACTTTTTGTTTCCTGAATTTTTATTGGTATACCAAAAGGTAAAATATTAGCTAAACCATCTATTATTTCCAAATTTATTTCTTTTTGATTATTATTAATTACGCTAGACGTACGTATTAAGCCGAATTTCTCGCTAAAACTCCATTGATAACGAAAAACTAGACCTAGAGTTAAATTTTCTTCTTCAAATAATAAAGAATTACCCAAAGTGTTTTTATAAATATTTCGTTTAATTTTGAATTTTGGTTCTAAACATTGAAGAAACGGTTCCCAAAGCTGTATTTTTTCAGAATCGATTATTCTGATTAATGTTTTTGGACCGGTATTAGTACCAGCATTAATTTTATCTTCTGTTTCATAAGGAAATAAAGAATAATCAGCATTTTTTCTTCCCCCTGTTAAACCGCCGTTAGAAGAAATAAAAAGCCAAAGATCGCAATTACTGGCTAAACTAATAAAAAACGGTGCCATTTCTTGAAAATTAGCTATTTTATAAAATTCCTGATTATCTATTAACACAAATTCATCTTGATTTTCAGTCTTATTAAACATAAAAAAATATCCTTTCTATAAAAAATAAAAGAATAATAAATTTAACATAAAATAGAAAAATAGATAAGGATTTTATTTTGCTGTTGTGATTGATAAAAAAAAATTGTAAAAGTATGCTATACTAAAAATAAATAATATTAAGTTAAACATATTATTAATAATATGAAATTTAAAGAAAAATATAATTATACTCCAATAATTCTACTATTACGTACAATAAAATTTCTTATTACTGGAAGAGTACATTTCCCTAAAAATTGTCTGGGCGATATTATTAAAGGGGATGAAGACTTTGTTATTTTTAGAAAAGTAGTTTTAGATCCTACAAAAGAACAACCTATTAAACCTGGTGCTACTTTTAAGGTATGTTTTCATTTTGGTAAATTTTCAATTGAAATGAATAAAAAACTTTCTGCTTTCCCTATCCTTTTTATAATTGGACAACCTGGATTTAGATCTAAAACTTGGATGATAGGTAAGAAAACCGGATTATTTCAAGGCTACTATGAATGGGATTCAGTTAGGCATGCAGAAAGTTATTGGAATTCTTTTATTATGAAAATGATGAAAAATCGAACTGCACCAAATACACTTTCTTACGAAATTAAGGAGATTCCATGCAAAAACTAACCGTAAAAGAAAAAATATTCTATGGCTTAATCTGTAATGAAGAACGTGTATATAAACATTGGTACACAAGATTTTTAGTAGCTGGAGTAGATTTAGACCGCATCAGAAGAGTAGTTAGAAGAATAAAAAATTGGTATCACTGGTGCTCTGAATGGAGTAAAGAAGGAGAAATAGTAGCTAATAATGCTCAAATAGCCCTAGATGAAGGCAATCTTTTTTTGGCTAGGCGTTTGTTTCAAGAAGCAACGGGTTGTTATCATATAGCACAACATTTTTTCTATATTGATCCTGAACAAAAAAACAAAGCTTTAGAAAAAGTATGGCAAAATTTTTCTAAACATATGGAATTAATACCAACAGATGAAAGACCACTAAGAATAGGTGTGCCTTTTAGGGGCAAAAAAATACCTGCTTATATGCAGATCCAAAAGCAAGCCAATAAGCCCTTAATTATTCTTATTAACGGTATGGATAATCTCAAAGAAATTGAAGAATACCAGGTAAGTAAATTATTATTTGAAGCTGGTTTTAATACTTTGTTTTTTGATGGTCCTGGGCAAGGTGAGATGTGGCAGGATATGGAATTTATTCCTGATTATGAAAAATCAGTCAATACCATAATAGACTGGTTAGAAATAAATTATAAAGAAAAAATTAATTTGAAAAAGATTGGAACACTTGGTTTTAGTTTAGGTGGCTATTTATCGCCGCTGGCTGCCGGTTATGATAAAAGAATATCTTGTGCCATAGGTGTTGGTGGACCTGCTACTTCTGCTTTATTACCATCTGAGAATATGTTGGTACCTATTATTAAAAGAGGCTTTATGTATATAACAAAAACAAATACTTATAAAGAAGCAAAAATTAAATTTAATTGTGATATAAAAAAAGTTCCTCCAATGGATAGGCCGTTGTTAATTGTACATTCCGGTGCTGATGTTTTAATTCCAGATGGACAAAAACATTTAAATTATTTTATAGATTGGGCGATTGGGGAAAAAGAAGCTAAATTTTACCCTGATGGCGAACATATTTGTGCTAATTATTTAGACGAATTATTTCCATATGTCGTAGATTGGTTTATGAAAAAATTACTTTAATAACAAGCTAGATTAACTTTATTTTAAAACTAACAACTCTGCTTTTTTCATAAAATTACTACGCCAGGGAATAGTACCATAGAAAATTTCAGAATGTAGGTTAATTGGTTTTGCCTCTTTAAGATAAGATAGTGATCGGTATTTATATCAATATTTAAACCGCATCTGGCTAGTTCTGCTTTTAGTTTTTTAATTTCACTTTGAGAATAGAATTCGGAAACAATAAAATTTTCATCATAATTTACTGCTAAAATTTTCTGCGCAAATGCTTTCCTTTGAATTATATTTTTCTGGATTAAAAACAATTATTCAAAACAACAGGATTTTATTTTGTATATCCATGTGACTTTTGTAGCTTTGCCACATGGATATACAAATCTGTCTTAAACTTCTAAACTAATACTTTTTCTTTTAAAATATTTGTAGCTTTTAAATCTTCTATTTCCGTAATAAAAGCAACCCCAGTTTCTTTTTCAGTTTCTCTATTTGCAGAATAAATATCATCTCTGGTTATTGCATTTAAAGAAAACTTTCTCGCCCCTGCCATAAACTGCTGTAAACCAGCACCTAATTTATCTGCTAAAGTCCAAATAGCAATTGCCCCTAGTGGAACAGATTTAATTAAGTCTGACCCTACTTTTTTCTTAACATCATAATAGCCAGCAAAAATTTCTTCTGCACTACCTGCTCCTATATCAGTAACACCACTTGGCAACTTATCCCATAAACCATTAACAGATTGCTTTCTAGCTGGATTTAAAACCCCTTCAATATTTGAGCCTAAAAATCCTGGAATCATTAAAGCTCTACCCATACAAACTAATTTAGTAAATGGTGCACCTAAAGCTAATGCTTTAAAAATATGATCTTCTCTAGCTAAACCGCCGGCAAAAGCTATATCAACTACCTTTTTACCTTGTTCAGCTAAAATAGAAGCGTATTCATAAGCTTTTGCATGTAAAAGTATTGACGGTACACCCCACGATTCCATCATATTCCAAGGGCTCATACCAGTACCGCCGCCAGAACCATCAATAGTTAATAAATCTAATTCGGCAGAAGTAGCAAATTTAATAGCCATAGCTAATGCCTGCATACCATAAGAACCAGTTTTTAAAGAAATTCGTTTATAACCTATTTTTCGTAAATGATTAACCGCTTGCATAAAATTAGCTTCTACTTCTTCCACGGAGTTTAAATCCGTATAACCTAAACGGCTATGTCTAGCAATAGATTTAATTGCCCCGCTTTTAAAAGCTTCTTGAATTTCCGGTAAAGTAGGATCTGGGTCAACCACATAACCACGATTTTTTAGAAAAATAGCATAATCTAAATTATTGACTTGAATTTCACCGCCAATATCTTTAGCTCCTTGCCCCCACTTTAATTCGATTACTGCTTTATCTCCATATTTTTCAATTACATACTCCGCTACTCCGTTACGGGTATCTTCAACATTTAATTGAACTATAATAGCTCCATAACCATCATAAAATTTTAAAAACGTATCTATTCTGCGATCTAATTCCGGCGCTTTAATTATTTTGCCGTTTTCAATTACTGCAGATTTATCAATACCAACTACATTTTCACCAACAACAATAGGAAAACCAACCAAAGCGGCACCAATAGCAAAAGACTCCCAATATTTTGCCGCAATAAAGGTAGATCCTAAAGCACCGGTCATAATAGGTAAACGACATTTAGTTTTTACTTTACTGCCAAATTCTGTTTCTAAACTAACATTAGGGAAAATACAATCATCAGCAGAATTAGTTATACCTTTTGGTAAACCATTTGCTCCAAAATTATAGCCTTGAATTCTTAAAGAATTATAAGAAACACCTACATGCGTAGTATTAGCGCTTCCTGAAGTTATGGTTCCAAAATCTCTTGGATAAAGCATTTTTCTACCAACTAAACTAGATAACCAAGTTTCACACTTACCTTGACAATCTGCCCTACATAAAGTACAAAGGCTAGATTCACAAGGGTTACCACGATTAACTGTACCCAAAGCATCATTATGTTTATTTATAACCATTATATCTCTCCTTTTTTTAAAGCTAAATTATATTGTATGATATTTTCTAATAGTACTGCAAGTAAATGTTTTTTAAGGTAGCCCCCAAGTGATAATGTCCCTTTTTTAGAAAAGTAAATAAACGGAAAGAAAAGGTTTTCCATCATTTCCACAGCTATCTAACCGTGTCAAAAATGATTTAAAAAATCGTTCAAACCAAATAATTATCTTAGGAGTATCTTTTCTTGGCATGCTTTTATAATAGCTTTACTATTAATTATTGCAACAAGAAAAAAATTTGAATACCTCACGCAGAACGCCCTCTCCCATTCGTGGGAGAGGGTTAAAGTAAAGAGGGTTTAGTTCGATTTTTTTATCTCTTATTATTTTTTTGTGAATGTTTTATGCTCAGCTTCTTTTTTTAGATCGGACAGGAGTGATTTCTTTTAATAATTCACTAAAAATAATTTTTAATTGTTCTTTTTCTTCCATAATAAAATTAAGGTACTAATTCTTTGTTAACGTTTGTATAGCCAAAAGGTCTAACACCGCCATTATACAAGCCTTGGCTTGCTCTGTAGCTTAGAACATCAATTAGCCTTTCCGAGGTTTGTTCGCGCTCTAATTGGGCAAAAACAAGGGCAATCCTAAGCATGGCTTTACCAAGAGCTGTGGTCGTATCAAAACTTTCTCTGATGGAGATGAACTCAATGTTTTTTTCTTGTAACAGCTTCATAAAATCTTCAAAATCCAAAAGAGACCTGGAAAGCCGATCAATTTTTTTAACTACCACTGCGTTAATCTTTTGAGATTTTTCGTCAGTTAACAATGTTTGATACTCGGGACAGTTAATGTTTCCGCCTGATTTACCCCTTTCTATTAATACCCGATGGATTTTAAAGTTACGGTAATTGCAGAACTTTTTAAGTTCGTTTTCCTGTTCTTCTAAGGAATCACCTTCTTTGACTTGGCGATCAGTTGAAACTCTGATGTATAGATCAACAACTAGCTTTTGATTTTCTTCTTGCATGATTTTTAGTCCTTTTTTTTTAGCGAAGGTAAACTGCTTTAAACCCGCCGTCCAAACAACCGCCGCAACGAAGTGCTACCCATTTAACATTAGAAAACTCAGGTAAAATTACAGGATTAAAATTCAATTTATGAGAAAACCCCTGTGCATCAACTGGGAAAACCTCTAAGGGCAAATGTGCATTAACTGCTTTTGAGATGGTAAAAATCGTGCCTTTTGAAGCTGGCATAAGAAAAGCAACTAAGCCATAGCAAGCTTCAATTAAACGTTCGTTGCGTTTAAGAAGTGCCATTTTAACCACATGAGGGGGAACTTGTTTAGAAACATAACCCCAAAAAATGGAAGCCCCATTTTTTTGCGCTTCACGAACATACGGACGTACGTTTACAGGAAAACCAGAAAAATTTTGCCAAGCAGAAAAGATACTGCATTTATGAGCATTTTCACTTGAAATGAGCCTATCTAAACAAAATTAAAAAGGTTTTCTCGCTACAATAGAAACTGTATCAGATTTTTTATTATAAAAAGTCCCTTTAACATCAGAATATATAGCTGTTATTTCAAATCCTACATTTTCGAATTCTTTTTTTATATCAGCTAAAGTAAAATATTTAAGCCAGTTATAAACTTCCCAAATTCTAGTATTTTCAATAATCGTATATTTATCTAGTACTACTTTTTCTTCATCATATTTAAAGGTATTCATAAATCCATAGTAATCAGATTTAGACCAAAATCCATTCATTAATTGATGTTCGTATTTTACTATTTCTTCCCTCTGAGTATAAGAGTTTAGAGAATATACGTCTAAAAAAACTTCGCCACCTTTTTGTAATAATTTATAAAATTTATTCAATAGTAATGATCTTTGCTTATTATTTAAAGCGCAAAAATCAAAATAAATCATAGTTATTAGATTAAATTTATTTTTAGTTTCAAATTCTAAATAGTTTTGAAAAATATATTCAATATCCAAATTGTTATCTTTAGCATATTTTTTTGCATAATCTATTGATCTTTTGGAAAAATCAATACCTGTAACTGATGCCCCGGCTTTTGCAAAGCGTGAGGTATATAATCCAGGACCACAACCGAAATCAGCAACTTTAATGCCAGATGATAAGTTGAAATTCAAACTAATCCATTTGCATGCTTCATTAATTGATTTAATACATCTAGATGCAAGATCACTTTTTTCATTTAAATGAAAATTAAGCATCTGCTTAGAAATATGCTCATCATTCCATAAAGTTTCTGCAGTATAAAAACTATATAATTTAGGCTTACAATTAATATTATTAAGAAATTTTAATTGATTAGATGGCGTTAATGAATGTGATTTTTTCATATGATCTCCTAAAAACCTTCTTAATATTAAGGATCATAACAAAGATTATTTTATTTGAGTATAGCGTATTTTCGCATCATATACTAAAAATTTTATCTATTATAAAATTTTTCTAATGGGGTCAAAATACCTACTATGATTTAAAAATTTGCTATTGCTAAAAATCAAAAAATAGTTGGAATAAAGTAAATATAAGATAAAAAAGAGGAGGGATAATATGAATGTAAATAATTTAAGAGGGAATCCAGGAGGATAAACTCCACCACCAATACCAGTTATGTAACCTGTTAGGCCTGTACCTGTTTCTGTAGCACCACCATCTGTTAGAAATGTAGCCGCTCCTCCAGAATCAGAACCTGAAGAAAATGATAATAAAATAGAGAGGTATATGTCCCTGAGCTGCCTATAGAACTTGAAGAACGTGTAGTTGCATGTAATGAACCAGAATAAAATATTGATGAATATATAGAATATGAAAAAGTGTTCGGTAGAAAAGCAGAATGGCTGGCATTAGTAGAGGACATTAGAACGGTAATTATCGAGCTTAGAGAAAAAATTTATATTCCAAATCTTCAAGCAATATCCTCAAAGATTAAATAAAATTCACTAAAAACAGCTTATCCCGAAACTTTTAAATAATCCAAACCACCTAAAAACCAACTCTATTACAGTGATTCATCACTGGCGGTAGGTACCTTACCTTATACAAGAACAAAAACAATGGAAGATAAAAAAATACCTGGTTGAATTTTTTTGCAGAATATTATTAATGAGTATATAATTAAATTAATTTATGATTATTAAAAATCAAAAATATTTTTTTACTTTGTTCTTACAAAAAAACGGATAAAATAAAAAGCGCTAAACTGTAGTTTATGGCAAATATTGCAGAAGGATTTGATTCACAATCAGACCAAGAATTTGCTAAATTCCTTATTTATTCTAGGCGGTCTGCTTCAGAAACTCAGTCACATTTATACGTTGCGTTAGATCAACAGTACATAGAACAAAATCAGTTTGACCATTTTTATCAATTGTTAATAGAAATTAAAAAAATTATTCAAGGACTTATCAATTATCTAGTCAAAAGTCCGAAATCCACAGTCGATAGTCAAAAACTAAAACAAAATTCCGACTTCGGACTAACGACTAATGACTTTGGACTAAGCCAATGACCGCACCTACGCATGGTATTTTTGGCATA
>CAZFTP010000005.1:0-6197 GCA_964521915.1 uncultured Candidatus Marinamargulisbacteria bacterium
TTTGGCTCCGCCAACTCTTTCTACTAAACTTCACACACTTTATTTTACAGAACCTAAAAAAATCAAAATTCAAGATAAATAAAAATCATGTTATATTTTAACAAGAACAATGAGAAAAAAAATTTTTTATTTATTATTGTTATATTTTTTAGCAATATCTTCAATTTTTGCTTTATCGCCAAGTAAATCAATTACAGAATTAGCACCTGGTATAACCTATATACAACAAATTACGGATAAACCAAAAGCATTAATAATTAATGTGTTAAAAATAAATTTAAAAGTTCCTGGGATTTTCTTTCAAACCGCACTTGCCGGAAATGATGTAATTTTTCAACAAAATGCATCTTTAGGTAGGGAAACATTAAAAACATTAGTAGATAAAAAAGATGCTTTTGCCGGAATAAATGGCGATTATTTTCCTTACTCTGGAGATCCTTTAGGTTTAATGATTAAAGATAGTGAACTTTTAAGTGAAAGCATGGAAAATAGATCTGCTTGCTTAATTAGTTTAGATGGTTCTATTTATTTCGGTAATTTTTCTACCAGTATATATTTAACCAAAGAAGATCAAGAAATAATAGAAATAAATGGGATTAACCGTTCCCCAAAAAATAATGAAATAACAATTTTAACCCCTTCTTTTGGCGATATGCTAAATAAAAATAATAATTATCTTTATACCATTATTGAAACAAAAAATTTACCGATACAAATTAATAAAACCTTAGTTGGAAAAATCAATGAAATTACAAATATTAAACCCAAAAAAATTGAAAATAATAATATTATTCTAATTTGCACAGGAAATAAAATTAATTATCTGAAAGAAACTCTTAAAGAAAACCAAACTATTTTACTTGATTTTAAACTAGCAAATATCGGGAACAAAACAATAGTTAATGACTTCAGTAATATTGTCCAAGCTATTAGTGGCGGACCTTGCTTATTAAAAAACAACAAAATAATAATTGATGCTGACTTTCAAAAATTTTCACAAAATGAATTTGTGAATAAAAAACACCCTCGGACTGCTATTGGAGTAAATAAAAAAAATGAACTGATTCTTATTACAATTGATGGTAGAAGTGAATTAAGCGAAGGAGTATCTTTAAAAGAATTAGCCCAAATTTTACTAAAAATGCAAGTTACAGATGCCATCAACCTAGATGGTGGCGGTTCAACTAGTATGGTTATTAAAGGGCTATACGTTAATAACCTTAGTGATGGTTTCCCTAGACCAATTGCTAATGCTCTACTTATTTATTATCATAATGATACTGACCCTAATGCCCAAACTTACGACGTTCAACAGAATATTGAAGTTGTAAATATTGACCAACCTAAAAAAGAATTTAAAAATTTAAGTTCTACAAAAATTAACTTACCAGAAAATGAAATTCCTTTAATATGGGGCACTTTAGACGGGAAAAATTTTATCAGTCAGCAAGGTATTTTTTCACCCATTTTAGAATGTGATGGTAAATTCGCTGTTTTAACCAAAAATAGCAAGAAATACATTTTTCCTTATGAGTCTGTAGCAAAATAAAAAATTTTCTAACTATTTATAAAGTATTCAGGTATTGATAATACTTCTTAACACCCTCTTCTAAACTAGCAAACTCATCCTGATATCCGGCTTTTCTGAGATTAGTTAAATCTGCTTTGGTAAAATCTTGGTATTTACCTTTAAGATGCGATGGAAAAGGAATCCATTCAATTTCTACCTTTGGGTTAATATCTTGGTAAATTTTGGCTATATCATAAAAACTGCGTTCTTTCCCAGTACCGCAATTGAAAATACCACTAGTTTTATTTTCATAAAAAAACATATTTACTTTAACCGCATCTTCAACAAAAACAAAATCTCTTAAAAATTTCTTACTGCCTTCAAATAATTTTACGGGTTTATTTTCTTTTAATTGCTGATAAAAATGATACATTACACTAGCCATTTTATTTTTGTGACCTTCCTGGTAACCATAAACATTAAAATAGCGTAACCCGGTAATTTGTATACCTAAATCATTGGTAAATTCTTTGGTAATGTTACGCACGTAATTGTCAAACAAAAACTTAGAAAAAGCATAAAGATTCAACGGATTTTCCGACGTTCTTTCTTCTGTAAACCCATTATCACCATTTCCATAAACCGAAGCACTGCTGGCATAAATAAAATCCACTTTTTTATCTAAAGCATAATTTAAAAGCTTTTTAGAAAATTCGTAATTATTTTCCATCATGTATTTGCCATCGGTGTTAGTGGTATCTGAACAAGCTCCTTGATGAAAAATAGTCTCAACATGAGTAAAATTTGGTAAACGATGTAAAAAAGTGTCTTTTTCCAGATAATCTAAAAATTTAAGATTATTAAGATTAAGATATTTATTTGATTCCCCTAAATGATCTACAATTAAAATATTGGTTTTGCCAAGATCATTTAAGGCTTTTACCAAATTACTGCCGATAAATCCGGCACCACCGGTTACTATAATCATGATTCACTCCTTTTCCTAAACCTAATAATAAACTCCATCATGAATTCCAATATCAATAAGAACAATTTTATTTTCCATTATTAAAAATTCTAAAATGATTCTATAAGAAATATTTATAGAAATTGAAAATAAATTATTCATCTTACCTTGTAATTTATGTAATCTTAAAGAAGGATGGTTAGGGTTTATCTCTAAAAGTTCAAGACATTTTTGATATTGTTTTAAAATATTTTGATGTTTTTTGATGAATTTAGCAACCCTCTTAATATAACTTTCAGTATAAATAATTTTATACATGAGATATAAGACGCTTTATATGATCTTGAACACTCTCAATAAAAAATTTCCCGCTTTCCAAATCACCTTTTGCTTCCATAACAGCTATTTCTAATTCTTTTTCTCTTAATTGATTGTAACTTTCAACTGATATTATAATAAATTTTTGCTTTCCCCTAACTGTAATAACAGCTTCGTTATTATTTTTAACCGCATTTTCAATAGCACTAATACCTTTAATTTTTAATTCATTCGCAGTTATAAATCTATCCATAAAATAATTCCTCTTAATTAGTATTATTAATAATACTAATTATAGTAATACTAAAAAAATTGTCAATTTATATTTATGAATCATGGTTCTAATTTTTTTTTAAAATCCCCGTAGTTGAATACCCTTCCTCAAAATCAATTAAAACCACTTCGTCGGCAAATTCTCTGCCTTTTACTTCTTCAACTTTGTAATCTGCGCCTTTTACCAAAATATCAGGTTTAATTTTGGCTAAAATTTTTTCCGGGGTTTCTTCCGAAAAAATTGTGATATAATCTACAAATTCTAAGCAAGATAACGCAAAAGCTCGGTCCGCTTCATTAAAAATTGGTCGGTTCTCGCCTTTGAGCTTTTTAACCGAAGAATCACTATTTAAACCAATTATAAGCACATCCCCTAATTTTTTTGCTTTTTGTAAATAGGTTAAATGCCCACGATGTAAAATATCAAAACAGCCATTGGTAAAAACCAATTTTTTGCCTTTAGCTTTTAATTGTTCTCTTTTCAATAAAAAATCAGCTAAAGAAATAACTTTTTCTTGTTCATGTACATCAAAAACTGCTGATCTTAATTCGCCTAAATTTATCGGAACAGTACCAAATTTACTTACAACAATCCCAGCCGCGACATTAGCTAATTCCATGGCAGATTTTAAATCATAATCTTTTGCCAAGCATGTTCCAAGCACAGCTATTACCGTATCTCCAGCACCGCTAACATCATAAACTTCTTTAGCTTCCGGATGCACATGTTGCACAAAATCATCACAAATTAAACTCATACCCTTTTCTGAACGAGTAACTAAAAGAGCATCTAAATTATATTTTTTCAGTAACGTTTGAGCGTTCTCAGCTATTAAATTATCTTGATTATCGATATTTTTATTGATTACCTCTTTAAATTCTTTAAAATTCGGGGTTATTATAAAAGCATTAGCATAATAATTCCAATCTGAATTTTTAGGATCTACCAAAACTCTCTTATTAAATTCTTTTGCCTTATTAATAATAAAAGTAACAATTTCTTGAGAAAGAAAACCTTTTTGGTAATCGGAAATAATTACAATATCAACTTCTTTAATAAGTCTAATAAATTCCTTTTTAACGCTATTACTCAAATTATCATCAAGTTCAAACTTGCTTTCAAAATCTAAACGCATAAGCTGTTGGTTACCGGCAATCATTCTAGTTTTAGTAATAGTTGGTTGATTAGTAGCTAAAAAAGTACCTTTTATACCTTCTTTTGTAATTATTTTTTTGAAAATTTCGGCATTTTGGTCTTTACCTACTAAACCAAATAGATAAGCATCTGCACCTAATTTAGCAACGTTATTAGCAACATTTGCCGCACCGCCAAGAGTATATTTTTGATCTCGCATTTGTAAAACCGGGATTGGTGCTTCCGGTGATATACGATTTACGTTGCCATAGATATACTCATCTAGCATTACATCGCCGATGATTAAAATTTTGGACTTTGAAAAGTCAAGAAACATTGATTTTCCTTTTTTCCGCTACAAGCGGAGAGTTTTATTTATAAGGGGCAAAGCCCCTTAAACCCCGAGGTTTTTCTGTATACCTAGGTGGCAGAGCCCACCGGGTATACGAAAAAAGAGATTTCTAAGGGACTTCGTCCCTTAAACCCTGGGGAAAGAATTTTGTTTTCGAAAGGGGTTTCACCCCTTTCAATCCCCGAAAATTTTTTCTGAACCAAACTTTGTGCCTCGAGTTCAGTGCTTTAATTATATCTTTTTTCTTTATACTTAACAAACATTTTTGTTTTTCAGAATTAACACAAATTTTACCAGCACAAGGTCTACAATCTAATTTTTCTTTAGTTTCTAAACAAATAGCATTAGCGTGAATTGGTTTAGCAAAAAAAGATTCCTGTGTACCGAAAAAAATCACACTCGGTAAATCAAACATACTAGCAAGATGCGCACCTGCACTATCCATACCAACATAAAAATCAAGGTTAGCTATTTTTTCAAAATAATCCTGAAAATTACCCTGCCAAATCTGAATCTGGTTACTACGTAAAAATTCTTGGTTTTGATCATAAAAATAATCTTTGGGCGAAAGTAGATAAATCAATTCTGCCTTAGGATATTGCTCACGTAAAAAATCAACAACTATTTTAGCTGTTGCTAAAGGTAAGGTTTTTAGCGGTAAACTACCGCTGAAGGAAAGGCCGATATTAAGGCAGAGCCTTAACAATCCGAAGGGTTCTAAGGGGCTTCGCCCCTTAAACCTCGTAGGAGAAATATTACTTTCTAAGGGGGCAAGCCCCCTTAAACCCCCTTTAAATTGTATATCGCTAGATTGATATTCCAAACCCAAAAATTCTGCTAACTTTTTGTTATGCGTTTCAAGATGCATAACTTCATCTGGTAAATTTGGTTCTAAATCTAACAACGTTTTACCACCAGTAAAAGAATAACCAATTAATTTTTCAGGATATGTAAAATATAAAAAGAATAAACTACGGATATCCCCTCTTAATTCAATAATATTTTTAGGTTGCAAACAAAAAATCTGCCACCAAATACTAATTTGTTTCAAAATATTTTTAAATGAATAATTATAACTAGCCCAAAGCCACTGATTAATAATCAGCTTTACGGGAATATCTTGTAAAATTATTTTTGCGTGCATACCGCCAAGATAATAAACATCAGAATATTTTTTTAAAATAGCTTTAATTAGAGGACGCGCTAAAACCGTATCACCAATTAAAAAGCCATCGGCAATTAAAAAATCCGGACGCTTTTTATTTCTTAATAAACGAATAAATAATGCTAAGGGAAATAAAACTATTCTTAAGTATTTTATAAACTTTAAAACCGAATTAATAATCTTAATATGACGTAATTTTTCAGTATTATAAACCTTCATTGAAATTTATTTTATCAGATTTTTTTGATATGTATACCTTAGCCACATGGGTATATTATTTTCTAAGAACCATAATCCCTGAGATTTTATATATTTACAATTTTTTACTAATATAGTTTTTTGTTTGATTAACTATCAATTTTAACCTTGGCACAAAATCTAATACATCTTGAAATAATTCTATTAAATCTTCATCATTATATTCATGACTAATTTCATTTCGTAAACTTCTGATTTCAACTAATTTTTGTGCTTCTG
>CAZFTP010000005.1:6233-64647 GCA_964521915.1 uncultured Candidatus Marinamargulisbacteria bacterium
TAGCTTTATCAAGATAAGTATCTTGATTTTCTTCAAGTAATAATAGAAATGTTTTAAAAACTTTTTGAGTTAAAATATCTGTTGATCGAGCAAATCTACTGGTTAAAGCTTCAAAACATTCTAATTCCTCTAGATCATATTCATCTTTAATACCTAATTCTAAACATTTTTTATAAGAATAATCTAAACTAATCAAAGATTTATCTAATAATTTCAAATTTATTTTTAATTGTTCTTGTAAAGTTTGCTTTTTTTGTTTTAAATTCATAGTTCCAAGCTCTCAAGCATAATTAATTTTTTAAAAGCATTATCTTCATTAAAACTATAACTAACTAAATCTAATTTTTCCATACCAAATTTTGTAAAATATTTTACTTTAATTTCCCTTAATAATTTTCTGGGGAATTTTTTATAATCTAGAATTACTAAATCAATATCTCCACCTTTTTTACTATCATCAACTCTTGATCCAAATAAATAAACTTTGGCTGTGTTTGAATAATTTTGAAGAATATTTTTAATAAATTCTTTCTTTTCAGTTGCTAAACGCATACTAAAATTTTAGCATATTTTTTTACCTAACCGGCAACTTAAAATTTTTCTTCATTTCTTGAATTTTTACAGCAAAATTTTTGTCTTTTAATAAATCCAAAATCATGGTTAATTCTTTAATAATATCTTTAGCATCTTCTGAACCTATTGAAACCCGCCAACCAAAAGGCGAGATACCGCTTTTTATTTTATCTTCTTCACTCATAAACCTATGTACCATAAACCAAGAATTTTCGATTAACGAATTCATTTTACCTAAACTTACTGCTAAACAAATAAATGATTGCAAACCTAAAATATCGCCAAAAAGTTCAGATTTATTCAAGGCGTCTTTAGCATTACCCAACCCCATTTTTTCCGGGTCAAGTTCAAAATAAATGGTTGAACCATAACCTTCTCCGGTAAACATTTTATCTGCCATATCTTTAAAAGGTTTAACTCCAGGATAATTTATTTTTTTTACCAAAGGGTGATTTTCTAAAAACTTTGCCACTTCCAAAGCATTTTTAGATTGATCTTTCACCCTCAAATAAAGTGTAGGCATTCCATGCTGGAGTACAGCATCTGCGTCTAAACCAGACATGTTTAAACCCAAATCTTTTTGAAAAATAAGCATCGGCACAAATTCTTTCCAATCAATTAAAGAAACATAACCCCAGCAAACTCCATCTAAACCACCGGTAAAATGCTTGGTACCGCTATGAATTATTCTAATTTTATGTTCAGGGTCGCCATCAACAATATCAATGGGTTTTTGAATTATGGGACCTAAAAAAGTATTATCTACCACAATTTCCTTAACATTATGTTTAACTGCCAATTTGTAAATTGATTTAAGATCAAGCATAGCCATGGTTGGATTTGCTGGTGTTTCTAAATATAATTTATCTGGTTTATATTTAATTATATCTGCTTCCAACTTCTTAAGATCAGAAAAATCTGAGGTATAAGTTTGAATACCCCATTTCGGATAAATATGTTCAAAAGCAGACCGAGTACAATCATAAATTGGGGTTGAACGTAAAATTACCCCGTTTTTAGGTAAATTAAATAATACAGCCAGATGCGAAGCCGAAACTCCGGATGGGGTTAAAATTCCGCCTGGTACTTTTTCCAAATAAGAAATGATATTAGCTAATTTCTCATGCTGGGGTAAACCTAATCTTGCATATAAATGCGTTGCACCAAAAGGGTAACCTACTTTCTCACCAATTTCTTGTAATTTATCCGGATTAAACGCAGGGATACTACCAAAAGCCCAACCACCCATTTCTAATGTAGGATATTCATAATTTGAAGTATTTTCACCTTTTTGCCTTGGCGGACGCGCACTTTCACCAAACTGCCAACGGATATTATCAGAACCTAATAGATTTTGCCCTTTATGGTCTGAACCTATAACACAAATTGTTTTATCTGAATATTTATCTTGCGAAATTAAAGATACTACTTTCCTCATGTTCCCCTCCTCGTTATTAAATTTTTCTATTAAGTTTGAATCTTAATAATAATATTATTATACTATAATTTTTTTATGATTCTATATATTTTTTTCTGTAACTATTCAGTTAATGCTCGTAGAGTTAAAAAAAGATTATTAAGACGAAATCTTAATGCCCAGCCGGCAGATCAATTCTCCTCCCCACGAGCAGTGGGTGAATAAATACTTTTTTCTGCAGGGGTGCATAAGTATGTTTATAAAAGATATTGAATCACTCTATGAAACTATTTCACGCTGTTACGTAAATGCTATCGGACACTACACAAAAATTCTGCAAGAACATCAAAAAACACCAGATTTACAAAATGAAATAGAACAAAAAATTTGCGATCTTAATGTTTTATTATCTGAAACTAGGGAAGAATTAGCAAAATTCAAAGCAATTTATAATTATTAAGTCTCTTTATATATAACATTTAAATAAAAAAAATTTTATTCCAAACCAACTAAATCTGTATTGCCATCTGGATATAATCTTGCATAATATGGTGATCGACAAAGCTCTCTATAATTACGAAACGCATCTGTTGAACTTCCGCCAGTAGAAAAAAGCGTAAAAACCGCAGAATCTGGCTGTTTAGCTAATTCGGGGTTTTCTGTTAAATCATGCGCTCTAAACATTCTAAGTATCCCTAATTTGCTCATTTCCAACATCCCTAATAAAGGATTAAAAACAAAAGCTATTTGTCTAGCGCTATTAAATTGAAACAAACTGCCTGGCTCCCAACTATATAATTCAGGATGAACTAAAATATTTTCTTCATCATTATAAATTACTGGTTCAATAAGGTTTTTGGGACTACCCCATAATGTACTAGATTTCTGATTTGAAGCCGCTAAGAAATAAAATAAACTTAATCTAGGCGCTGGAAAATTTTGAAAATTGAGCATGCCACCATGTATAAAAATACTTTTTCTACCTAAAGTAAAATAAGGTAAAACTTTAAAGACTTCGTAAAAACTATCTAATACAGTTTTCCCAATATCTTCACCAAACCGATCTATTACAGCCTTAACAAAACCATAACGCAAATTAAGATTTTTATCTTCATGATTACCACGATTTAAAATAATGCTATCTGGAAATAATCTTTTCAAAATAAATACACCCATAATTAATTCTAATTGTTTTTCACCGCGATCTATATAATCGCCAAGAAAAATTAATCTTATTTGTTCACCATGAACTAATTTTTCCAATATATTTTCTCTTAATAATATTCTTTTTAATTGTTCAAAATCTCCGTGTAAATCTCCTATTACATAATAGGTAGCTAAATCATTCTTGGGTAAAACTACCGCATATTTAATTTCATCTGCTATATCACTTTTTTCTTCTTCAACAATAGTTTGCTCTGTTGTATATAAAATAGTTGGCTTATCTGAACTAATTTGTCCGGAATCATAGATATGATCTAAAGTATGCCAAACAGGACTAAATTCTCGAGAATTAAATGTTAAAATAGCTCTAATTTCTTCTAAAAAATCCGTTAAATCAGAAACAGAACCTGTTAATAAAGTATTTATACTTGCCTCAAGATTAGAAATAGATTTTACAGTTTCACCTGTAAAAATAGATGCTTCATAAATTATTCTAGCTGGCTTAACTTGTACTGTTAAAAATTCCTGATAATTTTCACCCGTAACTACCTGATCAAATTCTTCCATTAATATTTCCCTTAGATATTTTAAATAAAGAGGGTATTCTGTTAAAATATCAGTAAATTCATTTTCTATACCAGAAAAAAAATCTTCAGTTTCAACTTTTAATCGTTCTTTTTTTTCAATTAAAAATCTAATTCTTTTATTAAATAGTTGATCAAAACGCGATTTAATTTCTTCAGGTAAATTAAGTGTACTTTGAGCATAATCTGCTTGTAATTGATTAATAATTGTCTCAAAATTAGTTACTGTTTCAACTAATTTAGTACTTAAAAAAGACGGCTTGCTTCTTTTAATAGCTTCAATTTTTGAATTAATAAAACCAGGAAGCGCTAATAAAAAAGCTTCTGAAATTGTTAAAAAGGCTATTTCCAATTCAATTTTAGCTCGTTCTTTATTTTCAATTGCATTAACTAAAGCATTTTTAAAAACACTTCTAAATTGCGTAACTGCATCAGTAATTAATTTTACGTATTGATCATTAAATTCAGAAGTTATTGCAGATATTTCAGTCACTCTTAATTTAATAAGATTTTTCATTAATTCAATGAATCGTTCTTTTGCCTGAGTCAACAAATTTTCTATCACAGCTTTTTTTTCTAAAAAAAGCGGACTATCTGTAAGTACTGGCGGTTGCACTATTGAAAACGCAGACTCCCCCTCTGTTTTTCTTTTTTTAGGACGAAAGCCTTCACCCTGGGCAACTACTGGATTTATTATATGTTTTATTCCGCCTGAAACCCTCTCCAAAATAATCCCCCTATATTTAGTTATTACCATGATTTTTTGGATTTATAACATTGGAGAATCTTTTATCTGCCAATGACTTTGCACCTAGCAGACATATTAAAGAAGGGCAATAAATATTGTAATTAATAATTATATAACGTAATATAATACCATAAATAATTTTATAGAAAATTCAAATCAAAATCATCATAATAATGGTGCAATAAAATTTAAAAGAAAATCAATTCGCCTTGCAGAATATGATTATTCATCGGAAGGATATTATTTTATTACAATTTGTACGTATGATAGGAAATGTTTGTTTGGAAAAATAAAAAATAATGAAATGCATTTAAATGAAATTGGAGAAACGTAATTATTATGAGCGTCTCTACCTTATCGCGTAACACCACCGTATAATTCTTGGTACATAGCGCGCCACTGTTCATAATCAAAATGAGAAAAATGGGTTCCTATTCCATCCCTAATATAAACATAATGATCTTGTCTACCGGTTGTTTGTGGCAACATATCAGCTCTTTCAACTTCTGTAAATTGAGTTGCTTCTCGATCTGTATTTGTATAAATATGAATTCGGCAATTCATTATTCTTTCAATTAATGGTATTTCACTATTCCCAACATAATGTAAAGTATGGCTAACACATCTGCTATAAGCTTCTAAAAATTTGGGTTGATTAAAGATAAGCTCTTTTCCGGCTTGTAGTTCTTTTAATCTTGAAGCTTGATATTGTAAAAATAATCGCCTAATTTGAGTGTCATTAAAAACATCCGTGGTGCCAGGTACGAGTATCATTTCTTCAAACACACCAAAATTATCAGTAAATATTTTTCGGATATTTTCAGAGGCTAAAAGATTTAGGCTCCTACTCTTATTTAATTCCGTGAATTTAGCTTTTATAGCTTGAGTTACAGGGTCAGTTGCAGGTGACCTTAATAATTTAGCAAATTCCTCTACCATCTGGGTTCGAGTTTCTGTCATTGAATCATAAGCCTGGCGCTTTTCTAAATCAATTCTTTCAAAATCGGCATATAATTCAATAAAAAGCGGAATAAAACCAATATCTTCTTTATCTGTTGCAGTTATTCTTTGCAATAATTCAGCTCGTAAGAAATCTAAGAAAGTTGGATAACGAGAGGTCTGGCTACCCCAATCAGCTAATAAGTTTCTACGTTGTTCCATTATTTCTGTCATAAAGGTATCTTGTTCAGGTGAATTAACTAAAACTGCTCCAATAGTTTTTTGTTCAGATAAACTGTCAATGAACCTTTGTTTTTGCGAATCAGTATCTTGATAATAACCATCTCGTAATTTACCGAATGCCGATGCCCAAAAACAGGTACCATTGGCAACGGTATTTTTTTGAGGCAACATAATAAAATCTACCACGCTATAAATTTCCGGACTATCTGATCGAAAAACAATTGGAGGTGTTTTTCCATCTATTCTAAGAATATTATTAAGAATACCAAAAATCATAGCCGGATTAATTACGGGTACGGTATATTGGGCAATTTGTTTTCTTATTGCTTCTCTCCGTGCTATAGGTAATTCATTAAATATTTCTAAAAATCTAACTGCTAAATTAGCTACAGGTGGTACACCAACATTTTCATAGATACTCAAAAAATCAGTAGCTCTTCTTACATTATTTGGTTCTGAATTAGACAAATATTCAATAACTACTGATAATATTTGTTTTTGAAATTCTGAACCTTTTTCTTTTGCCTGTGCCACAAATGTTAACATAGCGGTGGTGTTCGTTACCTCTAAAAAAGCGCGTCTAAATTCTGCTACTTCCCCTGTTTCCATAACTGGACCACTCGGTTCGGAGGTAGTTTTTCGTAAAGGATCACTACTCGGTAGTTCTCTTCTTTGGCTATCTACATCAGTACGGGCTAGGACTATTGGTTTTAATCTCGATACCATTACAGATACATTATCGGTGGAACCTCTTCTTATTGTTTCAGTAACCAAAGCCGCGGCTTTTTTATGGCTAGCTTCTTTACCAGCTAAAGCTAAAATACTTGATACTTCCTCATCTCTAACTGTATCCCAAAGCCCATCGCAAGCAAGAACAACCGTATCATCTTCGTCTATATCTGTGCAAGTAATAAATGCTTCATGAGAAATTAACTTTTGGTGGTCTTTTCCTTCATAGGCATAATCGCCAAATGAACGGGCAACAGCTAACATTCCTAATACTCTACCAGTTTTACTATCTACAAATCCCCTGGCTGTTTCAATTCGCGCTGTTTCTTCCGGATTATTTGGTTTATGATCATAAGAAAGCCGTTGAAAACTGCCATCTTTTTTTACTAAAACTGCCCTGGCATCACCAATATTTAAGGTATATAACTTGTGAGCAATAGTAACTGTAATAATAGCAGTTGCACCATCGTCTTCATGTTCTTTTAAAGTATCATCCATTTTAGTAATTGCTGTTTGTAATGCATTAGCAACAGCAGAAGTATCATCTAAATTTACGCTTTCTAATTCTTTTTGAACATGAAGGTGTAAGCCAGTTGCAGTATCAGCTAAAGCCTGTGCTGTCGCATCTCCACCATGTCCGTCAAAAACAGCATGATATTCTACTTTTTTTCCTTGCACAGTTAAAACAGTAGCAAAAGCCGTATCTTCTTGAGTGAATCTACGCCCCATAATAGATAAAAAACCAGTTTCAAATTGGCTTTCTCCTAAAGCAAATTGGCCTTCATCATGTCGACCTCTATCTTTATCGAATTCTAAAATTGTCGTAGTTTCCAATGTTGTTCTTTTTTCTACTTTATTTTCCGCTTGCTGTTGTGTTGCAACTGCCAAATTTCTGGCTAAATCGTCTGCTGTTAAAGGATGCCCTTTAGAAACATATGCCGGCGTATCGGGTTGGCTTCCGGATGGAACCGGTCTAGCTAATTCTACAGTGTGCGGCAATGGTAAAATAGGCAAACCACTACTTTCTGGCAGTTCTTCAGCATCAACTAAAGCTTCTTCATCAAAAAATTCTTCATGAGAATCACTTTTATCTACAAGCCTACTTAAATATACTAGTCTTTGTTGTAAAAACTTTTGATGTAAAGTAGGTTCTGTTCCTTCCCCTAAATCTGCTAATAAAAACGCTTGATAATTTTGATATTGAGATGCAACTTCTGGATCTGAACTGTCATCTGGTTTCAAAATATCTTGAATATATGTGTCTTGTTCGGCATCCGGTTGTAACGCATTTGGAATAGCCATTTTTTTTCTGCTTTCTTCTGATTCCTCGGGGGGGGGCTTCTCCCTCGTCGGATTCTGAGTCGGTTTGAAAACCGATTTGTTTTGCATAAGCAAACAACATGTTGTTATATCTTTCTGAATATTTTAAAATTGGTATTGAACTATCTTCTTCCAGATCATCACTAGTAGTGTCTTCCGACTCAGGTGTCCCTCTTCTCTGCGCTAAAATTTGTTTATTAAGTTCCTTTATTACTTCTTCTTCCTCCAAAATTTGCGCAGATAATTCTGCCCCAGAGCCACAAGCCTTAACCGTACTGACTACTGCTGAAGTTGCATAAGCTGTCTTACCTTCTGCTACCCTCTGTTCCCCTTCTTCTTCACCGGGTAAAGTTGCTCCACTTACTAACGCTACTGCTGATTCACCCTCTTTAGAAAAAAAATGGCTCATACCAAACCTTATAGCTAAGGTTTCCAATATTGCAGGGTCTAATTTCATTAAAGTTTCTTTACCTAGATCGTGTAAAAAATAGGTTACAGGTTCTTCATCAGGCTCTAATTCAAATAATGTTACTAAACGTTCTTGCCCAATTAACTGATCATCCAATATAGATTTTTCACATAACCTTTTAAAGTTATCGGTACTTTTTTGCATTAGTAAATCCATTATCAATAAAACAGATTGTACGTTGGTTTCAGCACCAAAAACATCGACCATATTTTGGAAATCACTGGTTTGAAATGCAATTTGTTTATCAGCTTCACTGGTCTGACTTTTTATTTGCGATAATAAAAATATAGCTTCTAGAGAATGTTGAAGCGTTAAAGGAACTTTTGAAAAACCAGTCTCTTTAAATTTAGCTATTAAATCTTGTAATGAAATATTATCCTCAGGAAGTGAATCTAACCCAAACGCTTCTTTGAAATATGGATCAGCGGTAAAATCTACGGCTAATTCACCTGTTGCTGTATATGTAATTTTAGGAATAACAAATTTTTCGCCAGTCTCAGGTTCTTTTTTTAATAATTTAAAATATTTTTGTACGAAAATTACAATTTCATCTTTAGATCTAGGTTTAACAGCTGAACTAAAAAGAGCAGTAAGAGTTTCACAGCTTCTAATAGTTTCAATTTTTCCTGGTGACAATTTTGGCGTTAATACCCTACTGGCGATTGTACCATCTACACGTAACCGCGGCAAAACCGGTGCAGTTAAATGAGAACTGTCTGCACCAGGTTGTACTTCTGGTTTTTTTTCCTTTCTTGAGTTTCGAGGACTACTCGTTGAAACTAAATGTGAACAAGGGTTTTCTTTTACTTCCACAATAAATATTCCTAAAATAAATTTGTAAACCGAAAAAAACTTTACAGCCTATTTTTTCTAGCAAGGTTATTCCCTATTTTTGACAAAATAAAACATAGATTATATATGATCTTTCTAAAATATCCTCACAGACACAAATAATCTTAGAAAATACAAAAAATCATTTTTTCCGGGGCAAGCATTTTAAATATTTAACTGCATCTAAAAATCTTGGGCTGGGACGAAGCAAAATATCCGGATTAATATCCGCTATAATTTGCTGTTTTTTTACTGCTTGTAAATTTTTAAATGCTATTTCAGTTTTTAAAACTTTTTTAATTTGCGGTTCTGTAACAATAATAATTTGCGGATTAAATTTAATAATTGCTTCTTTACTAATGATAGGATACATTTGTTGAGAATTAATAACGTTTTTTAAATCAGCTAATTTTAAAATCTCATTAATAAACGTATTTTGACTAACTGCAATATAAGGGTTAGCCCAAATTAATACTAAACAGGTTTGATTAATTTTAGAAGATTTACCGTTCCTAAGGTCTAGCTTTAATTTTTCTACCAAATCCAAAGCATTTTGTTTTTTATTACAAGCAACTCCAACTTCTAAAATTATCTGGTAAATTTCGGCTAAATTTTGGGGAGATTTATAAATTGTAGTATTAATATTTAATTCTTTAAGTTTTAATGTCCCGGGTGAAAGCGGATTACCCATACCAATAACCTTAGTAGGTTTAAGTAAAATTATTTGCTCTATATTCGGATGTAAAAAAGGACCGATTTTTGCTTTTTTTGAAGCAATACTAGGGTAATTACAATCATTGGTAACGCCAACTAAATAATCTTCCGCTTTTAAAGCATAAATAATTTCTGTAATACTTGGAGCTAAAGAAACTATTCGAATTTTCGGAATTGGTTCTTTTGCCAAAATTATTGTTAGTAAACACAGGAAAAAAAAACTTACGAGAAAAAACTTTTTCATCTTAAAAACTGACCAGTTATTTTTTCCATAATGCATTTATTAATTTCTGCTTTAATTTTAATCTTTTTAGTTAAATACTTAATTTTTAAAACTTTACCATATTCATAGATTAAATTTATTACATCTTGTTGATTATAGTTTAAATCTAGTTCTATTGTTTGATAATTCTCTTTTAAAGCATTTTGAATTTCAAAAAGTAAACAATCTAAATTTTCTTTTTTTAAAGCAGAAATATGAACTACAGCACTACCGTGCGTCTTTACAGGGGCACCCGCAAGGGTTGCCCCAACGGATTTGGGTTTTTCAAGGGGCTTTGCCCCTTGAACCTCTGGGGAAGAAAGATTTTCTAAGGGGGCAAGCCCCCTTAAACCCCCGAGCCTTTCTAGTTTCTTGTCCCCTCTGTGCCTTTGTGCCTCGAGTTCTTTAACCCTATCTATTTTATTCATGACTAAAACCATAGGTTTATTTTCTGCATCTAATTCTTTTAAAATTTCTTTTGCAGTTTCTATAAAAGACATATATTTTTCATGGCTGACATCTACTACCTGTAATAATAAATCACTGTAAATTACAGCTTCCAAAGTAGCGTGAAAAGCATTAATTAGTTGATGCGGTAATTTTTTGATAAAGCCTACAGTATCAGTTAATAATACAGTGTCATTATTTGGTAGTTGTAATCTTCTGGTTGTAGGATCTAAAGTAGCAAAAAGCTTATCTTCAGTAAGTACATTAGCCTTGGTTAATTGATTTAATAAAGTAGATTTACCAGCATTAGTATAGCCAATTAAACACACTGAAAAAATTGGCAAATCCTGTCTTTTTCTTCTTTGTATTTCCCTAATGCTACTAACCTCTTTAAGATTTTTTTTCAGGTGAGCTATCCGGTCTTTAATGCGGCGTTTATCTACTTCCAATTGCTTTTCGCCCGGTCCTCTCGTACCAATACCGCCACCAAGTCTAGATAAATGTTCCCACATTCTGGTGAGACGGGGCATTAAATAAGTTAATTGGGCTAACTCAACCTGCAGTTGAGCTTCATGTGTATGCGCTCTAGCCGCAAAAATATCTAAAATTAAAGCTGTTCTATCTATTATTTTTATACCAAAATACTTTTCTAAATTTTTTTCCTGAACTGGGCTTAATTCATCATCTGCTATTAATACTTCAATTTGATTTTCTATTACTATTTCTTTAATTTCGGCTAATTTACCTTTGCCTAAATAATATTTTTCATCTAAATATTCACGTTTTTGAATTAAACTGCCATAAACAGTTAACCCAGCAGTTATAGCAAGTTCTGATAATTCTTGAATAGAATCAAAAGAATTCCAATCTGTTTTATTATTTTCTAAATCTACGGCTATTAAGAATGCTAATGGTAAACCCATTTTATTATTATAATCATTTTTAATACTTTTCGCATCTTTCAATATTGCACCCTATTGCACCCGTTTTAGGCAATAAATAATCATATTTAAAATTATTTCTAAAATTGTTATACTATAATTAATGAATTCAACCCATTCTTTACATCTAAGTGAATCACCTCCCAATACCACATCCCGTTTCAGATCAAGATCATGTTCACCAAAACATTTGGAACCATCTTTAAGACCAACACCGGCTGATACCCCCTATAATATTTTTCAAGCTTTATTTTTTTTTGATCCGAATATTTTCCAAGATGCTCAACCCTTATTACAGTTTATCCCTCCAAATCCACGGTTACCTAAAAGAACAACATTAAGGCAACCAACCGCTATCTCAACTCAACATAACCCTATAGAAACACCAAAGCTTAAACCACAAGCAAACCCAATGGTTACTGCCATACGAATAAATCCCTTGTCACTACAACCATTTCCACCAGCTCCTAAAAACAGACAAACCCCTACAATTCCTGGTCTAGATTTTCCACCATCTATACCACGAACTGATTCAAGGCAAACTACCAATAATCCTGATGACCATTTTACCGGTTTTTTTCCTCAAATTGAAACTAGATCTAACGATTTTTACGTAGGTACGCCATTAGAAACCCAAATAGAAAGAAGGATACAGCAATCTCTTTACGACCCAAGCTTGCAACAACAACAACATCATCATCATCATCATCATTAACTATCTAAAGCTAATCTTCTAAAATCTTCTACTAGAATTCGCCGATAATCCGCAGTTGATGCACTTCTATCTCTACATCTGCCGCCTAGGTCAACTCTTTCAGGTTCGACAAATTTAACTTTGCCATTCCTTATAAGTTGACTTAAATTTAATTCCGAATGAATTTGTCTAATTAAATGTGGTAAATCTTGACTAGATACTAATACTAATTGGTCATTTCCCTTTGGAATAAATTTATAACTTCCTTCATCAACTTTTGTTATTTGAAAACATACTCTTCTAGTTAACGGATCTTTTGAAAATTGCGCAATATCTACATGCTGAGATTGCCATGGTTGTTGCCAAGCTATTTTTACTTTACCTCCGTCAGAAAACTCTGCAATACCAATTAATCTCCTTCCTGGTTTATGTCCCCGAAAATGTTCTTCAAAATTATCCTTTAATTTAACACGAGGTAAAGGGCTTTCTAAACAAATAGGAAACTTAACTACATTGCCATCTAAATATGGTGAAATAGGTCTTTTTAGATCTCTTTCTCCTGATGATTCCGAATAAGGTAATTTAGCCCCAAAAGCAGTAAGAAACAACCTTTCTTGACTGGTTATTCTTTTAATTGGTGAAGCATTTGTTTCGTTACTCGAACTTCCAGAATGGATGCTAGTTTTTGGTTGATCACAACCAAAAGTTTTATAAACTGATTTTTCTAATATTTCACCTTGCATACCTTTTCGTGTATGATTATGTAAATATTTTTTTAATTCAGCTCTTATTCTTTCTTTTCTAGCTGGGGAAAAAGATTTGAATTTTAATGATTTTAAAGACCCGGTTCTTTCCATAATCCACCTCTATTATATATATACTTAATATTAATCAAAAAAAAATTTAACATCATTAAAGCAAAAAATCAATGATAATTATTGCTATTTTATCATATTACATAATTTTTAGATCCTTATTTAATAGAAACTTTTTCTAATGCTATATACATACAATCAATGTTTTGCTAATCTGTAAACTAATGAGATTTATAAATTTATTATTATCAATAATTTTCTTATCTCTTTGTTTTAATCATTATCTTGCTATTGCAAATGATGGTTTCTCCTTTCATTTACGCTCTTATTATATGAATCGCAGTTTTGATGTTTCTCCTACTATTACAAGTCAAGAAAGTGGAGCTATCGGAGGTTGGATTGGTTATCAAGGAAGTATTCAAAACATTTTAGGAATTCAAATGATTGGTTATACATCTCAAGGTTTAATTTTTGCTAATCCGCAAAAAGCAGGTACCGGACTTTTAAACTACAATCAACAAGGCTATTCAGTTTTAGGTCAAGCCAATGCTTTTCTGAATTTGGGGGATACCAATTTCACTATGTACCGTCAATCTTTAAACACCCCCTTTTTAGATCCGTATGATTACCGTATGACACCTCAAACTTATGAGGCTTATATATGGAATCAAAAATACAATTCTGATTTCTCTAGTATTTTTGGCTATGTTGATAAATATAAACCATGGTCAGCTACCGAATTTTTTAATCTTGGAAAAACTGCCGGTTTACCAGTAGATAGAGGTTTATTAGTTGGCGGTATTAATTATCTACCTTTTAAAAACAACCAACTACAACTATGGAATTATTATGCTTTTGATTTAATGAATATCTTTTTTTGCCAATATGATCAACCTTGGATTATTAATGATGATTTAACATTTATCAGTTCAATACAAATTATTGATCAACAATCTTTACCTAGTACTTATTATAATTTTTTTCATGCACAATCAATAGGTTTTTTAAGTAAATTTCTTTTCAATGCCTTAACTATAAATTTAGGTTTTAATATTAATGCGCCAAATTATGATATAGTGCATCCTTGGGGTTCAAACCCTAGTTATCCGTCGTATGTAATGATAGAAGAACAATGTGAATTAGCTGGTGAACAAACCATTATTTTCGGAATTAAATATGATTATACTAAATTAGGGTTAAAAGGCTTAACCTCTACCCTAAATTCTTCCTTTGCCAGAATCTATAAAAATGGAACATGGAGTAACCAACAGCAACAAGAATATAATTTAACATTTGAATATAAATTTAATCAGGATTCAGACCAAATAAAATTACGCGGAGCATTAGTTAATAATTCCTTAACTCTAAATTGTAATTACTATGATATTCGTTTAATTTATAACAAGGATTTTTAAGGCTCGGGGATCAGAAACTAGAGAACTCGAGGCACAAAGTTTGGCTCAAAAACGTGCTAACGTTCAATGTGCGAGCGTGCGGATGTTGGAGAAAGGAAAAATATTTTTTCCGAGGTTTAAGGGAGCTTGCCCCCTTCGAAATCAATTTCATGTAACCCCAGGGTGCGAAGCACCCTGGGGTTATGATAAAAACCCGCCCGGCAGGGCAAAACCAGAGTTTAAGGGACAAAGCCCCTTAGAAAAATACCCCTTGAAAATTAGCACTCACTATGATAGAGTGCTAATAATTTAAAAAATTGGTAGAGAATATTTGGGCCCAACATTATTTTTTACCAAACCATAAAAAGGAGGATATACATGAGCATAAAATATAAACCATTAGCAGATAGAGTAATTGTAGAACCAGAAGTAGCAGAACAAAAAACTAAATCAGGAATTGTTCTTCCAGACACAGCACAAGAAAAACCACAGAAAGGAACAGTTGTAAAAGTAGGTCCAGGTAAAACTACAGACGAAGGTAAAGTAATTCCAATGAACGTAAAAGAAGGAGATTTAGTAATCTATTCTAAGTATGGCGGTACAGAATTAAAAATCGATGCTAAAGAATATTTAATTTTAAGAGAAAACGATATTTTAGCAATTTTAGCTTAATACAAAAAAATTTACCGGGCTGATCAAAAAGCTCGTCAGGCGAGGCGTCTTGAGCACGAGCGCGCGGAGTTTATAGCAATAAATGAGCACCGCGAGTGCGAAAAGCAACGAAGCATCACGAGCTTTTGGGACAGCCCCAAAAATAGGAGGACAAATCATGGGTGCAAAACAATTACAATATAACGAAGAAGCATGGCGCTCTCTAAGCAAAGGCGTAGAAAAAGTTGCCGAAGCAGTAAGAATTACCTTAGGACCTAGAGGTCATAACGTAGTTCTAGAAAAAAAATGGGGTTCGCCAACAATCACTAACGATGGTGTAACTATTGCTAAAGAAATTGAACTTGAAAATCCTTTTGAAAATATGGGAGCTCAACTATTAAAAGAAGTTGCTTCTAAAACTAATGATGTTGCTGGTGACGGAACAACTACTGCCACAATTTTAGGTAACGCAATTTTTAAAGAAGGTTTAAAAAACGTAGTTTCTGGTGCAAACCCAATGGAAGTAAAAAGAGGCATCGATAAAGCAGTAGAAGTTGTAGTTACAGAACTAAAGAAAATGAGTAAAGCAGTAGAAACCAAAGAATCAATTTCACAGGTTGCTTCTATTTCTGCAAATAACGACGAAGAAATTGGTAACTTAATTGCTGATGCAATGGAAAAAGTAGGTAAAGACGGCGTTATTACTGTAGAAGAATCTAAAGGTATTGCTACAGAACTAGAAGTTGTAGAAGGTATGCAATTTGATAAAGGGTACATCTCACCTTATTTAATTACAGATAAGGACAGAATGGAAGCCAGTGCAGACGATGCTTATATCTTAATTACAGATAAAAAAATCACTGCCATTAAAGATCTTTTACCAATTCTAGAAAAAGTTGTTCAAACCGGTAAA
Organism: uncultured Candidatus Marinamargulisbacteria bacterium; assembly: GCA_964521915.1. Taxonomy (GTDB): domain Bacteria; phylum Margulisbacteria; class Marinamargulisbacteria; order CAZFTP01; family CAZFTP01; genus CAZFTP01. The sequence continues at coordinate 22,082 of CAZFTP010000005.1, forward strand.
CCACTAGTAATTATTGCTGAAGATATTGAAGGCGAAGCTCTTGCTACTATCGTAGTTAACAAGCTTAGAGGCACAGTTAACTGCATTGGTGTAAAAGCCCCAGGTTTTGGCGACAGAAGAAAAGCCATGCTAGAAGATATTGCTATCTTAACTGGCGGCGAAGTTATTTCTGAAGACAAAGGCTTATTACTAGAAAACACTACTATTGACCAACTTGGTCAAGCCGCTAAATTAAAAGCAGATAAAGACAATACCACTATCGTTCAAGGAAAAGGCGATATTACTAAAATCAACGCTAGAATTAAAGAAATCAGAACAGAAATTGATGCTACAGATTCCAGCTACGACAAAGAAAAACTTCAAGAAAGACTAGCTAAACTAGCTGGCGGAGTTGCTCTAATTAAAGTTGGCGCGGCTACAGAAACAGAATTAAAAGAAAAGAAACACCGTGTAGAAGATGCCCTTTCTGCTACCAGAGCCGCAGTAGAAGAAGGTATTGTACCAGGCGGCGGTACAGCACTTGTAAATCTTATTCCAGTTCTTAAAGCAGTAATCGATAAAACCGAAGGCGATAGAAAAGTTGGCATGGAAATTGTTCTAAGATCTTTAGAAATTCCAGCAAAACAAATTGCTATTAACAGCGGTTTAGAAGGCTCTGTAATCGTAGAAAAAGTAAAGAACGAAAAACCAGGTGTTGGTTTTAATGCTCGTAACTTTACTTTTGTTGATATGATTAAAGAAGGAATTGTTGACCCAGTTAAAGTAACCAGATCAGCTCTTCAAAATGCTGGTTCTATTGCAGGTATGCTTCTAACTACAGAAGTACTAATTGCAGATAAACCAGAAGAAAATAAAGCACCAGCAATGCCAGCAGGTATGCCAGGCATGGGCGGAATGGGTGGCATGGATTATTAGTTTTTACGTGCTCAAAATTTTTTGCTTCGCAAAAAATTTTGAGCACAATTATAACCTTAAATCTAAGTAAACTTTTTTAGATCTATTAGAAATGCCAACTTCATCCATTTGAGAACAAAGTATTTCATTAATCGGATCATCTACTTCTTTAAAGTAATCACCAAGTCCAAGTAATTCTTTTAATGTTTTATTAATTATCAATATTTTACGAAGTACATGATTTCTATTTCTAATATCACGAAATTTTTTTACCTCAGATAATACTTTCCCATTGTAAGATGAGTTTAATACTGCACAAAATAGTTGTACTCCTGCGGGTGTTAAAAGCTTAATTAAATCTTCTATTACTTTAGGAAATTCCGGATAAATATCTATATTACAACTAATAATTAAATACATGAATAATTTGTTCAGATACAGTAATTTTAAGTCTTCAGATACTCTATTAATAATACTTTTTAATTCGTCTAAGATTAAATCTGGAATAATACCGGTAAAACTCATATCTATTATTTCGGTTAAATACTCTATATCGTCTTCTTTAGAAATATGAAGAGTAAAAATTTCTTTCAAAAATGGTAAGGGAAAACTTTCCAAAGATTGAAGCGTTACTAAAAATTCACGTTCAGTTTTTTTTAACTCTTGGTTAGTAATAAAACCTACCGATAAAATAAAAACTATTATCTTCATCAAATCTTGTTTTTCAAAAATAAGACTTTTTAATTTTGGATTTTGCATAAATAAATTAAATAAACTTAATACTACTTCACAATACATAGAGATTATGTGTTGCTTTGAAGTGTCTACACAAGCTATATCATTCCAAGCTTTAATTTCATCATAAATTCTCATTACCAGTGTGTGGATTAAACCTTCTTGCAAGAAGGTTGAATTAATTCTAATATTTAAAGATGTAATTGTAATAATTTCGCATAATTTTTCTAACAAAAATCTGTTATGTGAAGAGATAATATTTTCGCATAAATCTTGACATATATCAAAATATTTTTGAGATTGCTCTTCATCTAATGTAAAAATAATCTTTTTTTCATCAACAAAGCTAAAAAGTAATTTGTAATAAAATGGATCTTTATTTTGAAAAACTTTAAACGCTTGTTGATTAAGTAAAAAATCTAAAAATATTTTGGGGCTAATATCAAACAATTTATTAAAGAACATAATCATAATTTCACTATATGCCTTAATAAAAATGTCTTTGTCTAAATATTCATAGTTTTTACTTTTTTTCTTTTTTTTCCAACTATCACAAAAATTAATTTTAGCGTATAAAGTATCTAAGAAGTCTTTTAATTGGAAAAATAATTCTGTATTTTTAGATGTATCAAGTGTGAGTATTTCCTCATCAGTTATATCCTTAAAAATTTTTCTTGCCAATTTATTTGTTTGCTCTATATAGATATTTAAAATTGAATAAGTAGGTTCATTATTAGGTCTATCAAAAGATAAAGGAAACCCTGGTAAACTGTGACTAATTTCTAGTATAAGTTGTTGTATTTGAGCTATATTAGAAATTTCAATAATAGCTTCTAAGAGTTTATAGGTAGTTTCAGAATAATTGTTTGGAAAAATAATACTCAAATAAATTAAGCGCAGTTTACCAATAATTTCTTCATTGTCCTTCCAAGTTGCTAGGTAAGATTGAAGAGATATAATAAACCAGTTTATTAGTTTAATAAAGGCGCTATCCTCTGTTTTGTGGCTACCAAAGGTTAGTAATTTTTCCATAATAATAAGAATATTTACTTCTTTAACTTTATCAATGTGCAGTTTAGAAATTAAAGCTTCAATAAGATCTTTATATTTATTTCCATCTATAGCAGATATTAATTGTATTAAATTAATTAATTGATCATTATTTAATGTAATATTTTTTTCAATAATATTAATAACAAATTGTTTTTGCTTTTGTTCAGGTTTGGTTTTTAATTCAGCTAAAATTTCTTCAAAATTAGTTAAAAGAAAATTTAAGGCCAAGCCTTGTAAATGAGGGTCTTTATTTTTTAACTCTGCTAATTTTTGTAATGGGGATAGAGTGGATGATTCTGGTTTTGGTTCTAATTTAGCAAGTGGTTCATCTGTTTTAGCAGTAGCCGTTGCAAATTGTGCTTGGCGTTTTTTACGTTTTTTTTCTAACTTTTTCAGTCTGTTTAAGGAGGGGTCTTTTTTTGTTTCCTGGGTAGTAGCTTTTGGGCTTTCTTCTGCATCTTGTTCTGATTCTGTCACAATGCTTGCTGGTTTATCAGTATCAGGAACAGCGGCATCTATTACTAGATCATCATCAGTTATACATAACCTTGTTGTACGGGTGGCTTGAACAATAGGTTCAATGCTTGAAGGTCCTGCAGGTTCATCAAATCTTGCTTCTTCTACAGCTTTTGTTTCATCTTCTTTATTTTTTAAACTTGTACTCTGGCTTTCTATTTTTTCTAATAATTCATTTCTATATTTTAACAATTCATGCAAAAAGGTATCTGGCATAGGGATTGTACTTTTTAGTTTTGAAAAGATTTTTTTTGCTTCTGCAAATATTTTATTAATCTTTTTTTTTGCTTCTGTTGATGTAACATCTATTAGACTTAATTTTAATTTATAAAAATCAGTAATATTTTTCATAATATTTGGTAAAAGTTGCTCTTTACTATTTATTTCTTTTAAGTCAAACATATTACTAGGTATTAAAAGTTCTGCAGGTAAGGGAACTCCTTGATATATAAATCTTTCTATAAGGGAAAAATTTTCCATGTTTTGTGTTGGATTTTCTGTTTTAATTGCTTCGGTTAGCAAATAAAAAATAAAAGATTTATAAATTTCATTAAGAGTAGGTAAAGAGATCTTTTCAATATTATTAAAAATTTCCATAATAAAATCTAAAATATTTTTATATCTCGGCATTTTCAGCAAAGGTGTTATTGATTCAGTTTTCTCATCAGTTTTTGGAGGAGGTAAAACTTTTAAAATATCAAATAATTCATTAATTACTTCAAACCATTTTCCTTCTTTTATAAGCGAAGCGATTTTTTCTGTAATTATTATTGCTGTATTTTTTTCAAACATAATTAATCTTTCTATAAATAAATAAGCATTTTTTGCAAATTGAGTACTCCCAAATAAAGTCTCATATCTTTTTTTAAAATCTGATTGATCAGGTATTTGATATTGATGAATATAATGAAATGAATCAAATAATAAAAAACAAACTTTTAATATATTATCCAAGATAATTTCATTAATTTTCTTTAATTGTTCTGGTGGTATTAATGGCACACTATTTATACTTATAAATAAAGCACACAGAACTTCTTTTTGATGATAAAATTTGGTATAAGCTAGATTGGGATCTTCACTAGCTGTAACTTGAAAATGTTCTAATAAAGTTTCTAGCCTTTTAGAAAAATCCGTAAGATTTGAATCTCTTTTTAATAATTCAGTTTCTTTAATTAAAAACAAAATTAAATTACCAAGTGTTATTTTTAAACTTAACTGATATTTAATACAAATACGAATTACAGAAAATAAGGCATTATAGATTTTGTCAGGGTCATCAGTTAAGAAATAATCTTTACTTAACTCATAATCACCATCACTTAGAGTAGAAGGTAAACTGATTTTTAATAATATGCTTTTATCAATGTAAACAGACCATTTTTTTACCAGATCAAGAATTGAAATATAGGGGGCATCTCTAAAACTAATATAGGTTTTTTGTTTTACAGCCATGGAAGAAGAGATAAAATCCAAATCAATATTTGCAATACTAAAAATGGCTCGGCCAGTAGTAGCTCTTTCAGAAGATAAAATTAATTTTTGATTATCCCATTCTACAGGGCAGTTATTAAAAAAATTATGTAAAAGGGTTTTAATTCGAGTAATATTACAATCATCATTTACCACAATTTTTAAATCAAAATCATTAGGATTAGTACTACTAACTGAACTACCTACTATTTTTATTTCATTAATTTGATCTCCTAACTGCAGATATAGATATATCAATAAATCTATACAAGAAAAAGTAATTTTTTGGTCGCAACCTTTAATTGGAACTTCTCTTGGTATTTCTAATTGATCAAATATATCCTTATGTTGTTGTGGAGATAATACTCTCGCGGCATCTAAGGTAGTTATAGGCGGAGAAAGCAAAGTTAAAGGTAAACTTACCCCAGTAGCTGTGCTTGAACTAGCTACTAAGTCTGTGCCTAGCCCTAAAGCTGGTTTTTTAGGCGCTACGGCAACACTAGATAATGTTTTTAATTGTGTTCTCAGTTTGGTAATTAATGGATCTGCCAAAAATAATTCCCCCTAAATTAAGATTAAGGAATAAGGAGTGAGGAGTAAGAGTTCAAATATCCTTAAATTTTAATCTTATTTTTCTTTAAATTATTTTTTCCCCTAATTAGTTTTTTTGAAACATTTAACGCAAAAGTTAAATGCAAAGATTGAAGATATATTTATCCTTGCAAGGAGAGAAGAAAATTTTTAACAGCGGCTTAGTATTTTTATAACCTATGCCTCTGCACCTGTTAATTGTTGGCTTTTATTAGGCTCTAATTTACCTTTGCCCTTGATAAGCATTTAAAAATCTACTTTAAAATTTATTTTAAATTATATTATTATTCTATTTGTAAGTTATGTAACCGCCACTGACTTAAATCAAAACCTCTTGGTGCAAGAGTATGCAATACTGGTTCTTCATACTCAAAAGCAAAAATACCCTTTTTTGGGTCTGCTACATCTGTATTTATTAGTAATAAAGATTGACGCCCTAAGCCTTCTAAAAAACAACGGGTATCTGTAAGAACAAATTCACCTCTTACATTAATGTGATCTTGCGGTACATGCCCTATAATTTGAATCCCCAGAGATTTGGTATGAAAATCTTCTTCTTTAGATATATCAAACCAAACTAAACCGCCAGGAACATTATCTCCACCTCTAGCTTTTCCAACTAAAAATATTGGTTTTCTAAAATCTACTTCTTCATTTGCTGAAAATAACAATTTATTACTTTCATCAATTAACCTTTGTTTAGTTTGCATGTCAGATGGCAATAACTCGGGATAATAGTGTTCTAAAAAAGAACTACAATAACCACCGTGAACATAAATTCTCCCCACTTTATCTAAATAAGCCATTTGAATTTTGCCTTCACTAATAGCACTTGTTAATAAATCTAGAAAAAATCTTTGTTCACGAGTATTACAAAAGTTGTTAAGTATTGAGTCGTCAATATAGTTTAAATATAACCATTCATGATTTCCCAGCGTAATTATTACTTCTTCTTCTTTTTCTTTTGCTAATCTTGCCTCATGTTGTAATTTTAAGAAAAATAAAAAAGTTTCCAAAGGAAACACTCCTCTATCAACAAGATCCCCGTTAACTACCAGTTTTACTGGTTTTTGAGGCCCTTTCTTGGAAGCTATTCTTTCACTTAAACCAATCCAATGTCCATTTTTATCTATTAAACCAACTGAATATAAATCTTTACAAACCAAGTCAAGCGTGGCATGCGGATCTGCTATTTCTATAATATCTGAATCCGCCAAAATAGGTTGATGTCCTGATGGAATTTCACCAATAACAGTACTTAAAAATGTTTTAGCTAATTCTTCAACATAATCTAAGTATTGAGGTGGATTTAGAGGGTCCTTTTTGGAGCTATTTATGATTATTGCTTTAGACCAATATATAGCTTTTAATATTTCACTTTTTATTAATAAAGCTATAGGTTCTTTTTCTTGTTCCTTTGTACTTTTATAAACCAATAAACATTGGTTAATTAACCTTAGTAATTGCCATAAAAGAGGCAACACCATCTTAAATAATTGTAACCTTAACTCAGGAGTAACAATATCTTTTATTGCCTGTGCTTCAAAATTTTTAGTTAGAACAACTGGATCATAAGAAGTTTCTCTACCTAATAAATCTTGATGTTCAATTATATCATTTAAACAGCTTGTTAATTCTGAGGGTATATCCCAAACATGTTGCTGAACAAATTGTTTGAGCTTGGCAGTTACTAATTTTAGCTTTTCATTAAAGCCTAACTCTGTTTCATTTTCAGGTAATTTTAAATCTCTTATAGAAATAGTTTTTCGAACACTTGTAAACATTGTTCCTAATGTTTCTTGAGGTTTTAAACTGGGGAAAGATATCTCGCCAATTTTAAAACCATCCGGTTGATCTGCTGGGCCAGCCCCTGATAATGGTGCAGTTACTGGCGGTACTATTACAGACATGGCTGGGCTATCTCCATTTGCAGATGGAGATCTTGATGAAAACAAAGCTTGTCCATCTATTTGCACATCAGATAAATCCACTGTATCTTCATGTCCGCTTATTCCTCTGTATGGTGAACTTGTAATATTTTGCAACATTGTTGTAAAATTAACATCTCTATCGTCTAAATTGGTGAATCTATTTTCAATAGTTAACGTATTTTTTCCACAACACAATAGTGGTATGAATCTAATAAAAAAAAAGCCTTCAGTATGGTGAAGGAATTTTTCTTCTATAATGCTCTTGATAGTACGTAAATCGCTGTTAATTCCTTTAATCTTAATTGTTTGCAATCTAGTATCTATAAAAATCTGGATGTTTTCACATCTTCCTTTTATAAAACGCACAAATTGTTCTATGGCATTTTTTAAATATTGATTTATTTCAGGTACCATTGGAGTTTTTGGTGTTAAAACAGAACACATTGGTACGGAAATAGCTTTATCTAATCTTTCCATATATCCCCCCAAAAATATTTATACCCAAGTTTTGTTTTTTTAAAACTATTAACAAGTTAATAGACAATTTTTAACTTCTTTTAATATCTCATCAAAAATTTTTGTACCAAAAATAATTCTGACTACCCGAATATCTTTAGCTTTTAAAAATGCGTCTCTTCTTTGATCAAACAATTTTTTACTCGGTAAATTGTGAGATGGTCCGTCTAATTCAATATTAAGCTTTCTTACCGGGTCATATATATCAGTTTCAAACCCTTCCAAAAAAGTATTAAACTGTAAACCAGGATTATCATCTTTTACTTTTTTTTGTATTGATATTTCTATTTCTGATGGTTTTGCTAAAAAGAGGCCTTTGTTTTCTTCATACCAAACTAATAAACCTTTTGGTATTGGTAACCCTGATAATTGCAAAGTTTGATATAGACTTCTTAAATTATCTGCTTTTTCGCTGTAAATGTCTTTTTGAAAATCTGTTAATTCCATTTGTCTTAACAAAAAACATCTTAAATTACCTGCAACTTCTTCAGGCATATTAATAAGTCCGTAAAGGGCATTAGCAATTACTCTGGCATCTAATTTTAAAGTTGATTTACAAATTTTTTCTGTTAAAACTTTGATTAGTTCTTTTACTTCTTTACCTTCTGAAGTCATACTTTGTAAGCCATATAAAGTCATGCCCATAGCTTTAGTATCAAATTCAAAAACTGATTTACAAATTTTTTCGGTTAAAACTCTGATTAGTTCTTTAACTTCCTCACTTTCTGAATTCATATTTTGTAAACCATAAAAAGCCATACCAACGGCTTGAGCATCCAATTCAAAGGGAGAAACGCTAATCCGTTTACTTAAAACTCTAATTAATTCTTTAATTTCAACACTATCGGACCTCATATTCTGTAAACCGTATAAAGCATTCCCGATTTGTTGAGCATTAAAAATTTCCGCTGACCCAACAATTTTAACTATTAGAACACTAATTAAATTTTTAACTTCTTCTTTATCTGAACACATGTTTTGTAACCCATATAGAGCGTTACTAAATGCTTTTCCAGTTAAACCTACTTTTGCTTTCTTAATTTTGTCAGTTATAGCTATTAACAAAAACTGTATTTCTTCACTTTCGGAACTCATTCCTTGTAAACCATATAAAAGGTTACCAATAGTTTGTTCATTTAATTCTGCAGTAGAATTTATGATTAATATTGTTAAGGCTTTAATCAAATTTTTTATTTCATCACAATTTGAACTCATACCTCTCAAACCGTAAAAAGCCATACTAATATGCCGTGTTTCCAAATTAACTTCTGAAGTAGTTATTTTATCTGTTAAGGTCTTAATTAGTTTTTTTACAGCCTCATTTTCTGAAGTGAAATTGTGTAGCCCATATAAAGTGTTGCCAATAGCTTGTGCATCTAGTTCACCTTTATATTCATTAATTTTTTCTGTTAGTACAGTTAATAATTCGCTACAACAAGCAGAGTTTTGACTTATTCTGCTTAAACCAAAACAGAGTACGCTGATATTAATATTGTTAAAATATCTTTGAGGAGTATTTTTTAATTGATCTGTTAAATACCTAATTACATGATCTGGAATTTCCTCTTTTTGAGCAAAATCATATTCTTTTTTTCCAAAAACTGAAAAAATGCTGGCTATAGCAGTTAACCGCAAGGTAGTATTTGCGTTAGTTAATCTTATTAAATAACCAATTCCTTCTCTAATCATTTCTGTTTTATCTACCTGAAAAGGTTGAATAAAACCAGGAGCTGGGGCAAACCCTGTATGAATATCATCATGGGGTCTAGTAATGCTTGTATCACTTACTTTAGGCTCTGTTCTTTTGCTCTGTTCACTAGAACTCGCAACCGGAGCATGGCTTTTTGTATAAATTTTTTCTTTTGATCTTTGATATCTGTCTTTAAAACCCGTAGGATGATTATTAGTTCTTGAACTTTCCATTACCCCCCCTAAATACTTTTATTCCCTAATATTGAAAATTCTAAACTCAGAAGATGTTACTATTCTATATTTTATGCTTAGATTTTTTTACAAAGGTAAAAAAATCTAAGCATTTAAAAAACTACTTCTTCAACCAGCTCATCATAGCTCTTAATTTTTCGCCGGTTCTTTCAATTAAGTGGTTTTTCCAAAAGTTGCGTAACCCAAACATACTGGCTTTATTAGCTTGGCTTTCCAAGATAAATTCTTTGGCAAATTCGCCGGTTTGGATTCTATGCAGTGCTTCTTTCATTCTTTCTTTTACCTCTTTGGTAATTACCTTTGGTCCAACGGTAAAATCGCCAAATTCCGCGGTGTTAGATATTGAATGATGCATTTTTGCCATACCGCCTTCGTAAATTAAGTCAATGATAAGTTTCATTTCATGTACACATTCAAAGTAAGCAATTTCTGGTTGATACCCTGCTTCTACCAAAGTTTCAAACCCAGCAGTCATTAATGATGTTAAACCACCGCATAACACAGTTTGTTCACCGAATAAATCTGTTTCAGTTTCTTCTTTGAAAGTAGTTTCTAAAATTCCGGCTCTAGCCGCACCAATGCCTTTACCATAAGCAAGCGCAATTTCTTTAGCATTACCAGTTGCATCTTGGTATACCGCTATTAATCCCGGTACACCACCGCCTTCTGTATATACTCTTCTTACCAAATGCCCCGGACCTTTTGGCGCAATCATAATTACATTTACATCTTCCGGAGGAACAATTTGTCCGTAATGAATATTAAAACCATGAGCAAAAGCCAAAGTTTTTCCTTCTGTTAAATAAGGAGCTATTTCTTCTTTATAAAGTTTACCTTGAAATTCATCTGGTATCAAAATCATAATTAAATCTGCTTTCTTTACTGCATCTGGTGTATCGATAACCTCAAAACCTTCGTCAATAGCGTGCTTCAAAGTTTTACTGCGTTTACGAGTTTCCGGATCACCCGCATTAGTATAACCTACAATTACGTTTACACCAGAATCTCGTAAATTCATAGCATGGGCATGCCCTTGGCTACCAAAACCAATAATACAAACAGTTTTACCTTTTAGTAAATTAAGATCTGCATCTTTTTCATAATAGACTTTTGCCATAATGTTTCACCTCTAAATAAATTTATAATAGTATAAATCGGATTAAGGAGTTAAGCAACTGTGTATGTCGCCTTCTGGCGCTGGTCGCGCCAGAGATGGAATTTTCCAAGGGGCCTTCGGCCCCAAAGAAAGCGATAGTTTCTAAGGGGGCAAGCCCCCTTAAACCCAGTGGAGCTAGCGCCCCAGACTCCAGAGGAAAATATTCCTTTTTAAGGGACTCCGTCCCTTAAACCCTGGAGGGGCTTCCGTCCCAAACTATAAAAAACAATAAGTATTAATTTATTTTTGCACTATTTCCAAAACGTATTCCTGGTTAAATGAATAAGGACCTACATAAATTCTTTTATTATAATTTCTTATTTCATAATTGTTATTAACCAAATCATAATCAATACAATCTATTCTTTTAAAATTAGAATCCTTTATTATTATAGTAGTAACATCTGCTCTTACTTTTTTTAAATCTTCAATACTTATCGTATTTCCCGATTCTAATCTTTTTAATAAAAGATTAGGTTCATTTGTTCCAAAAATATAAAAAGTTTGCGCTTTTTCCATAAATCGATGATTTTTTTGATCTTCATATTTACCTGTATTATTAGTAATAGTACCAGCAAACCCAACTACAGCAAAAATTCCAACTAAACAAAAAGCCAAAAATAAAATCAAACATTTCTTCATAATTTATCTCCTTAAAAAAAAATTACTCTCCTTTATATAAGCGATGAATTAAGTCAATTCATTGTATTAAAATTTTATAATGTCTTAACCAACTAATTTTTATCATCTCCCAATTTAAATGATTGGTTTGAATCTAATTTCTGATTATGTTTAAGATAATTTTCTAATAAATAATATGCGGCTATACTATCTATCTTTTTTTTTCTTTTTTTACGGCTATAATTCTGCTTAATTAAAGCTTTTTCAGCAATTTTAGAAGTATATTGCTCATTAAAAAATTCAATTTTTATTACAGGATATTCAACTAATATCTGCTCTAAACTATCTTTGAATTGTCGTATTTCTTGCCCTAAAGTACCCTCCCCTCCTTTTAATGAATACGGCATACCAATAATAATTTTCTTAATTTCCTTTACTTCAACTATTTCTTTTATTTTCTGAAAAACAGTTGGCGTATTAATTAAAAAAGGTTGAGGTTGGATAGTAATACCAAGAGCATCAGTTGTTGCCAAACCTATTCTTTTTGTTCCGTAATCTATAGCTAAAGTTCTTATCATAATGTTCCTGAAAAAAATTTTATTTTCTTTTAAAAAATTCCGCGACAGGTATTATTTCGACCTGATTTATTTTTTGATATTCCTTACCAAGATAAAATAAAATCAAACGGCATTTTTTATTCATTTGTCGTGCAAAATCCGTCAAATTTTGAATACCTTTTAGCTGGACCATATTTATAACCTTATAATTAAAATAGCATGGCTAAAATGAAAGTCAATTATTATTTTCATGCCTGTTAACTTATAACACACAAAATATCAGGCGATTTTTTTGTCATCTCATAAAAAATAAATCGAAAATTTTCCCTGCATTAAAAAATAAAATTATTTCGATCTTATAAATTATTTCGATCTTATATATATATATCAGTGGGTTTTGCCCTCTATTAATATAAATTTATTAAATAAAGGAAAAAAAATGAAGCAAATATTTAGTTTAGTTTTATGTTTTATCTTTTTGACAATTTTTTACACTATCGGTTTTGCCGAAGATCCTAAAACAGTTAAGGTTCATAATATTAATAAAGATGCAACCATAGCTTTTGTTCCAGATTCTACTGTTTTCGAAAATATCCAAGTTAAAGATATTGAAGCCTATTTAAATAAAAATAAGGCTTCTATAATAGGTACTGCTTTTCAAGATATGCTCATTTTTCAAGATACTTATATTGTGTATACATATAAGAAACAACAATTCCGCCTAAAATTAAATTATTACAATGATGTTGTAAAACTAATAATGGACAAGTATCTGGATCTACCCTCTAAAGAAACTATTAAAAATACATGTTTTAAATCTAACTTATATTTTGATTTTGATTCAGACAATAACAATAAGTTAGTTTTTAAAATTGATAACAATACTTCTTCTTCTATTCCTAAATAAAGGTGTTCTGTCAATCAAAAATAAAATACGTTCTTATTGGTGACTCTGTGCCTTTTTGATTAATTCTACGAACCATAACTGGATAGTTACTCTATTGCTTCATTAATGAAAACAATTTAGCCAATAAAGGTAACAGTAAGAAAGTAAAAAACAAAATAATTATTATTAAAAATAAAATATTTTCATGGAAAAAAGGGATTTTTCCAAATAACATACCAATTAAAACTAAACTTATTACCCAAGCAATGCCACCAACAAAATTATAAATTAAAAATCGATAAAAACTCATTTTACCTAAACCGGCAATAAAAGGAGCAACAACCCTTAAAAAAGGAACAAAACGAGAAATAACAATTGTTACACCACCATATTTATTAAAAAAATCATGAGCATATTCATAATGATGTCTATTAATAAGTTTAAATTTACGTTCATGGTCATCTAAATTAAAAAGCTTTTTACTAATTAAAAAACCTATTCCATAATTACAAATATTACCTAATATTGCCGCAATAGTAAGAATTAACAAGACTAAATATAAATCTAAGGTTCTTCCGGCTACTAGTGCCCCTGTTGCTAATAATAATGAATCTCCTGGTAAAAAAAAGGCAATTAAAATAGCTGTTTCTAAAAAAATAATTAAAAACAACATAAAATAAGTCATAGTACCATGGTTAAAAATTAAAGTATTAATATAAATTTCAATACTTGAAAGATAATTTAAAGTAATATTAAAAATATTGATTATAATATCCATGATTATTTTTTTATATATTTCAAATAAAAATCTGTTTCATTCAAAATACAAATTTTAGATTGATCTATGCCTCCTGCTTGTGCCATACCTAGTTTACCACCGCCGTTACCTCCAGTTATTTTAACAATTTCTTTTAAAATCTCAACAGCAGAATATTTATTAGTAAGATTATCACTAATTCTTACTAAAAGATTGGTTTTATCGTCTTTTGTTGTAAATAAAATACAAATTAAATTCTGATAATTTGTAATTAAATTATCAGAAATATTCCTTAATTGATTAATATCAAAACCTTGAAAATACTTTTGTAATATATTTATTTCATTAATTTTTTTAATTTCCTTTATCACATCATTAAATACGTTTTGCACTTGGTTGTTTTTACAATTTGCTAATTCTTTTTCGAATTTTTTTCCTTTTTCTATAAGGTTATTTTTCAAGGATATCAAATCTAAAATTTCTAAATTTTTGAAATCTTTTTTATTTTCTATCTTCTGACTGGTTTCAGAATAGCTTAAATTTGCTTCAGTTAATTTTAATTCCGTAATAAATTGGGTAAAAACAATTCCCTCAGGTTTTAATTTCATAAGCTCTGACAATAACTTTTTAACTTCATTTAAACGTAAATTTATTTCATCTAGCAATTTAGCTTTTTTTTGATTTTTATAAGCCAAAATATTTTCTTCACCAGCAATAGCCGTAATTCTCCTGGTACCTGCGGCAATACCGGTTTCGCTGATAATTTTTACGCCTTCAATTGCTCCGGTATTATCTACATGATGCCCACCGCAAAGCTCAAAGGAAAAATCGCCCACTTTTACTACCCGTACAAGTTCTTCGTATTTTTCGCCAAATAAAGACATAGCCCCTTCTGCTTTAGCTTTATTTAATTCTGTTTGGTATTTTTGTACTGGTAGATTTTTTTCGATTATTTCGTTGACTATATCTTCAACTTTTTTAATTTCTTCATCAGTCATGGGTTTAAAATGAGAAAAGTCAAATCTAAGTTCATTAAAATCGACTTTAGAACCAGCTTGATAAACGTGAGTTCCTAAAACCTGCCTTAACCCCGCTTGCAACAGGTGCGTTGCCGTATGATGACGCGATAATTTCAACGTTTCTTCTTCATTTTCCGGAGTTACGGCTTCCCCTCCTTTTAATTTAAGATTATCTTCAAGATTTGTAAGTTTAACCTTTTTACGCGATCTTTCTTTTTGTTTTAGAAGTTCTTCATTAAATTCAATTAAATCAACTTCAAAACCAATTTCTTCTGCCATTAATTGAGTTAAATCCAACGGAAAACCATAAGTATCGTATAGTTTAAAAGCGGTTTTCCCATTTATAATCTGCAGATTTTTATTTTTTAATTCTGAAATAATATTTTCAAAGAGTTTTACACCATCTTCTAAAGTTTTTAAAAAGCTGATTTCTTCAGCTTTTACTACTTCTTTAATAAACTCTTTTCGCTTTATTATATCAGGGGAATAATCTTGCATAATTTCAATAACTAAATCAACCAGTTCAAACAAAACCGGCTTTTTAAGATTGATTTTTTGAGCATATCTTAAAGCCCTTCTTAATAAACGCCGAATAACATAACCTCTACCTTCGTTACTAGGCATAACATTATCTGCTATAGCAAAAGAAATAGTTCGGATATGATCTGCCATAACTCGATGCGGCATACCAGAAAGATTATCCTCGTATTCTACTTGGCTGAGTTGCTCAATTTTTTGAATAAGCGGAAATAATAAATCGGTTCGGTAATTAGAATCAGTATCTTGCAAAATTGCCGCGATTCTCTCTAACCCTGCACCAGTATCAACGTGCCTTGCAGGGAGATCTTGTAAAGATCCGTCTTTTTGCCGGTTAAACTGAATGAAAACTAAATTCCAAATTTCAATGAAACGTGCACAATCGCCATTAACTTTACAAATATGCCCGGACACATCTTTTTTATCACAGTATTCGGCTCCGCGATCAAGGTGAATTTCAGAGCAAGGTCCGCAAGGTCCGGTTTCTGCCATTTCCCAAAAATTATCTTTGGCACCGCATTTAATAATATGACTTTGATCAATATTCGTCTCTTTTTGCCAAAGCAAAAGACTTTCATCATCAGTTTCAAAAACCGTGGCATAAAGAACTTTTTGAGGGATTTTATAAACCTGCGTTAACAATTCCCATGCCCAGGCAATGGCTTCTTTTTTATAATAATCGTTAAAAGACCAATTACCAAGCATCTCAAAAAAAGTAAGATGGGTAAGATCTTTACCAACCTCTTCCAAATCGTTATGTTTACCGGAAACCCTAATACAGGCCTGAGAATTTACCGCCCTCGGAATTTTAGCGGGTTTTAAACCAAGAAAAATTTCTTTAAACTGATTCATTCCCGCATTAATAAATAAAAGAGTTGGATCATTTTGAGGAATAATAGGACTAGGTTTTATAAAAGTATGCCCTTTTGACTTGAAAAAATCGATAAAAAGTTGACGTATTTCTTTACTTTGCATATGACAATTTTAAGGGAAAAATTGATTTTTGTATACCTGGGGGAGGATCCCCCAGGTATACAATTAAAAATACTTATTAATTATTTTTTCTTCTTATTTTTAAAAGCTATTGTTTTAAAAAACTTTACCCAACCAGAAACATCACTTAATATTTGAATTCTATCTGAAACAAGTCTAAAGTTTCTAACTGCCCGAAAGATTTCTAACAAAATAAAACATATAATTAAAACTGCTATAATAATACTAACGCAAATTAACCCAATTAAAATTCCCAGAATATCCATATAATCTCCTTTTTTTAAGATATAAGAGAATTAATTAAATTTCTTCCTCTTTTTTGATTTCAGTCTTTTTATCATCAATCATTTTTGAAAGATGATCAAACCCATCTTCAATAGCCTTTTTAGTTTTTTGAATTAAATTCTCTGTTTTTTCTTTTGAATTAGGAATAATCTCTTGATTTTCATCAATAAAATCTTTCACTTTTTTTCTCAACTCTTTACCAGTAGTTGGTGCGAAAAATAATCCGCCAATAGCGCCAATAATTGCCCCTAAAAATAGAACACCGAAAAAACTATTTTCTTTTCTTTCCATTTTTACCCTCCTTAAACCCTATTTAAAGCACTAACTCATTTTTACAAAACAAGCAGATTTTATTTATTATTTCATTTTCTTTTCCGCATTTAGAACAAAGAACCATATTAGTTTCTTTATTTTTTTTATTAATAAATATTTTTAAACGGAAAACTTTCTGCAAAAAATAAACAGGTAATACAAATAAAGGAAAAAACAACACCCCAAAAGTCCATAAATAAGCAATAAAAAGATTATATCCGGAAGATTTAGCATCATAAAAAACCCATAAAGCAACTATGGTAATTAAAATCAAAAAAATAATTTGCATAACTATTTAACTTCTTCTTTAACTTTTGTTGATTTAATTAAAGTTACAGTCGTTCCTTGTTCCGGAATAGTAGTAAAATCCACTTCGTCCATAAGGCTCTTCATAAAAGTTATCCCTAAACCCAAACCAAATTTATTCGGATTAACATTTTCTTTTTTATTTTTTTCAACTGCTGACAAATTAAAACCTTTACCAAAATCTCTAATCATAATTACTAATTTATTATCTATTATCTTACATACTATTTCTATTCTACCATCTGTTTTTTCCGGCGGATAAGCATACTGCACACAATTAGTACAGGCTTCTGATACTGCTATTTTAATATCTTCAATCTCTTCAACTGTGAAATTCATTCTGGTAGCAATACCTGAAACCATTAATCTAATAATACCCACAAATTCAGATAGGCAGGGTATACTTAAATTAACTTCTAATTCTTTCGTCATTAATCAAGCTCCTTCTTAATTTATACTTAATTCATCATCAAAAACAATTAAATCTTTATTAATTACACCAGAAACCTCAAAAACCTTTTTAATAGTAGGTTTAGCACTGGCAATATGTAATTTACCTTTATTTTGATCTAACAAATTTGCAGATTGTACAATAGTTCCTAAACCTGTGCTATCTATGTATTGTACTTCTTTAAAATTAAGATAAATATTATTTTTACCATTATTAATTAAATCTGTAAGCATCGTTTTTAACTTTGGTGAAGTATAAATATCAATTTCCCCCTTAACATTAATAATTGGCGATTCAGTTTTTTCATCATGATTAATTGCAAAATCTAATAACATAGTTTATGCCTCCGATTATATATCCCTTAAATAATAATATATGAGCTGAAAACAAAATTCAAGGGAATAACTTAACGGTAATTAATAAACTGCAAAGGTATATCAAAATCTTTTTCCTTCAAAATTTTAATTACAGATTGTAGTTCATCTATCTTTTTACTAGTTATTCTTATTTGTTCATCTTGAATCTGGCTTTGTAATTTTGGATTATGTTTTTTAATTTCACCGACGATCTCTTTTGCTTTTTCCTTGGAAATACCTTGTTGAATTTCAATATCTTCTTTAGCCGTACCCCCTAAAGCACTTTCTATTTTTCCTCTTTTTAAAGCTTTAGCAGAAATACCCCTTTTTACTAATTTTTGAGATAAAATATCATAAATCAAACCTACTTTATATTCATCTTGACTTTTTAAATGTATTTTTTTTTCTTTTTCCAGCAAGACTATTTCGGAATTACTATCCTTAAGATCAAAACGCTGAAAAATTTCTTTTAATGATTGCTGTATTGCATTATTAACTTCTTGAAAATCCACTTTAGAAACAAGATCGAATGAATGGTTATCGTTTGCCATGGTTTACTCCTTTTTTTTTGACAGAATCCAGACTCTCAATGGGTATACGAAAAATATAAAAAATGTTATATTAATAATATCTTAAAAACAAAGAAACATCTATGAAAAAAACAATTAAAATTATAATTTTATTTTTAATTTTTATTATCTTACTATTTACTATAAAAACTTGTTTTTTTACAGTTAAAATAAATAAAAAAGATATTGGTATACTTTATAAAATAGGGTCTATCGGAAATGTAAATAAAACGCTTATTAATAATGAAATTATTGCTAGTATCACAGAAAAAGACTTTAAACAAATTCCTACTGCCAATTTAAAAACTAAAACAGAAACCATTGTAACGGAATCTTATTTTTTAGATCCAAATAATAACACAGTATTAAACCCTAAAATAACAACCAAATTTATTACTTTTAATTACAATTTAACTCCTAAAGAAAGTGAACCTGCTAAAGGTCAATATGCATTAGAAAAAAAAATTATTATTAATAATAGTACTTATACTAATAATTTTTTTCTTTTTAAAAAAATGATAAAAATACCTGATAAATCAGCAAATTATTTAAATAAATCTATTTATCTAGTATTAAAAAACAAACCTGTTTTTTTGGGTCAAAAAAGATTGTTTTTAGAATTTAATAATGCAGAAGTTACTTTTAAAAGTAAAAGTATTTTTTTTAATGAATATAAAAACGGTAAAATTTATTATTATTTACCTTTTAATTGTAAATACAAAGGTACCAATTATCATGGTGTTTTTACAGAAACAACTAATTTAGATAATTTTTCTTTTGACAATCTTTTTTACGGCATCAAATTAACCGCAAAAATTTACCGAAATAACCGTGCAATTGGTTATCTAGTACTTGAAAACGACAAAGATATTAAAATTTTTAATCTTAAAGGCAAAGAAGTCTTTTCTAATAAAGAAAAAATAAAAAATACAATTAGGAGATAATATTGCATATTTCAGATTTAAGAAAAAAACTCCAGGCTAAATATCCTATTATTTTAATTGATCAAATAATTGAATTTCCAGAAGATAATCGGCTTGCCGCTATTAAAAACGTAACATTAAACGAAAGTTTTTTTCAAAATTCAAATTTGGAAGAAATTTTTCTACCTGAAGGCTTTATTTTAGAAGCAATCGCTCAAACTAGCCAAATATTAATTTCAAAAAAAATAAATAATCCGGCAACCAGTATCTTTTTTGATAGTGTTAAATCCATTAAATTCCATAAACGCGTGTTTCCTGGTGAACAATTAAGAATTGAAGTAGAAATAAATAAAATTACGGAAAAATTAGTTACTGTTAACACGACTACTCTTAAAAACGGACAATTGGTTAGTGAAGGCATTATTACTTTTAAATTAACTGAAGAACCTTCCAGACCACAAATTCATCCTACTGCAGAGGTTCATTCTTCGGCGCTTATAGGTAAAGATGTAATTATTGGTCCTTATTGTGTTATTGGTGAAAACGTTATTATCGGAGCACGAACTATTCTTGATGCTCATACAATGGTTGAAAAATGGACCCAAATAGGTGAAGACTGCCATATTCATTTTGGTTCGGTAATCGGTTCCGGACCGCAAGATAAAAAATATCAAGGTGAAAAGGGTTTTGTAAAAATTGGTAACCGAACTATTATTAGAGAATATGGTACTATCAACCGTCCAACAGGTGAAAATGAAGTTACTCAAATTGGTGATGATTGTCTTATCTTAACTAATGTTCACGTTGGGCATAATTGCAAAATAGGCAATGGGGTTGTCATTACTAATCTTACTCACGTTGCCGGTCATATCGAAATAGAAGATAAAGCAATTATCGGCGGTATGGTTGGCATGCATCAAAACGTACGAATTGGGAAAGGGTCCATGGTCGGCGGATATTCTAAAATACTACAAGATGTACCGCCTTTTATGCTTTGTGAAGGAACCCCTGCCATAATTCGTGCTACTAATTCTATTGGTTTAAAACGAAGTGGAGCTAGTATGACTGCAATAAAAGAAATGAAACAAATTCATAAAATATTTTTTAGGTCTAACCTTAACACCAGTCAGGCAATTGAAGAAATTGATAAAGCGGGTATTACCACTAGCGCTGAGGCAAAATATTTCATGAATTTTATCAAAACAAAATCTAAAAGAGGATTAACCAAACTAGGGGATACCCCTGATCAAGAAAAACCTGAAGAATAATGAAAAATATCCTTTTTATTGCAGGGGAAGTTTCTGCTGATTATTACGGCTCTTTATTAGCAGACAACTGTAAAAAAATAAATCCAAAATTAAAATTATTTGCGGTTGGAGGGGAAAATTTAAAAAAAACCGTTGATAATTTTATCTTCGATGCCACAGGTAAACATCATATTGGGTTCAACGTAAACGCGAAAAAAAAACTTTTTAATAATCTGTTTAATGAACTAACCTTTTTTTTAAATCATACCAAAATTGATAAAGTAATAATTATTGATTTTGGATTTTATAATTTTGAATTAGCAAACTTTTTAAAACAATATAATCTATCAATAATAACCTTTATTACACCTAATTTCTGGTTATGGAAAGATTATAAAAAAGCAAAAAAATTAGCCGAATACAGTAAAAAAATCATTACCATTTTCCCAAAAGAATTTGAATTCTATCAACAATTTTCTGACCAAGTTTATTATTTTGGGCATCCCTTTTCCTCAGAATTTAAGGGGCGAAGCCCAAATATTTCTTCACACGGATTGTTAAGGCGGAGCCTTAACGCCGCGCCGGCAGGCGAAACCGGAGTTAAAGGGGATGAAATTCCCTTTAATATCCTCTTCCTACCTGGTTCAAGAGAATTTGAGCTCAAAAAACTTTTGCCAATAATGCTAAAAACAGCTCGAGAAATCCATAAAACTAATCCATTAATTAAATTTCAATTTCTTACTCCGAAACCAGAATGGTTACGAAAAATTACAGATATGATAAAAATTAAAAATATCCCTAATTGTAATATTTATACTATCAAACAAAAAACACAAATTTATGAAAATGCAGATTTAGTAATCTCTGCCAGTGGTACTGCAAATTTAGAAACAGTTTATTATAATAAACCGCAAATAGTTTTTGGGAAATTATCCTATTTTAGTTATTTTATTGTTAAATATATTCTCAGGTTACCCATTAAATATATTTCTTTACCAAATTTATTATTAGATAAAGCTGTTGTTCCAGAATTTATTCAAAGAGAATTAAAACCTAAAAAAATTGCCAAAAAAGCGTTAGAATTAATTAATCAAGATCAAACTCCGTTATTGAAAGATTATGAAGAAATTAGAACAATGTTAAAAAAAGATCCTGACCCAATTTTAGGGGCAGCTAAAATTATTTTAACGTAGAGACGCTAAAATTATCGTTTCTACGTTAAAAAGGAATCATAAATATGTTATTAAGTAATCTATCTGGTTTGTCAAATAAAGACGTTGAAACCAAACAAAAAAAATTTGGTTTAAACGAACTACCAAAAGATAAAAAAAACAAACTGCTAACAGTAATTCTTGAAGTTGTAAAAGAACCCATGTTCTTATTACTGCTATTTTGCGGTCTAATTTACTTATTTTTAGGTAGTTTAGAAGATGCCGGATTATTATTACTATTTGTTTTTGTTATCTTAGGCTTAACTATTTATCAACAAAATAAAACTGAAAAAGCTCTTTCTGCTTTAAAAGATCTTTCCAGCCCAAGAGCTCTAGTAATAAGAAACGGAGAACAAATAAGAATACCAGGTAAAGATGTAGTAAAAGAAGATTTAATTATCATAAAAGAAGGAGACCGAGTACCGGCAGATTGTATATTACTAGCTGGTAAAAACATTAAGGTAGATGAATCTCTACTCACCGGAGAATCTGAACCAGTAGATAAAACACCGCCTTTAAATGTTGAGATAAAAGAACCAATTCAGATAGAAACTTTATCCATTGAAAATTCTAATAAATTATATTCTAGTAGCATGGTTTTAACAGGACAAGGTTTAGCGATTGTATCTGCTATTGGCGAAGCAACAAAAATTGGGCAAATAGGTAAAACCTTAGAAGCAATTAAAATTGAACCTACCCATTTACAAAAAGAAATAACAAGGATCGTAAAATCCGTATTCATAATAGCAATTTTTATAGCTTTTCTTGTTTTTGCAATTTATAGTTTTAAAACCCAAAACCTTCTGCAAGGGATATTGACCAGTTTAACTTTGGTAATGGCAATTTTGCCTGAAGAATTTCCGGTAATTCTTACTATCTTCTTAGCTTTAGGGGCATGGAGAATATCTAAAAAAAATGTATTAACTAGAAAAATGTCTGCTGTAGAAACTCTAGGCTCTGCCACGGTTCTAGCAGTTGATAAAACAGGAACCCTTACAGAAAATAAAATGGCTATTGCCCAACTTTTTAATGGAAAAACCATTTTCAATGCTAAAGAAAACTTGAAAAAAGATTTGCCAGAAAATTTCCACCAAATTATTGAATATGGTATTTTAGCTAGCCGAGTTGACCCTTTTGATCCAATGGAAAAAGCTCTTTTGGAACTTGGAAAAAAATTTTTAGCAGATACAGAACATATTCATACGGATTGGGCGCAGATTAGAGAATATGCTATAACTACAGAATTACTAGCTCTATCTTATATCTGGGAAACAGATAATCAACATTTTGATATTGTTGCCGCGAAAGGTGCGCCAGAAGCTATTTTTGATCTTTGCCACTTAAAAGAAGATAAAATTAAAGAATATAGTAAGATTGTAGATAACTTTGCTCAAGCTGGTTTAAGAGTTATTGGGGTAGCAAAAACTTTAGTTAATAAAGATACTGAAAAAAAACAACCGGAAAATCAACATGAGTTTGATTTTGAATTTATCGGTTTGATTGGTCTTGCTGACCCGGTAAGGTCATCAGTCCCAGCGGCAATTAAAGAATGTTATACTGCTGGTATTAGAGTAATTATGATTACCGGAGATTACCCAAAAACAGCTATCAAAATAGCAGATGAGATTAAATTAGATAATCCGGAACTAGTTATAACCGGAGATGAACTAGCAAAATTAACCCCTGATGAACTAAATAAAAAAATAAAAAATACTAATATTTTTGCCAGAATTATGCCAGAACAAAAGCTCCTAATTGTAGAAACTCTAAAAAAATTAGGTGAAGTTGTAGCTATGACCGGTGACGGAGTTAATGATGCACCCAGTATAAAAGCCGCAAATATCGGGGTTGCCATGGGTGAACGCGGTACAGATGTAGCTAGAGAATGTAGTGATTTAGTACTATTAAAAGATGATTTTACCTCTATAAAAGAAGCAGTAAAAATGGGACGCCGTATTTTTGATAATATTAAAAAGGCTCTAACATATACAATTGCAGTACATGTACCTATTGCCGGAATGGCTTTAATTCCTATAATTTTAGATTGGCCTCTTTTATTTTATCCTGTACATATAGTTTTTTTGGAATTAATTATAGACCCAGCTTGTTCTTTAGTTTTTGAAAGTGAACCGGAAGAGCATAACATTATGACACGCCCACCTAGAGATCCTAATCAACCACTTTTTAAAAAATCTTTATTATTAATCAGCATAATTCAAGGTTTCAGTTCATTAATCATTACTGCCATGGCTTTTAAAATAGCGTTAGTTTTAGGGCAAAGTGCAGATGAAGCTCGTGCATTTGCTTTTATTACCTTAATTATTTCTAATTTATGTTTGATTATTACCAATCGTGCTTGGGATAAAAATATATTTCAATTAATTCTTAAACCGAATAAAACTTTAGCAGTTCTTATTGTTACAGCTTTCAGCTTTTTATTATTAGTTACTTATTTACCTTTCTTACAAAAAATATTTCACTTTGCAGAAGTACATGTACTAGACTTAATTGTAGCTTCAAGTCTAGGGGTAATTTCAATAATTTGGTTTGAAATTTTTAAACTTTTTATACAGAAAAATCCTCAAAACTTATGATTCATATATCATGTGGGCTTTGCCCACATGATATAAATTAAAAACTTTAAATATAACTATAAGTTAATCTTACTGCTTTTGACATTGCATCAAACTTAGCTTCGCAAGTAGCAAAAAACGCTGGCCATTTTTCAGGGTTTAAAACAATAGCTTGGTAAAAAGCCTGAGAATTAGGATCTCTACCTTGAAAATTAATGGTTCCTGTTCTAACCAACACTAACCCTTCTGGCATAATCCCATTTTCTATTCTTTTGGCTTCTACATGTTCAATAAATCTTATAAAAAAATCTAGACCAAGTTTATTAAACCCTTTAAACTCAGCATAAGCCTTTTTAGGATCATCTGACCTAGTATCATTTAACAATAAAAGTTGAAAAAAATGTCTAAAATACTCTAATTTTAAGGAAGTCGCAAAAAAATGCGTCAATTTCTCAATAATCGCTCTTGCATCTGTTTCAGAATAATTAGCTTTTAAAAACTCATAAAATTTAGTACTTAAATAGCCGTTTTCTCTTTCTTTACTCTTATTTGGCGTATTTGCCGAAAGTACCCATTCAAGCCGTTCTTCAAAATGTTTTTTCAAAGCAGTTTCCATACTCACATTTGCCGGAGCCATGGCTTTAACTGCTTTAGATGCTTCCATCTTTCCAAAATCGGTAATTTGCGGTTTACCTAGATTTTCAGTAATCAAGCCATCTAATTCTTTAATACTTTGTAAATAAAATGCTACTTTTTCATCTGTTAAAAAACCATAAGAACCAACATCTGTCATAGTAACTAAAGCTAATGCTTGTAAAAACAATTGCCTTTTTTCTGGATTACTAAAAATAGCTTGCAGACGCGGATTTCGGACAAATTCAGACCAAGTTAATTTGCTGTTTTCACCAAGCGCAGGACCAGCTAAAACTAAATGCCCCACTTGTAAACCAATCAGCATGTTATTAAAATCTGCTTCAGAAAAAATTCTTTGTAATGATCTTGGTAATTTATCATAAATTATTATACTTTTACCTTCTTGAACAACAAATTCAATTAATTTTTTTTCACCCCAATAAGGATGACCGCCATAGTCATTTAATCCCTTATCAGTTTTTGGTGGTCCGTATTTACCAAAATCATGAATACTAGCAAAAATATCTAATAAATCTTGTAAAGCTAAGGATGAATGATATATAGCACCAACCGGATCTGTTTCCGATCTATCTGCTAATTCCACTTTTCTTCTATTTACAGCGGTTAAATGCCTCATTGTATCTCTAAAACCATTAATTTTTTTTTCTATTAAATCTATTGGTTCACTAGGTTTACCAAAATCATGATTTTTAAATTGTTTTTCGACAAAGTCTAAAAAAGCTGGACTTAAATATTCTCTGGTTACAAATAAAGCACTGGTAGTAAAAAACTCTAAAACTGCGGTCATACTTTCATCTATAGCTTTTAGAATTGCTTCTTTTTTTGGAGATTCTTGTGATGTAACATAAGTTTTTAAACTAGTAGCTTTTTCATTTAAAGTTCTGATTAAATTTTTAGCAAAAAGATCATACGGTGTTACTTTTAATACTAAATCTGTTGCTTCTTTAACAGCTGGCGGTTGAATAATTGCTCCTGCTAAAGCTGGTATTTCTCTATCTGTAAGTAATCGATCTCCTGCAACTATATTTGTTTCTACTTTACTGGAGCCACTAGATGTTACTCTCATTCTGCCTACTTCATTTGGAACTCTTCTTAATTGGGCTTGCATATTTTCCCCCCGAAAAATTTTTTAACTTATTTTACTTGATTTATTACGCACACGAAGTTTTATGATAAAATGCCCCCCCCCCTTTTACCAACTAATATTATTAGTATCGAAACATTGAAAAAAAAATTTCACTGAATTAAACAAACATTTTAAAAAAAATGTACGTATCCAACGTGTTAGCCTTGGGGAGAGATTAATAACGTACTTAACGTTGTTTGATTTTCAAAAAATAGGTACTGCCTGAATTTCTTTTCTAGTTCCTATACCAAACCTACCTTTTGTTTCTTGTTCAAAAAGACCATATAAAGTTATATTTTCTCTATCTTTAATTAAAAGAAATGGTTGTTCGGAAAGATAACTTCTCTCTTCATCTTGTTTAGGGTTAACAGTAAAAGTTCTTGCTTCAGAACGATCTTTTTTTACTAAGGTTTCATAAGTTATTAATTGTTTATCTCTTTCATTAATAATGCCAGCTTTTTCAATCTGTACTTTTGTCCAATGAGCTCCATTTTTTATTAAGGCATATTTAGGTTCAGCAGTTACAGGTTCTCCGAAAAATAAATAAATAGGTCTGTTATTATATTGAGTTAATCTATGGAGTTGCCCTTTTTCATCAAAATAGTGAATTGTTTTTGAGTCACTACTTTTATAAACTATGGATGAATCTTTTTCATGAACTTCCCATAACTTTTTCTCTTCATTATATATAAGTAAATATTTTTCCGATTGTAAAACAAAAGGATTATTTCTCGAATTAAATAAATCTATTTTTTCGTCATTCATTAACAAATAAGGTAAATTTTCTTCAGAGTTAAACGGTAAAAATAATTGCCCTCTTTCTACTGAAACTGATTCAAAAGCTCTGCCTTTTAATTCTTGTAAATCAGCTCTAATCTGTTCGCTTAATGCTTCACAAACACGTTTTTGTTCTTGTATCTGATCTAAATGAAACATTTTTTGGATGATGTTTTGATAGAATTGATCATATTTTACTGTTTCTTCCGGAGTAATATTACTAGGTTTAATAAAATCAAATAAAGCTTTAAAACGCTTTAAGACATCATTCAATTCTTCTGTTTTTCGTATTAATTCTTCTTGCTTTCGTTGTAAAGCTAAATAACCTTCTTTGGTAATAACTGTTTTTTGTTGAGTACGTAAATTCTCTAATTCACTTTTTAAGCTCTCTAATTCTGGCATTGATCTTAATACAATTAACAGCTGTTCCAAATTTCGTAGACCTAATTCTCTTTCATCCGGAATTAATTTAAAATATATAAAATGAGCTAAAATTCTATCTTCTTCGTTTAATTTTGTTATTTCTGCTGTTAATCGACTTCTTAATTCATTTACCTCTGTTTGCTGATCTCTCGGAATCACCATTTCTTCAATACTTCTTTGAACTACTAATAATGGTTGTCTAACTGTATCGTCAATTTGTTCAGGAATAGGAACGCCCAGCATCATATAATTATCTTTTAATCTTAATACTTCTTTTTTAGCTTCAGGCGACATTGCTAATAACCTACCTATTATCTGTTCTCTACTGGCAAATTTTTCTTCTGAATCTCCTCTCAAAATATCTTGCGTAAAAAGTTCAGTTTTTGATCTAACTAAATCACTTTCGAATTGTTCCAATTTTTCTTTTGCAGTTGATTCTTTTTTAACAGGCGTAGTTTGAACTGGTTGACTTGATGTTATCTTTTCTGGTTCAAGTTGATCTTCCTTCTTAACTGCATGAACTATTTTTTTTATTGCTACAGGGTGTCCATATTTATTCAAATTTCTACCTAATTCAATTCTACCGGTTTTACTATCAATTCTAACATGTTTGCCGATTGTCCAACTACCATCTATTTGCTTAACTTCTGTTCCGCCACGTTCTAACGCAATCGTAAAAGCCGTTCCTAAATCAGAGGCCTTTTCAATTTGTTCTAAAGTGGTAGATTTCCAACAAAAAAATGACTTTAAGGCATCTATACAACGCTGACCTAAGCCCCTATTTTTACTGGAATAAACTTCATCTTGCGAAGAGATTATTCCTGTTTTTTTTAATAACTCTATAGTAGGATTTTTCCCAGCTCCTAATTTAAGTTGGTAACTAGCTCCTGCATCATGAAAAGAGAATGTTTGCAAAGGAGAAGTATCCGCGCCCCCATAAATATTAGCTAAATCTTGCCGAGATAATTCTTTCTGAGAATTATTTTTCGCATACAATAATTCATTATGATGTTCTATAAAATCAACATAAATCTTTTTCATTTCTTCTTGCCAAAAGCCAGTTGCTTCGTCGGTTAAGGTATCTTCTTTAAACTTAAACCGGTTTTGAATTTTTTGATTATTCTTTTGTTCAACTAATTCAACGCTATCCGGATTAATTTTTAAACAATAATAGTCATCTAAATTCTCTTTTTTTAAATTAGTGATAATAAAATATTTAGCTTCTTTTTCCTGAAAAAATAAATCCGCAAGTTCTTGAATAATATTTGGCGGAGAATTATTGATATTATTTTCCATAATACACCTTTTCCCCTCTTTTAAATATTTACCCGAATTAAACTGATTTGAAACATTGATTGTTTTTAATATTAAAAAAATCTCCCTTGTATAAATGATAAATTTAATGCTATTCTAAATATCGAGGATAAAAACTTCAATAATTTTCAAATAAAATTATCCAGAATGAAAAAAAACAAATTTAATTAATATTATTCAAAAAACAAAAATATTTTAATTCATTGTCTATAATAATGTAAAAAACAAGGAGAAAAAAATGGCAGAAAAAAGAAAATCAAAAACAGATGAGGAAAGAAGAGCCCTTTTAGAAAATGATAATCAACTTGATATTGTATCTTTACAAAAAGTTAGTTTACACGATCTTTATGATTTAGCTGAAAAATTAAATATTCCTGATTACCGACAATTAAATAAAAATGACTTGGTTTTTAAAGTTTTACAAGCAAAAACAGAACAGAATGGTTTAATTTTTGCTTTAGGTGTATTAGAAATTTTACCAGAAGGTTATGGTTTTCTTAGAACTCATAATTATTTACCAAGTTCTGAAGATATTTATGTTTCACAAACACAAATAAAACGCTTTGGTCTAGCTACCGGCGATAAAGTTTCCGGGCAAGTTAGACCGCCAAAAGAAGGCGAACGCTATTTTTCTTTAATCAGAGTTGAAGCTATTAACTGGGAAGATCCTGAAAAAATCAGACAACGTTCTTTATTTTCTAATTTAGTACCTGTTTATCCATATGAACAACTAAAATTAGAAGTAGATAAATTCCCTTTATCATGCCGTATCATGGATATGCTGGTACCAATAGGTAAAGGACAAAGAACCTTAATTGTTTCACCCCCGAAAGCAGGAAAAACTTCTATTCTTAAAGATATTGCAAATAGTATTGCGGTAAATTATCCTAAAATTTATATTAAGGTTCTATTAGTAGATGAAAGACCTGAAGAAGTAACAGATATGGATAGATCCGTAACCGGTGAAGTAATTTATTCCACTTTTGACGAACCACCAGAACAACATGTAAGAATTTCCGAGTTAGTTTTAGAAAGTGCTAAAAGATTAGTAGAATGTGGTAAAGATGTAGTTATTCTTTTAGATAGTTTAACCAGATTAGCTAGAGCTTATAATTTAGTAGTACCACCTTCTGGTAGAACTTTATCCGGTGGTTTAGATCCAAATTCTTTGCATAAACCCAAAAGATTTTTCGGCGGTGCTAGAAAAATTGAAGATGGCGGTAGTTTAACCATTATTGCTACTGCTTTAGTTGATACCGGCTCTAGAATGGATGACATAATTTACGAAGAATTTAAAGGTACCGGTAATATGGAATTACACCTAGACAGAAAACTTTCAAACCGAAGAATTTTTCCAGCTATTGATATTATCAATTCAGGTACCAGAAAAGAAGAATTACTACTATCTGAAGAAGTAATAAAAAAAGCTTATATACTAAGAAAACAAATTGATTCTGAAAGTGCTACCGAAGAGTTACTAAGATTAATGGCACAAACAAAATCTAATGAAGAATTTTTAAATTCTCCTATTTTTTCTTAGAAAAAAAAATAACATATACCAGAAGGTTCTGTCTTCTGGTATATAGATAAAAAAATGATTATAATATAGAATATGGTAGAAGAATTATCACAAGACGAAATAGAAGCGTTATTATCATCATTAGCTATTCAAGAAGAATTTGCAGAACCGGTAACTGAACCAGAAGAAACTACTTCTTTAGAAACATTAGATCAAGAACTACAAGAATTACCAACGAGTAAAACAGAAATTCCCTATTATCAAAAATATGATTTTAATAAACCACCGAAAAACACTCTAAATTATTTAAAAACTTATTTTCAACCTATATTAAATAGTTGGGCTTCTTTTTTTACGCTTTTAAATAGAGCTAAAATTGAATTAGAAATTAAAGAAATTAAAAAAGTTAGTAATATTACTAATTTACTAAAAGAAAAAAATTTACAGGGAGCTTCTTTTAATTTTGAAAACGAAAAAGCATTTATTGCTTTAGAAAAAAATCTTTGTTATGCACTAATAACTGTTTTATTAGGAGGAAAAACTTCAGAATTAACTAATTTCCAACAATCTAATTTCACCCTCATTGAAAAACAACTCCTAAAAAAAATATATCAAGATTTAATTAAATTTTTCTTAAAAAATTGGCAAATCTATACTTATGAAGAAACCCTAGAATTAGTTGAATTAATAGATACTGATAAACTTTGGAAAAATTATAGCGATTTAATTGTTTTAGAAATTTCTTTCAAAGGTAAAGACATTAATAGTTTTATTACGATTATTTTACCCTATTCCAAAATTCTTTCATTAAAAGAAAAACCGCTGAATCATTCACCAGAAATTTTCACCCCTATTTCAGAAGAACACACAAAATTAATCAAAGAAACTATCAGCAAAACCCTAGTAGAAATTAATCTAGAACTAGGTAATACGGATATATTTCTTTATAATCTCTTAAATTTACAAAAAGGCGATGTAATAAAACTTAACCAAACTTGGAATGACCCTGTAACCATAATTATTAACAAAAAACCCAAATTTTACGCAGAAAAAATTATTACGAAAAACAAAATATCCGCTAAAATTTTAAATTCAATCGTTAATTAAGCTTATCCAAAGTTATTGATCTTTAACGCACTAGTGTAAATAGGCGCTAAATTTTAACAGCAATCATCTCTTCTAATAAATACTTTAACTCTTCAAAAGTATAGTCTACCCCTAATTCCCTTACTGACATAAAATTCAATTTTATCTTATTACTAATGCCATATACTTCTTGATATAAATCATAATTAATCGTTATTGGTATTGTGCCTTGAATAAGAATTTTTTCTTTATTAATACGCATAGCACAACCCCCTATTTTTTTCTTATTAATAATAAAATCATTGCTTTCAATACTTTGGTAACAAATTAAAGAAGTATTTTGTGATTTTTCCTCAAGATCAGAAGAATAGGATAAATTATCTAAACCGATTTCTTTATAAAAATGAAATAAAAAATCAGTTAATTTCCGATAAATCTCTTTCACTTTCATATTTTTAGCAAAATAATTTCTTGGATATACTAGAGAATAACTAAGATCTTGATCGTGTAAAATTATACCCCCACCTGTAATTCTGCGAATTATTGGTATACCTAATTTTTGACAAACAGATAAACTTATTATTTTTTCTGGATTTTGAAAATACCCAAAAGTAATGGTTGGTTTATTCCATGAATAAACACGGGTTATAGGTAATTTTTCAATTGGCGTTTGTAAAAAAAGCTTTTCGTCGTATTCAATTCCATTTTTTTCATCTAGAATTTTTTGCTTTGCAAAAAATTTTAGAGACACACCTTCAACTCCCGAGCCGCTTTTGTTTCATCTAATCTACCAACTGAAGTAGTTTTTGGGAATTCCTGAAAAACTGCAGGATTTTTTTCTGCAAGTTCAACAATTTCTATCATTTTTTCAATAAATTCGTCTAAAGTTTCTTTGCTCTCGGTTTCGGTTGGTTCTATCATTAAACATTCTTTAACAATAAGTGGGAAATAAATTGTTGGCGGATGAATACCTTGATCAATTAAAGCTTTGGCAATATCTAAAGCTCTAACCCCATTTTTTGCTTGTTTGTCAGCAGAAAAAACCGCCTCGTGCATAATCTTATTTTCATATTGAATTTCAAAATAAGGTTTTAATTTAGCTAGAATATAATTAGCATTTAAAACAGCATTTTCGGAAGCTGAAATTAAACCTTCTTTACCTAAAATTAAAATATAAACCAGGGCTTTTACTAATACTAAAAAATTCCCCCAAAAAGGAGTAACTTTTAACGAATCGTCATATTTAAAGCTAACCTCGAATTTACTATTTTTTTTAATTACTCTTGGATATGGTAAAAATTCAGCCAGTTTTTCTGCTACACCAATTGGCCCTGCACCTGGCCCCCCACATCCATGCGGAGTTGCAAAGGTTTTATGTAAATTTATGTGTACAATATCAAAACCAAGATCTCCTGGTTTTACCTTTCCTAAAATAGCGTTTAAATTTGCTCCGTCATAATACATCAAAGCATCATGATTATGCATAATTTCCGCGATTTTTTTGATGTTAGTTTCAAAAATCCCTAGGGTATTAGGGCAAGTAAGCATAATACCGGCAATATCATCGTTTACTTTTGTTTTTAATGCTTCAAGGTCAACTTCGCCATTTGGTTTACTCTGCACAGAAACAACTTCAAAACCAGCCATAGCCGCACTTGCCGGGTTAGTGCCATGAGCAGAGTCAGGAATTAAAATTGTATTTTTTTTATTTCCTTTGGCTTTATGATATTCTTTTATTATCAAAGTGCCTAAAAATTCACCATGAGAACCAGCCATTGGATGGCTAGTTACAAAAGGCATACCAACTATTTCGCTTAAATATTTTTCAAGGTAATAAACCACTGCCAAATTAGCTTGCATATATTTACTAGCTTCCGGCAAATAAGATAAAAAGGGATGCGTATTATTGAATGAATCATAAGCCGCTATTTTTTCTGTGATCTTAGGGTTATATTTCATGGTACAAGAACCAAGTGGGTAAAAATTGGCATCTAAAGAAAAGTTTAAATTAGCCAGGTTTGTAAAATGCCTTACGACATCTAATTCGGATAATTCCGGTAAATCACATTGCGTTTTACGTAGTAATTCATGATTAAGATTTGTAAGATTATCCGTTTTGGGAAAAATCATTCCTCTACGGTTTTTTATGGATTTTTCAAAAATATTTTTTGAGTTGTTCATTATTTAATTATGTGCCACTTTTTTGCTAAGCAAAAAAGTGGCACGAAAAAAATTAATCTTTTACTCTCATATCAAAAAACGATTTCAAAATAAAAATTAGAGCACAGGCAAAAAAGATTGCCGCAAATGTTATAGAAACAACTTTGTTTAATTGTAGCGCTAGTTCGATCGCCAATAAACCAAACAAAGTGGTAAATTTAATTACCGGGTTCATAGCAACTGATGAAGTATCTTTAAAAGGGTCACCAACTGTATCGCCTACAATAGTTGCTTCATGTAAAGGTGTATTTTTTTCTTTTAAATCAACTTCAACTAATTTTTTTGCATTATCCCAAGCACCCCCGCCATTAGCCATAAATATAGCCTGGAATAAACCAAATAAAGCAATAGCAATTAAATAACCAATAAAAAAGTAAGGGTTCAAACATGCAAAAGCTAAAGTGCTAAAAAAGATTGCTAGAAAAATGTTAATCATCCCTTTTTGGGCAAATTTTGTACAAATTGCTACTACATTTTTACTATCTTCAATAGAAGCTTTTACAACACCATCTAATTTAATATTCTTTTTAATAAACTCAACTGCATAATAAGCACCACTAGTAACAGCATGCATTGATGCACCGCTAAACCAATAAATCATGGCTCCACCGGCAATTAAGCCTAATAAAAATGGCGGATATAAAATAGAAAGATAAGCCAAGTTACCGGTTAATCCATTAGTTAAAATCATGATAATCGAAAAAATCATAGTAGTTGCACCAACTACCGCAGTACCAATAAGTACTGGTTTTGCTGTTGCTTTAAAAGTGTTGCCTGCGCCGTCATTACATTCTAAGTATTCTTTACCTTTTTCAAAATTAGGTTCAAAACCAAAATCTTTTTTAATTTCACTTTTAATATTTGGTAAAGTTTCAATAAGAGAAAGTTCGTAAATTGATTGTGCGTTATCTGCAACTGGACCGTAAGAATCAACCGCAATAGTTACCGGCCCCATTCCAAGAAAACCAAATGCAACTAATCCAAAAGCAAAAATTGGCGGGGCAATCATAATAGCACTTAAACCCATTAAACTAATTAGATAAGCTAATCCCATTAAAAATACAAATAAAATACCCATCCAATAAGCACTGAAATTACCAACTGTTAACCCAGCTAAAATATTTAAAGAAGGTCCGCCTTTTCTTGATGAATTTAAAATATGCCTTACGTGTTTAGATTCAGTAGAAGTAAAAATTTTTACAAATTCCGGAATTATAGCTCCAGCAATAGTACCGCAACTAATAATGCTAGCTAAAACTAACCATAAATGATTTTCCAAATTACCAATTAATAAATAAGATACCAAATAAGTAATAGCAATAGAAATTATAGAAGTAATCCAAACTAAACTTGTTAATGGAGTTTCAAAATTCATTTTTTCAATATCATCTCTGGAATATAAAATTTTAGAAATTCCTGCATTGATCCAATAAGATAAACCGCTAGCTACAATCATCATTAAACGCATAGCAAAAATCCAAACCAGTAATATAGCTTGCAATTTTAAATCGTGAACAGCTAGAAGGATAAAAGAAATTAAAGCAACACCAGTAACACCGTAGGTTTCAAAACCATCAGCAGTTGGACCAACCGAGTCCCCTGCATTATCACCAGTACAATCAGCAATTACACCTGGGTTGCGGGCATCGTCTTCTTTAATATTGAATACGATTTTCATTAAATCAGAACCGATATCTGCAATTTTAGTAAAGATACCACCAGCAATTCTTAAAACAGAAGCACCTAATGACTCACCAATTGCAAAGCCGATAAAACAATATCCAGCTAATTTTGGGTCAACAAAAAGTAAAATACAAAGCATAACAAACAATTCTAAGCTAATTAAAAGCATCCCAATACTCATACCCGCTTTTAAAGGAATTGCAGAAACTAAATATGGTTTACCTTTTAAACTAGAAAATGCAGAACGTGAATTTGCTAGTGTATTAATACGCATGCCAAACCAAGCTACAGAATAACTACCTAAAATACCAATAATACTGCAAAAAATGATTAAGGCTACGTTTGCAACCGGATATTGCCTTAATAACCAAAAATAGACAATCATAATAATACCAATTAAAATTTCAAGAATAATAATAAATTTACCTTGCGTAATTAAATAAGTTTTACAAGTTTCATAAATTAATTCCGAAATTTCTTTCATGGAAGAATGAACTTTAATTTTTAGTAATTGTCGGAATTGAATTAATCCGAATAATAATCCGAATAAACAAATTATTAAACCATACATTAATAATGTATGACCATTTATATTAAAAAAAGATACACTGGCTAAATTAGGTAAAACCAAATCCGCTTCACTAGCCCAACTTATATTTGGAATTGATAATATTCCCAATATCCCTAATATGAACAACTTCAACTTTTTCATTACTTTATACTCCTTTATTTTAATTTTGAATTTATTTTATAGTAACAATAAAAGCATTTATCTTCAATATACCCTGTAGGCTTTGCAGACAGAATATATATAAATAACACTGGGTGATACAGGACTCGAACCTGTGACCTCTTGCATGTCAAGCAAACACTCTAACCAGCTGAGCTAATCACCCGTTAATTTTTTTTGTATACCCAAGGGGCTTCGCCCCTTGGGTATACCAGCGAGAACGAGCTAAACACCCGTTAATTTTCTATATATCTATTAAACCGACGGATCCGGTTTAATAGATATACAGATAAAAAAAAATATCATATAATTAAAAAAAAATAAATCCGGGACAGGAGGCTTTTTATGACAGAAGAAAAAAAACCTACGAGTATTTGGGACAAAAATATCACCAGAAGTAAAAAAATGAAATCACCAATAAGTGTTAATAAAAATAAAATCGGCTTTAAAAAACCTGGGAAATAAACACAGAAAATATATTTAGATAGTTGACTTTTTTATTTTCGCTAAATATACTTACTTATTTAATTATATTTACTATAATTCAAGGAATTACGGTAATAATTATTTAGTGTTTATCTAGTTTATTGCCAATCAATAACTAGACACTAATATCTCTTAGTTATTTTCGTATTATTTTATAAGGAGTTTTTAGCAATGAATAACAAAGATAACTTACTAGGCGTTTTTAATAGTTTTAAACCAAAAGAATTTAGTTTTAATTTTTTCAGTAAATTTTTTCCTAATATTTTCAATAATTTTTCATGTGATCTTGGTATTGATCTAGGTACAGCCAATACATTAGTTTACGAAAAAGGCGAAGGGGTTATTATTCAAGAACCTTCAGTAGTTGCCTTAGATAGCAAAAAAAATGTAGTGCTTGCTGTTGGAAATGAAGCCAAACGGATGATTGGCAGAACTCCAGGTAACATTATAGCTGTTCGTCCATTACGAGATGGCGTAATAGCCGATTTTGATATCACAGAAACCATGTTGAAATACTTCATTAAAAATGCGCTTGCCAAAAAAGTGAGTTTCGGTAAACCAAGAATTATTGTTGGTATTCCGACTGGTATTACTGGGGTAGAAAAAAGAGCGGTTTTAGATGCTACTTATCAAGCAGGTGCAAAAGAAGCCTATTTAATAGAAGAACCTATGGCCGCGGCTATCGGGGCTAATTTACCTGTTTCCGAACCTACCGGTAGTATGATTGTTGATATCGGTGGCGGAACCACAGAAGTAGCGGTTATTTCCTTAGGCGGTATTGTGGTAGCAAAATCAATCAGAGTTGCCGGTGATGAAATGGATGAAGCTATTATTAACCACTGTCGAGAAAATTATCGTTTATTAA
Source organism: uncultured Candidatus Marinamargulisbacteria bacterium (assembly GCA_964521915.1). Classification (GTDB taxonomy): domain Bacteria; phylum Margulisbacteria; class Marinamargulisbacteria; order CAZFTP01; family CAZFTP01; genus CAZFTP01. The sequence continues at coordinate 59,377 of CAZFTP010000005.1, forward strand.
TTGGAGTAAGAACAGCTGAAGAAATAAAAATTTATCTTGGTTCGGCTTTTGATACAAAAGAAGAAAAAACCATGGAAGTTAAAGGTAGAGATCTAGTTTCCGGCTTACCAAAAACTTTTACAATTAATAATTCTGAAATAAGAGAAACATTAAGAGATACCGTAAATATTATTCTAGACGGTATTTGTTTAACTTTAGAACAAACGCCTCCTGAACTATCTTCTGATATTATGGAACTGGGTATTACTTTAGCAGGTGGAGGTGCTTTATTACATGGTTTAGATCAATATATCAAAAAACAAACAAATATTCCGGTTTCAATTGCTAAAGATGCTTTAAAATGTGTAGCTTTAGGTACTGGTAAAGCACTTGATGAATTAGAAATTCTTAAAAAAGTATTAATTGCTGAATAGTTTTAAATGCTAAATAAAAATCAAATCATTATTCTTATTGCTGGAATATTGATTATTTTGATTGGCTTTATTATTCTTATTTACAAAACTTATTTTCAAATTTCTCTACCATTAGATTATCAAGAATGCCAAATAACCGCTAATGTAACAACAAATAATCTACATCCACAAACAAAACAAAAAGAAAAAACGATTATTGTTCAATTAAGTGGTGCAATTAAAAATCCTGGAATCTATAAAATTAATGCGAATTTACGAGTTTATGAAGCAATTGATCTCTCCGGCGGTTTTCAAAAAAATGCAGATATTGAAAAAGTTAATTTAGTAAAAATTTGTAAAGATGGGCAAAAAATTCATGTGCCATTTCTTAAAACTAAAAATCAAAACTCAAATATCAAAATAAGCCTTAACTCTGGTACTGAAGCAGATCTTTTAAGCATACCGGGTATTGGGCAACAAACTGCTAATAAAATTATTCAATACCGTTTAAAAAATAAAGGGTTTAATTCTGTGGAAGAATTAAGTAATATAAAAGGGATATCAAAAAATAAATTTAAAAAAATAAAAGAATACTTTTCATTATGAATCAAATAAATTTGCCCACCATTTTTAATGTAATTAATTTAGTAAGTAAAGAATTACCTAATATTAAACCCCTTTTTAAAACAGACAATAAAGAATTTCAAGATTTTCAAAACATCCTTGAAAACAACCAAGATTTGTTTAACTTATCAGCAAATCCTTTTTATATTAAATATATTTATTTAGTTATGCTTTTAAATTTTGCAGGTAGTAAATCTAAATTTTTAAAACAAATATCTCAAAAAGAGCAACAAATAAAATTAACTATTAACAACAATATTATTGTTAATTTTGATCTTGAAAAACTAAATGATCAAGGCAAAAAATTCATGCAATACTATGCTGGTTCCATACTTAAAATGCTTTATAAAAAAAATATTAATAAGGATTTTATAGAAAAAATATATTATGATTTATTGGAACATCAAGAAAATTTAGAAGAAATAAAATCCCGTCTAGAATATTTATTACAAAACCCGGATGAAATCAATAAACTGGTTAAAGATAGTCCTCATTTTTTCTTTCTTATCTTAAATTTTCTACCTAATGAACAACTAAATACTTTTTTTATCAATTTATCACAACATATTGACCAGGATTTAGAAATACAATCTGAAAATAAGAATATCAAAATTAAAGCCTTATTTGAACATTCTACTCCAGATATAAGGTACTTAAACCAAAAAGTAGATCTCTATTTTCAAACTTTTTTCATCACTAATAACGCATCAATTATTACTGTAACCATTGAAAACGGCACTAAAATTTTAGTTGATTTTTTAGATAATCAAACTGTTAGAACAAAGATTTTTGAGTCAGCCGAACAACTACTAAAACAAATTATGACACGTTATTTTCTTTTTGTTATTTTTACGAAACACCTGAAAATACTTTTAAAACTTTAATTGCTATGTTTTTTAAATCAAAAAATACAAAATCAACTCCTTTCAAAAATTATTTATTAGAAAAAAAAATTTCTCTTAATATTAATGAAATTTCTAATCAATGGTTAGAAAAAAACATAAATTTTAAAAACAATTATATTTTTAGTTGCCTAGGTAAAATTACAAATCAACAAAATCAAACAGAAAAAGACGCCTTAAGTTTTTTTATTCGGTTTCAAAATTGTTCTTTAAAAGAAGCGCTCTTAACAGAAAAAATTTTCCATCTGGTAACAGATTTGGAACTCACCCCCAAAATACACCGAGTTAATAAAGATTATTTTTTAGCAACCACCCCTATTTCATTTTCATTTATGACATTTTCCGAAAAAATCGCTATAATATATCTTGGTTTTTTAGCATCTGCTTTTAATCAAGTGTTTGGTAAAAATCTACCCGGTGTAGGTGTTAAGATTATGCAAAATTTTTGTTTTGAAATTAATGCCGTTATCAATAATATTAAGGAAAAATAATTAATGTCAATTTCATTAATCTGCATTTGCCTATTTACATTTACAATTCATTTAACCGAATCTTCTGCCTATTCTATGAGATTAGCCGGGGTTAGAACAAAACAAATTGCAATTGCCATGTCTTTTGTTACTAGTACCCTTTTAATTTCTCGGCTTTCCAATATGTTTCAAGCACCATTATTAGGTGCTATGGTTGATAAAACAGTTCTTACTAATACTGAATCAGCTCTGCACCAATTAGGCTTTGAATTCCGTATTATTATTTTCTTCGCTTTTTTAGGTTCATTAACAGGTGCATTCTTTACCCCTACTTTAGTTTATTTATTTCAAAAAGCCATAAAAAAATTTCATGAAAATGGTTCTTTGCCAAAAACTCTTTTATCTGCCTTTAAACCTAATAATTTTATTAAAATTATTTTTTCATTCAAAAAGCCAACTTTATTAAGTTTAAAATCTATTTCCTTAAAAAATATCCCTAAAAGCTTTTTAATCTGGAATGTATTAGTTACTTCGATTTATACTATTGGCGTTTTATGTTCATTACTTGCCGGCGCCTATATTCCTATTTTCAGATCTACGGCAATTCAACTTTCCGGCATAGTTAATGGTATGGCCACTATTATTTTTACGCTCTTAGTTGACCCTGCCGGAGCAAGGATCACTGATCAAGCTATTCATGGTTTGAAAACTGAAAATGATGTAAAATCCGTAGTTTTTTATTTACTTTTAGGCAGGTTAATCGGCACTTTAATTTTGGCACAATTATTTTTTATGCCATTCACCCTTTATATTATGAAAATTACCGAGTTAATAGCTCATTTAGTACACTAATGCAAAAAAAAGAATATCTAAAACTAACCAAAGAACTACAACAACATGCTCATTATTACTATGATTTAGATCACCCCATTATCAGTGATCAAGAATACGACAAATTATATGAACAAGTTTCTCTTTTTGAAAAAGAAAACCCACAAGATATGATTAAAAATTCACCAACACAAAAAATTGGTAATAATATCCAGAAAAAATTCCATAAATATCAACATCAATCTCTCATGCCTTCTTTAGCAAATGTTTATAATAAAACCGATTTAAAAACTTTTTACGACCGTATTATTAAATTCCAAGAACAAAATGATAATAATTTCATTCAACCACAATTTACAGTTGAACCTAAAATTGATGGCTTGGCTGTAGCCATAATTTATAAAAAGGGCAAATTAATTGTTGGGGCAACCAGAGGAAATGGTTTTATTGGGGAAGATGTAACCAAAAACATCAAAACTATCAAAAATCTACCGCATACTTTACCTAAAGATATTGATTTAGAAATTAGAGGTGAAGTATTTCTTAAAAAATCTGTTTTTAAAAATTTAGCTGACGAATTTTCTACCCCGAGAAATGCCGCGGCAGGGTCTTTAAGACAACTTGATATTAATATTACGAAAGAAAGAAATTTAGATATTTTTATTTACCAAGGTATATTTACTGATATTAAAAATCATTATGAAATGATAACTTTTTTAAAAAGCTTAAATTTTCCAATAATACCAGAAATATATTTAGCTAAGGACTATCAAGAAATTGAACATGCTATTAATAAAATTGAAATTAATAGAACAAATTATGATTGGGATATTGATGGTACAGTTATAAAAGTTAATGATTTTAATTTACAAAACAAACTTGGTTTTACTACCAAAAATCCTCGCTGGGCAATTGCTTATAAATTTTCCGCGGTTAGTGCTGTTACAAAACTATTAGATATTCAAGTACAAGTTGGTAGAACCGGAATTATTACCCCTGTAGCTATTTTAGAACCAGTAGAAATTAATGGCGTAACAGTAAAAAGAGCAACCTTACATAATTTTGATGAAGTTAAAAGAAAAAATGTTAAAATTAATGATTTAATAAAAATTATTAGAGCTGGCGATGTAATTCCAGAAGTAATTAAAACTATTGAAAGTTCGCCGAATAATAAAGATTTTATCTTACCTGAAAATTGTCCGGTTTGTAATTCAACCATAGTTAGGTTTCCTGATGAAGTTGCATATAGATGCATTAATGTTACCTGCCCTGCTCAAATAAAAGGTCGGTTAACTCATTTTGCCAGCAAATCTGCCGCTGATATTAAAGGTTTAGGCGAAGCATTAGTAGACCAATTAGTAGAAATTCTACATTTGGAAAACATTGTTGATATCTATAAAATTAATAAAGAAGATTTAGCTAAAATTCCTAGGATGGCAGAAAAATCAATTACGAATCTTTTACAAGCCATTGAAAAAAGTAAAAATATTGATTTAGCCAAATACATTTTTGCATTAGGTATACCATTTGTTGGAGAATACACTGCCCAAAAATTAGCTGAACATTTTAAAAACTTAGAAGACTTAATTAAAACAGATAAAGAAAGTTTAATGGCAATACCGGAAATCGGAGAAAAAATCTCTACTTCTTTATTAAATGCTTTCAATAATAAAAAATTTTTAGAAGAACTCAAAGAATTAAAAAAATTAGGTATCAACCCTCAAATAAGAATTAAAAATGATCTATTAAAAAACACATCTTTTCTGTTTACCGGAAGTTTAACCGCTTTTCCAAGATCATTAGCAGAAAATATTGTGCAAAATCTTGGCGGCTCCATTGTTGCTAATGTTACTAAGAATCTTAATTATTTAGTTGTAGGTGAAAACCCAGGTTCAAAACTACTTAAAGCACAAGATTTGCTTAACCAAAAAATACCCATTAAAATAATAACAGAATCAGAATTTTTAAACCTTATTAACCATGAATAAAAATCAACAAGAAAAACTATTTATTACAAATAATTTATCAATTCAAGAGAATCAAGAATTATAT
>CAZFTP010000005.1:64675-85065 GCA_964521915.1 uncultured Candidatus Marinamargulisbacteria bacterium
GCGCAAAACCGTATCCGAATAAATATTATTGGGATAAATTTGAACCTACCAATTTATTTCAAGAACCTATCTTTTTATATTTAACTGGCATAATTCAAAATAACTCTGCATTAGTATTAAATTATTGTAACAATGAATACCAAGAATTCTTATTCCTACCGAAAAAAAATACCAAAAAATTATTTTGGGAAGGACCATATTTATATTACGGTAATCTTAAAGATAATATTAAAACTCAAAATCGAACCGGAATTAAAAACATATTAAATATTTATCATCTAAAAAAAACTATCTCAGAATTAATGATTAAAAATAATTTTAATACTATTGGTACTGCCTGGCATGAATATTTTTCTAATACTAAAACAAAACTTTATAAAGACCAAAACTATTATTTAAAATTAGATTTACAAAAATATTTACGAAATAAAATCAAAGGTCTAAATGTTATTAATATAATTAATGAAATTAATAACGTTATTATAATTTTAGATAAAACTGATCTTAATAACTTTAAATTAGGTGTAAGTTTGTTATTAAATCCTTTTTTAAATGTTATTAGTAACCTAAAAAAATTTAAAAGTGAAACAGAATGCGCATATAAATTAAACTCTGAAATTAACAAACTATCTTGTTATGGAATTAGTTTTCCCTTAATTATTGCTAGTGGCAAAAATGCTTCTATTCTACATTATAAAGATAATAACAGTACAATTAAACCAGGGGAATTAATACTATTTGATTTTGGCATAAAATATCATAATATTAATATTGATATTAGTAGAACTCTACCTACAAACGGTAAATTTAACCCTTTACAAAAAATTTTATATCAAATAGTTTTAGATACCCAAAAATTAGTAGAAAACCTTTGTAAACCAGGAATCTCCATTCAAGAAATTAATCAAAAAAGTTGGGATTTTCTACATAAAGAAATAAAATATCGTTTGCAAAAATATCAGCATCAATATAAATTAGGATATAAAACAAAATTTCCTCATTTTATTGGACATTTAATTGGCTATCAAGTTCATGACGGTGATCCTTTTAGACTTTATCAGCGTTATCCTCTAAAAAAAGGACAAATAATTAGTAATGAACCAGGTATTTACGGCTATTTTAAAGCGAAAATTAATAATCAAGTTTATGAAGAAACTTTAGGTATTAGAATTGAGGATGATTTATTAATTACTGATAATGGATGTGAAAATTTAACGTTCTCGTTTCCCAAAGAGATTAAAGATTTAGAAAATCTACTTATCTATTGAAATAATCACTAAAATTTTGTTAAAATTATAATTTAAATAATAAGGAGTAAATTTTGGAAGAATTAGAACATAGTGCAGAATATTTGTCTTCTGAGGATCTTCTGTCTATCTGTGAAAAACCTGAAGAAATTATTGATACCATAGATGATGATTTATTAGATATTCAGGAAGAATTATCGCCGGAAAAAAACGAAAAAATAGAAGATGAAAAAGAAAAAGAAACTGATGTTTTAAGCGATATCGAAAAAATTGTAGATTTAGATGACTCGGTAAAAATGTACTTAAGGGAAATAGGTACCATAGATTTACTAACCCCGGAAGAAGAAATTGATTTAGCTAAAAAAGTTGCTGAAGGTAATGCACGTGCAAAGAAAAAACTAATAAATGCTAACTTGAGATTAGTTGTATCTATTGCTAAAAAATATACCGGTCAAGGTCTATTATTTCTTGATTTGATTCAAGAAGGTAATACCGGTTTAATTAGAGCGGCTGAAAAATTCGATTATACCAAAGGTTTTAAATTTTCTACTTATGCAACTTGGTGGATTAAACAAGGAATTACGCGTGCTATAGCTGACCAATCCAGAACCATCAGAGTACCGGTACATATGGTGGAAACTATTTATAAAGTAAAGAAGATTTCCCGTACTTTAATGCAAGATTTAGGCAGGAGACCAACAGAAGAAGAAATTTCGGAAAAATCTGGTATTCCTTTGGAAAACATTGTTGCTATCAGAAAATATTCCCAAGTTCCGCTTTCATTAGAAATGCCGATTGGTGATGAAGAATCTTCACAACTAGTAGATTTTATTGAAGACAGAAATTTTGAAGCACCGGAAAAAGTAAGTTTAAGAAATATTTTAAGAGAAGAATTACTTAAATCCATGAATATTTTAACTGAACGTGAACAGATGATTTTAAAACTACGTTTTGGTTTTGATGACGGCAGACCAAGAACCTTAGAAGAAGTTGGGAGAGTTTACAATGTTACCAGAGAAAGAATCAGGCAAATAGAAGAAAAAGCTTTACGCAAATTGCGTCATCCATCACGTAAAGGCAAGCTAGATGTTTACCGAGAATATTTAAAAAATCAATAACAAAATGAAAAAAAACATCTTTTTTCTTTTACTTTTTTCATTTTTAGGTATTATCCCCTGCTTCAGCTCTGTAGTTTATAATCTTACCGATTTTGAAACAAAATATTCAGATACTGATATTGGTTATTTTTCATATAGAGGTACGAATTACTATAAAACCAGTTTTAACCCTGATTTATTTTTAGGTCCTTTAGAAATTGGTCTTGATTTTAATGGTTTTTTTTCCGAAAACAAACCATTACCCACAAATTTATTTCCAATTTTTAGTTTAAGACACGCCGCTTTTGAATATAATAATGAAAAAATGACAGTAGGAACAAGATGGCAAAGATTAAGTAAAGTTCAATATGATTACGGACTTTTAATGGATAATTACGATTCTGGTTCTGCTGGCCCGGCTGAATTTAATACGGCTAAAGGTGGTGGAGAGTTTTATTATACTTCTAATATTATAAATTTAAGAACTTTTTGTACTGCTTCTGGGGTTCAAGCTTATGAAGGTGATTTTCGAATTTCAGAAAATTTAATTCTAGGAAAACCTTTGATATTAGGGGCTTTATATATTCAAGATTCTGACGGAGTTTTTGATATTGATAGCCAAACCATTAAATTAAGAAACCCGCAAAAAGGCTACAGTTTTAATTTATATGTACCGATTATGGATGATAATGCCTTAAATTTTTATTCCGAATACGCTGTTTTACTTAATCACGGAAATGGTATTTCTGCTGGTTTTGGCGGTTCTATGTTTGACGAAATTTTGTTTTACCGTTTAGAAGGAAGGTATCTTGATACGGGTTTTGTTCCTGGTTATTTTAATGCTAGTTACGAAGCAACAACATTTGATTTTGACAAATCTGCACCAAAAACCAAAGCTTATGGTGGAGCATTATATATCGGTTTATCTCTTTTTGATGATTATTTAAAAACAGAAGCTATGTATGAAAATTACACTAATACTGACCCTGTTTTTTCTTGGGGTATAGGTTGGCAAAAACTATTCGACATGGTTGGAATGATTAATTATATTCGTTCATTTCAAGATGCCGGTGCTGGTATTATTAATGCCAGCATTAGTTACGAAAATTTCCCTTTTATGCCTATTCCTACCAAGGTTTCTGCCTTTATCAGAAGAGTTTATAAAAATCCCTATAATCTAAACGATTATGACCAAACTATTGGTTTTTCTTTTAAACCAGATATTGGAGATATTTTCAAGGTCCCTTTCTTAAAATATTAATATGAAAAATGTTTTTCCTAATTTAGATGTGATAGTTGTTGGCGCCGGACATGCCGGATGTGAATCTGCTTTAGCTACTGCCAGATTAAACTGCTCTACCCTACTTTTTACCGGTAATATTGAAACCATTGCTTTAATGCCTTGTAACCCAGCTATTGGCGGACCTGGAAAAAGCCAGATAGTCAGTGAAATAGATGCACTTGGTGGAGAGATGGGGCTAGCGGCCGATGCCACATTTATCCAAATGAAAATACTTAACCGTTCAAGAGGTCCGGCGGTGCATAGTTTACGTTCTCAAAACGATAAAACCTCATATCATTTATACATGAAAAATATCTTAGAAAACACGCCAAACTTAGATATAAAACAAGCTTTAATAGAAGATCTTATTATTGAAAACAAAAAAATAATAGGAGTAATTGATGAGCTTGGTCATAAATATTTTGCTAAAACAGTAGTAATTACTGCAGGTACTTTTTTAAATGGGAAAATTCATATCGGCTTAAAATCATTTCCAGCCGGCAGAATTAGTGAATTTCCGGTAAAACACCTTTCAGAGGCTTTAATCAAAAACGGACATAATTTAAAAAGGCTTAAAACCGGAACTCCACCAAGAATTGATAAAAGAAGCATAGATTTTTCCGTATTACCGCCTCAACCAGGAGATGATGAATTCCTCAATTTTTCCTTTAAAACCAAATTTAACGAGAAGTATAAAAACCAAATCCCGTGTTATTTAACTCATACCAATGAAGAAACGCATAAAATTATCTTAGATAATCTTGATCGTTCTCCATTATATTGCGGTATTATTGAAGGGGTTGGACCCAGATATTGCCCTTCTATTGAAGATAAAGTTGTTCGCTTTAAAGAACGTAACAGCCACCATATTTTTGTTGAACCGGAAGGGCTTGATACCAATGAAATGTATTTACAAGGCCTAAATACTTCTTTACCCGAAGATACCCAAGAACAAATGGTACATTCCATGAAAGGGTTAGAAAAAGCCAAAATTATTAAAAATGGTTATGCCGTAGAATATGACGCCATAGATTCTAGAGATTTAAATGCTACTTTAGAATCTAAAATTATTGAAAATCTTTTTTTTGCCGGACAGATTAATGGCACTTCCGGGTACGAGGAAGCCGCTGGGCAAGGCTTAATTGCGGGTATTAATTCTGCTTTAAAAGCGCAAAATAAGCCACCTTTTATTCTTTCAAGAACCGAATCTTATCTTGGCACTTTAATTGATGATTTAATCAAAAAAAATATCACAGAACCTTATAGAATGATGACTTCCAGGTCTGAATATCGTTTAATTTTACGTCAAGATAATGCTATTTTTAGGCTAGGTGAAAAAGGTTATGAACTAGGCTTAATTAAAGAAGCAGAAATTCAGGAAATTAGAAAAATAAGAAACCAAATAGATGAACTATTAAAAAAATGGCAAAATGAAAAGATTACGTCTGAAGCAAAAGAAAAATATCAAATCACCGAAAATATTGCTATTACTGTATTTTTAAATAATACCGAAATTACCCCTAAAGAAATGCTGGAAATTAAGCTGATTAAAAAGGATGAATTACTAATAGCCAAACACGCTCAAATTGAACTTAAATATCAAGGCTATGTTGCTCGGTTAAATAAAGAAATAGAAACGCTACAAAATTATGAACAATACCATATTCCGAAAAATTTTGATTATGAAAAAATCCCTCATCTAAAAAAGGAAAGCCGGGAAAAACTAAAAAAATATCAACCAGAAAATATTTTAGCCGCTAAAGCCATTGCCGGGATAAATCCGGTGGATTTAGCGATTCTGATTAATTATTTACGCAGGTGATTTATGGTGTATATCCATGCGGCTTCGCCACATGGATATAAAATAAAGAGGCGCCTTTTTCTTTGTTTCTTTCTTTTTTGCGCAAAAAAGAAAGAAAATTAAAAAATTTGGCTTCTTTATTAAAAGAAGCTCAATCAAATGCTATAATACCTCTTATGAATAACCTAAATAATCAAATCGAAAAATATATAAAATTACTAAAAAATTACAATGAAAAAATAAACATTTACTCTCAAGGAGCTTACGAACACCTTGACTTCCATATTCAAGATTCTCTTAATTTAGCCGAAATCATCGGTAACCAAAAATTCAAAGTAGTTGATCTTGGTTCAGGCGCCGGGTTTCCCAGTGTTTTGATTGCTTTAAAAAACCCTAATAACCAAGTAATAGCCGTAGAATCAAAATCACGCAAAACCAAATTTTTAGAATTAGTAAAAAAAGAACTTATGATACAAAATTTTACGGTTATTACCAAAGATTTTAATGAAGTAATTTCAAATATCAAAACAGATTATTTTACAGCTAAAGCCTTTAAAAAGATTGAAGATTTAATTCCAATTTTTCAGAAAAAAGTAAAAACCAAAGCTAAATTACTGGTACCGGTAAGTAAAAATCAGATTGAGAATTTAGCGGTTGAATTGAAAAAAAATATTGAAGTAATTGAATATAGTAATTTTTATTATTTTGTAATTAATAATTCAATTCCAAATGATTTTTCAAAATGATTTCTTAAAATTTCCCGAAACACTTTGCCAATCTAAAACATCCACTTTAAATGGTAAATTAGATTCAGCAAAGTCATATTTTAATAAAGCTAAAGTATAGATCGGCGTAATTTCATCAGAAACTATTATTAGATCAAGATCAAAAAAAATTTTACATTTATTATATCATATTTATAAATTTATTCTTCATATAGATAAAAGTAGTACCATAAAATTATTTTGACAAAAAACATTGTTTTGCTATAATAAAAATGTACCTTTTTATGTACCATAAGGAGTTTAGAAATGAGTGCTACTAATATTACTAATGCTAGAAAAAATCTATTTAAATTGATTAAAAATGTTCAAGCAACTCATGAGCCTTTAATGATTACCGGAAAAATTGGTTCAGTAGTTATGATATCTGAAGAAGATTGGCGTTCTATTGAAGAGACTTTATTTTTAGTTTCAATACCTAATATGCGAGAATCAATTATGACTGGTTTAAAAGAACCACTAGATACCTGTAAAAATACGCTCAAATGGTAAATTATCAATTAGTTTATACAAAACAAGCTCAAAAAGATGCAAAAAAAATAAACCAAGCCGGACTAAAAAAAAATGTTGTAAAATTATTATCTATTATTCAAGAAAATCCTTTTTCCAACCCACCGCCCTATGAAAAACTAATCGGTGATTTAACCGGAGCTTTTTCCAGAAGAATTAATATTCAGCATCGTTTAATATACCAAGTTTATGAAAAAGAAAAGACAATCAAAATCATTCGTATGTGGACTCATTATGAATGATTTGCGTATAATAACTTGTTTAGGCAACCCTGGCGAAAAATACCAAAATAACCGTCATAATGCCGGATTTTTAGCCGGTAGAGAAATTATTAAACATTTTGATCTCACCAAAGAAGGGAAAAAATTTTCTTCTCATGTTTTCAAAGGAAAAATTCATGAACACCCCATAATATTAATTAAACCGACAACTTATATGAATTTATCAGGAACTGCGGTACAAGATGCTTTGAATTTTTATAAAATTCCTAAAGAAAACTTAATTGTAATTTATGACGATATTGATCTTGATCTTGGCAGTATCAGGATAAAACCCAAAGGCTCTGCCGGTACCCATAACGGGATGAAATCCGTTATTCAAAACCTAAAAACCGATAATTTTACCAGAATCAGAATTGGTATTGGTCCAAAACCGGATAATATCCCTTTAGATCAATTTGTGCTTTCCAATTTTATTTCAGAAGAAGCACAAATTTTAACTTCAGTTTTACCAAAAATACCTGAAATTTTAATCAACCTTTTTTCTGATGGTGTTGAAAAAACCATGTCTAAATTCAATTAAGTTTACCTTTTAATTCTTGACTCCACTTTATAATTGCCAGATAATTATGAGTATATTAAGTTTGTTACATAAGGGACTCTGTTGCGAAATGAGCAATTTTTTCAAAAAGGAGAAAAATCATGTTTACTATTTTATTAATAATTAATTTTTTAATTGCAATATTAATTTGCTGGGGTATAACAAAAATTTTTGATCCTTCAATTTCTGGCATTATTAAAAGGATTATTCCGGAAGATATTAATGCTGGCTGGATTCTATTTATGAAATTAGCGATTTTTCTAATAGGTTTAACCGGAGGTGTAAATATTTTTCGGTTAGAAACTATTCTTAGAGGAGATTCTTATCTAGCTATAAATAATATTATCATGGAAATTTACCGTACAATTTTTGATACTTTAATTTCTATTACTTGGTTATTATTAGTATTTTTCATTTCTGCTTTAATTGCTTATTTATTTGTAAAGAATACAGAAACTAAAAAGAAATAATGAAATTTAGTTTAATTATTACCTCTGCCGGACATGGCAAGAGGTTTAATTCACCATATGGTAAAATGTTCGTTGATTTTCAAGGTACTCCCTTAGTTATTCATACAATAAAACAATTTATTAATATTCCTAATTTTTCAGAAATAATTATAACTATAGAGGAAAATAAAATTCAATTACTACAGAATTTAATAAATAATCATAACTTCAATAAAAAAATCAAAATTATTTCTGGCGGTACAGAAAGGCAAGATTCTGTAAAAAAAGCTTTTTTTGAAATAAAGCCAGTTGATTATGTTTTCATTCATGATGGAGCTAGACCAAATATTAGCCAAGAATTAATAAATAGATTATTCTCTGCTACTAAAAATAATCTTGCTATTATTCCTGGAGTCCCTGCAATTGATACAATTAAGCTTGTAAATAAAGATAGCTTGGTAGAACAAACTTTACCCAGAAATCAACTATTTCATATTCAAACCCCTCAAGTTTTTGATTACTCACAACTTAAAAAGATTTACCAAGAAATACCTGAAGAAATTTTTCAAAAAATCACCGATGAAGCTGGCTTATTTGAATATTTTCAAATACCTGTAAAAGTAATTGAAGGTGAGAAAAAAAACATTAAAATTACTTATCCGGAAGATTTAAAGATGTTATAATTTATTTAAGATTTTTTGCTTCGCAAAAAATCTTAAATACAAAAATACTTATGAAACATAAACCATCTCAATTAAAAATTATCGGCGCGAGGGTTCACAATCTTAAAAACGTGAACCTAACTATTCCTAAAGATCAGCTGATTGTTTTTACCGGACTTTCTGGCTCCGGCAAATCTTCTTTGGCTTTTGATACCATTTACGCCGAAGGGCAACGCAGATACGTAGAATCCCTTTCCAGCTATGCCAGACAATTTCTAGAAAAAGTAGACAAACCAGATGTAGAACATATTGAAGGGCTTTCTCCGGCAATATCTATTGATCAAAAAACCAGTTCGCATAACCCAAGATCAACCGTTGGTACGGTTACGGAAATTTACGATTATTTACGGGTGTTATTCGCCAGCATCGGCAAGGTCTTTTGCCCTGAGTGCGGTAAACCCGTGCAAAAGCAAAGTGTGGAAGAGATTATGATGCAATTGTTAAATGTAGGGGCAACCCTATGTGGTTGCCCTCAAAAAACAACAAATAATAATGATTCAACCAATAATAAAATTACAGGGCAACCTGATGAAAATATTCATGGGCAACCACATAGGGTTGCCCCTACGGTATTAATCCTCGCACCTTTGGTGCGTGGTAAAAAAGGCGAATTTAAAAACCTCGTAGAAACTATTACCAAAAACGGGTTTTCCAGATTTCGTTTTGATGGCAAAATTTACCGTACTGACGAAGAATTTACCTGCAACAAAAACATCAGACATAATTTAGAAATTGTGGTTGACAGATTAAAAATTGACCCAAACGAAAAATCCAGGCTTTTTGAATCTATTGAAACCGCTTTAAAAGCAGGCAAAGGTTTGGTGATAATCAAAAATCTGGATACCGAAGAAGAAACTTTATTCTCAGAAAATTTTACCTGCCCGGATTGTCAAATTAATCTACCGGAAATAAGCCCCAGGTTATTTTCTTTTAATTCACCTTATGGAGCCTGCGAAAAATGTAAAGGCTTAGGAGATATTTTTGATTTTGACCCGGATTTAATAATTGAAAACCCAGATTTACCCATTAAACTCGCAACGCAAAAAGCGCTTAATTTAGATGGCACTTATTACGGTCAGTACGCAGAAAATTTAGCATATCGTAATGGGTTTAATTTAGATATACCTTATAAAGATTTAACAAAAGAACAAAAACAAATTATTTTTTATGGAGATAAAAACAAAACCTGGGAAGGAATTATTGGTAATTTAAAACGCCGTTATTACCAAACACAATCTGAAGGTATGCGGTTTTTCTTACAATCTTTTATGAGTGCTAAAACCTGCCCGGTTTGCCAAGGTACTAGGTTAAATAAACATGCTTTATCTGTAAAAATTCAAGATAAAAATATTTATGATATTACTAATTTTAGTATACTTGATGCCTTTGATTTTTTTGAAAAAATTGATCTTACAGAAAAGGAAAAAGAAATTTCCAAACTCATTTTACGCGAAATTAAAGAACGACTATCTTTTTTAATTAAAGTTGGCTTAACCTATATCACTTTATCCAGAAAAGCCGGCACACTTTCTGGCGGAGAATTTCAACGCATCCGCTTGGCAACGCAGATCGGTTCAGGTTTAACCGGGGTTTTGTATATTCTAGATGAACCAAGCATTGGCTTACATCAACGCGATAACCAAAAATTAATCGAAACTTTAATCCGCTTAAGAGATATCGGCAACACCGTTATTGTGGTTGAGCACGATGAAGAAACAATCAGAATTGCCGATTATGTGGTAGATATTGGTCCGGGCGCTGGTAAATCCGGCGGCGAAATTATTTTTGCCGGTAAAGTAAAAGATCTGCTTAAATCGACAAAATCCATTACCGCGAAATATTTGAATGGATTAGAAAAAATTGAAGTGCCTAATGAAAGACGCTTTTTTAAAAAACAGCCATATTTAACCATTGAAGGTGCTAAAGAAAATAATCTTAAAAACCTAACCGTAAAATTTCCCTTAAAAAAACTAATTGCCATTACCGGAGTTTCTGGTTCTGGAAAAAGTACTTTAATTAACGAAATTTTAAATAAAGCCTTAATGAAACACTTTTATAAATCAAAAGAAAATCCAGGGAAATACGATAAAATTTTAGGTTCAGAAAATTTAGATAAAATTATTACCATAGATCAATCACCAATTGGTAGAACACCCAGATCAAACCCTGCCACTTACACCCAGGTTTTTACACCGATCAGAGAATTATTTGCGGAATTACGAGAAGCAAAAATCAGGGGCTATAAACCCGGCAGATTCAGTTTTAACACCAAAGGCGGTAGGTGTGAAACTTGTAGCGGTGATGGCATGATCAAAATTGAAATGCATTTTTTAACAGATGTCTACGTAACCTGCGAAGTTTGTAAAGGAAAACGCTACAACACCGAAACCTTGGAAGTAAAATTTAAAGGTCTAAATATTGCAGATGTGCTAAATTTAACCGTGGCAGAAGCCTTGGAACTATTTAAAAACATACCGGCTATTGAAAGTAAACTACGTACTTTGCATGATGTCGGCTTAGATTACATTCACCTGGGTCAAAGTGCTACGACTTTAAGCGGCGGTGAAGCACAAAGAATTAAACTAGCCAGAGAACTTTCCAAACGAAGTACTGGCAAAACCTTGTATTTACTTGATGAACCCACCACTGGTTTACATTTTGCGGATATCAAAAAACTGCTTGATGTTCTAGATAAACTGGTTGCCAGCGGTAATACGGTAATCGTAATTGAGCATAATTTAGACGTTATTAAAACTGCGGATCACATTATTGATCTTGGTCCTGAAGGTGGAGATCAAGGTGGTGAAATTGTGGCAGAAGGTACACCGGAAGAAGTAGCAAAAAATAAAAAATCGCATACCGGAAAATTTCTACATATAGGAGTCTGTCGCGAAATGAGAAATTTTTTCAAAATAGAAGGCATAAATTAATTTTTGACTCGGAGTTTCACCTATTAGCACCCTCCTACTGAGGAGGGCTGGGGAGGTGCGGTACCAAAAATTAATTTTAACGCACTAGTTTGGAAAAATAGCCATTTTGCGACAGACTCTATAGCTATGGAGAGGGAAAACTCCCTCAAAGCTATATAAAAAAACTCCCAACGTGTTCAAACCATTTTAGCTTTAATTCAACCCAAAAATGGTTTTATTTTTTTTAAAACCTGCATAAAAAATTCTTTATCTTTAATATGGGTTAAAATGGAGCTTACTTCTTCTGGCTCAACCCAAATTAATTCTGGGTGATTAATTAAATCTACTGGCTGGGTTTTAGTTTCAGACGTAGTAAACAGGAAGATCGTAATTTGTTTTATTTCAGAGGTATCATCACCTAAACCGCTTTTACTGATTCTATAACGCTCATAAGTACCAAGCTTTTTTATTAAAGTAAGTGTAGAAATACCGGTTTCTTCAAAAATTTCCCTTTTAGCCGCGGTTAAATGATCTTCCCCAGGTTCCAGATGCCCCTTGGGGAAAGAATAAGAATTACTTTTTTGTTTTACAATCAATATTTTATTTTGAGAATTTATTATTACTCCGCCAGCGCTTTCAGTTTTAATCATAACGATAAGGTAACATAGAGAGAGCATTAAAGTCAAAAATTTGACTTAATATACCTGGGGACTAAGCTCCCTCATAGGTATACAAAAAAATAGCTCTATAATAAACCTATTTAGAAAATTGCACTTCTTCAATCATTGAGCTTAAACTTGTTCTAATTTTTTCATCTCCAGTTTGCCAAGAAATATCCTCAATTCCTTTTTTCATACCAATAACCTTTTTATTTTCAAGATCAACTTCAAATTCTACCCGATTAAGAAAATTAACAATTGGTTCAAAATTTGTTCCAATTTCAGCCTTTCTTAAAACAGTTACCTTCATTTTTTTAGTATTTGTATCTATACTCATATCTAAATGCAATTGATTTCTATCTTCATTTGTTACGGAAAAATTTGCTAATAAACCTAATAAATAAAATCTTATTACATCAAATCCTATAAAAGATTCTAATTTCTCTTGAGTTAAATACCATAATACCATTAAAGTTTTTCCCTGTACTTTTGTAATATCAAAATCTGCTTCTGGTAATTTCTCTTCATGAAATAAATCTGCTAATTGAGAATAAAGTAAATAAAAGTCTTTTTTATCAAATTTATAAAATGCGGCAGAGATAACTCTACCATCAACTTTTATCTGGTAATTTCTTCTTCGCATATCGCCAATTATTTTTGACTCATAACCTGAACGCATATAACCAAAACTTTGTTGCCCAGCTAAAATAAAATCCGTATAGATATCATGTTCTTTAGTTTTTAAAATTCTTTCATCTTGTTCACGACCAGCTGTAACATTTTTATAAAGTAACAATCTAATTTGCTGAAATAAATCAGACTTGCCAGATAAAATTACATCCGCAAAATCTTCAGTAAATTCATTAATACTAATTACAGCTAAATTATTCCATAAAAACAAAAGAAAATATATTTGGTTCCTTTCTTCTACAGAAAAACCTAGTGTTGTTAGTAATTCAGACCAAGATTGTTTCTTTAATTCAAAATATTCTCCTGTTCTATTTTTTTCACTTATCAATAGATACTTGAAATAATCTTTGTTATCTATAAATCCATTAATCTCACCTTCATCAAAAATAACAGTATCTTGATCTTTTGTAATCTCAGTAACTAGATATTCCAACATTTTCAAGGTTAATAAATTATATTTTTTTAATAATAAAATAAACTCCTCCATAGCTTTTTTATTATTCAATTCTTTAGAAAAACCAACTATGTCTTTTAAAGTTTGTAAGCCTGTTTCAGTTAATTGGGTTTCTTCTTCCAAATCGATAGATTTTAAGTTTCGAATCAATTTATCTAAATACATTTCTAAAAACCGCTTTTGAGCAATATTTAATTTAATATTTGCTAAAATTTCTCGAACTAATTTAATTAATTGAACTTGTGAATCAAACATATCTATTCCAACTTCTATTATTGCCAAATCATATCTTTTTAATAATTCGGATTTCCTTGATACAGAATTAAATAACAATCTAAATTTTTCAAAGGTTAATGAACTATCTAAGATTTGCCTTTCTGCAATATTTATTATTGTTTTTTCTCTTGCTGTATCATAAGTTCGCTTAAGTGTTTCAAATCTTTCAATACAAGTAAAATTTGCTTTTAAAGATTTTAAAGCGTTTGGTTTTACGGTTCTTTTTTCTTCACTACTAATTACTGTAGTTAAAAATTTATTTCGAATAATTTTAACCGCAAGTTCATCTATTCCTCTTTCAGATAAAGAAATTTTTTTAAGAATCGCTTTAATTTTTCTATTACTACCTAACTTCATTAAATTATCAATAATAATAATTAAATAACTATAAGTTGTTTTATTTACCTGTAAAGAACTACTAAGTATTCGCTGAAAAACATTAAGCCATAAATCATAACTATTTTGAGGTAAATGTTTTAAAAAATCACATTGCAATAATAATTCAAAATCTTCATTAGAAATTTGATTTAAAAATTTAATTAAATCTTTAGCTGGGTGTTTACTATAAGCATTAAAATTACTTATTGCTGTCAATAAATTTTTTACTCTTAAAGTATCTTTTTCATTAAAAAATGTAGGAATATGAGAATAATCTGCTGTAGTTTTAGGTCTTAAAGGAGTTTTAAAATCTGCCATTAAAGCGGTCTTTAATCTAAAACTCAATTTTTTATGTTGTAATATTAATTTTTGATCTTCTTTATTTATATGTTTAAATAAATTTTCCAAATAAAAATGATCTGTTTCATTCAGCCAACCCTTAATTATTAAAGTTTTAAAAAAAGTTTTTCTATCTGCCATTTTTTCAATAGGTAAATTCACTAAAAATAAAATAAATTCATCTCTGGTTAAGCCAAATTTTTTTGAATCAATTTCTGGTTCAATTAAGCCCAAACTATTAATATCTTCCTGATTTAAAATTATTTTTTTACTAAAAGCAGTTATAAATTCCAATTTATTATTCTGATCCATATTCGGAAACACCATAAACAAATCATGTAAAAACACAAAATGGGTAACAAGCTGTTTAGTAGGTAAATTTTCAGAAGGTATCTCTTGTAGTAACAATAAAGCTAATTCTTCTGCAGATACTCCATCCCATTGAATTCTTTGCTCTGGGTTTAATAATGAACTTAACCAAGAAAGATATTTTTTTTCATTTTCCGGTAAAGTAACCATTTTAGTTCTTAATTGTTCAGGTGTTAATTTTATTGAAGTATCACTAATCATTTCTATTTGTGATGGAGGAAAAATCGGTTCCTGATGCTGATCTTCAGGTAAACCAGATTTTTGAGTTTCTGGTACTATGCTTTTACCTATCTCTCTATGAGAAGGAATAATTGCTTCATTATGACTTATAAGTAAACCATCTGACATATCTTTAATTTTATATTGAAATGTTTTTTAAACACAAGAGTTTTTTTAAAAAATTTTAACGTCTAAATATTGATCTTCTAGGATTACATTTTCCTATCATCGCATCTAATTTAGCAGATAATGTGTCATCTAATATCTTTAACTCAAATAACAATTCACGTATAAAAACTAAATCGTCTTGAATTTTCTGAGAAAAGATTTCATCCATATCACTATTACTAAAAAAATTTTGAAAAGCAATATTTAATTTAGTAACCAATAAAAAAACTTTATCTTTTGTTTTCGCTTTTTCATCAATATTCATATTATGATAAAACCAGGTTAGTTGATCTATACTTTCATAGAAAAACTTTAATTGTTGTTGAAAATCAAGTAACCCAACAAACTCATCTACTAACTCTGAAGTTTGATCTATTGTAAAATCACTCTTAAGGAAAAAGATTAATAAATCCAACAATTCTTTTTGAGTTTTTCCTAAAAAAAACGCATCTCTACTTTCTAATTGATTTAATCTAAAATATAATTTTAATAAATTTTTTAAATAGGTTAAACCTTTTGTTCTATATAATTTCTTTTCTTCAGTTTCTAAATTTAATATTTCAAAAATATTTTGGACAATGTGAACTAAATGAAAAATTTTTTCGCGTTCTGTATAGAAATGATAAAATTTCAAACTAGCTTCTATTGCTGTTATATAACATGAAATAGCTTTTTCTTTTCCTAACTTAACAACTCTTAGACTTGTTTCAGCATCATTTTTTGGGTCTCTTGAAATCTTTAAACCAAACTGATCAATATATTTTTTTGCTAAAATTTCTAAAGCATCAACATATTTTGCGGTAAAATCAATAATTTTCAATAGATAACCAGGCTTTTTATCTTCACTTACTATTTCAATAATCTCAAATAATGCAAATAAAATTTTTCCCATAATAGTAACTCTTGTCAAATATTTTTGAAATTCATCTTTAGGAAATAATTCAGGTTGAAGGTTTAATGCATTTAAAGCATTTTGATAAAAAGAAAGAATTTGTTTTAAAGCAAGTAAATATTTTTTTTTATTTTCAAGACTTAAACTTTGATACGAATTAAAAAGATCAAGATATTCTTCTAACCATTTTGCTCTTTCTAACATATCAGTTTGCTTATCTGCATATTCCTTAATTAAAATTTGTATATTTAATTTAGTTTCTCTCGCATGTTGTAAATATTCTAATTTATCCTCTGAATCTTGCGTTAATCTTGAAGCCCGACATAAACTCAAATACGCTTCTTTACCTAATTCTACTCTTTCTTTAAAATCAAAAACTCCAACTTTATTAGCTAAATTGATAGCTTGAATACTTAACTTCTCTAAAAGTTTTATATTTGTTAAAAAAGGGTTTTTTTCTATTTGATAACTAACTATAGCCTTATCTATATAAGCATTTACTAAACTCATTAAGGCATATTGACTTAATTCTTCTGAAAAAGGATATAAAGCTTTTACTACTTTTATTTTTATATATATCCTAGTTTGCTCATCTAAAAAAGGCTTATTATGAAGAAGTTCTAAAATAGCCATTTGAATTCTTACTACTTCAACATCTTGCTGGATAATACATATACTAGTTGGATTCATAATTATCGGCATAATTTCACCACTGACTTCTTCAGAAGGTGAATCAATAACAATTTTTGGTACAGGTAACGCCCTTAGTGAACTTCCTGCAGAATTACTTGCTGAAGCTAAACATAATTCAGACATTAAAATTCCCCCCTCACAAAATTAATACCCTGATTTACTTTTTCTGAAACATTACTTTCAATCCCCCTTCTATTTTTCCTGATCTTTAGTTATAATTTTCTTATGCCTTTTGATAAAGAAACCATAAAAAACAGTGTAAATTTACCTAAAACAGATTTTCCTATTCGTGCAGGAATGCCAGAAAAAGAGCCACAAATTCTCAAATTCTGGCAAGAATTACCAGCGTCAAAACCTGAAGAAACAGAAAATCAACCAAGCTATTTACTGCACGATGGTCCACCCTACCCCAATGGTTCCATACATATGGGACATGCCTTAAATAAAATTTTAAAAGATATTGTGGTTAGATCTAAACGCTTTGCTGGTTTTAAAAATGAGTTTATACCAGGTTGGGATTGCCACGGTTTACCCATAGAAACTCAAGTTCTTAAAACCCAACAAAACATAGATAAAAGCACTTTAAGAGAGAATATTTCTGAATTTAGAGATCTTTGTAAAAAATTTGCTTTGGGATATGTAGAAGAACAAAAACAAGAATTTATCCGTTTGGGTATTACGGGTGAATGGGATAAACCCTATTTAACTTTAGATCCAAATTACGAAGCCAAAGTTATTGAAGTATTTGGTAAAATTGCTGAAAATGGTCTTATTTACCAAGGTAAAAAACCTATTCACTGGTGCCCCAGCTGTGAAACTGCTTTAGCAGAAGCTGAAATTGAGTATGAAGATCATAGGTCACCGTCGGTATACGTCAAGTTTGAATATGTATCTGGTTTAAATTTTGTTGCTTCGCAACAAAATTTAAACCAGATACACTTCCTAGTGTGGACTACTACCCCTTGGACATTACCAAGCAACGTAGCAATTGCCGCTCATCCGGATTTTATTTACTACCTAGCAAAACATGATAACGAATATTATATTTTTGTTAGCGATTTAAAAAATCAGTTACAAGAAAAATTTAGCTGGGAAAATGTTGAAGTTATTGCCGAAATTCCTGGAAAAGACTTACTAAATTGCCAAGTAAAACATCCGTTTTTAGATCGGACTGTACCCGTAATTATTGACGAATACGTAACCAACACCGATGGTACTGGGTTTGTTCATATCGCACCTGGGCATGGGCAAGAAGATTATCACGTTGGTTTACGCTATAAACTGCCAATTATTATGCCAGTAGATAACCAAGGCAAATTTACCAAGGAAGTACCTGCTTGGGAAGGCAAATTTGTTTTTGATGCCAATAAATTAATAGGTGAAGAAATGGAACGCCTTGGCACCTTAGTTAAGCTTGAATTTATAAAACACTCTTATCCGCATTGCTGGCGCTGTAAAAACCCGGTAATTTTTAGAGCGGTTGAGCAATGGTTTATTGCCGTAGATAAACCGTATAATAATGGAGGAACTTTAAGAGAAAGAGCTTTGTCTGAAATTAAAAAAGTTACTTGGTACCCAGATTGGGGCGAAAATCGTATTACCGGTATGATCCAAAACCGACCAGACTGGTGTATTTCCCGCCAACGTTTTTGGGGTATTCCGTTACCAATTTTTATTTGCGAAAAATGTGGTAACCCGGAAATGAAAGGTATTTTTAATAAAGCTGTTGTTGATATAGTGCAAAAAGAAGGTTCAATTGCTTGGTTTACCAAAAAAAGTTCCGAAATTTTACCAGCAGATGCAAAATGTTCTAAATGTGGTGCCAAAGAATTTAAAAAAGAAACCGACATTTTGGATGTTTGGTTTGAATCTGGTTCCAGTTTTTGGGCGGTTTTGGGGACAGGCACTAGGCAAAAGGCACTAGACACTAGTGAGGCTCAGGAAGACAAAATATCTTCCTCGGAGTTTGAAAGAGACGAAGTCCGCTTTGAAAAAAAAGATTTTTCGTCCCAAGGGTATGGGGCTGACTCAAAAGTTCGTCAGGCGAGGCGTCTTGAGCACGAGCGCGCGGAGTTTATAGCAATAAATGAGCACGCGAGTGCGAAAAGCAACGAAGCATCACGGACTTTTGAGTCAGCCCCCGCCCAATTATACCTGGAAGGTTCTGATCAACACCGCGGATGGTTTCAATCTTCCCTCTTAATTGGTTTAGCCAGCATTGGTAAAGCACCATTTGAAAACGTACTTACACACGGCTTTTTAACCGATGATAAAGGCAAAAAAATGAGTAAATCACTAGGTAACGTTATTAGCCCCAATGAAGTTATTAAAACCATGGGTGCTGATGTGCTTAGGTTCTGGGCAGCTAGTTCTGATTTCAAAAATAACGATGTAAGTATTAGCCAAAACGTACTAAAACAAGCGCAAGATGCTTATTCAAAAATCAGAAACACCATGCGTTTTTTACTTAGTAATCTTGATGATTTTGACTTAGAAAAAAACGTTATTGTATACGAAAATCTTAATGAAATAGATCAATGGATTTTAGCTAAATTATTTAAGCTAACCGAAGAAGTTAAAAAGGCTTATGCTAATTTTGAATTCCATTTTGTAACGCATCAAATTCACGATTTTGCCAGTGTTACGCTAAGTTCGCTCTATTTAGACATGGTAAAAGACAGATTGTATTGTGATGCTAAAGATAGTAAAAACCGCAGAAGTACGCAAACTGCTTTATATTTTATCTTAGATGCACTATTAAAATTAATTGCGCCGATAATGGTTTTTACAGCGGAAGATGCGTTTTCTTTTTTTCGTATACCTGGGGGGCTTCGCCCCCCAGGTATACATCTAGAAAAATTTCCGCAATTACCAAAGGAATTCAATAACCAAAATTTATCGTCAAAATGGGAAAAGATGTTGAAATTACGTGATCTGGTTTATCAGCAGTTAGAAATTTTAAGAAACGAAAAAATAGTGAGAAGCTTTTTAGAAGCAGAAGTTGATATTGTTACCCCGGAACTAATTGATTTTGCAGATTGGTCTTCGTTTTTTATGGTAAGTAAAGTTACGTTTACCAAAGGAACTGAACTTAAAATTGAGGTAAAAAAATCATCTGCCGGCAAATGCGAACGTTGCTGGCGGATTTTAGAAGTGAATGAAGATCAGTTGTGTGATAGATGTTTCTCAGTTTTAAAATAGTATTTCTCTTTTAAGTTTAAGGGACGGAGAAACGTCTGAACCAGGATTTACAGGATTAAAGGATTTGCATGATTTTAAGCGTGCTAACGTTCAACGTGCTAAAGTGCTTACGTTGGAGGAACAAAAAAACGGATTGTTAAGGCGAAGCCTTAAAGCCTGCCCGGCAGGGTAAAACCAGGGTTTAAGGGACGAAGTCCCTTAGAAAAAACTATCTTACCTTAGGGTTTAAGGGACGAAGTCCCTTAGAAAAAACTAACTTACCCAAGGGTTTAAGGGACGGAGTCCCTTAGAAAAAACTATCTTACCTTAGGGTTTAAGGGACGGAGTTCCTTAGAAAAAACTAACTTACCCAAGGGTTTAAGGGACGGAGTCCCTTAGAAAAAAACTAACTTACCCAAGGGTTTAAGGGACGGAGTCCCTTAGAAAAAAACTAA
>CAZFTP010000005.1:85165-121399 GCA_964521915.1 uncultured Candidatus Marinamargulisbacteria bacterium
AAAAAACTAACTTACCCAAGGGTTTAAGGGACGGAGTCCCTTAGAAAAAAACTAACTTACCCAAGGGTTTAAGGGACGGAGTCCCTTAGAAAAAACTCATATCCCTCTTCGGGTGTTGAGCACCCGAAGAGGGATATAAAAAGGAGTAAATAATGACTGTAACAATAATCGGTACAATGGCTTTAGATGATTTAGGATTACCTATCGGAGAATTCCCCCAAATTATTGGTGGGTCAGCAACTTTTGCTAGTCTTGCCGCTAGTATATTTACCAAGGTAGATTTAGTAAGTATTATTGGCCCTGATTTTCCTAAAACTGGATTGGAATTACTTAATAACCGTGGAGTAGATACATCCTTTGTTCATGTTAGTAAAACCAAAACTTTTCATTGGAGCGGTTATTATACTGAAGACATGAATCAAGCTCACACTAAAGAAACCAACCTCAATTGCTTGTTGGAATTTGACCCGATTTTATCTCAAGATGAAAACAAAAATAAATTTGTTTTTTTAGCTAATGTTGATCCGTTTTTACAAAAAAAAGCTATTAAATCCATCAAAAAACCCGAATTGATCTTACTAGATACCATGAATTTTTGGATCGAGCATAAAAAGCCAGAACTTTTAGAAACCCTAAAAATGGTTGATGTCCTTTTAGTTAATGACCAAGAAATTAAACTTCTTACCGGTATAAACAATATTATTAAAGCTATGCAAAAAGTAATGGAACTAGGTCCGAAAAGAGTAATTGTTAAAAAAGGCGAGCACGGTTCTATTATGTTTAATGGCAAAACTTTTTTTGCTTTACCAAGTTTTCCGCTATTTGAAATTACAGACCCCACCGGTGCAGGAGATACCTTTGCCGGTAGTTTCATAGGTTATTTATCTCAAGCACAAAATTTGGATGAACATACTTTTCAAAAAGCTTTAGTTGTTGCTTGTCTAACTTCCTCTTTTACAGTTGAAGGTGTTGGTATTGAAAAAATAAAAGCCATAACTAAGGCAGATTTACAAAATCGTTTGCAAGCGTATCGAAAGATTACTGGCATAGCAGAAGAAATCTTCTAACTTTTTCATGTTATTCATTAATAATTATTTTACTATACAAAAATTTATTCTATTTTGTGATAAAATAATTACTTTATTATCTGCTGGTTTTGATTTAATAAAAGCTATAGAAATAATTATTGAAGATGAAAAAAATCATAGTTATCAAAAAAAACTTTTGATTTTAAAAAAACAATTACTTGAAGGAAAAAATATATCTGTTTCTTTAAAAGTATTATTTTCTAATGATTTACCCTTAAAATTCGAAAAATTAACAGTAATTCCAGATTTAACCTTATTTTTTCAAGAACTAAAAACATATTATCAGGAAAAAATAAAATTAATTGATAGAATTTGGCAAAAATTACTTTATCCATTTTTCCTTTTAATTAGCATTTTTATCATTATTATTATCTTTTTTACAATTCTACTGCCTTTTTATCAAAACTTTTTCCTTGATTTTAATCTAAAACCCCCGTTAATTTTTACTATTTTTCTAAATATTAACCAATTTTTAAGTAAGTTTTCTTTAATTTTATTTTTTACGCTTATTTTTTTATTTATAATATTTTATCAAACCTTAAATCACATGTGTAATAAATTAACTAATAAATTATTTTTTCAAGAAAATTTAAGTGATTTCTTATGGTTACTCAGTTTATTATTAAAAAACGGGTTTGATATTAATACTGCTTTTGATGCTATAATTTTTTCTGACACAAATTTTAACAAAAAAATTACAGCTGTAAAAACTAATTTTTATCAAAATAGTGGTTTTGCGAATCAAATAAAAAAGTTTTTCCCTATTTCAAATTATTACTATCAAAGATTACAAATTGCGGAAAAAAATCAAAATTTTAATGATCAGCTAAAACAAATTTCTCAAGAATTACAACAACAAGATTATAAAAAAAGATTATTTATTATTAATTTATTACCAGGAATAATTCTTTTATTTATTGGTTTTTTCATATTTGCTTTAATTTATCTTTCTTTCATACCAATGTTAAGTATAATTAATAATCTATAAAAATTTCACACTATTAAATATGACGTCAAAAAAATGTTGACTAAAATTATATATTACCTATATAATTAAGATTATGCACAACCAAAAAGGTTTTACTTTAATAGAGTTAATTATTACTCTTGCGGTAATAAGCTTAATTTCTGCGATAATCTATCCTAATTTTATGAAAATTCAAGAAAAGGCAAAAATTAACGCTTTAAAAGCTAACTTACATACTATAGAAGTAGCTATTGAAGGCTATTTTATGGATCAAGGCATTTATCCAAATAGTAATAACTCCGGAATTACCGGTCTTTCCGCAATTTTAATAGAAAATGGCGAACTAAACAAAATTCCAACTAATCCTTTTACCGGAAAAACTTATACTGATTCTGACCCATCCGGTAAAATTGTTTACTCTAGTAATGATGATAATTCAACTTATTCTTTAATAGCTTATGGTAAAGGGAACAAAGAGATTGCAATTAGTTTAGGCGATTAAAAAAAATTCTTAGCATTTTCAGTAGTAATATTAGCTACCACTTCTAAAGGGCAGCTTTTTATTTCCGCTATTTTTTTAGCTACTTCAACTACAAAAGCCGGTTCATTATCCTGCCCTTTAAAAACCATAGGTGTAATATATGGGCAATCGGTTTCGATCATAATTTTTTCTAATGGTAGAAATTCAATATTTGCCAAAATTTTTTCTTTATTTTTATAAGTAACATTTCCGGTAAATGAAAAAAAATGATTTTCAGATAATATTTTTTTAGTAAATTCGACAGAACTGGAATAACAATGAAACACTTTTTTAAGATCAGAAAAATTTTTGATAATTTCAAAAATATCTTCGTCGGCATCACGGTTATGAATAATTACCGGCAAATTAAATTCTCTGGCAATTTCTAACTGTCTTATAAATAATAATTGTTGTTTTTCTTTAGGTTGATGATCTCGAAAATAATCTAACCCTATTTCACCGATAGCTCTATATTGAAATTTTTTGAGTAATTCCGGGAATTTTTCTAAGTCATTAATTTCAATTTCCTCATTTGGATGAATCCCAATACTGGCAAAAACATTACTAAATTGCTGAGCCGTTTCTCCTGCTTTTATGCTTGTTTTCAAACTAAATCCAACATTTATGATTTGGGTAATACCAGCAAGTTTTGCTCTTTGAATAATTATTTTCGGTTCTTCTTTTAAAAGAAACAAATGAGCATGCGTATCGAAAAATTGCATTATTAAATCTCCTTAGATTTAAGAATAAAACACCATTCTCCTTTAAGTGAAACTTTGGTAATTTGATCTAAAACATTCTTAATGTTACCCCTAAAATAGCGTTCAAAGGTTTTGGTTAATTCCTTAGCCAAAAAAATCTGACTTTCTGGTACTAATTCCTGTAATATCCCCAATGTCTTGATAATTCTTTTTCCTGATTCAAAGTAAACCCCAGGATATTCAGATTCTTGCAATAATTTTAATTGTTTTTCAATTTGACTTTTCTTTTTAGGACAGAAACCAAAAAAAATAAACTGGTTTGCTAAAATACCTGATATTGAAAGTAAGGTAGTTACACTTGAAGGACCTGGAATTGGCACAATGCTAATGCCTTCATCCAATAGTTTGCTGATTAAATATGAACCAGGATCCGATATATTTGGAGTACCAGCATCACTTACTAAAGCAATATTTTTACCAGCTAGTAGTTGTTCTTTGAAAAAATTTATTCGTTCTGCTTCGTTAAATTTCTGCAAACTATACATAGGTTTTTTTAAACCTAGATGTTGCAGTAATACAACTGTTTTTCTGGTATCTTCTGCGGCAATTAAATCTACCATCGATAAAGTTTCAACTAGACGTTCAGATTTATCTTTAAAATTACCTATTGGTGTAGCACAGATGAAAAGATTACCTGGATTTTTCATTCATATTATAATATCAAATTGCTCAGTGAAGTAAACAATTTTAATATAAATTATTTATTTCAAATTATTAAATTTAGTGTTTCCTTCGTAATCGTTAGAACTATCAATAACTTTAGTATCAACTTTTCCGCGGTAAATTGCACCTTCTTCAATTAAAAGCCGATCGGCCTGAATATTACCAAAAACTCTACCAGTTTTAGAAATTTCTAAACCTTCAACAACCTCAATGTTTCCTATAATTTCTCCATCAACAATTGCTTTTTTGGCCTTTATGCTAGCTTTAATTTTGCTGTTTTCGGTAATTTGAACCTCTTCCAAAGCATTAATTTCTCCTTCAAACTGCCCTTCTATTCTAATTGATTCTTGAGAAGAAATTATACCTTTTACCAAAGTTTCTTTACCGATTATTGTTGTAACTAAAATATTATCTTTTTTTTTCAATTCTTTGTCCTTTGCCGGTTTGGAGTTAAGGCTTCACCTTAACAATCCAGGGGCTTTGACACTGTGCCCTTTTTAAATACTAGCAGTTCTAATACTTAAATCTAAATACCGATTTGGATAAACAGCAACACCCCACTGGTGCACTTCATAATGTAAATGCGGTCCTGTAGTAAAGCCCGAATTTCCTAAATTACCGATTATACTGCCTTTATCTACAATTTGCCCTTGCTTTACCTGAATTCGAGATAAATGCCCATATAAAGTTTTGTAGCCATGTCCATGATCAATAGTAACTAACAAGCCATATCCGCCAGACCAACCTGCTGATACCACCCGTCCCTTAGCTGTGCTTTTTATTGGTGTACCTACCCTACCACCTATATCTATACCTTGATGAAATTCTGACCGCCTTCCGTATGGGTGCCCCCTCCAACCAAAACCAGAATTAATACTTCCATGTACTGGCCAAATTGAAGGTAAAGATTCAAATCGCTCTTTAAATTTTTTGGCTGAAGAAAACAAACTAAATATAGATTTCTCCCTTTTAGTTAATTCTTCTCTTAATAGCCCAGTTTTATTTTGGATAACATGATGCAGTTTATTATCATCTACTAAATCTTTATCTTTAGCTAAATATGTAGATAATTTCTGATATTTTTTATCTATTAGGGTGATTTCTTTACTTTTTTTTTTGGTTTCTGCGTTTTGTCCTAATAATGCCCTTATTTCATTTTCTCTTTTCATCAAATTAGTTAATTCTTTCTTTATTTCATCAACTTCCGCATTATATTTTGTTAATTGCTTTTTATTTTTCTCATTAGTTACCTGCAAATTTTTATAATTAGTTAATCTATAACTTGTTTTTACAGAAAGAAAAAAACTAATACTAAAAAATAATAGCAACAAACAAATTCCAACTGCACTAAATTTAATAAATTTAATAGGAATATTTATAGTTAAACTCCGCTTGTGGTTAGGCGGAATAATTACAATCGAAAAATAATCTTTAGAACTTCTTTTAAACTTACTCATAGTAACTCAATCGGAGCGACTGGATTTGAACCAGCGACCTCACCCACCCCAAAGGTGTGCGCTACCGGGCTGCGCCACGCTCCGTTTTTTATGTTACCCAGGTGGGCAAACCCACTTGAGCTACAAATAAATAGTAACGCAGTTTATTATTTTATCGGATTTTTTCCATTTTATCAATGTTAACGCCTAACTCTTTGGCTTTTTGTAGAAGCTGATCATAAATTTTACTATCTAATTCAGATTTACGGCTTAAAATCCATAAATATTCAGGAGTATCGCTAGTAACCATAGCCCATTCATAATCTTTATCTATAGCAATTACGTAATACCCAGCTGAAAAAGGCCAGAAAAAGCTTACTCTCAAACTACCTGGTTCATTAGGATCTGGTACCCAAGCATCTCCAATAGCTTGTTTTTGTTTATCACCATCAAAGCCCTGATTTAAAACTTGAATATGTCCATCAGGTTTTAAAGAATATGTAGCTGTGACATTTTTTAAATTTTTTTCAAACCAATTTGGCATACGGGCAATTTCATACCAACTACCTAAATAGCGTTTTAGTTCAATTTTTTGAATAGGTAGTTTTTCGAAGTATTCTACATCGCTGGCGAAGCATAGATTAACTAATACAAGGTTAATAAAACATAATAATAATAGTTTTTTCATATATTCCTCCTTGCGGCATAATTAAAAGGTAAAAAAATATTTTTACCGTTGTTCTGCTGTGGAATGATATTTATTATTAAAAACTATATGAACATTTTTGGCAATATTCTTGAATTTCAAAATTCTAATATTCGTAAAATTCTAGGACAACACCAAAATTTATCTTATAAAAAATCTAACCTAAATTACGTTTATGCCACAATGTTATTTTGACAGCATGTAATTATGACGTTTATAATTGAGTTAGGTGTAATCATTTTTTTCCTCTAAAAGTGGAATGCAGAGAAAATTTTAGAAAAGGAACAAAAATTTAATTTTTTCTTTTTTAAAAGGAGGTGAGAAGCGGTATTGTTGCTCCAAGTATTTGCAAAAATGATTTATTTGATTTTATAGATGGAAAATAAAGAGAAATACTTTATACTAAATACAAACTTTTACTTTATAATTGGTGGTTAATATGGTTACTACAAATTTAAAACAAATGATTAGTGGGAAAGCATTTGAGTATGCCTTACTTACTCAGTTTCAAGAAAAGCTACAAGACAAAACAAATGTTGAAGTTGTAGAAAATTCTTCATTTCATATTGCCAAAGGATGTTATGAAAATATAAATAAAACAGAACAAAGCGATTATCTACTTACTGCAAGTTTCGCAATAAATTTTTTAATAGATATAGAACCAAGACTTTCAAATGATATTGGAGTAAAGGATATTCTTCAACTTGAAATACTATCAGACGATCATGGTAAAGCTGGTGATGTTAGAGATGTATTAGCAATTAGATTATTACAAAAATGGGAAATTGGTGTTTCAGCAAAAAACAATCATCATGCTGTAAAACATTCCCGTTTATCTCACTTAATAGATTTTGGTGAAAAATGGTTAGGGGTAAAAGTCTCTAAAGAATACTTTGAGACAATAACTCCAATTTTTAAAAACCTGGAAAATTTAAGAAAAGAAAGTAAAGCAACAAAAAAATGGAGTGAATTAGGAGATTATCATTCTACTGTTTATGAACCAATTTTGAATGCCTTTATTACAGAACTAAAAAAACTAAACGAAAACAATGCAGAAATTCCTTCAAATCTAGTATCGTACTTAATAGGAAATAAGGATTTTTACAAAGTTATTAAAAGTAAAAATACAGTAGAAATTCAAGCATACAATATAAATGGAACCTTGAATTTATCTTTTGAAAAAATAGAACCGAAATATAAAACACCAAAAGTCCCTCTGCCAACAGAAATAATTGATATTAAATTTAAAGAAAACAGTAATACAACCATTATTGTTACAATGAATAATGATTGGATTTTGTCTTTTAGAATACACAATGCAAGTTCAAGAATAGAATCATCTCTAAAATTTGATATAAACCTTTTAAAATCACCAAAAACATTATTCAAAAATACTTTAAATATTAACAAGAATTAATTATGAAAATAGCCTCATTATTTACAGGTGCAGGAGGACTTGATTTAGGCTTTGAAAAAGCTGGTTTCCATGTCATTTGGGCAAATGAATATGACCCAACAATTTGGGAAACTTTTGAACATAATTTTCCGAAAACAAAACTTGATAAAAGAAGTATTATTGATGTTCCCGCTTCTGAAATTCCCGATGTTGACGGGATTATTGGCGGACCACCTTGCCAAAGCTGGAGCGAGGCTGGAGCTGGGCGTGGAATAAATGATAAGCGAGGAAAATTATTTTATGATTATATTCGTTTATTAAAAGAAAAACAGCCAAAATTTTTCCTTGCGGAAAACGTATCAGGCATTCTTCATCCTAAACATAAAGAAGCTTTTTCAAATATAATTAAAGAATTTGAAAATGCTGGATACAATATTTCCTGTAAATTATTAAATGCAAATGATTATGATGTGCCAGAAGATAGACTACGTGTCATTATTATAGGATACAATAAAAAACTAAAGAAAAAATTTGAATTTCCAGAACCGCAAAAATATAAACCCGTATTGAAAGACGCTATTTATGATTTACGTTTAGCAAAACCCGCGTTAGATAAAAACAAAACAAACGGCAATGAGTTAAAAATACCAAATCATGAATACATGAATGGTGGTTTTTCTTCAATCTATATGTCCCGAAATCGTGTTCGCTCATGGGATGAACCTTCTTTTACTATTCAAGCTGGTGGACGCCACGCGCCAATTCATCCGCAAGCTCCAAAAATGAAATTTATCAGTCAAAATAAAAGAATTTTCGTTCCCGGTAAAGAGCATTTATATCGTCGCCTGTCTGTACGAGAATGTGCAAGGATTCAAACATTTCCCGATGATTTTATTTTCAAATATCATGATATCGCCGACGGATATAAAATGATTGGAAATGCTGTCGCAGTAAATTTTGCCCACCATTTAGCAAAAAAAATAATGGCTGATTTAAAATAAAGTTTTATAAAAATTACAAAACTCAATATAGAAAATTTTCGTCATATACAGAATCAAACCATAGAGTTTGGCAATAGACTGACGGTAATTACAGGTCAAAATGGGACTGGGAAATCTTCTTTGCTAGGTTGGGTTGCGCAAGCTTGTCACTTCAATTTGTGACAAGGTGTGACACCTAGCTCTAGCTCACCTAGCTCTAGCTTCAACCCCGAAATCAATTCAATCTCTCCTTAATAAATGCCTTTCTCTTCTCTAAAAAACTTTCTCTAATTAACTGATGCTCCGGCTTTTCTAAATTCACATCACTCATTAACAATTCTTTGGCGGCTTTGCGTGCTAAAAGCAAAACATTTTCATCTTTAACCAGATCGGCTAATTTAAAATCTGGTAAACCAGATTGTTTTGTACCAAGTAAATCCCCAGGTCCACGGATTTTAAGGTCAAATTCCGCAATTTTAAAACCATCGGTAGTAGAAGTTATAGCCTTTAAGCGTTTCTTGGCATTATCGTTTTTAGCTTGCCCTATCAAAAAACAAAAAGAAGCTGCTTTGCCCCGGCCAATTCTCCCCCTTAACTGATGCAGCTGCGACAAACCAAATCTCTCCGCGTGCTGAATAACCATAACGCTGGCGTTTGGCACATCAATACCAACTTCAATTACTGTGGTGGCTACCAGAATATCAATTTTGTGAGCTTTAAAATCAGCCATGATTTGTTCTTTTTCTTTTGGTTTAAGCTTACCGTGAATTAACCCTACTCGGTATTTTGGAAAAAGCAATTTGATATTTTCAAAGCCATCTACCGCGTTTTTAAGATCAAGTTTTTCCGATTCTTCTACAAGCGGATAAACAATATAAATTTGGCTGTTTTTAGCCAATTCTTTCTCACAAAAAGCGTAAACCCGTTTAATTTCTGATTCACCCACAAAATAGGTTTTAGCCGGAATTCTACCTGGTGGTAATTCGCTGATCTTAGATTTAAACAAATCGCCAAAAAAAGTTAAAGTTAAAGACCTAGGAATTGGCGTTGCCGTCATATACAAACAATGCGGATTTAAACCTTTTTTCTGAAGCTTGGTCCGTTGCCAAACTCCAAAACGGTGCTGTTCATCGATAATTACCAAACCTAAATCTGAGATTAAAACATCATCTTCGAGTAAAGCATGCGTGCCAATTAATACCATTGGTTTATCTGATTTTAATTCGTCCAAAATCTCTTTTCTCATCTTACCTTTGGTTTTACCTTTAAGTAAAATTACTGGGATATATAAATCCTCAAAATAATGCTTAATTTTAAAATAAAGTTGTTGTGCTAAAATTTCTGTAGGTGCCATTACTGCGGCTTTTAATCCGGTCTCAAGAGCAAAAAGAATAGCAGATATGGCAACATCTGTTTTACCAGAACCTACATCGCCCTGTAAAAGGCGGTTCATAGCAATACCGGAAGTAACGTCTTTTTTTACTTCTTCTATTGCCGCTAACTGACCTTTAGTAAGTTGATACGGCAAAATTTTATGATAGGCAGAAATTAAATCGCCCTCGGTATTTAAAACCGGGCCCTTAACTAATTTGAAATGATTAACTCTTCTTTTCATTAGTTCCAACTGGAAATAAAAAAACTCGTCAAAAACTAACCTTGATTTTGCCTTTTTATAATCATTTTGATCTTTAGGAAAATGGATTTTTTCAATAGCTTTAGGCAAAGAAATGAGTTCAAAATCTGCTAAAAAATAATCCGGAAAAGGTTCAAAAATATCTTGAAAATTATTATTAAATAGTTCTGAAGCAATAGCACGCATTTTATATTGGGTTAAACCATTTACCAAAGGATAAATAGGAACTACTTTACCCACACCGGCTGTTAAATCTTTTTCATTTAAAAATTCAAAATCATGTACTACAAATTGCGGTTCTCTTAAGTATAAGTTAAGCTCCATTTTTCCTTTAAGAAAAAGAATTTTACCAACTTTAAAATAGCGCCTTAAAAAACCTTGGTTAAACCAAACCGCCGCAATTTTACCGGTTTCATCTTTTAAATCTGCTTTTAAAACATTCTTGTTTTTGCCAGATTCTTCGTAAACATGCTTAATTTCGCCTACAAACGCTTGCACTTCTCCGTTATTGGTAAGGTCCTTGATTTTTGGTAAATTGCGGCGGTCTGAATAAGTTCTGGGAAAGCAGTAAAAAAAATCTTCTATGGTAAATACGCCTAATTTAGCGAGTAGTTCGGCAATCTTAGGTCCAACACCTTTTACAAATTGGATTTCTTTATTGGTTTTTAACATAGCAAA
Organism: uncultured Candidatus Marinamargulisbacteria bacterium; assembly: GCA_964521915.1. Classification (GTDB taxonomy): domain Bacteria; phylum Margulisbacteria; class Marinamargulisbacteria; order CAZFTP01; family CAZFTP01; genus CAZFTP01. The sequence continues at coordinate 95,994 of CAZFTP010000005.1, forward strand.
ATGATGATGCAACCATCATTTTACAATGCAATTTAATGATTATGCAACTAAAAATCTCATCACTTGTTCAATTGTCCATCTAGTTCGAGGGTTAAAATCTAAACATCCTCTTAATAATTCTTGTAAACGAGGACTTTGTTTACTCATAAAAATATTTAGATCTCTATTAAAGTATTCTAATATTTCCTTATGTTCAAGAATACTATCTTGATTATATTCAGTATTAAATCCATTTAATCTTGCTACCATTAAACCAAAAGCCCAAATATCAAGCGGTTTTCGCATAACCTCTGAACCTGGTTTTAATTTCTCAATATCAAAATTCGGTTCGTTTAAACACAAACCGGAAAAATATTCTTGTATTAATGCTTCAGGGGCTAATTGACCTCCATCAATATTATAATCAAACCCTTCTCTAAAAGCATAATTTAAATCCCCTATTTTAACTTCATACCCATAGGGTGCAGATGGATTTGAAAATATAAAAATATTTCTTGCCGCAATATCAGCATGTACAATATTTTTATTATGTAAAGCCGAAATACCTCTAGCAATTGAAATAAATAAATATTCTTTTTCTGCTTCATCAGTAATAGGATGTCTTTTAAGAAAATTTTCTAAGTCACCTTGATCGGCATATTCTAACAGAATCCCGCATTTAGTATCTTCAGTCATAGAAAATACATGTTCATCAAAAATAGCTTCACTTTTTTTGCGCGGATAATATAAACCAGAAAAACATTTCATTACATTAGGATGCTCTATTTCTTGTAAAAATTCTGCTTCTTTAAACAAACGATAAGTTTTTTCCCACCTAGTTGTTTCACAATAAATATTAAAACCAGATGAATCTTTAAACTTAAAGTGTTTCTGCCTTTTTAAAACAACATTTCGTGTTTCAATAACTCCTTCCCTATGAATTTCTAAACTTTTTAATTTAACCCGCATATCAATCATACTATTCTCATATAAAATAGAACTACCATCTTGTCCTTTTTTTAAGACAAAACCAATTCCGGGTAAAAATTCTCTTGAATTTCTCGAAGCTATCATAAATGGTAATGTTCTGCTTCTAAAAAAACATAATAATTCACTTCCAAAATAGCTTATTTTTAATTCCTGACAAAGTTGTTTAAAAGCAATATATAAAACTTCAAATTTACTAAAACTATCGATAGTTCGCATAAGTAATCTGGCTAATTTTTTTTTACTCTCAGCTAAAACATCTTTTTGATTTTGTGAAAAATCTGGTTGTTCCCTTCTTAAATAGACACTTTTTTTAGAAAATATTTCCAATTCTAAATAATTTTTCAGTAATTCTTTCAATTCATTAAAAGCAATTAAAAAATTCGGATTACTCTCATTACACATAGCTAATTTTTCTAATAAAGTTGATAACAAATCCGCTCTGTCTGGAACAACAGATATCACTGGTCTTAGTTCTTCTGATTTAAATCTTAATTGAGGTCTAATTCCTCTTAAATAAATATAACTATCCATTATAATAAGTAATATTCCTTGTTTTTTAAATTATTAAACATCTAATTATCTCCATATAATTCTTGATCTAAATCTTTTCTTGACAGAACAAATAATTAGCACTAATTTAAGACTATCAACTTAAAAGAAGGCAAATAGAATTGATCAATTATTTAATTGGTTTTAGCGGATTATTTTTTCTCGCTAGCATTCTATTGCCTTTGAGTCTGATCAAAACCTCTAACTCTAAAATTTCAAATCTTTCTTTATTTTTCATATTAATCGGTTGTTTTTTAACTCTGATTTTCTCAGTTGATTTAATCTGGAAAGATAAAATCTTTTTTTATCCCTATGTTTTAAGCGGCATACCAATTAATCTCTATATTGACCGCTTATCTGCCTTTTTTCTCATTCTTATTAGCCTAGTTTCTTTTTCTGTTGTTTTATATGCTTTTGGTTATTTAAAGCATGTAAACCCAAAAAAACGCAATTTTTTAACTGCCCTGATGGCTATTTTTATTTTAGCTATGGGTTTAGTGGTTTCCACCAAAAATCTCTTTGCTTTCTTAATTTTTTGGGAATTAATGTCACTTTCATCGTTCTTATTAGTAATGTTTGAATATCAAAAAAAAGAAACCAAAAAAGCCGGCATTTTCTATTTTGTGATGACCCAATTAAGTACCGTTTTTCTCTTATTTGCTTTTGTATTAATTTACAAATTTACTGGGAATTTAGATATTACTTCTCTAAAAAACCTGCCTAATATGATAATTTTGATAATTTACGCTGCCCTTTTTATTGGGTTTAGTATCAAAGCTGGGGTTATTCCATTTCATAAATGGCTGCCTTATGCTCACCCTGCTAGCCCTTCGTTAATTTCTGCTTTAATGTCCGGAATTATGATTAAAATAGCAATTTATGGGTTAATCAGATTCATTTTAATTCTGCCAAGTATGCAATTATTTTGGGGGTTAATTATCTTAATTTTAGGAAGTTTTTCTGCAGTACTTGGAATAATTTATGCCTTAAAAGAACATGATTTAAAAAGATTATTAGCTTATTCCAGTATAGAAAATATTGGCATAATTTTTATTTGTGTGGGTTTGTATTTAATCTTTCTTAACTATGGATTTAAAGAAATTGCTTTAATTGCTCTTATAGCCGGTTTATTTCATACTTTAAACCATGCTCTGTTTAAAAGCCTATTATTTTTAAATGCCGGGGCAATTATTAATGCTACAAATACCAGAGATATTGAAAAAATGGGTGGTTTAATTAAAACAATACCACTTACGGCTATTTTATTTCTTATTGGCGCAATTTCAATTTCTGCTTTACCTCCCTTAAACGGTTTTATAAGCGAACTTTTGATTTTCCAGGTATTTTTTAAATCTAGTTTAATTCCAATACCTTTAGTCAAACTAATTCTTTGCGTTTCGTTATGTATTTTAGCCCTTACCAGTGCCCTGTCTTTAGCTTGCTTCACAAAAGTTTTCGGTCTGGTTTTTCTGGCTTTACCACGATCAATTGAAGCTCAAAATACTAAGGAAGCGCCATTAGCAATGATTTTAGGGCAAAGTATTTTGGCTTTTTTCTGCGTGTTTTTAGGTGTATTTGCATTTCAAATTTTTACTTTAGTAGGAGAAATTTTGAAGCTAAAATTTAATCTGCCGAATATGTTTATTATTACTTTAGTTTTTCTAGTTATCTCTGGGTTGGTAGTAGCTTTCGTTTGGTTATTTGCTTCTAAAAAAGTTAGAAAAACAGAAACTTGGGGTTGCGGTTTAAATTCACAAAATGCTCAAATGGAATATACTGCTTCCGGGTTTTCCGAACCAATCGTTACCATTTTTAAATCAATTTATCAAACTAAAAAAATTAACCAAAGAAACTTTTTTGACAAAGAACAAACTGTTTTTAAAGATGGCGAAGCCAAAATTATCTTAATAAAATTTTTTGAAGAATATTTATATTTCCCAATTTTAAAATTAGTTTTACTAATCTCAAAATTGATTGATAATCTACAAAAAGATCAAGATTTAGACACTTATTTATTTTATAGTTTTATAACTATTATTCTTTTAATCTTAATAGCAGGTATTTTTTTATGAGAAATTTTATTATTTATTGCTTTCTTAATTTAGCTTTGGTAATTTTAATTACTCCTTTTTATTTATCTTTAATAAAAAAGGTAAAAGCTTGGCTGCAAAGACGCTCTGGTCCAAACTTATTCCAAACTTATTTTAACCTGCTAAAATTACTAAAAAAAGAAACTCTTTATTCTAATAATGCCTCTTGGATTACACACATTACTCCTTATCTTAATTTAATCTGCATATTAGTAGCAACCTTATTTATTCCTCTGGTATTTATACCTCAACCAATAGCTGGCTTTGGTAATGTAATATTATTCATTTATCTGCTTGCCTTAGCAAAATTTTTTCTGGCATTAGGAGGTCTTGATGCAGGCAATAGTTTTGGTGGTATGGGCAGTTCCAGGGAAATGAGCATTTCTTCTATTATAGAACCTATTACCATTCTTGTTTTTGCGGCTTTGGCTTTTGTTTTTAATTCTATGAATTTTTTCAATATTTTTAGTAAAATAGCAACCACCCCTATTTTTGCTCTTAACCCTTCTCTTTTACTTTTGGGTATTTCATTTTTTATTGTTCTTATTACAGAATCAGCCAGAATCCCAATTGATAACCCAGAGACCCACTTAGAACTAACCATGGTGCACGAAGCCATGATCTTAGAACAATCTGGTAAAAACCTGGCTATGTTAGAACTTGCATCAGGCATAAAACAAACCCTTTTTATGGCTATCTTAATTAACATCTTTTTTCCAGGCGAAATTATTCATAACCTATCAATTATTAGTATTATTTTAGGAGTAATATTGTTCTTTTTCAAAGGTTGTTTTCTAGCTATTTTTATTGGTCTATTTGAGTCATTTCTTTGTAAATTAAGATTATTTAGAATTCCCAATCTTATTTTAATAGCTTTTTTCTTATCCTTAATAACTATCTTTTTTGAGGTTTTAAAATGAATATGCTTATTTTAGACGGGCTTGTAAAAATATTTCTGATTTTGGTAATTATTTCAGAAGCATTTATTATTACTAGAAGGCATATTCTGGGTTTATTCAATACCTATGCCATGCAATCGCTGCTAATTGCCATTATTGCTTTTATTCTCTTTATTAAAGAGCATAACTGGATTTTATTTTTTATTGCTTTAATTACCATTTTAAGTAAAAGTATTTTTATTCCTTATGTTCTTAAGAAAACCCAAAAAACCTTAAAAATTAGCCATGAGGTTGAATTTGGTTTTCTACAACCTGGCGGATCAATTTTTGTGAGTGTTTTAATTATTCTTTTTGTTTCTATTATTTTTTCCAAAATTTCATCTGCTTTAGCCCTAAGTCAAGTATTCTATTTGGGGGCAATTCTTGGTTTATCTTTAAGCCTAATCGGTATGGTAATTCTTTTTACCAGAAAACAGACCATCAGTAAAATTGTTGGCTATTTAACCATGGAAAACGGAGTAGTACTTTTTAGCTTATTTATCAGTGAGATACCTTTTATTATTGAAATTTTTATCTTAATGGATTTAATTATGCTGGTAATGATTATTGCCATTTTAACCTTTGGCATTAATTCAACCGTAGAAGAATTTCATGTTAAGCTTAACCCTTTTCGTAATTTCTTGAAGGAGCAGCCGGAAGAATGATCTTTATCTTTTTATTAAGTGTTCTAATCATGTTTCTGGTTGTAATTTTAAGATCAAGGCTCCTAATTAACTTTGTCAGCCTGGGTTATGCTTTGATTGTTTTAATATGGTCTTTATATTTATTATTCTTCGCAAAATTACCAATTTATCTTTTTAATAATCAATTTATTTTTATGGATAAATTTAGCGTTTTTGAGATTATAATTTGTGCTTTTTTATTTTTACTGGCCATAATTTATGCTCAAGGTTATTTGGATTGTTTAATTAAAGCTCACAAATTAGACGAAAAAAACGTAAAATTTTTCTATTTAGTGCTGAACCTTTTACTGTTAACTCTAATCTTGGTATTTAGTAGTAATAACCTAGCTTTGCTTTGGATTTTCGCCGAATTATCTACCGTAATTTCTGCTATATTAATCGTAATTCTAAATACCAAAGATAATATAAAAGCTGCTATAAAATACATTTTTATTACCTCAACTGCCATGCTTTTTTCTTTTATTGGTTTAATTTTGTTATTTGCTGCTTGTAAAGCCAGTTTAGGTTTTGCATCTTTGAATTGGGATATACTTATTCTAAAAGCACAATTTCTTCCACCGCACGTATTATTACTAGCCTTTGTATTGATCTTTATCGGGTTTGCGGCAAAATCCGGTTTAGTACCCTTTCATACCTGGTTACCGCCGGCACATTCCCGTGCACCATCTGATGTCAGCGCGCTACTTTCCGGATGTATTTTGAACATTGGTATTTATGCTATTATCCGAATTTACGCCATTGCTTATGCCAGCAGCATTATGGGATTTACAGCTAAATTCTTACTTGTTTTTGGCATTATCAGTATTTTAGTAGCAGCTTTTAGCATGGTTTTAAGGACTAATCTTAAAAAGCTCATTGCTTTTTCCAGTATAGAAAATATGGGAATAATCCTATTAAGCTTATCTATAGGTAGTTTATACTGGACTATATTTTATATTCTAAGCCATTCTTTGGCTAAAGCCCTGCTCTTCTTTTCTGCCGGCATTATTAATAGGCAGTATGATTCTGTAAATAAAAATAAAATTTTTGATATTCTTTCCTACCAACCGCTTGCTTTTTGGGGGTTAGTTTTTGGCACGCTTACTTTAATCGGTATGCCGTTATTACCTATTTTTACAGCTAAATTTTTTATTTTGAAAGCTTTGGCAGATAAATCTTTAATCTTAGTCTTTTTTGTTTTAATTTTATTGTTAATTGCAGCCGGTTCTTTTGCTTGTTTTTTAATTGATTTAGTTAAAGAATCTACCGAAGAAAAACTTGTACTTTTCAAAGCCCCTCTTAGCATGAAATTACCAATAATTATTTTGATAATTACCCTGATTTTTCTTGGTGTTTATACCCCTAATTTTTTCAACCAAAAGCTTATTGAAATTGTGCAAAATTTACATTTAATGGGATAAATTAATGAAGAAAATTATTGAAGAATTAAATTTGGAATTTAAAAGAATAAATAGAGATTGGACCATATTGGTAGGGGCGAACGGCTGTTCGCCCTTCCAAAATAGCGATTCGAATGAATTAAATAAGGCGAACGGCCGTTCGCCCCTACAGATATTAAAAAATCATAATTTGATCTTAATTAATCTTTTCGCAATGGAAAACACAGATACCAAATCTACCCATACCCTATTTTATGTTTTTGAAAAAAGAACCTGCCCGGATTTATTAATAATTAAATTAAATGCAGAGGAAAAAATTTCTACTATTTCAACTATTTTTCCCAATGCAGTTTGGTACGAAAGAGAAATTACCGATGGATTTGGCATAAAATTTATTGATGCTTTTGACGAAAGAAAATTGTTTCTGCACGAAATTTATCCTGACGATTTTCACCCTTTAAAAAAATCTTTCGAAAATCAAAAAATTAGTTACAAAGAAAAAATTGATCCGCAAGATGAATATAAATTCAAAGAAGTTACTGGTGAAGGAGTTTACCAAATTCCGGTTGGTCCTGTACATGCCGGGATTATTGAACCAGGTCATTTCCGTTTTAACGTAATTGGTGAAACTATTTTTAACCTGGAACTAAGAATGTTTTGGAAGCACCGCGGAATCGAAAAACTGGCAGAAGATAAAACTCCGGAAGAAACTTTGAAATTAGCAGAAAGCATTAGTGGAGACGAATCTCTAGCAAATGCTTTAGGGTTTGTAATGGCTATAGAAACACTAGCCGAGGTTCAAATACCGAAACGCGCCAATTACCTCCGCTTACTATTTGCCGAATTAGAACGCGTTTACTCCCTTTTAGGCGATTTAGCCGGTATGATTTTAGATGTTGCCTATCCGGTCGGAGCCAACAATTTCTTTATTTTAAGAGAAGAAATTTTACGTTTTAACGAAAAATTAACCGGTTCACGATTTCTCAAAAATTCCCTTAAGATCGGCGGTTTTAATTTTGATTTGGAACAAAATAATTTAACTGAATTAACCGTATATTTAAAAAGTTTTCTTAGCAGATTTAAAAAATCATATCAAAAAATTATGCATAATTACGGCATTTTAGATCGTTTTGAAACAACCGGAATAATAGAACCCAGACTGGTTGCCCCCATGAATTTAAGCGGACCTCTGGCAAGAAGCTCAGGAACTCAAAATGATGTTAGGCTTGAACATCCGTACGGGGCGTATTCAGAATTTAAACCGAAAAGCCTAATTTTGGAAAAAGGCGATGTTTTAGCTAGATTCAAAGTGAAAGCAGCTACTATTTTGGATTCGATAAATTTAATTAAGCAAGTTCTAAAAAATTTACCGGACGGAGAAATTAGCATAAACGTGCCAATCAAAGATGGAGAAAGTTTTTCTCTGGTTGAATCTGTCAGAGGGCAAAACATGCATTTTGTAAGTATTGAGAAAGGAAAAATCAGTCGTTACAAAGTTAGAACCGCGTCATTTTGTAATTGGCCGGCCATTGAACATGCGGTAATTAATAACATTGTGCCGGATTTCCCACTGATCAATAAGAGTTTAAATTTATCGTATGCGGGGATGGATCTCTAATTTCGTATGCCATGGGGGCTTCGCCCCCATGGCATACATATAATAAGGATTAATAATGTTTACAAACTTTATAAAACCAAAACTAATTGAAAAATACTTTATCGATCAAGAACTTGAAGAACTTGGCAAAGAATTAAAAAAGAAAATTTATCGCACTTTTAAACGCAGTTTAGCTATTAGATCTATCGATTCCGGCAGCGATAATGCCCCGGAAATTGAACTTAATAACCTAAATACTCCCTATTATGACATTGAACGCTTTGGCATTACTTTTGTTGCTTCTCCGCGGCATGCGGATTTACTGATGATTTCCGGCCCGATTACCTTAAATATGCTAACAGCCGTGAAAAAAACTTACGAAGCAACACCTGCCCCTAAAATCATAGTTGCTCTAGGTGATGATGCCTGCGGTATAGGTATTTTTAAAGATAGTTATGCGGTAATTGGCGGAGTTGAAAAAATCTTACCCGTAGATTTAAAAATTTATGGAAATCCGCCTAGTCCAAAAGAAATAATCAAAGGATTGTTGCGACTAATAAAATAATTTATGTTAGATAATAACTTTATAAGATCCCAATAACTTAAAAAACGAAGCTTTTTCTTTAACTGCCTCAAGTGCCGATTTAATTTTTGGATCATCTGCATGCCCTAAAAAATCAATAAAAAATAAATAATCGCCCATTACTTCTTTGGTTGGCCGAGAATTAATCATGGTTAGATTAATTTCACGATTAGCAAATTCGCCTAGAATTTCATATAAACCACCTGGTTTATCTTTTAATGCTGAAAAGACTATCGAAGTTTTATCATCTCCAGTTGGCTTAGTTTTTACTTTACTAATAATAAAAAATCGGGTTTTATTATTTGGGTTATCATTAATATTTTCAGCTAAAATATCTAAATCATAGATTTTTGCTAATTCTTTACTTCCCACCACTGCTAATTTTTGCTTAGTAGGCAATTTCAACTGAATAGATTCTGTAATCATCTCAGCCGCAATAGCCGTGGAATCTACTTCACGAATATCAACATTAGAAAAATTTCTATTTAGATATTCTCTGCACTGTGCTAATGGCTGCGGATGCGAGATAATATCGGTAATTTCAGATAAATCATTGATACCTTTACCTAGCAAATTCTGCACTATAGCTAAATCAAATTCTTCTTCTACAAAAAGTCCTTCCGAACTGGCTAATAAATCAAAAGTAGAAGTAACGGACCCTTCCAAAGAATTCTCGATTGGTACTAAAACTTTATCACATTTCTTTTCAGATATGGCTGTAAAAACTGCAAAGATTGAATCTAAAGGCATTGCTTCAAACTCTTCTTTTTTAAGTTTGCTAAATTTCTCAAAAGCTAAATCCGAAAAAGTGCCTCTAGGGCCTAAATAGGCGATTTTCATATTATTAAGTTTATTATATAAAAATTTTTCAATGATTTCACTATTATTTTTTACACTCCTAATTCAAAATACTAATAACTTCTTTTCCACCGACCATTCTTTCCAATTCACCATTTACTTCATTTTGAGCTAATTTTTTAATTATTATTTCAGTTTTATTATTATTATTGATCTCTTTTTCCACTACATAATGATGATCTGCAAATTTAGCAATTTGCGGTAAATGAGTAACGCAAAAAACTTGGGCATTACTACTGATAAATTTTAATTTTTCTCCAACTTTTAAAGCTGTTAAACCGCCGATTCCAGTATCAATTTCGTCAAAAACCAAAGATTCTAAAGGTGATTTTTCCCAAAAAATCGTTTTTAAAGCCAAAAGTATTCTAGATAATTCCCCTCCGGAAGCGACTTTAGCAATAGGGCATAATTTTTCACCCAGATTTAAAGAAATAAAAAAATCTATTTTATCAAAACCAGCTAAAGAAAAATCTTCTTGTTTAATAATTTCAATTTTAAAATCAGCATGTTTGAAATTTAGTTCATGTAATTGATGGATTATTCTTTCAGAAATTTCTTTGGCTTTTTTTTCGCGTATTACATGGAGCTTTTCTGCTAAATCTTTTAATTCTGCTGAAGTTAAATTCAACAACTGTTCTAATTCTATTTTACTCTTATTACTACCTATCATTTCCGCATATTCTTTTTTTAAATCATGTAGTTTTAAACATAAATCAGATATAGAATTTGTTTTATATTTATTCTTATACCTAAAAATAAGATCTAAACGTTCTTCTATTTCATTTAGATCTGTTTCATTTATTTCAGCAATTATTGCGTCTTCCTTAATTAATTCATGCTCTATATCTTGATTTTCGGTAAATAATGAATTTATTTTGCTTAATAAATTTGCATAAAAACTATTTCCGGTTTTATTTCTCAGTATTTCCAGTAATTGCATGTTACTATTAAAAGCAGTATTTATTACCTCAATATTATTTTTCAAAGTTTGATGAGATTCTGTAATTAATTTTACATTTCTTATTTCCGCTAATTGTTTCTTTAAACTCGCTTCTTCCTCTTCCTTAAAATTTTGAGTTTCTAAATCCCTTATTTGATAATTTAAAAATTCTACTTTTTGATCAAATTGCTGAATATCTTGATTCATTTCCGTTAAATGTTTTTTTAAATCGATATATTTCAAATAACCTTCTTGGTATTTTGATTTAATTATTTTATCCGTTTGTTCGAGGCAAACCTGCATGTTTGCCCGTAAGGGATTGACTTTTTCTAAGGGACTTCGTCCCTTAAACCTTGAGGAAGAAAGATTTTCTAAGGGGGCAAGCCCCCTTAAACCCCGAAGGGCAGATTCCCTACACCCTGGAATTTTTTTTTCTCCTGTCTCCTGATGCCTATCTTTTGTTTCCCGATCCCCACTAGCAACTAGTGCCTCGCCCTCCCATTCATCCACAATTTCCAACTGTTTTTCTTTACTAAATAAGTTCAAATGTTCAAACTGGTTAGTTATAGAAACCAACTTTGAAGTTATCTCTTTTAATTTTTTCAAAGTTACTGTCTGATTATTTATTTTAATAGAATTACCTTTTGTTTTAGAATATTTTCTTAAAACAATTATTTCATTTTCCGCATCATCTAAAAATTCTTTTAATTCAATATCTATTTTTTCAAAATCAAGTAAAAAAACTCCTTCTACCATTACCTCGTCATTGTTGGTTGATTGAAAAGTATCTCCAGTAAGAAAAGCTAAAGCAGAAACTAAAATAGATTTACCAGCACCGGTTTCACCGGTAATTATATTTAAACCTAATTCAAAATCTATTTCTAATTCCCTTATTAAAACAAAGTTTCTAATAAATAAACGTTTTAACATTAATTTCTAGTATAAATGAAAACAGAATACCTTAAAAGAGTTAAAAGCCCCTTGCCTGCCCCTTAGGCGTTAGAACATCGCCTTAACAATCCAAAAATAAAGTTGTGGTTACTATTCAACAACAAAACAATATATATCAATACATTATTCTTTTTTACCTAACCGATTACAAAATATAAAACAAAAAAGGAGGGATGTAAAAACAAAAAAAATTAAACGGGTGTATTAAGTTAATAAAAATAACTTTATAAATAAAAAAACAAATTTAGGAGGAAATTAAAATGGCTGATTATAATGTAAAAAATGATATGACTAAAGGTATTGTTGATGTTTACGAAAAATTTGCTCAAGATTTTGATACCGCTGTTAACAAAATGATTACAGATGCCCAAGGTGGCGCTAGTTCAGCTAGCTCTGCGGCAAGTACAACTAACGTTACAAATACTGCACAAGGAGATTCAAGTTCAAACCAACCTTCTACTGTTAATACTGCTCAGTTAACTACTGATGCATTAGTTGTTCAAGCTAAACAATCTTTAAGGGATACTGTTAGTGGTGTTGCAAATACCATCTTTACAACATTAAGAAAACTAGCTCAAAAATTAGATTCTTAATACCTAATTTACAAAAAAGCGGGATCAATGATCCCGCTTTTTTTTTATCTATTCGCCCACTAGCGTGAGCAAGATTTTATATTGAATCTGTCACAAAATGAGAAATAGCCATTTTACAATAGGCTTATTTTTAAATTTAATTTTTGTTTATTTCATTTTTTAAATCTTTTTAATTTATAATTATTTTTTATTTTTAAGGATTTTCTTTTTGAAAAGGCGCCAAAAAGAAAACCTTTAAGATTAAAATATTTTTTTACCCCATTTTCTTTTGAAAAAGAAAACGGGGTAAACCCCGGTTTCGCTTGTCGGCGGGGCGTTAAGGCAGAGCCTTAACAATCCAAGGGGCAAGCCCCTTTAACCCCCAAAAATCATAATCCATCAAATAATCATTTAATCACAGTTCAAGACATTGAGCCATGAGTTTTCACTAGTGCCTTTTGCCTAGTGCCTTGAGTTCTTAATCTGCGGTTCTGCCTTCTTCTATTCAAATTTCTCCGTTCAAACAAAAACCGCAATATAAACTCAATCTTCCCCTGAGCTAAACTTTGTGCTTTTTTAACTTAAGCCCTAAAATCCTGTTAATCCTTTAATCCTGTAAATCCTGGTTCAGACAATTTTTCAAATCGTTTAGAAATTTCAATTTATTTCTTACCCAGTCCGGTGCAATTAAATATTCTTTTGGTGCATCACCAACTAACCTATGAATTACAACCTCTTTAGGAATGATGCTTAATATTTTTACCAATAACTCAAGATATTCTTCGTAACTATATAATTTTATTTTATTTTGCTTATACCAATTTGCAAAAACGCTATTTTTAACAATATGTAAGTTATGCAACTTTAAACCATCAACTTTTAATTCTATAAGCCGTTTTATTGTTTCTAAAATCATGTCTTCTGTTTCACCTGGTAAACCTAAAATTAAATGAACTACCACCCTTAAACCTGCTGTTTTTAATTTATAATAAGCATCCAAAAAATCCTGATAAGTATGCCCCCTACCAACTTTTTTCAAAGTTTGATCATGACTGGATTCTAAGCCAAGCTCAACCCAATGATATTTTTTAACCAAAAAATCCGATAATAAAGCTATTTTGAGATCATCTAAAGTATCTGGTCTTGTTGCAATATTACAAGCCACAATTTCCGGATCTGAAAAAACTATTTCAAAATTGTTTCTAATTTCTTCAATACTTCTGTAAGTTGGGGTATAAGATTGAAAATAAGCTAAAAACTTACCAGGATTTTTCCAATTCTGTTTTATTCTAGCTTTAGCGAGATCTATTTGTTCTTTTAAAGAAATAATTTGATTGGTATTAACAAAATGTGAACCGGTACTACCACAATAGAAACACCCTTTTGTTCCTTTTGTTCCATCTCTGGTCGGACAGGTAAAATGAGTATCTAAAGAAATTTTATAGATTTTTTCAGGAAAATTCTTTTTTAAATCATCATTGAGAGTTGTATATTTTTTATTCATAAAAAAGCTGGAGTTATTTTAACATAACTCCAGCTTAAAAAAAATAAAGACGAATAAATATTATGCACTCATTTTTTGTAAATTAGCGGTTAAATCACTAACACTTTTTGATTTAAGTGCCTCTTGAACTTGCTGATCATTAAGGTTACCAGCATTATACATTTGCTTATCGCCTATTACAAAAACAACGTCATTATCAGTTACGCCTTGTAAACCAGAAACAGATGCTCCTTTAGGCTCTACTTTTAAAACTTTAACATCTTTTAAATCACTTGCAAATTTTAGTTCTTTAACACCTGCAGGGATTATTGGTACATTATTTTGAGCACTTACTTGTGTCATAATATTCACCTTCCTTTTTAATTTTAGTTCAGATTTATTTTCAAATATTTATCGAATAAGCTTAAAAAAAATTTCATTTGTTTTTAAAATATAAAATAATCTAAAATATTAAAATAGACAATGTATAAAATATCATTAGAAAAAATTATTGACCTTTTCAAAAAAATAATTTTAACTTCAGATAATGCTTTTTATGAGCATCATCAGGAAGTTGCTTATTTAACTTTTTTGATTGCTAAAAAATTACATCTTAAAAAACAAGAAATAATAAACCTGGTTATTACTGCGCTTATTCACGATTTTGGTGCTTTACAAAATATTAATTTATTAAAACTAAATTACGAGAAAAATCTTTATCATACAAAAATAATCAATAAGTGGTTCAAAAAAATATTTTTCCTGAAAGATATTATCCCTTTTATAATTCAGCACCATAATTTTTCACCAAAAATTATTAATCAAATTTTACCTTTAGCTGAATTTACCTGCCAATATTTTAGAAATAAAAAAAAGGGGGGTTCACCAGAATTAAAAGATAAAATATTAAATAATAAAGAATTAAACAAATATAACCCGCGGTTAATTACTATATTAACAACTATTCTAAATGAACAAGATTTTTCTGAAAATTTAATTAATAGTTCTGACTTAATAGAAGCGTTTATTAAAAAAAATAATATTCTTTTAGACTTCAATTTAAATGATTTAGAATATCTTGCTATTTTATTAATTAAAATTGTTTTTTATTGGGATGCTTTTACGGCTAAACATTCTTTTAAAGTAGCAGAATATACAGAAAAAATAGCCCGCGACTTAAAACTAAATAAAAATACTATAAAATTATATAAAATTGCCGCTTTATTACATGATTTAGGAAAAATAGGTATTCCACAAAAAATTCTAAATAAACCAGGTACTTTAACAGATGAAGAATATCAAATTATGAAAAAACACAGTATTTACACTTTAGAAATACTTAAATATTTAGAAATACCAGAAATTATTGAAAGTGCCGGATATCATCATGAAAAACTAAATGGTAAAGGTTATCCGCTAGGTTTAAAAGGTGAAAAAATTCCACTAGGAGCACAAATTTTAGCTGTTGCAGATATTTACAGTGCTTTACGTGAAGACAGACCCTATCGAAAAAAAATATCCAAACAAAAAACACTGGAAATACTCAATAACCTTGCCAAAGAAGAATTAAATCCGGAAATTGTTAAACTTGCAGAAAAACTTAATTGAATGCAGAACAAACACAGCACTCTGCCCCTTTTCCCATATATATCTGCCGGTGTGCGTTAAGGCAGAGCCTTAACAATTCGGTTTTTTCTTTTTCAAAGGGGGCAAGCCCCCTTAAAAACCCCCAGGGGCTCTTTTTCCCCTGAGCCCCCCTAGTGCCTAGTTCCTTATACCTATTTTTTTAATTCCTTGATCATTTCCGGAATTACTTCGAATAAATCGCCAACTATACCTAAATCTGCTACCTGAAAAATCGGTGCACTGGCATCTTTATTAATCGCAATTATATAATCAGAAGATTGCATGCCGGCTAAATGCTGAATTGCCCCGGAAATTCCGCAAGCAATATAGACTTTAGGTTGAACGGTTTTTCCTGTTTGCCCAACTTGATGATAATGAGGTAGCCAATCTGCATCAACTGCCGCTCTGGTTGCCCCTATCATCGCACCGCCAAGTGCCTCAGCTAATTCTCGTAATAATGCAAAATTTTCCGGTTTTTGCATACCTCTACCGCCAGAAACTATTATATCTGCTTCACATAAATTTAATTTTTCTACTGTTTCTTTTACTACTTCTTTCACCTGTAAACGAAAATCTTTTTCTTCAAAATCAACTTTTAACTCTTCAACTGCACCTTTTTTCGGATTGTCTATTGGACATTTTGCCATTACGTGCGGTCTTACGGTTGCCATTTGAGGTCGGTTATCCGGACAATAAATTGTAGCCAGAATATTACCCCCAAATGCCGGACGAGTTTGCAATAAACGCTTATTTTCCAAATCTATATCTAAATTAGTACAATCTGCAGTTAAACCGGTTCTTACTCTAATCGCGGTTCTTGCGGCTAAATCTCTACCCATACTGGTAGCACCAAGTAAAATAATCTCCGGTTTATATTTTTCCACATAACTTACTAATGCTCTGGTATATGGTTCACAAGAATAATTTTTTAATAATAAATCTTCAATTACCACTGCTTTATCTGCACCAAATTTAAAGCATTCATCTGCTAACTTTTTCACGTCATTACCAATTAAAATTGCTGTTAAATCTGTTTTTAGTTTATCTGCTAATTTTCTACCTTCAGAAAGTAATTCCTTAGCAACATCTTGTAAAACGCCATCTCTAACTTCAGCAAAAACCGTAATGCCTTTATATTGAGAAATATCTTGCAGTACTTTTTTAGGTTTAACTTCCATTTCAATTGCTTTAAACTTACAGGCAGTAACACAAGCTCCGCAAAGCTTACATTCTTCTATATTAATTACCGCTAGTTTATCGATCATAGTGATTGCACCAAATGGGCAACTTTTTACACAAAGTGTACAACTTTTACATTTGTCGATTAATACTTTGATAGACATAATTTCTCCTTATTTTTGGCCTACGCGATCGGCATTTTTATGTACTCTTTTTTTGCTACGCAAAAAAGAATATTAGAAAAAGATTTTATAAGGGACTCCGTCCCTTAGACCCTGTTTTTGCCCTGCCGGGCGGGCTTTAAGGCTACGCCTTAAAAATCCGTTTTCTTGTTCCCCCAACGTTAGCACTTTAGCACGTTGAACGTTAGCACTCCTAAAATCATACTAATCATTTAATCTGGTGAATCCTGGTTCAGACAATTTTTCGTCCCTTAAACCCCTATTTCACTAATTCTTTTATCTTCTCTACTACTTTTCCAAAACACTCACATTCTGAATAACTAATTACTTCAGAATCGCCTTTAACCGGTGGTGTGAATACCTTCAATACTTTAGTTGGGGAACCTGCTAAACCAGTATTATTCTCATCTGCTTTAATATCAGCTAAATTCCAAGTAATAATTTCTGCGGTTTTAGCCTTCATTTTACCTTTTAACGACGGATACCTAGGTTCATTTATTTCTTTGGTAACGGTTACTAAAACAGGACTTTCGGCAGATATTAATTCATAACCATCTTCTAATTCTCTTTTTATTAAAAATTTACCGTCATCATACTTAATTTCATTCACAAAAGTAACTTGTGGTATATCTAAAAATTCCGCTACTCCCGGACCAACTTGACCGGTATCGCCATCAATCGCTTGTTTACCACAAAGTATTAAATCGAAATTACCGACTTGTTTAATTGCCTGCGAAATTGTATAAGAAGTTGCCCATGTATCTGCACCGGCAAAAGCACGGTCTGAAATTAAAATGGCTTCATCTGCCCCCATAGCAATTGCTTGCCTTAACGCTTCTGTAACCTGCGGTGGTCCCATGCTTACCACAACAACCCTAGCATCAGGATGTTGATCCTTAAGTTGCAAAGCCGCTTCAATAGCATTTTCATCAAAAGGGTTAATAATACTTTCTACACCTTCACGCATTAAAGTATTAGTTTCCCGATTAATTTGTACCTTATCCGTATTAGGAACTTGTTTAATACAAACTATAATGTTTTTCATTTTTTCTTTGCTATTGCCTCCTTAATAATATTTGCGGCAATAACATTTCTTTGAATTTGATTTGTCCCTTCATAAATTTGAGTAATTTTTGCATCACGCATCATTTTTTCTACTGGGTATTCTTTCATATAACCGTAACCACCAAAAATTTGAACTGCATCAGTTGTAACTTTCATAGCTACATCTGAAGCAAAAACTTTTGCCATGGCAGATTCTTTAGAAAAATCTTTTGCACCAGCATCAATTGACCTTGCCACAGTATAAACCAAAGCTCTAGCCGCTTCAATTTGCGTAGCCATATCTGCTAACATGTGTTGTACTGCTTGAAAACTGATAATTGGTTTTTCAAACTGAATTCTGGTTCTGGCATATTCAATAGCTTCATCTAAAGCACCTTGTGCAATGCCAACTGCCTGAGCGGCAATACCAGGACGGGTTGAATCTAAGGTACGTAAAGCAATAATAAAACCCATGCCTTCTCTACCTAACATTTGATCTTTATGTATACGACAATTTTCAAATACTAATTCGCGAGTAGCAGAAGTTCTAATACCCATCTTATTTTCTTTTTTACCAAAAGAAAACCCTGGTGTACCTTTTTCTACAATAAAAGCACTTGCACCTCTACCACCCTTTTCTGGGTTAGTCATGGCAATTACCGAATATGTATCTGCTTCACCACCATTTGTAATCCACTGTTTTGTACCATTTAAAATATAATAATCGCCGTCTTTAACAGCAGTTGTTTTCATTGCACTAGCATCTGAACCAGCACCTGCTTCAGTTAAACCAAAAGCCGCTAATTTTTTACCAGCCGCTATATCCGGAAGATATTTCTTCTTTTGTTCTTCAGAACCAAAATATAAAATCGGAGTTGCCCCTAAAGCACTAGCCGCAAAAGTTACGCCAACACCACCGCAAACGCGAGAAATTTCTTCGGTAGCTAAACAAAATTCTACTTCACCGCCACCAAAACCACCATAAGCTTCTGGAATATATAAACCACATAAATCTGCCTCAGCAAAAATTTTCATTAATTTATGAGGGAATTCACCGGTTTCGTCTAATTCAGCTCTTACTGGCTTAACCTTTTCTTCAGCAATTTTTCTGGCTAAATCGCGTATCATCTCCTGTTCTTCAGTGTAAAAATAATTCATTTATTCCTCCTAAGTGATTTTTTCGTATATTTATATGGCTTCACCATATGAATATATATAAATTTAGTTTAAAAAACTAAATAAATTTAGCATAACACTATTTTCTAAGCAAGATTTTTTTATATCACCCTGGTGCTTCGGTGATACTCTGTTATAATAACCTTTATGAAATTTGTAGATAAAGTAAAAATTACAGTAATTGCCGGAAAAGGCGGTGCTGGGGCTGTTAGTTTCAGAAGAGAAAAATTTATCCCCAAAGGCGGTCCAGATGGAGGCGACGGAGGTAAAGGCGGTAATGTCATTTTTTTACCAAACAGCCAAAAACAAACCCTCATGGACCTTAAAATCAAAACGATCTATAAAGCTGGTAACGGAGAGCCCGGCAGAGGGAAAAATCAAACCGGTAAAGATGGCTCTGACTTAATTATTCATGTTCCAAAAGGGGTAATGATTTTTGAAGATGATACCCTTATTGCCGATTTAACCGAAGAAGAACCGTTCATCTTAGCTAAAGGCGGATTAGGTGGAAAAGGGAATGCTCGATTTTCTACTTCTACAAACCGTACACCCAGATACGCTCAACCAGGGTTACCGGGTGAGGAAAAAAGTATCACCCTAGAATTACGTTTAATTGCGCAGATAGGCTTAGTCGGTTTACCAAATGCCGGTAAGTCTACCCTTTTAAAAAGCTTAACCAATGCTAACCCCAAAATTGCCAATTATCCTTTTACCACTTTATTTCCTAATTTAGGTGTATTAAGACTGTTTGATAAAGAACTCATAATTGCTGATATTCCCGGTTTAATTGAAGGAGCTTCACAAGGCTTAGGTTTAGGTCATGATTTTTTACGTCACGTTGCCAGAACTGAAATTCTAATTCACTTAGTTGAAGCTGTTCCAAATGAACCGGAAAAAGCTTATCAAAACTACCTCGTAATTAATGAAGAGCTAAAAAAAAGCGAGGTTGATCTTAACAATAAAAAACAAATTGTGGTACTAAATAAAATTGATGTTTTACCTGAAGAAGAATTAAATAAAACCCTAAAAATATTCAAAACAAAAAAAATCAAGATTATTCCAATTTCAGCATATTTAAAAACAAATTTTAATTTATTAGAAATAGGGATCTTAGAAGACAGAAGAAAAAAATCTTCCCGGGGTTTAAGGGGCGGGCTAGAAACTAGAAACTAAAAACTAGAAACTAGAAACTAAAAACTAGAAACTAGAAACTAGAAACTAGAAACTAGAAGGGCTCAAGGGAACAGGGAACTCGAGGCACAAAGGCACAAAGTTTGGCTTGGGGAAAATTGAGTTTATATTGCGGCTTTTGTTTGAACGGAGAAATTTGAAGAGAAATTGACTTTAAAAAAAAGTCTATTGCTAGCGCAAAAAAAGTAGTGGCTTTAGCCCGGTCAAAGGAAGGTCTTTTTTTTAAAGTAACAATTGACCCTTCAAATTTAGTAGTGAGTTGAGCCGCAATAAAGTTTTTCTTTTTGGGTCTTAGGGGGTTTTTCTTTTTTCCAAAAAGAAAAAATCAGATTGTTAAGGCAAAGCCTTAACGCCTCGCCGGCAGGCGAAACCAGGAGTCTTAGGGGACGAAGTCCCCTAAAAAACATAATCTCTCTCGTATCCTCAGGGTGCAGAGCACCCTAAAAATAATTTATTTGCCAAACCTTCACCCATAGCCATACAAGTAGGAATAGTTCTTAACCCGGCAGAAGCTAAATGTTCTGCTGAAATACATCTGCCAACAACATAAATATTAGTTAACCCTTGGGGCTTTAAAGCACGAAAAGGTATTTCATAAGCTTTACTAATTTTTTTTATTTTAGTTTCATCAGAATCAGGTGAATGCAAATCTAAAGGAAATGCCCCTTTACAAATAGTATCCGGAAAATGTTTGGCTAAAATTAAATCTGCGGATGTAAGTGTATATTCTCCTTTAATATGCCGGGTTTCCCTAATCCCCAATTTAGGGGCAATGGCTAAAACTTCGGCATTTTGAAAACCTGGGATAAATTCGCGTAAAACCTCACTACATTCTTGGACTTGTTGCAAAGCAATTTTGGTTGCCTCTTTACAGGAATGTTGATCAAGCCCATTAACATTTAATATTCTTGTCATATTAACTAAAACTTGATTTTGAGAAAAAGGAACTTCAAAGCATAAAACCCGATCGCGAAACAAAATTTTACCTTTAGCTTGCGCCTTTTTAATTTCCTCAAAAAAACCAGCTACTGCCAAATATTGAAATTTTTCAGGATGAACAAAATATTCAGGATTTAAAGCAAAATTAGTTGGTTTTTGCTTAATTGCCTGCCAAATTTGATCAAAATCAACATACTGCATTTTAAAAATTAAAGTAGCAGGCTGTGTTTTATTATCTGGTAAACGACCAAAAATAGATTTACCTCCGGCAAGGTTAATAATATTTGCATCACCGGTTGCGTCAATAATAATTGAACTGTTATTTTTTATTTGTTCGAAAAGTTTTATATCAAATTCAGCATTTAAAAATACATCAACCTTAGCAGTTTGAAGCTTTTTCATAATTATTTCATGGAATAAATCCGGTATCATAGGGGTAATTGTTGAACAAGTACCTGTTAAATCCGGTACATGTCCGTAAGAAATTTGCGCTTTTACAGCAGATTGAACTAGTTCCTCAGCAATCCCTTTAATTACTTGTTTATTGTTAGAATCGTGAAAAGTCATTAAAGGTGATACAAAACTATAGGTAATAGCACCCCCAACTTTGTTTTCTTTTTCAAACAAACAGGTTTTTAACCCAAACCTACCTGCAGTAATAGCAAAAGCAATTCCAGCTGGTCCGGCGCCTACAACAATTACATCATATTTATTCATCTTTTTAAATTATATTATAATTTGCATAAAAAAAAGTAATAGAAAATTTATCCATACTTTATTTTACGAAATCTTAGTTTCCTAAAAGTTGCGATTACCTGCAAGCATAGTTTATAATAATTAATAATGACTAAATTTCTACCATCTGCAGTAATAATTTTTTTTACTGAATTAGGCAATATTTCATTTCACACTATTATTATTATTGCGCATTTATTTTCTAGAAAAATAAATCTAAAAAATACTATTGATCAAATGGTGCAGGTTGGCATTCAGTCTTTACCGATTATTATACTTACTTCATTATTTGTAGGCATGGTTTTTGCTGTTCAAGTTGTCAAAAAATTCTTAGGTTTTGGTGCCGGACCCATGATTGGCGGGGTAGTAGCTTTAGCCATGTGGCGAGAATTAGCGCCTATTATGACTGCGGTTGCCATTACCGGCAGAGTTGGTGCGGGTATTGCCGCGGAGATTGGTACCATGAAAGTAACAGAACAAATAGAAGCCTTAGAAGCTTTATCTCAAGATCCGTTTGATTATTTAATTATTCCCAGATTTTTAGCTTGTGCCATCATGTTGCCTCTATTAACCGGTTTAGCTGATGTTATCGGATTTTTAGGCGGACTATTTGTAGCTGTAAGCACTAACCAAATAAATTTTGAAATGTTCATTAATTCTGCAGAAGAAATGTTAAGAGTTAATGATATTACCGGCGGTTTAATAAAAGCCATCTTTTTTGGTATGGTAGTAGCTATTGTCGGTACCTATATGGGTTTAAACGCCAAAGCAGGGGCAAAAGGTGTAGGTGAAACAACTACCAGAGCTGTGGTAATTATTCTTATTACGGTTTTTATTTTAAATTATTTTTTATCAACGGTATTATTTTAAAATGATTAAAATTGAAAATATTTGTTTAACATTAGGCAATAAAAACATTATTAATAACTTAAATTTGACCATTGAAAAAGGCGAAAAAATTGCTGTTATCGGACCTTCCGGTTGTGGGAAAAGCACCTTATTGCGTTTAATTATTGGTTTAATTAAACCGGATAAAGGTAATATTTTAATTGATGATAAAAATATTAATCATATTAGCCAAACAGAGTTAAAAAAAATTAGGTTGAATTTTGGTTTTTTATTTCAATCATCCGCACTTTTCGATTCTATGAATGTATTTGAAAACGTTGCTTTCAGTTTAACTGAAAATTATCATTTACCATTTAAAACAATAAAACAAAAAGTTAAGGAAAAATTAAAAATGGTAGAAATGTTAGGCACAGAAAAACTTATGCCCAGTGATTTATCTGGTGGTATGAAAAAACGGATTGGCTTAGCCAGAGCCATTGCCGGTGGACCGCAAATTATGCTTTACGATGAACCAACAACCGGGCTAGACCCTATCCGTTCCAAAAATATTGAAGATTTAATAGCCAAACTAACTAAAGAAATGCAAGTAACTTCCATTGTAGTAACACATCAAGAATCTACCATGTTAAGAACTGCGGATAAAATTTATCTGATGTCCCAAGGCAAATTAGAACCATACGAAACACCAAAGTCTATTTTTACAACCAAAAATGAAAAAATCCAAATGTTTTTAAAAGGAGAATCCTAATATGCAATATATTGAATCAAAATCAGCGGTTAAACTTGGTGTTTTTATTTTTTTTGCCGCCTTAGTAATTGCTATCTTAATTTTATGGAAAAGCAACTTACTTTTAATGGCAAACGGTTATATGTTGATAGGCGAATTTAATACTATCAGCGGGTTAACTGAAGGCTCAGAAGTACGTTACCGCGGTTATAAAATCGGACGGGTATTAAAAATATTGCCGTCTGCAAAAAATGTTAGAGCCTATTTTTGGATTGATCCAGATGTCAAAATACCAACCGGGTCAAAAATGAAAATTGCTTTTGACGGTTTAATTGGCGAAAAGTATTTAGCTGTAATACCAAATATGAAAAGTAAAACTTATTTTACAGAAGATGCCGTATTAGAAGGTTATTCTGGTCCGGGTTTATCTGATTTTATTGAAGTTGGTACTGAAAATTTACAAGAAACAAAAGCAATTTTAGAATCTTTTAGAAAAATTTTCACCAATAAAGAAGTAATGGATTCTATTCAAGAATCTATTATTGAAATCAAAACCATTACTGATGGCGTAAATCTATTAGTAGCTAATTTAAATAAATTAGCAGATGATAAAAGGATAAATAACATCATTAATAATATTGATATAATTACCGCTGAACTAAAAAAGTCTACTGAAGAAATAACAAAAAACGGTCGTTTTTCTAATGACGTAAATCAAATTCTCAGTAATACCAAAAGTTTAACCAAAAATTTAAACAGTGTTTCAATTGAAATAAAATCACTTTTTGATGACCCTAAATTTAAAGAAGGTTTAAAAAATACCGTTCAACAAAGCCAAGCAGTAGTAGAAAAAGGCGGTTCTTTTTTAGATACCATAGGTAAAATTCGTTTTAATTATGATTTAGGGTTAAATTATAACATTGTACATAGAAGAGCTAATTATTTGGCAAATACTACTTTTACACTAGACGATAAATACTTATTAATTGGTTTAAGCGACCAATTAGATGTTAACCATATTTTAAATCTGCAAATAGGGAAAACCTGGCACGAAACTTTAGCTACCAGACTGGGTTTTTTATATAGTTCCCCTGGTTTAGGTGTAGATTATTTATTATCTAATGATTTTGATTGTACTTTAGAACTCTATAATTTTGATCAAACTCATTTAGATGCTTATTTACGTTATCATTTAAGTAATGATTTTAAATTAGTTGGCGGAGCAAAGCATAATTTAGCTAACGGTGAATACGATTATTCTTTAGGCGTAAGCTTTCATTCCAATAATAAGTGAGGATTTGAAAGGGGCTTGCATCCTTAGAAAACTTTTTTTCGTATACCCGGTGGGCTTCGCCGCCCACCGGGTATACATAAAAAAAACTCGGGGTTAAAGGGGCGAAGCCCCTTAGAAATGATTCTTTTTCGTACTCCTTTTTTTGCTTCGCAAAAAAAGGAGTACACTAAAAAACTAGCGAAGCTTAACCTATAACTTTCATATTTTGATAAATATATTCAGGTGCTAAATCAAAACCATTTTCCCAAACAATAGTTTCAAGATCTGGGTCTAACTTAAATTTTTTAAACTTATTTTTATTTTTTAATGGTTCTATCATTTCGCCCCAAAGATCTGATTCCAAATCAATTTCCCCAATAGCACCATCATTAAAACGCACCCATATTTTATAATTTGACAGATACTTAGCTTCTTTAATATGTAAAAACATTTTTACTCCAATGGTTCAATTTTGTTAATTTCTTTGCGTTGTTCTGCTAATTTCCAATCATTCAATAATTCATTTACATGTAATTTTCGCCATTGCTCTATTAATAAAATTGCCGTTTTAGACATTTTTCCTGTAATATTTCCACTCTCAATTTCCATGATGATCTCTTCATCTTGATACTTAGCATGAAAATGTGGTGGAGAATGATCATTCCAAAACATGTAAATGATTATTCCAAAAAACCTGGTAATTATTGGCATATCTAAATTTTATATTTTTTTATTTGCTTATTCAAGAGGAATAAGCATAAGACAAAAGGTACTAGGAAAAGCTTGAACCATAGGGTTATAACACGGTGGGCTTTGCCGGTTCTGTAAAATAAAGTGTGTGAAGTTTAGTAGAAAGAGTTGGCGGAGCCAAA
>CAZFTP010000006.1:0-39768 GCA_964521915.1 uncultured Candidatus Marinamargulisbacteria bacterium
GCTTTCATAAAATTTTTAAAGTCTAACTAAAATATTGTATTTTCTAGCTTAACTCATATTAACTATTCTTTTTTAACTAGTCTTTATACCTTTTCCCTAAAATCTGTACAATCTCATTAATCTGCGTAATCTGCGGTTTTGACTTCTTCTCTTCTAATTTCTCCGTTCAAACAAAAGCCGCAATAGAACTCATTTTCCCCCGAGCCAAACTTTGTGCCTTTGTGCCTCGAGTTCTTGAGTCCTTAAAACTTAACTTGCTAAAATCATAAATATTTATGTAATATTTGGCAATCATGAAATTTTATTATCTTTTTTTTATGGTAATTATTTTAGGTTTATTTCCTTTTTCTGTTTTAGCCCAGGAATTTATTTTATCTGATAGTTATATTTATGCGCCACAAGAACATATTTATCAAAAAACTACTATTAAATTAACAGATAAACGAATCTCCCAAGTGGAATTAAATAAAGTCTTAAGTGCGGAATTAGGTTGCGCAGTTAATTTTTCCGGTGGATTTTATCAGCCAAGTTTTGTTTCTATTAGAGGTTCAAAAACTAGCGGTGTATTAATTATGATTGATAATGTACAGCTTAATGCTTTTGGCGAATCTGTAGATTTATCTACTTTAAATCTTGATAATTATGAAGAAATAGAAATTTACCGTGGTGCTGTTAATGGTAATAACAGCCAAAACTTTTTTGGCGGGGCAATTAATTTAATCAGCAAAAAAAAGAACATTAATAATAATTTTTATACAAAATTAGCAGATTTTCAAACTTATGGTTTGGGTTTTAACTTAAATGAAAGAATAAATACTTTTCCTATAGCAATTAGCTATGAACATTTATATAGCCGAAATGATTTTCTTTTCTTTAATAACAAGGCAACACCGATCAATCCCTTGGATGATTCTTATGATCGCAGATCGAATAATGAAGTATTTAATGATAATTTTAATTTTACCATGAAAACTGATGAATTTAATCCCAATACTTTAAACTTCAATTATTATCATAATAAAAAAGGAGTACCGGGAACAATTTTTAACCCTAGCTATTTTGCTTATAAAAATGAAACTAAACAATTAATCAATTTATTTTCCCAAAAGTTAATTTTTGATAACCAAATAATTAAGGCTCAAATAAACTATCTTAATAATAATTTTAATTTTTTTGATCCAAAACATGAATATTCTTCTAGCATTTTAGCAAATTTATATTACGGGAATTCTTATTTAGGTGAATTAAATTATCAATTATTGTTTGATGATTTGAATATTTCCGCAAAATTAAAAGCCCAAAATGAAACCCTGTTTAGAAAAAACCTGACAGCTAGTAATACTACTGAAGTGAAATATCCAGATCGTAATTTAATATCAGCTGGTTTAGATTTTAAATATGAAAATGATTCTGCGTTTAATTTACTTTTCAGTAATAATTTCAGTTATTTTTTTAATGAAGGTTTTTATTCTGCTCATTTATTAGGTTCGGAAATAAAACTTGGATCTGATATTAGCCTGTTTAACCATATCAGTAATTCTTTTCGTATGCCGAGTTTTTCTGAAAAATATATTGCTTGGGGTCCTTATTATAATAATCCTGATTTAAGACCAGAAACTGTACAGGAAATTGAAATTGGCTTTAAAAACACCCAGGGTAGTTTTCTAGTTACCGGTGCTTATTTTAAACGCTGGGTTAAAGATTTAATTGAACTTAACCTTAGCTCTGCTTTTATGATTAAGCCTATTAATATTGGTTCAGCTGAAATAGATGGTTTAGAATTGAGTTTGAAATATATTTGGGATAGGTTTTCTTTACGAAATGATTATAGCTTATTATTTACCAGAGATACCACACCAGGTTCACAGTGGCAAAATTATCCGATTATCGGACAGCCTTTAAATATTGTAAGTTTAGTATTAGAATATTCAGCTACGAAAGAATTGTTTTTTTTTACTGAATATATTTATAAGGGTAATCATTATACAACTATCGGCAGTTTAACTAAATTACCAGATCAAAATTTAGTTAATTTAGGTAGTAAATGGCAAATAGCAAATAATTTAGATTTTAATTTTCGTATTAATAATCTTCTTAATGGTTATTATTACGATACGTATGGTTTCCCTTTGCCTGGTATTAACTGGGAAAGTTCTTTAATTTGGAGGTTTTAAATTGAAGTATCTAAAAATTAAATGGTTGGTTTTAATTTTTTTCTTAAGCGTTAATTTGTTGTTTTTAGGGTGTACTAATATTTTACATAATGGAAGTAATCCTGATATTCAAACAAAATCATTAATTATTTTGGGTTCACCTTATCAGGGTAAAAGTAGTTTGGCAGTTAAAACATCGGATAATAAAATAACATTAATTACCACTGAATTAGGTTTAATTGCCAGTACGGCAGTTATTCATAATAATGAGCTATCTGTTCTACATTCCGGAGATAACACCATTCATATTTTGGATGTTAGTAGTTTAACTACGAAAAAACAATTAAATTTAGGTGATAATAATAACCCTTATGATATAGTATATTTTAGTAATGAAATTGCTTATATTACTAATTTTTTGGCGAATACAGTGTCAGTTGTTAATATCAATAATTTGGTCAGCCCGGTTTTAGAAACAATAACTTTGCCAGCAGGGAATGATTTACATCCTGTTAGTGCTAGCAACCCTACTAATGCTTATCCGCAAGCAATTTATTATGAATCAGATTTAACGAAAAGAATTTATGTAGGGTTAACCAATTTAGATACTAATTATTTACCAGCCGGCCCAGGTATATTATCAGTTATTAATCCGCTTACAAATCAAGTTGAAAGTAATATTTATTTTACAGGGCAAAATCCGCAAGCTATTTATTTAACCAAATATTTTTCAAATTATTTATTTGTAACTTTAGCTGGAAATTTTTATTCTGTCACAGATGGTGCTATTGGGGTTTATGATTTGTCATTAAAAACTATTACAACGGAAATTCCAGTTGCTGGTTCACCGACAAAATTGGCTATTGATGAAGAAGGTTATGGTTTAACTACCGAAGGTTATGGTTTAAATTTAAGATCTTTTTCTGCTAAAACTTTTACAGCTGGCAGTATAATTACTATTACTGTGCCGGCTAGTTTTAGTATTCAATTATCTTCTTCTGCTTGGATTCCCAATATTTTTTTAACGTCGGAAAATAAATGGTATTGTGTGGTTGCTGATATGAGTAACGGTTATTTATTCGAATTCAATAAAAATACCGGTGAAGTAATTTCTGCTTATAATATTAATGCTTACCCTTGTAAAATTTTAGAATTATAATGCTTTTATATCTATTTAAAAGAGAGTAGAATATTGCGAAATGGATAGCATCGTCAAAAAGGGTTCAAAAATAATTAAATCATTAGGTTTAGTCTTTGGGGATATTGGTACCAGCCCTATTTATACTATAACCGCTATATTCTTAATTATTAAACCTTCACCTGAACATATTTTTGGTATTTTATCGTTAATATTTTGGACTTTAACAATTTTAGTAAGTATTCAATATGTTTGGTTAGCTATGAGTTTAAGTAGAAAAGGGGAGGGGGGGACAATAGTTTTAAAAGAAATACTTATACCCCTGTTAAAATCGAAGAAAAAGATTCGTTTAATTAATTTTTGTGCTTTTATTGGTATTTCCTTATTAATTGGTGATGGTGTAATTACCCCAGCAATTTCTATTTTAAGTGCGGTTGAAGGTTCTCGTTTAATTCCTATGTTTCAGAATATTCCACAAGTAATGATGATAATAACTGCTGGGATTATTGCTATTTTATTGTTTATGTTTCAAAAAAAAGGTACAGAAAAAGTTGCCGGAACATTTGGTCCGATAATGCTAATTTGGTTTTTGGCATTATTGATTTCCGGTCTATTTTCTTTACTAAGAGCTCCAGAAATAATTTATGCTATAAACCCTTATTTTGCTTTGCAATTTTTGTTTTCTAATGGTTTATTAGGTTTTTTTATTTTATCTGAAGTAATACTTTGTGCTACTGGTGGGGAAGCTCTTTATGCAGATATGGGTCATTTAAGTAGAAAACCAATTACTTTTGCTTGGTATTTTGTTTTTTTTGCTTTAGTAATTAATTATTTTGGTCAGGGAGCTTTTCTATTAATAAATCCAACCGCAAAAAATATTTTATTTGAAATGATTTTTCATGAATCATTTATTTTATACATACCATTTTTATTATTAAGTATTGTAGCTACGGTTATTGCATCACAAGCAATGATTAGCGGCATGTTTTCTATTGTTTATCAGGGAATTGCAACTCATATAATGCCTTTATTTAAAGTTGAATATACTTCTGATAATAATCAAGGCCAAATATATATTGGCGCTGTTAATTGGTTTTTATTAGGGGCAATTCTTTTTATTATGATTATTTTTAAAGAATCTAATAAGCTTGCCGCGGCTTATGGCTTTGCTGTTACTGGCACTATGGTAATAACAGCATTTCTTATGACAATTATTTTTTAT
Organism: uncultured Candidatus Marinamargulisbacteria bacterium; assembly: GCA_964521915.1. Taxonomy (GTDB): domain Bacteria; phylum Margulisbacteria; class Marinamargulisbacteria; order CAZFTP01; family CAZFTP01; genus CAZFTP01. The sequence goes on from CAZFTP010000006.1 coordinate 4,514, forward strand.
CTTAAGAAAAAATATGTTCGTTCTTTTATTTCAATATTAGTTGGTTTTGTGGCAGTTAGTTTTTTTGTATCTAATTTATATAAAATACCACATGGCGGATTTTGGTCTATTATTATTGCGATAATACCTTTAGCTATAATTTTAATTTATACTTACGGTCAAAAATATTTATATCTTTCTCTTCAGCCAATGGATTTTATTGAGTTTATAAAGCGTTTTCGAGAAGTTTCCGCAAAAATTAATAAAATACAGGGAACAGCTTTATTTTTTGTAAGAAATATTAATAAAATCCCACCTTATGTTACTCAAACAATGTTTATTAATAATATTATCTATGAAGATAATATTTTTATATCTATTATAAGAAGAAATAGCCCTTTTGGGGTAAAAGCAGAATTTAAGAATGATATTTATCCCGGGATAAGAATCTTTGAAATTTATTTGGGATACATGGAAGTTGATCAAATTGCAAATATTTTAGCAGAAGCTGGAATTAAGGAAAAAGCTATTTTTTACGGAATAGAAGATATTTATACTACTAGTTTTATTTGGAAAATATTTGTTTTTATTAAGAAAATAACACCCGCTTATGTTCAGTTTTATAAACTGCCGGTTAATAAGCTTCATGGCGTAATGACTAGGGTAGAGTTATAATAAAAAATAACGAAACCTTTTTTTAGTTTTGAGGATATTATATGATATATACTTATGAAGCAAATCCAAATTTTTTTAATAGTAGTTCTTTTTCTGCTGTTAAATTTAATAAATATTTCTGCAGAATCATTAACCCTTAATCAGGTAATAAAAACAGCCATTGCCAATAATCCGAATTTGAATTCGCAATATTTGGATATTAATGCGGCTGAACTAACTATTAAAGAAAAATATCAAGTTTATGATACTAACCTCAATTTCGGTATTTATAATAACACTACTGCTTCAGCAAACAATTATTTGAATACTAATTTAAGTTTAAGCCAAAAATTAACTACAGGCGGTACATTAAGTTTAAATCAATCATTAAGTAATTCCAGTACGCCAGGATCTAACCAGTTTTCTCAAAACCTTAATTTAGGTTTATCGCAACCTTTATGGCCGGGTTTTGGCAATGATATTACCGATTATCCAATTCGTTTAGCTTCTTTAAACTATAACACCGCTTACTTAGATTATAATTCCAAACTTAATATTTTTATTCTTTTGGTAATTTCTGCTTATTATGATTATTTTCTGGCAATAAAATCAGCGGAAATTGCTAAGAAAAAAACCGCGGTAACAAAGTATATTTTAGATGCTACAAAAAAGAAACGAGATCTTTTGTTAATGACAGATAATGATGTTTTAGATGCAAATATTGACTATAAAAAAGCTTTGAATGATGAAAAAGCCAGTCAATATACTATAGATAATTCTTTTAGAGAATTAATGATTTTAACTGGTTTTACGCCCAGTAAAAATATTTATCTTGAAGTTGAGGATCCAACCGTAATTACAATTAATGAAAGTGAAAAACTTATTTTTTCTAAAAATATTGATTTTACAAAATTACAAATTCAAAAACAAAGTAATGATTTAAGTTTGAAATATTATCAAAAACAAACTTCTTTATCTACTTATTTAGATGCAAGTGCTGGTTATTCAAAATCTGGCAGTAATTTTAGTAACCTTTTTAGCTATAATCAACCTAATTATCAAATTGGTATTAGATTTCAGTATTTGTTTGAAAACCGAGCAAATTCAGCAAATTTAGATAAACAAGGGGTAATTACCAAGCAATTAGATTTACAACAAGCTAATTTAAAATTAACTTTAGAAAATAGTTGGCAAGCGTGTTTATTATCAGCAAAAAATTTGGCAGATCAAGTTGCGACATCAAAAGAAATTGTGGATATGGCAGAAATATTATTGAAAAATCAAATTAAAAAATTCGATCTTGGCTTAATTGATATTTTAACAGTAAGAGATGCTGAAAATTCTTTAGCAAGTTCAGCTCTTTCTTATAATCAGCAAAAGGTTGATTATTTAAAAAAGTATTATGATTTAAAAGTATTTAATAATGAATTAAAGAATATCTTTGAATTAGAATGAGTTTTTTATGTATATACCAGCGGCAAAACCCTTTGTATATACGCAAATAAGGAGTATTTATGAAAAAAAACAGAAACAAAAAATTAATTGTTATTGCTAGTACAACAATAATTATAGCCATAATTGTTTACTGGGTTTATCAAAATAATCAAAATCAAAAAAAATTAAATTTATATGAACCTGTAACAGTAATGGTTCAAGATGTTAATGCTGGGGTTTCTGCTTCTGGAACTATTGCGGCTTTTAAAAATGTTGAGGTTAAATCTAAAGCTAGCGGTCAAGTTTTACAACTTTTGGTAAGAGACGGGGAGTATGTTAAAAAAGGGCAGTTATTAATGATTTTAGATCCGACAGAAGAGCAGTCTAAGCTTAACCAATGTCAGGCAAATGTTAAGGTTGCAGAAGGTAAATTATTGCAAGCAGAAGAAACTTATAAAGAGGCAAAACGAAATTACCAACAACAAAAAGCTTTAGCACAAGAAAAAATTGTGCCTCAAGAAACTTATTTAAGTGCTTTAAGTAAATTAAATATAGCTAAAGCTACGGTAACTATTTGTGAGGCTGATTTAATTACTACTAAAGAACAGCTGAAAACTGAACAAATAAAATTTAATGATACTAAAATTATTGCTCCGATGGATGGTATTGTATTACAAAAATTAATTGAGGAAGGGCAGATTATTTCTTCCGGTATTTCTTCTAATACCGGCGGTACGTCTTTATTCATTATTGGTAATGTAAACCGGTTATTAGTTGATGCCGATGTTGATGAAGTTGATATTAGTAAGTTGCAAGTTGGACAAAAAGTTTTAATTACGGTTGATGCTTACCCTGGTAAAAATTTTCATGGTAAATTAACGCATATTACACCTCAAGCACAAAATGTTTCGGAAGTAACTATTTTTGATATTGAAGTAGAAATAATTGATTCAGATAAGCATCTTTTAAAACCTGGTATGACAGCCAGTGTGGAAATAATTTATAATCATAAAACAAATACTTTAGTTATACCAATTACTGCCTTAATAACAAAGAGAAATAAAACTTTTGTTTATGTTAAAAAGTTTAATCAGTTTGAACTAAAAAAGATTGAAACCGGAATTGAATCTGAAGATTTTATTGAAGTTACCAAAGGTTTAAAGGATGGGCAAACGATTTATGTGCTTAATGAAGGCATAAAAGAAAATAAAAATAGATCTTCCGGTCATAGACCAGGTATGCCGTTTTAATTTATGTTAATTAATATCAAAAACGTTTTTAAACACTATGAAATAGAAAAAAATAAGATCCAAATTTTAAAGCATATTTGTTTAGAAATTGCTGAAGGAGATTATGTTGCAATAATGGGTCCATCCGGTTCTGGTAAATCAACCTTGATGAATATTTTGGGTTGTTTAGATTATGTTAGTTCCGGGCATTATTTTTTGGATGATATTGAGGTTGCAAAATTAGATCAGCGTAGATTAGCGGAAATTAGGCGTCAAAAAATTGGATTTATTTTTCAAACTTTTAATCTTATTCCCAGATTAAGCGCATTAGAAAATGTCGAGTTACCAATGATTTATGATCGTAGAAAAAATTCCCAAAAAAAAGCAGAATTATTATTAAAAAAAGTAGGGTTAAGTCATAGAATGCATCATTTACCAAATCAGTTATCTGGAGGGGAACGTCAAAGGGTAGCTATTGCCAGGTCTTTAGTCAATGAACCGAAAATTATTTTAGCCGATGAACCAACCGGTAATTTAGATTCCAAATCTGGGATTCAAATAATGCAAATGATTTCTGAATTAAATCAGCAAGGTAAAACCATTATTATGGTTACGCACGATCAAAATATTGCTCAGCAAGCTGAGCGTATTATTACCATCAAAGATGGCAGTATTTAAGAACAGGTTTTTAAGGTCCGCCGGCAGGGCGGGTAGCGGGAGAAAATAATGTTTATTGAAAATCTAAAAATGGCCTTAAAGGCTTTAAAATCTAATAAAATGCGTTCCGGTTTAACAATTCTTGGTATAGTTATCGGAATTGCCGCTGTAATTGCTTTACTGAGTGTTGGTAAAGGCGCGCAACTTTCTGTTACCAGTTCTATTGAAAAAATGGGGACGAATCTTCTCACTGTTCGTTCTGGTTTAGCCAGAAGAGGTATAGTGCAATTATCGCAAACCAAAAGTTTAGATAATGATGATGCTAAATTATTATCAGAAAAATTAAAAAAATACGCTTTAATAGCTTATGATGTTAGTGCTCGAGCACAAGCAAAATACTCTTTTAAAAATACAAATACCACAGTAACAGGTATTACGCCCTCATATTTTGAAGTAAGAAACTATAAAATTGAACTTGGAAGAATGTTCAGGGAAAACGCTATTATTGGTAACCAAAAAGTTTGTATTATTGGTAAAACCGTAAAAAATGAGCTTGGACTTGATGAGCCTATTGGACAAAAACTGAGAATAAACCGTTTGCAATTTACCATTATTGGCACTTATGAACCAAGGGGTGATTCTGGTTTTTCAGATGAAGATAATCAAATATTTATTCCGATCACAACTGCTCAAAAAAGAATTATTGGTAATAATAATGTTCGGTCGGTTTATATTTCGGTAATTGAAAAAAAGGATGTGGATAAGGTTGAATCTTTAATTACCAAAATATTACGAAAAGCACACCGCATACCACTTGATAAAGAGAATGATTTTTCTATTCGTTCTCAATTAGATTTATTGCAAACTGTTCAAGACGTTTCCAAATCTTTTACTTTTTTGCTGGGTAGTATTGCTTTTATCTCTTTAATTGTTGGCGGTGTGGGAATAATGAACATTCTTTTGGTATCAGTCACAGAAAGAACCAAAGAGATAGGCATTAGAAAAGCAATAGGGGCATATGAATCTGATATTTTAAACCAATTTTTAATTGAGGCAGTGGTTTTATGTATAATTGGTGGCATTATAGGTAGTGTTGTTGGTATTATTGCGGCTAAAATTATTTCTATTTTTAGTAAATGGCCGTTTGTAATTCAACCTTTAACTGTTTTATTTGCATTTGGCATTGCTTTAGCTATTGGTATTTTTTTTGGTTATTATCCTGCACGAAAGGCCGCGAAATTAAATCCGGTAGATGCGCTTCATTATGAATAAATGAAAAAATAGTTTCTTTTCTAAAAAGAAAAAAAGAGTATAATAAATCTGTTGCGAAATGAATTTTTTTTCAAAATAGAAGGCATAAATTAATTTTAACACACTAGTTTGGAAAAATAGCCATTTTGTAATAGACTTATAATCATAAATATTATGAAACAAACTATATCTAATTTATTAAAATCTTATCACGAAATAGGGGGGATAAATCATTTAGATGCTTTTCCGCATCCAAATAAGGATAGTATCAAAGAAGTACTGAAAAATTTGAGAGAAATTCTTTTTCCTGGTTTTTTTGAACCTACGGAAATTAGATTAAAGCAATTAAAAATATTGACTAATAAAAAGTTGATTAATATAAAAAAAAGTTTAAATAAGGAGATTTATAAAAGTTTTTGTTGGTTATGTGAAAACAGAAAAGATTGCAGGCAGAAAAATATTTGCAGAATTAAAGCTCAGAAAATTGTTTTAGAGTTATTAAATTTTTTAGTTGAATTACGTGTTAAGCTTAAGGAAGATGCTAATGCGATTTTTCAAGGTGATCCGGCGGCTAAGAGTTTAGAAGAAATTATTTTGGCATATCCTGGGTTTAATGCCATTATTATTTATCGGATTGCCCATTTTCTTTATAAAAAGGAAGTGCCGCTAATACCTAGAATCATGACGGAAATAGCTCATAGTGAAACAGGTATTGATATTCACCCTGGGGCAACTATTGGTAAAAATTTTTGTATTGATCATGGAACAGGTGTAGTTATTGGTGAAACGGCGATAATTGGCGATAATGTTAAGCTGTATCAAGGTGTAACTATTGGTGCTTTAAGTGTGCCCGATCGTAATGATGTACAAATTAAACGGCATCCTACTATTGAAGATAATGTAATAATTTATGCTAAAACTACTGTTTTGGGCGGTGAAACAGTAATTGGAGCAAATAGCATTATTGGCGGTAATACATGGATTACAGCATCAATTCCACCGAACTCACAAATTTATTTTAGTGGCGCAGATCAAGTACAAAAAATAAAGTGTTTTTCTAATAAGAAGAAAAAAGAGTGAGTTATGAATTTTTTAGAACAAATTATTGCTTATAAGAAAGCGGAAATTCAAGAATTAAAAAAATATTCTTTTAGTTTTTATGAGCATGAAATAGCGAAAAACAATTTAAGTTTTTTTTCTTTTTCTTCTGTTTTTTCGCAAAATAAGCAAAATCACTTACATTTAATAGCGGAAATAAAAAAAGCATCTCCATCTAAAGGTATAATACGAGAAATATTTAACCCAGTTGAATTGGCTCAAGAATTTCAAAATAAAGGGGCAAGTGCTTTATCTGTTTTAACGGAAGAATATTTTTTTCTAGGAAAACCTGAATATTTAAGGCAAATCAAGGAAAAAGTAACAATACCTTTATTAAAAAAAGATTTTCATATAGACCCAATTCAACTTTATCAGGCAAAAATGTTAGGTGCTGATGCTGTATTATTAATTAAAGCCTTACTTTCTGTTGACGAATGTCAGCAATTATTAGATTTAGCTGAAAAATTAGCTTTAGATGTATTATTAGAAATTCATTCATTAGCTGAATTAAGTGAAATTAGAAAATTATCGAATTTGAAATTTATCGGCGTTAATAATCGTAATTTGAAAACTTTTCAGGTAGATCCAAATTTAGCTTTTGAACTTTTTTCAGAAATAAAAAAAATATTTCCGCAAGTTAAAATCATTGCAGAAAGTAGTTATAAAGAAAAAAGTGAATTAGAAAAGTTAGCCATGATTGGTTTTAATGGTGTTTTAATAGGTGAAGGTTTAGCTATAAACCCTTCATTATTTGAAGTATTTTCAAGTGATAAGGTTAATAAATTATAATATTTCAATGCAAATATTTTAATTTTATTTTCGATTTTGTAGTAGAAATTTTTTGAGAAAATATTATTATTTAAACTAAATAAAGGAGTGTTTTAATGAAAAAAATATCAATATTATTATTCATTGTTTTTACCGGCGTTTGCTTTTTTATTGTAAATAATAAAAGTATTGCTGAGGAATAAAAAATAAAACATATTATTTTATTAAATGTGTATGAAAATTATTCAATTCAGCAATCTTCAGAAAAAAAAGAAAATATTAAAATGGCTAATGAAGAAGTAAAAGTTTATACTAGTTCGTCTTCTGATTTCTTTACAACGAATCATGAACTAAAGGATAATTATTTTTTCTTAACAATTAAAATAGATGATGATAATTATAAATCTGGAACTTTTTTAATACCAAAAGGCGCAAAAAATATAGAGATTGTTTTATTTCACTACAAAAAAGATAAATTAGACATACCGAGTATATATGCAGGATACTATTTTAATTATAGTTATATTAATGAAAAGAATGAAAAAATAAATAAATATTCTCAATTTAATCTTGTATCAAAATAAACAAAGCTGTTTTTTAAAACTCAGCCTTTTTTTCCCTTTAGTTTTATGGTAATATTATTTTTTACTGGAAAATAGTATGTAATTGTCATGTAATTTAGAAAGATTTTAAAATTTTAGGAGGAATAAATTGGCAACCGAAAATTTAACAAAAAAGGAATTAATTATAAAATTTCAAGAACATAAAACTGATACTGGTTCAACCGAAGTTCAAATTGCTTTGCTGACAGAAAGAATTAATTCTTTAGTTGAACATTTAAAAATTAATAGAAAAGATCATTATTCACGGCGAGGCCTTTTAATATTAGTTAACCGTAGAAAAAGATTGCAACGCTATTATTTGAAGGAAGATAAGGAAAAATATTTAAAACTAATCAAAGAATTAAATATCAAAAAATAGTTACAGACTTAAAAAAGGAGATCAATATGTTTGTAGAAACAGAAATAGCGGGTAAAAGAATTATTTTAGAAACAGGTAAAATGGCAAAGCAGGCAAACGGCGCTGTAGTACTAAAATGCGGTAATTTAGTTTTGTTAGCTACTGCTGTAATGGCTAAAACAGCTAAAGAAGATATTGATTTTTTCCCTTTAACTGTTGAATATATTGAAAAAATGTATTCTGCTGGTAAGATTCCCGGTGGTTTTTTTAAAAGAGAAAACAGAGCGGGTAATAGTGCTATTTTGACTTCCAGGTTAATTGATCGACCAATTAGACCATGTTTTCCTGATGGGTTATATAATGATGTGCAGGTTGCAATTACTGTCCTTTCTTATGATGAATCTATTCCTTCTGAGTATTTAGGTATTTTGGCGGCATCTGCTAGTTTAAGTATATCAAACATCCCTTTCAATCAATCTGTTGGCGCTGTAATTATCGGATGTATTAATAATGAATTAAAAGTTAACCCTAGTTGTGAAGAACTAGAAAAAAGTACTTTAAATTTTATTATTGCCGGTACAAAATCGGCTATTTTAATGATTGAGTCAGAGTCTCAAGAAGTTTCTGAAGATTTAATTATTTCTGCAGTTAAATTAGCTAGAGACCCTATTAAAAAAATGGTTGAATTGCAGGAAGAGTTAGCAAAAAAGATAAATCCTGTAAAAAATTTAAGTGTCTTAAAAAAAGATTATGACGAAAATTTAGCTTTAGAAATTGAAAAATTAATAACAGAACCCATAAAAAATAATCTAAGAAAAGGTAATAAACAAGAAACAGAAGAATTTTTGGCAGGTTTAGAGGAAGAAATTACCACTAAATTTATTGACCCAGGCAAAGAAAATGCTTTTTTGGTTAAAAAAACTTATCATGAAGTTAAAAAGCAGATTATCAGAAAAACTATTATTAGTGAAAAAATTAGACCTGATGGAAGAAAATTAAACGAAATTAGGCCAATCAGCTCTGAGGTTGGTTTATTACCAAGTGTGCATGGTAGCGCGCTTTTTACTAGAGGCGAAACCCAAAGTTTAGCTATTGTTACCCTTGGTACAACGAATGATGAACAAATAGAAGATGGTTTAAAAGAATCTACCAGAAAAAGATATTATTTTCATTATAATTTTCCACCGTTTTCGGTTGGCGAAGTTGGTAATTTAAGTAGAACCGGTAGACGGGAATTAGGGCACGGAGCTTTAGCTGAACGGGCAATTAAAGCTGTTTTACCAGAGTATGATAATTTTCCATATACAATTAGGTTGGTTTCCGAAATTTTAGAATCAAATGGCTCTTCATCTATGGCTTCAGTTTGTGGAGGTACTTTATGTTTAATGGATGCAGGGGTACCTATTTCTAATCCGGTTTCTGGTATTGCAATGGGGCTTTTGATTGATAATAATGATTATACTATTTTATCTGATATACAGGGTTTAGAAGATCATTACGGTGATATGGATTTTAAAGTTGCTGGTACGGTAAATGGTATTACAGCTTTACAATTAGATATTAAAGTAGATGGGCTTTCAGAAGAAATTTTAACCTCTGCTTTAGCACAAGCTAAAGAAGGGCGTTTATTTATTTTAAATAAAATGTTGGAAACAATAGAACAACCTAGAAATGAATTAGCCGATGGAGTTCCCAAAATTGATTCAGTAACAATCCCTTCTGACAAAATTGGCTTAGTTATTGGTGCTGGCGGGAAAATGATTAAAAGAATCCAAGAAGAATGCGGGGTTGAGTTGAATATTATTGAAGGTGATAATGAGGAAGCGCAAGTATCAATTTCCGGAAAAGATAGTTTATCAATAGAAAAAGCGAAAAATATGGTTATTATTTTGGTTAAAAAATTAGAGGTTGGAGAAATATACGAAGGTAAAGTAATTAAATTAATGAATTTCGGAGCTTTTATTGAGATTGCACCAACTAAAGAAGGTTTATTACATATTTCTAATTTCACCTCAGATCGTTCTGCCCGAATCGATGATTTTATAAGTGTTGGTGATTTTGTTACAATTAGAATTAAAGAAATAGATAATCAAGGTAGAGTTAATTTGCAATTAGTAGAATAAGATGAGCTTTTTTAAGCAAAATTCTAACCAAATAGAATATCAATTAGAAAACGGTTTAACCGTAATTTTAAAAGATATTCCGTACTTACATTCTACCAGCATTGGCATCTTCACAAAAATTGGTTTAATGGATGAACCCCTAAAATATAATGGTATTAGCCACGTTTTAGAACATATGGCTTTCAAAGGTACTGAAAAAAGAACTGCCAAAGAAATTGCTGAACAAGTAGATTTATTAGGCGGTTTTATTAATGCTTATACCAGTAAGGAGTATACTTGTTATTATTTAACAGTTTTAGCTGACCATTTAATTAAGGGCATAGAATTATTAGCCGATTTATTTTTTAATTCTAAATTAACTGAAGAAGATTTAGAAATGGAAAAAAAAGTTATTTTAGAAGAAATTAATATGTATGAAGATAGTCCTGATGAAAATATTCATGATTTATTTGCCAGTACTATTTGGCAGAAGACTAAATTAGGTTTACCGGTAATTGGAAATAAGCAATCTGTTAGTAGGATTAATCAAAAGGTATTATCTCAATATTATCGAAATTATTGTAATTTAGATCGAGTTATTTTGGTTATTGCCGGAAAAATCTCCGATTTAGAAAATGTTGAACAAAAAATCAGGAATTTATTCCAGATTAAAGGTGAGAAGAATGATATTTTTTATGACAAGCCCTTAGTTAAACCAAGTGTTTTTTTAAAGGAAAAAAATACAGAGCAAATTCATTTTTGTTTGGGGTGCCAAGGTTTGAAATACGATGATCCTAAGCATTATACTCTAACTCTATTAAATATTATTTTGGGTGAAACTATGAGTTCTCGGTTATTTCAGGAGATAAGAGAAAAACGCGGTCTTTGTTATTCGGTGTATTCTTATTTAAGTTTTTATAAAAATACCGGCCTTTTTACTATTTATAGTGGCGTAAATGAAGCTCAATTTATGAATACGCTTGATTTAATATTATTAGAATTAATAAAGTTAAAAGAAAAGGGCGTTACCCAAAAAGAATTTATAAAAGCTAAAGAGCATTTAAAAGGCAATATTGCCATAAGTTTAGAAAAATCTACTAACTGGTTAAATTTTTTAGCAAGAATAAAAATGTATTATCATAAATTATACACATTAGAAGAAATATTAGATTTAATTAATCAAGTAACTATAGATGATGTGAACAATTTAGCCCAAAAAATATTTGATTTTAATCAATTTGCTTTAACTGGGATTGGAAAATTTAAAAAGATGAAATTAGCGGATGATTTTTGGCAAAATCTTATTAAACGATAGGCATATGAAAAAAATTTTATTTTTATTATTTTTATTTTTTGTAAGTATATCTGTTCTTAATGCAGAAGAAAAAATAATGGATTATTCTTTGCTAAAGATAACAGATTTTAACGGTAAAGAATTAATTTTAAAAGATGTAGTAAAAAATCAAGAATTAATTATTATCAGTTTTTTTACTTCGTGGTGTTATTATTGCAAACTAGAAGTGCCAGATCTAAATTCAATTATTAAGCAATTTGCAACCAAAAAAGTAAAAGTTATCGGTTTAGCGTACGATGAAGATTCAGTCCAAATAAAAAGTTTCATTAAAGAATATAAACCTAAATATGCGATTTATTTCTTAAATTCATCTGATTTAAATAAATATATGCGAATTTCCGGGTTTCCAACCTCTATTTTTCTTAATTCTAAGTATCAATTAATTGATACTTTAATGGGTTATCATGATGATAAGTTTTTGAAGGAATTCATCAATAAAAAACTAAAGTAAAAAACTCTAATGAATTAGAAGATCCATTTTTATATCATTGGAAGTAACAGGTAAATTTTTGATAATTTGCCAGGGAAAACAAATACCTATTTTATAACCTTTCGCCTTTGCTAAAAATAAATCGTAATATCCTCTCCCAAACCCAATACGATGACCATTTATATCAAATACAATACCTGGTACTAACCATAAATCAATTTCAGATTGAGCTTGAATTAATGAAATAGTTGGTAGATTAGATTTTGGTTCACGTATATTAAATTTACCGTTAGTTATATCTGTATCTAGATTATTTATTTTAGTAAACAAATATTCATTATTATCAAAACGCGGAAAATATAATTCATATTTTGTAAGGGTATCTTGGTAAAATTTGATTAAATCAATTTCATTTTTATGAGCAAAATAGCCTGCGATTTTCAAGGGATTTCGTCCCTTAAACCCGGGCGGGGTAGAAGATTTATCAAGGGGCTTTGCCCCTTGGACCCGTGGGGAAGAAAAGTTTTCTAAGGGGGCAAGCCCCCTTAAACCCTGGGGAGCAGAATCCCTGCACTCAAAAAGATTTTTTTCTTCTTCTGCGAGTTCTGAGTTTTCCCTTTTGCCTAGTGCCTTTTGCCTAGTGCCTATTATTTTAGTACAGATTAGATCAAGCTTTTCTACACATCTCAAACTTGCTGATTCTATTTCAGATTCGTTTAAAGTAAGTCTTTTTTCAAGAAATTGATTACGTAAATCTGGTTTATTTATTCCCATTCAATTGTTGCCGGTGGTTTAGAAGAAATATCGTAAACTACTCGGTTAATTGCTGGTACTTCATTAATAATTCTGGCACTGATTTTATCTAGTAAGTCATAAGGTAAATGTGCCCAATTTGCAGTCATTGCATCTTCTGAAGTAACGGCACGTAAAGCAATGGTGTTTAGATAAGTCCGTTTATCACCTTGTACACCTACGGTTTTAATTGGTAATAACACAGCAAAAGCTTGCCAAAGTTTTTTATATAAACCTGCAGATTTAATTTCCTCAAGAACAATAGCATCTGCTTCTTGTAAAGTTTTAACCCGTTCAGGTGTTATTTCACCAATAATTCTAATAGCTAAGCCAGGACCAGGAAATGGATGGCGCATGATAATTTCTTCAGGCACTTTTAATTCTAAACCAACTTTTCTTACTTCATCTTTAAACAGTTTTCTTAGTGGTTCTATAATTTTGAAATTCATTTTTTCCGGTAAGCCGCCTACATTATGATGTGTTTTAATTTTTACTGCATTTTTTGAAACACCAACTGCAGATTCAATAACATCCGGATATAAAGTACCCTGAGCCAAATAAGGATAATCTGATTTTAATTTAACAGCCACTTCTTCAAATACCCGAATAAATTCTTCACCAATAAGTTTTCTTTTTTGTTCGGGATCAGTTACTCCATCTAACTTTTTAAAAAATCTTTCGGAAGCATCAATATATTTTAGATCAATATTAAATTTTTCGGTAAATAAAGCTTTAATTTTTTTTGCTTCATCTTTACGCATAAACCCTTGATCAATAAAAACACAGGTTAAACGGTTTCCTATAGCTTTTTGTAATAATGCGGCTACTGTAGTTGAATCTACACCGCCGGAAAGTGCGCATAAGACCCGATTATTCTTTACAGTATTTTTAATTTCTGTAGACATATATTTTATGAACGATTCTGGGGTCCAATTCGGTTTACAACCAGCAATACCGTAAACAAAGTTTCTGATGATTTCTATACCTCTTGGAGTATGAACAACTTCCGGATGAAATTGCACACCGTAAATTTTTTTATACGGGTTACCCATTGCGGCGTTTATACAATTCTCGGTATGACCAAGTTGATGAAAACCCTCCGGTAATTTAGTGACAGAATCACCATGACTCATCCAGATAGAAGTTTCTAACCAGAGACCTTCAAATAAATCAAAATTATTGTCAATTAATAAGCTTGCAGGACCATATTCTTGTTTTTTCCCTTTTTTTACTTCACCACCTAATTCAATAGCTAATAATTGCATGCCATAACAAATACCTAAAATCGGAATGCCGGCTTGAAGAATTTCCGGATTAATTCTTGGTGAATCTTGATCATAAACCGAGGCTGGCCCACCAGAGAAAATAATGCCTTTTGCCTGATATTTATTTTGAATTTCGTCAAGACTTATAGTATGAGGCACAACTTCAGAATAAACTTTTAATTCTCTAATTCTTCTGGCAATTAACTCACTATATTGTGAACCAAAATCAACAATGATAATCATTTATTTATACATCCCTAATTTTTGGGCTTTCTGATAGATTTTTCCTTCTGTTAATAATGAAGGGGCAATAATTACTTCGGTTTCATGCATTTCTTTTAAATTTCTGGCACCTAAAGTTGCTAGGGCTAAAGTTATAGCACCAGCTAAATTTTGCGATCCATCGTCATAATTAGAAGGTCCAAGTAGGATTTCTTCTAAGGTGCCTATTGTTCCAACTTCAATTCTTGCACCTCTTGGTAATATTGCATTTGGAGTAGCCATACCCCAATGAAAACCCCTACCAGGAGCTTCTTTAGCTCTGGCAAAAGGCGAACCAATCATAACACCATCAGCACCGCATGCTAAGGCTTTGCAAATATCACCGGAATTCACAATTCCACCATCTGCAATTATTGGAACGTATTTACCGGTTTTCTCAAAGTGTTCTAAACGAGCTTTTGCCGCAGAAGAGATCGAAGATGCCATAGGAACACCAATACCTAAAACTCCACGCGTTGTACAAGCGGCACCAGGTCCTATGCCTACAAATACAGCCTGAATATCAGCTTGAAGTAATTCTAAAGTTACTTCGTAGGTTGCTGTATTACCAACCATTACAGGAATAGGCATTTCATTACAAAATGCTTTTATATTTAAAACTTTGTCTGGATTTTCATCAATATATTTTGTTGAAACAACGGTTGATTGAATTAAAAAAGCATCGGCACCTGCTGTAGCGGCAATTTCTCCTAATTTTCTTGCTTTAGCTGGGGTTGCGGAAACAATGGTTTTTGCACCTGATTTTTTAATTTCTTTTATTCGCTCGGCAACTAATTCGTCTTTAACCGGTTCTTGATAAATTTTTTGCATTAAATTCACATAAGCATTTGGTGGTACACTGGCAATTTCTGCTAAAACCTTATCCGGATCTTCATATCTGGTTTGAACACCTTCAAGATTTAATACCCCGGTTGCACCGTATTTATCTAATAATTTAGCAGTTTTTGGACTAACTACTGAATCCATAGCAGAAGCAATAATTGGAATATCTAATTTTAAACCGGCTAAATTAAGGGAAATATCAACTAAGTTTGGGTCAATTGTTTTTTCTGAAGGAACAAGCGCGATTTCATCTAAACCATAGGCACGGGTAAAATTTTTATAGCTAGTGTAGGTATCCATGAAAACTCCTTAGACTTTTCTTAAGAATCCTATCAAAAATTTTCATTTTTTAAAAGGGGCAAATGGTATATTGAAAAATATTTCGGAATTTTCTTAGTTGTTATTCGTCATTAATATTGGGTGCATAATATTTTCTTATTTGGATATAAAGAGGCATTTATGTTAGTATTATTTGCATAGAATAATAAACTGAGGAGGCTTTTTTATGAGCATAATCGAAGATAAGTTAACTGAAATGGAAAAAAATAATTCTTTATTTGAAAAACATGTCCGTAATTTACCATTACAGCCAGCCAGTATTTTTCTTAAAAATAGTAAAATAGTACCTTGCGATTTTAAAGAAACAAAAATAACTATTAATGATAATCAAAATAATGTGAATGTTAATTTTCCTGTTTTAACCTCAAAAGGGCAGATAGTTTTGGATTCTATTCCTAATACGGCAAAGCCAATTACCCCTAAAAAAGTAGCAATTTTATTTAGCGGCGGACCTGCTGGTGGTGGACATAATGTAATACTTGGCGTTAAACACGTATTAGGAGAGAATAATATCCTTTATGGTATTAAAGGCGGACCCAAAGGTTTAATTGAAGGTAATTTATTCGAAATTAGTGATCAAGATTTAGACAAAGTTAAAAATTTAGGCGGTTTTGATTTTTTAGGTTCAGATAGAACTAAAATTAAAAGCCCAGAACAATTTGCAAAAGTAAAAGAAACTGTTAAAAAATTTCAACTAGATGGTCTAATTATAATTGGTGGAGACGATTCTAATACCAATGCCGCTTTTTTAGCCGAATATTTGGCAAGTGAAAATTGCACTGTTGTAGGTGTACCTAAAACCATTGATGGAGATTTACAAATTGGTTCTTTATTACCGATTTCTTTTGGTTTTGATACCGCAACAAAAATTTACGGTGAATTAGTTGGAAATATATTGCAAGATACACCATCTTCAAGAAAATATTGGCATTTTATTAAATTAATGGGCAGAAGTGCTAGCCATGTTGCTTTAGAGGTTGCTTTAAAAACCCGTCCGGCTTTAACTTATATTTCTGAAGAAATCAAAGAAGAAAAAATTAATTTAGAAGATTTAATTAAAAAACTAGTGCATACTATTTTATATCGTGCTGGTAAAGGCATGAATTACGGCGTTGTGTTAGTACCAGAAGGTTTAATAGAATTTATCCCTGATTTAGCTGATCTTATCAATGAATTAAATAAGCTTTTTTCTAAATATGAACAAGAATTAAATAAAATAGATTTGGGCGAAAAAATAGAATTTATGTTAGAAAAATTAGATAAAAAATCCGTTGATACATTTAGAATGTTACCTCATGAAATAAAAAGAATGTTGTTAATTGATAGGGATGCACATGGTAATTTGCAGGTATCTAAAATTCCTACCGAAGTATTATTAATTGAAATGGCTGAAAAATATATTAATGAAATTCAAACTGATGTAAATAAATTAAAAGAATTTAGCGGGGAATTCACCAGAGATGAAATAGAAAAAATATTAAAATTCAAGTTTTCTTATAACAATCATTTTTTTGGTTATGAGGGAAGATGCGGGGCTCCTTCTAAATTTGATGCGGTTTTTTGTTATAATTTAGGACTAACAGCTGGTTCTTTAGTTTTAAAAGAAAAAACAGGATTTATGGCTAGTTTTACAGATTTTTCTTCAGGTGGAAAAGCTCTAGCAATACCTTTATTAAGCTTATTAAATGAAGAATTACGTTTAGGAAAAAAAGAATATGTTATTGAAAAAGCCTTGGTAAAATTAGATTCACCGGCATTTCAGTATTTTAAAAGTAGAAGAGATGAATGGGCAAAAGCAGATTTATTTACCAGTCCTGGACCAAGACAATTATGGGGCCCGGTTGCAGATGAAATGCCTTTAACGGTTATGCTTAATCAAGCATATGCGGATTTTAATTTTTTAATAAAATAATGCACTAGGCAAAAGGCACTAGTCACTAGTGGGGCTCAGGAGACAGAAGACAGGAGTCAGGAGACAGAAGAAAAAAATCTCTTGGGGTGCAGGGGCATAGCCCCGCCAGGGTCTAAGGGACGGAGTCCCTTAGAAGATAATATCTTTCTCCCCGGGGTTTAAGGGGGCTTGCCCCCTTAAAAAACCATTCTCTTTCGTATACCCAGGTGGCTCTGCCACCTGGGTATACAAAAAAAGGAGCATAACAATGCTAAATATTTTTACGAAAAATAAAATTGCTAAAGCTCATAAAATAGGTTCTTGGTATAATGCCAATCCGCAAGAACTTAATAAAGAATTAGATCAATATTTAGCAAATGCCAATATTACTTCTGATAAAAAACCAAGAATGATTATTACCCCGCATCCCGGACTTGTTTTTGGTGGACCCACTGCTGGTTTTTCTTATGGTGCAGTTGCAAAATTTGAATATCAAAATATTTATTTAATAGCGGTTTCACATTTAAGTTCTTTTAATCAAATTATTCTTGGTGATTTTACCGGATATGAAACTCCATTTGGTGTAATTCAGGCTAATCAGGATATAGTGGATTTTTTTCAATATAAAAGCAAAAATTGTGTTATTGAAAACACTTTAATTGAAAATGAACATGCTTTGGAAATGCAGTATCCGTTTATTAAGAAACTTTGGTCTAATGCTAAATTAATTCCTATTGTCATATCTGATATTAATGTTACAACAGAATTAGCGGATTTAATTTATCAGGCAATTACGCCGGAAGATTTGGTTATTATTTCTACAGATTTGTCTCATTACCCTGCTTATAATATTGCTAATGAGATTGATCTTGAAACATTAAAATTAATCACTACAAATAATACAGAAGGTTTATTAAATAGAATTCAGGATAATAAACGTTCATTAGGTACAGATACTTATGCCTGTGGTGCTATAGGTGTAATAGCTGGGTTAAAATTAATGCAAGGAATGAATTTAAAACAATCTGAATTGTTACATTATGAAAATTCCGGTGATAATTTTTATGGTGATAAAAATGCAGTGGTAGGTTATGGCGCTGTTGCTTTTTTAACTGATAATAACGAAAAATTTTTTGAAACCATAAATTTAGATATAGAAGAAAAAAATATTTTATTATCTATTGCAAGAAATACTATTAAGGATAGTTTAGCTAGAAAAAAATATTTCCCTGAATTTAATATTTCTGAAGATTCTTTGTTAAATCAACTTTATGGCGTTTTCGTAACTCTTACTATCAACGGTAATTTAAGAGGTTGCATGGGGAATTTTGACCCAAGTGAACCACTTTTTAAAGTTGTTGAGAGTGTCGCCAAAATGTCTGCTTTTGATGACCCAAGATTTCCTCAGGTACAGCCAAATGAATTAGAAAAAATAAAAATCACTATTTCGGTATTATCTCCCAGAAAAAGAATTAATAATTATCATGAAATTGTTCCTGGTAAGCATGGTGTTTACATTCAAAAAGGGTTTCGTGGCGGTACATATTTACCTCAGGTTGCTCCTGAGCAGGGATGGGATAGAACAGCTATGATGAATAGCCTTTGCGAGAGTAAAAGTGGTTTACCGCGAAATTGTTGGCAAGATGGTACTGCCGATATGTTTACTTATACTGCTTTAGTTTTTGGAGAACCAGGTGCGGAACATTGACGTTAAACATATTACTGAGTTAGTTGAAGATTTAGTAAGAGATACAGTTTTTTCTGTTAGGAAAGATGTAGAAGATTATTTTAAACAAGCTCTAAAATTAGCCAAAGACAAATATAAAAATAATCAGGATCCGAAACAAGCAAATATTGTTTTTGTTTGGCAACAATTATGCGAAAATTTAAGATTAGCGAAACAGAATAAGGTTCCTTATTGTCAAGATACTGGGCAAGCAGTATTTTTCGTGGAAATAGGGGACAATGTTCATATTAATGGTAATATTACAAAAGCAATTAATTTAGGTTTACAAAAAGCATCTAAAAAATATTTTTTGCGTGCTTCAATAGTAAAAGATCCTATTCTCAGAGAAAACACCAAAACAAATTCCCCTGCTCAAATTAATTATGAAATTGTAAAAGGAGAGAAGCTGAAAATTTCTATTTTACTTAAAGGCGGCGGTAGCGAAAACAAAAGTAAATTAGTTCTGCTTAACCCAACTGCAACTAAAGAAGAAATTCAATCAGAAGTAATAAAAATTGTTAAGGAAATCGGGTCTGATGCGTGCCCACCCTATGTTGTTGGGATTGGTTTAGGTGGTAGTAGCGATAAAGCTTTGCTTATAGCGAAAAAAGCTTTGTTAAGACCTTTAAAACAAAAAAATTCACAAAAACATTTGCAACAAATGGAAGAAGAATTATTGAGAAAGTTAAATGATTTTGAGATTGGTCCGTTGGGTTTCGGTGGCAACGCAGGTATTATGGCGGTTAAGATTAATGCTTTACCAACACATATTGCGATTTTGCCTATGGCGGTTAGTATTAGTTGTCACGCTTTGAGGAGTAAATCCATGTGGCTGTAGCCACAAGATTAGAAAAAACTCCATAAGAGAGAAGTGTTTTCTAAGGGACTTCGTCCCTTAAACCCTGAGGGCTTCGCCTAAAAAGGAATAAAATGGAAAAAATTATTTTAAGTTCAAAACCAGAAACCTGGCTGAAACTAAATGGTATAATTTATACTGCCAGAGATCAAGCACATTTACGACTTTGTGAAGCAATTCGAAATAACGAAAAACTTCCGTTTGAAGAGGAAAATCCAATTTTGTATTATGCCGGACCAAGTCCTACTAAACCAGGGCAAGTAATTGGTGCTTGCGGACCAACTACCAGTTCCAGGATGGATCCTTTTACTCCATTTCTCATGGAACATGGTTTTAGAATTTGTATAGGAAAAGGTAAACGTTCACCGGAAGTTACAGCGGCAATTAAAAAATACCACGGGGTTTATCTTACTGCTTTAGGTGGTTGCGGGGCATTGTATCAAACAAAAATTAAATCATGTAAATTAATTGCTTATCCTGAATTATTTTCAGAAGCAATCTATAAACTAGAAGTAGTGG
Organism: uncultured Candidatus Marinamargulisbacteria bacterium; assembly: GCA_964521915.1. Lineage (GTDB taxonomy): Bacteria > Margulisbacteria > Marinamargulisbacteria > CAZFTP01 > CAZFTP01 > CAZFTP01. Next base: position 24,922 of record CAZFTP010000006.1, read on the forward strand.
ATTTCCCTGTTTTTATTGAGACAAAAGGGTAAATATCCCCCGGGGTTCAAGGGGCGAAGCCCCTAAAAAGGATATAACAGTGACACAGTCAAAAAAAAATCTCATCTGGGATTGGAACGGTACCTTAATTAATGATTTGGAATTTTCTGTTTCGGTTCTTAATCAAATGATTAAAAAGCGTAATCTGAAACCAATTACGGTTGATTATTATTTAGAACATTTTACCTTTCCGGTAAAAAGTTTTTATGAACAGATGGGATTTGTTTTTAGGGCTACTGGGATTTGCCGGGGCGAAGCCCCACCAGGGTTTAAGGGACGGAGTCCCTTAGAAGATTTCACAGACATTAGCCATGAATTTATTCATGCCTATAATTCCGGGGTTATGAATTGTTCTTTACATAAAAATACCGCTAAAATTTTAGATCAGTATCAAAAAAAAGGTTATTTTCAAATTGTCATGTCTGCTATGCAGGAATTAAATCTGCAAAAACTGGTAAAGGCATTTAAGATTGATCATTATTTTCATGGAATTTACGGTACGGATAATTTTTTTGGGCATGGAAAAATTGAAGAAGCAAAAAACGTGGTAAAAAAGTTAAATTTGGATTTAGCAAACACTTATTTTATTGGTGATACACTACATGATATAGAAGTTGCTCATGCTATTGGTGCTAGACCGGTTATAATTACTTCAGGACATCACCCTAAATATCGTTTTAAGGATACAAATGCTATGGTTTTGGATAGTATTTCAGATTTAATTAAATATAATATATAAAATATATTTTACCTTGATCCTTATTAACAAATCTTGATCTTACTGGTAATAAATTAACTACGTTAAATCTACCGGAATCTCTACAAATTATAACTCATCCAATTCAAATAAATGTAGCAGGAAATAATTTTTTAAGAACAGAAGCTACACGAATTAGAATGTTATATGTTAATACTAATGTCCAGATTCGATTTGGTAGCACTAGTCGTTATAATAAAGTAAGATAAACTTGTTTTTTTTAGACGTTAAAAAGAAATTCTACCACATCGCCTTCTTGCATAATGTAGTCTTTGCCTTCTTGGCGAATTAACCCTTTTTCTTTAGCAGTTTTCAAACCATTGCATGCTACAAAATCTTGGTAAGAAATTACGTTCGCTCTGATAAATCCTTTTTCAAAATCCGTGTGTATTACCCCTGCCGCTTTTGGTGCGGTATCACCTTGGTAAATTGTCCAAGCACGGGTTTCTTTAGGTCCTGTTGTAAGAAATGTTTCCAGCCCAAGGCGTTTAAAGGCAGTTTTAGTTAGTTTATCTAAACCTGGTTCATCAATACCTAATTCTTTTAAATACTCTTGTTTTTCTTCTGGACTTAATAAAGAAAGTTCTGCTTCCAATTTAGCACAAATAGCTATAATCGGAATTTGTTTGTCCTTAGCATATTCAGCTAGTTTCAAATAAGATTGTGGCGGATTTGTAAGCTCATTTTCGCTTAAATTTGCAACAAAAATTATGGGCTTTGCTGTTAGAAAATGATATTCTTTAATTAATTTTTTTTCATCTTCATTTAAAGCTAATTCTCTAACTGCTTTATTTTCAGCTAAATGAGCTTTGATTTTCAATAATAAGTTTAGTTTTTCAACTTCATCTTTTTGATTTGTTTTAATCCTTTTTTGTTGATTATCAACTAATTTATCTATTGTTTCGTAATCTGCATAAATTAATTCAAGCTCAATAGTCTCTAAATCTAATAACGGATCAATATTACCATTTACGTGTGTAACATTGGCATCTTCAAAACAACGGATCACTTCCGTAATAACCGAAACTTCTCTAATATGTGCAAGAAATTTATTTCCTAAACCTTCACCTTTACTAGCACCTTTAACTAAGCCGGCAATATCGGTAAACTCTATTACAGCTGGCACAATTTTTTCACTGTTACTAATTTTAGCTAGTACGGCTAAGCGATCATCTGGTACAGGGATAATCCCTTTATTTGGTTCAATAGTACAAAAAGGGTAGTTCTCTGCAGAAATATTTGAATTAGTAATGGCATTAAATAAAGTAGATTTACCTACATTCGGTAAACCAACAATACCTACTGATAATTTCATAATTTATTAAGTATACAAAAAAATATTATTATCGTATACCCATGCTACTCATCATGGACATGCAATAAAATTCTTGACTAACTTAAACAAATCTCTGACAATTAAATAAGATAAAAATGATAAAAAATGAATCTGGTTGTAAAGAAACTTTAAATTCCTTACCATTAGGGATATTGATCAAAAAGAAAAAAGAAGAAGATATTCTTTTTATAAATAATCAATTCAGAGAAATTATAAATTTTGAAAAAGATTTTACTTTAGCAGATTTAGAAAATATTATTTTTAATTACAGTGCAAAATCAATTTACCATGATTTTGAAACTTTTATTAAAAATAAAAAAAAATCGATATTAATTTCTCAATTTCCAATATCAACTGACCAAATAATATTAATTATTCAAGATTATTCCAAATACCAGAAGCTTGAAAACGAATTAAAAAAAGTATCCAAAGAAGCAAAACAATTGGTTCAGATCAAAACCGATTTTTTTGCCAGCATGAGCCATGAACTGAGAACACCTCTTCATTTTATTCTAGGAACAATCGGATTTTTACTTAAAAAAGATTTAATTAAGAAAAACTACGAAATAAAGGTTTCTTTAGAAATGATTAAGCAGAGTGGACAGCGTTTGCTTGAAATTGTAAATCAAATTTTAGATATTTCTAAATTAGAAAGTAAAAAAGAAGAGATTGAACCGGAAATATTTATTTTGGAAGAACTTGTTTTTGGTTTAAAAGATATGATGAAAACTTTAATTGGACCAAAATCAATTAAATTTCATTTAAATTGTGAGTTAAATTTGCAAAAATCAATTTTAGCTGATAAACGTAAACTAAACCAAATAATAATTAATTTGCTTTCAAATTCCGTTAAATTTACGGAAGAGGGTGTAATTAATTTAAATATTTATTGTCTGAAAGACCGACTATATTTTGAGGTTAATGATACTGGTTTTGGTATTCCTTCTGAAAAATTAGATTTAATTTTCGAACCATTTGAACAAGCAAAAAGTAAATCTGTACTTACTCAGAAAGGGACAGGTTTAGGTTTAGCAATCAGTAAACAATATGTTGAATTAATGGGGGGAGAAATTTGGGTTGAAAGCGAAGTTGGTGAAGGATCGAGTTTTATTTTTTGGATTCCATACATTGAAAAAAAATTAAATAAAATTGATGAGGATAAAGAAAAATCTTCAAAAGGGATTAATCTCAAGGGCTTTATAGATAAAAGAATTTTAATTTGTGATGATGATAGTTTTAATTTAACTTATTTGGAAATGATTTTAAAAGATAAGATCAATTATGATTTAGTTGAAAGCGGTGAGAACTTATTAGAAAAAGCTAAAAAAGAAAAATATGATTTAATTCTGATTGATATTCAAATGCCTAAAATGGATGGTATTGAAACGCTTAAAAGATTAAAAAAGCTGAAAATAGATCAAAAGACAAAAATTGTTGCTTTAACTGCTCAAGCAATGGCAGGCGATAAAGAAAAATTTTTAGAAGAGGGTTTTGATAGTTATCTATCAAAACCATTTAATGAGGAAAGCTTTTTCAGTTTTATTCGTGAAATTATAACCCGATAATTTTTTTGGTTTCTTGAATTGTATTACTGGCAGTATTTCTAGCAATTTCGGAATTAGTTATTAGCACTTTATGAATATAATCCAGATTATTTTCCAATTCCTTTCTTTTCAAATATATTGGTTCGGTAATCTTAATTAATTCTTCTGCCATTTTACGTTTACACTCTACACAACCGATTTCTGCTTTTTTGCATTTTTCTTTGATTTCTGAAATATTCTCCGTTCCTAATATTTTATGATATTGAAAAACCGGGCAAATCTCCGGATTCCCTGGATCGGTTTTTAGCTTACGGTTGGGATCCGTAAACATTTTCATAACTAAACTTTTTACTTCATCATTTGAACTGGTAAGCGGGATATAATTATTGTAGCTTTTAGACATTTTACGATTATCCAAACCAGGTAAATTTTGAGCTTGTGTAAGTAGAGCTTTAGGTTCTTTAAAATAATCTGTTTTATATAAACTATTAAAACGTCTTACGGTTTCTCTGGCTAATTCTAAATGAGGTAATTGATCTTCGCCAATTGGCACAACATCAGCGTGATATAAAATTATATCCGCACTTTGCAATACCGGGTAGCCAAGAAAGCCATAAGTATCTAAATGTTTTTCTTTTAATTCGTTAATTTTTGATTTATAAGTAGGAATTCTGGTCAACCAACCTAAAGGGGTAATCATAGATAAAAATAAATGTAATTCTGCATGTTCAGGAACATCAGATTGGAAAAACAATATTGCTTTTTCCGGATCTATTCCTGCACTAATTAAGTCAATTGCTAAATCTATTTTATTTTTGCGTAATTCAGCGGGATTTTCATAAGTAGTGGTCAACGAATGAAGATCAACTATTACAATAAAAGACAAATAATCATGTTGAAGTTTAACCCAGTTTGAAACAGCACCAAAATAATTTCCTAAATGCATTTTCCCGGTGGGCTGAATACCGCTCATTAGACGTTTTTGCATGTTATGAAATTAGCATAGGTTTTTTAATGGGGCAAGCCCCCTTAAACCCCAGATATTTATTTCAATTTCGATGCATTGGGTACTTAAAAATTTTTGAATGTTTGGTAAAACAAAAGCTTCAGATTCTTGATGCCCAAGTTGAATTACTGCTATGTTATTTAATTCTAATCGTAAAGCTGAATGATAGCCCATTTCACCAGTTATCAGAACATCAATTTCGTTCTTTATTAAATCTTCTACTAAATGATTTGAACTTCCTGGTACAAAAGCAATTAAATTAATTTTTTCTTTTGTAAAATTTGATGTATAAATTTTAGCTGGTATTATATTTAATAAATCTTGATATGAATAATTTCGATCATTTTTGATGTATTTTGCATAAGCAACTTTTTCAAAATCAACTAATTCTTCAAAAATATCTACAGCCGGTACTTCGTATGGATGGATTTTTTTAATTAGATTTAAACAGTTGTTTATTTCTTCTTTTTTAATTAAAAATTCAAATTTTACTTCATCAACTTTTTCAAATTGATTTATTCTACCAATAGTTGGGTTCGCCCCTTCAAGCGGTTTAAAAGTTCCTTGCCCGTTAGAAGAAAAAGAACAGTTATGGTAATTACCAATTTTGGAAGGAAAAATTTTGAAAATTTTTTCTTGAAAATCTGTTAAATTTTGTTCCGGTATATAAACCAACACTTTACACCAAGTATTAATGGTTTTTGGTCTTATTAATTTAGCTTTCTTGTCATCAAATCCGTATTTATTAATAAGCGCTCGAACTGTACCGTTTTCAGCATAATCTAAATTGGTATGCATACTATATAAACTAATATCATTTTTAATAAAAGTTTCAATAATTTTACCGTAATCGGTGTTAAGATCTATTTGGGTAATAGGTTTGAAAAACAAAGGATGATGAGTTATCACTAAATCATAATTATGCTTTGTTAATTCCGCAATAACCTTATTATCTATATCAACTGCTACCAAAATTTTTTTGATTTCTTGATTCAGATTTCCAATTTGCAAACCACAATTGTCAAAATTTTCAGCTAATTTTAAAGGCGCTAGATCTTCTAAATAATTGATAATTTTTTTTAATTTCATTGTGCTATTTAATAATCTTAGCAAAGATTTTCTGTATTTTACAATAAATTCACTGGAAAGGAAAAAGCTACTCAGAATAAATAAGCAATGTTATAATTTTATTTATGTTTTTAATTGAAATTTTTAAAGTAATTGTGCTTGGTATAGTAGAAGGGGTAACAGAATTTTTACCAGTTTCTTCAACCGGACATTTAATTTTAGTAGAACATTTGCTTAATTTAAACAGTGCTAACCAAGAAACATTTGCTATTGCTATACAGCTTGGGGCAATTTTAGCCGTACTGGTATTATATCGAAAATATTTTATTAATATTTTTCTTAAGACTAAGTGGTTTAGTAAAGAAATGAATAAAATTTTAATTGCAATTATGCCAGCTGTTTTTATGGGTTTTTTGCTACATAGTTTTATAAAAGAATATTTATTTTCGCCTTTTACAGTTGCAATTGGCCTAATTTTTGGGTCATTTGTTATGATCGTTGGTGACCGAATTAGTAAAATTAAAAAACAGCAATTAGAAAAAATTGAGGATATAAATTATAAAAAAGCTTTTTTCATTGGTTGTTTTCAATGTCTTGCATTATGGCCAGGAGTAAGTAGATCTGGCGCTACAATTACCGGCGGTTTATGTACGGGTTTAAGTTATAATACATCTGCTGAGTTTTCTTTTATTGTAGCAGTACCCATAATGTTTTTAGCCACTGGTTTTGATTTATATAAAAGTGCTAATACTCTTACTTCTACAGATTTATTTTATATTTTAATCGGTTTTATCATTTCTTTTTTAGTAGCTATTTTTTCTATTGTGATTTTTTTAAAAATTTTAAATAAATTAAAATTATTGCCTTTTGCTATTTATAGAATTTTTTTAGCAATTGTGGTTTTATTTTTACTTTAAAATATGAATTTTAAAGCAATTTATATTGATGAAAATATAAAATCTACTAAACTCGCGCAAGAAATTGAAAGAAAATATCCACATAAAACTACGGTCAATAAATTTTCCGCTGATCTGGATTTTTTTGCTGGGAAAAAATATTTGGCTTTAAAATCTGCTAAAGGAGAATTTTTACGTTCTTGTGCCAGTTTAAATGAGAACGAATATTGTTGTTGTAATACTTATGTTATTTCAACTATCAGCCAATGTCCGTTTACTTGTACTTATTGTTTTTTGCCTAGTTATCTAAACACTCCTTATATTTATGTAATTAGCGATTTAGATAAAATAGTTGCTGAAATTAAGAATAAAGTACAGCAAGAACCAAATAAACTTTTTCGTATTGGTACCTGGGAGCTTGGAGATAGTTTAGCTTTAGAAACAATAACTAAACAAGCAGAATACTTAATTAATAATTTAGTTAACGAACCGAATATTCTTTTAGATTTAAGAACAAAAAGTGCTAATGTCAGTAATTTATTAAAGTTAAAGCATCAAAATAGAGTGGTTGTTTCTTGGACTTTAAATCCGCAACCTGTTATTAGTATGTATGAAAAAGGTACAGCTAGTTTAGATTCACGTTTAAAAGCCATGTGCAAAGTTATTTCTGCGGGATATAAAGTTTCCTTACATTTTGACCCTATGCTTATTCATTCAAATTGGCAAAAAAATTATAAAAATTTAATTGATACCATTTTTAATTTAATACCCATTGAAAAAATAACCTGGATTTCAATTGGAAGTATGCGTTTTACGGTTGAAATGAAAAAAATTATTGAAAAACAATTTCCGGCTAGTGATATTTTAGATCATGAAATAGTTTTAGGGAATGATAATAAATTAAGGTATGTTAAGCCATTAAGAATTAAGCTTTATAAAAATTTATATCAAGCAATCATTAATAATCTAAATTGGCAAAAAATTTCACCGCAAGATAGACCATTTATATATTTATGTATGGAACGAGCAGATATGTGGCAAAAAATATTTGGATATGCGCCCAAAAATACGCAAGAGGTCGATAGGTTATTAACCCAAAAATGTAATTGGTTTACCGTTTAATAATACTTCTTTGAAACCATTTTTCTATTTCAATAATAATGAAAATGATAAATCCTGAAGTGATAATAGCGACCCAATCTAGCAATAAAATAGGGGCACTATGAAAAGCCATATTCATTAATGGTAAATAAGTAAATAATATTTGCAAAAATATCATTAATGAAACACCAATAATTATAAATTTATTTTCGAGAAATTTATCTTTAAAGGCAGATTGTTTTAAAGATCGACAATTAAATAAATAGAATAATTCACCAAATACAAAAACATTCACCGCAATTGTTCGGGCAATTAGATCTCCCCTGCCAGCTAACATGGCGAATTGATAAAAACTAAAAGCAGAAAGACATAGCAAAAAACCTACTAAAGCAATTCTAAAAATCAACCAATTACTTAAAATTGGTTCGTTGGCTGGACGTGGAGGTTTATTCATAATTCCGTTTTCTTTTGGTTCAAAAGCTAGCATCAAACCTAATAAAACCGCAGTTGTCATATTAATCCATAATATTTGTACTGGTAAAATAGGTAAGGTAATACCGGCTATAATAGCAATTAAAATCACAAAACCTTCACCTAAGTTAGTAGGTAAAGTCCAAGTAATAAATTTTATTAAATTATCGTATACGCCTCTTCCTTCTTCAACTGCCGCTTCTATACTGGCAAAATTATCATCAGTTAAAATCATGTCTGCGGTTTCTTTAGCAACATCTGTGCCGGTTATTCCCATGGCAATACCAATGTTAGCTTGCCGTAGAGATGGTGCATCATTTACGCCGTCCCCGGTCATAGCAATAATGGCATTATTATTTTGTAGAGCTTTAACTATTCTTAATTTATCTTCCGGGGCTACTCTAGCAAAAACCGCGGTTTTTTGAACTGCATGTAGTAACTCTTGATCAGTTAAATTAGTTATAGTTTTACCATTTAATACTTGCAGATTTTCCTTATCAATAATACCAATTTTTTTAGCAATAGCTAAAGCCGTGAGTTCATGATCACCGGTTATCATTTTTACGGTAATTCCCGCAGTTTTACACTTAGCAACAGCAGTAATGGCTTCAGGTCTTGGAGGGTCAATCATAGCTTGTAAACCAAGGAAAATTAAATCGTTATTAACATCTTCATGCTTAATTATTGAAATGCTAGTTGATATTGGTTTATAGGCAAAAGCTAAAACTCTTAACCCTTTTTTTGCCATTTCATTAGCAATTATTTGGATTTTTTCATGGTTAAAGTTGTGAGTTTTACCAGCATCAGTTAAGGTTTGTGTGCACCTGCTGAGAATACTTTCAAGAGAACCTTTTATGTAAACCAAATTTTCCTTACTATCTTTTTTTTGATGTAAAGTAGCCATATATTGATGTTGCGATTCAAAAGGAATTGCATCAATCCGCGGGTAATTTTCTAAAACCTGATTTTTTGATAAGCCGGCTTTTTTAGCTGATGTTATTAAAGCAACTTCAGTGGGATCTCCTTCTATTTTCCATTGATCTTCTTTTTGTACTAAATTAGAATCATTGCATAATAAACCAGCTATGAGTGTTTCTTTTATTGCATAATAATCTAAAGGTCTTATTTTTTTGTTATTAAATAAAAAATCTCCGTTTGGTGCATAACCGACACCTGTAATATTATACGCTTGATTATTACTATAAATTATTTCTACTGTCATTTGATTTTGGGTTAAGGTACCGGTTTTATCTGAACAAATTACGGAAGTGCTACCTAAAGTTTCAACTGCTGGTAATTTTCTTATAATTGCATGTTGTTTTGCTAATTTTGAAACGCCGATAGCTAATGTTATGGTTAAAGCGGCGGGCAAACCTTCCGGAATTGCACCTACAGCTAAAGCAACTGAAGCCATAAACATATTAAACCAGGTTTCACCGCGTAAAATACCCACAATAAAAGTTATTAATGCTAAGCCCATAATTACGTAAAGAAGAAATGCAGAAAAATGAGTGATTTTTTTAGTTAATGGTGTTACCAAAATATCTGCAGATGCAATCATTTGGTTGATTTTACCTACTTCTGTATTATTACCAATAGCAACAACCACACCAGTACCAATACCATAAGTAACTAAGGTTGATGAATAAGCCATATTAGTTCTATCTGCTAAAACGGTATCATTGGAAAAGGCTTTTGTTGTTTTCATAACTGGTACGGATTCTCCAGTAAGTGTTGATTCATCAATTTGTAATTCTCTGGTTTGAACTAAACGTAAATCTGCCGGAATTTTATCTCCAGATTGCAATAGAACAATATCGCCTATGGTCAATTCACTAGCTTTAATTCGTTGTTTTTTATGATTCCTGATTACTGTAGCTTCACTAGTCATAGATTTTGCTAAAGCTTCAATGGCTTTAATGGCTTTTGCTTCTTGCACATATCCAATAATGGCATTAACTAAAACCACGCCAAAAATTACGCTAGAATCTATCCATTCATGTAATATAGCAGTAATACTGCCGGCAATAATTAAGATATAAACTAAAGGTTGGTTAAATTGTAATAGAAAAAGAATAAGTGGATGGGTACTTTTTTTTTGTTTAATAATATTTAGCCCATGTTGAGTTTGTCTGATTTTTACTTCTTCAGTATTTAAACCATCCTTAATTGAGCTATTAATATTATTTAAAACATCAATTTCTGATATTTTGTGCCAATTAGAATTAATTGTTTGACTCATTTTAAACTCCATTTTATTTCTTAATTATGTTAACAGGGCTTTTTACAAAAGTCGATAATGAGTCTGTCGCGAAATGAGTAAAGAGCATAGAATAAATAAAACTTTTCCTTTATAATAATAATTATGTTAAAGGAAATTCTTTTCCCTATAATTACATCTTTCGCAGTAACTTTATTTGGTATTTTAATTTTACTAAAAATTAAAACTAAACCTTATGAAAATAACCGCGCTGAAGAAATTGCCAAACTCATTTCTGAAGGTCTGAACGCTTATATCAAAAGAGTTTTTTCCAGTATTTTACAAGTTGCTGTTTATATTATATTGGCATTTGGTTTATTTACCATGATTTTTAATAAAAGACTTTTTGGTAACCAAATGCTTGCTTTTTTCTTTGCCAGTTTGTTAATGGGTATTTTATTTATTTTTTGTTTAAAAATTGCTGAGCGGATTTTACCAAGAATCATCAAATCAACTAAAAATCATATTGAAGGTACTTTACAATTAACTTTGAATTCCAGCGCCGGGTTGGGTTTTATTATTATTGGGACAATGATTTTTGGTTTATCAATCTGTTATGTTTTTTTAGGTATTGATTCCTTAATCGGTTATGGTTTAGGGGTGATTTTAACTGCTTATATTTTTAGAATTAGCGGCGGAGTTTTTAAAACTGCCAGTGATATTGGGTCGGAAATAATTTCAACTTTAGATAAAAATATTCCTTATTTTGACCCAAGAAATCCGTTAAGTTTATTAGATATTATCGGAGATTGGATTAGTAAGGTATTTGGATTTTGTTCAGATATTCTAAGTTCTTTTATGTTAACTGTTATTGCGTCTATTATTTTTTCGCATGCCTTGTTAAGAACGGGTTATATTAATGTGGAATTAGCTTCTAAAATGCAACAAATCCCAATTTACATTGTTACTGTTGGTTTAATTGTTTCTGTAATTATTTTCTTTTTTGGTAAAATACGCATTAAATACGGTTATCATAATTTTCTTTTAGAGAGTATTTATTTAGCAATTTTTCTTTCTTTAATTGGGGCAAATATTATTATTAATACCTTACAAATTAATACTATTATTTTACCAATTTGGAGTGGAAGTGCGCATTTCTCTCTTTTTATTCCGTATTTAATTGGTTTAGTAGGGGCGGTATTAATTAGTTTTACTACTGAATATCTTACTTCTACCAGATTTCAGCCTAGCCGTAATATTGCTAAAGAAGCAGAGTTTGGACCAATTATTCCTATTTTTACCAGTACCGCAAATTCTTTTAAAAGTTTAAGTTTGTTTTTAGCTTATATTATTCTAATTTTAATTCCCTCAATTTATTTCACGGGTTTTTACGGTATTTTAATTGCTAGTTTAGGTATGATTTCTGTTACTGGTACTATTATTATTATAAATATTTTTACACCTTTACTTTCTAATACTGCGAAAATTATTAAGTTAGTGAATGAGGATAATATTGCTATTAGGAATACCGTAAAAATGGAAAATCTAGCTAATACCACAGTTGCTTTAGGCAATGGTTTTTTAATTGGCACTTCCATTATTACTTCTTTTGCAATTTTTTTTGCTATGGTATTAATGATGTTGCAGGTTATTGAGATTAATGATTTATTTCTAATAGATTTAAAACTGATAATTGGTTTAATGATAGGTTCTGCTTTGCCTTTAATTTTTGTCGGTTTTATTTTAAGGAGTTTAACTAAAACCATTTTAATGGTTATTAAAGAAGGTTTTAGGCAATTTAGGGATATTCCTTATTTGAATCAAGATAAAGCTAGACCCGATATTATTAAAGCTAGTGATGATACAACTATAAAAGCAATGAATTCATTAATTTTACCAACAATTATTATGATTTTAGTTCCTTTAATTATTGGTTATAGTTTTGGTATTTTAGGTTTCAAAATTTTAGTTGGGTTAGTTTTAGGTGGTATTTTAATTAGTATCATTATGGGTTTTTATTGGTCTACCATTGGTGAAACGCTAAATAATGCCAAAAAATATATTGGTAAAGGGCATTTTGGCGGTACTGGTTCCCCTAATTTTGAAAACATTAAAATTACCGATAGTTTTGGCGATGTTTACAAAGATTTACTAGCACCTAGTTTAAGTATGTTTATTAAAGTAATTGTTATTTTAAATATTTTGATAATTACATTATTATTATGATGCTCATTTTTTTTTGACTTTGCCGAAAAAAATAAGAATCGAGATAAGGAGAATTATTAATGGATCAAGCAGTTGAAGCATTGCTCAATAAATTAAAAGAAAAATCTCTTGATATTTATGAACACAGTCAAAGGGTTAAAAATCTCGCTGAAAAATTTGCCGACGAACTAGATATAGCTAAAGAAGAAAAAGAAAACTTAGTTTTAGCCGCAGTACTTCATGATATTGGTATGCTGGATATTTCCGAAGATTTAATTGATAAAGATAAACGGTTAAGTCTTGATGAATATGAAAAGATAAAAGAACACCCGGTTTTAGGTGAAAATCTAGTAGCCGATTTACCTAATGCAAAGGAAATACAACCACTTATCAGGCATCATCATGAAAACTATAATGGTTTTGGTTATCCTGATGAAATTGAGAAAGATCAAATACCCGCAAGCGCTAGAATTTTACACATTATCGAAGCTTATGATTCAATGAGTAATGTCCGATCATTTCAAAAAATTAAACGAAATTCAGTTACGGTGTTAAATGAAATAAAGAATTTTGCCGGCAGAATTTATGACCCTGATTATGTCAAAAAATTTATTGCCTTTATTGAAAAAACTACTCAAGATAACCCGGAAACATAGGTTAAAATATCATTATTTAGCCAAATAATCAGTTTTTCTTTTGCTCTGGTTATGGCAGTATAAAAAAGTTTTTTACTTAATAAAAAGTTTTTTTCCGGCGGAATGATTAAAAAAACTCCTTTAAATTCTGAACCCTGGCTTTTATGAATAGTTATGGCATAATTTGGGGCAAAATTGTAAATTAAATTAAGATCAAAGCTTTTAATTTCGCCTTTAATTTTAAAACATGCTTGAAAATTATCTGGTTCAATTTCTATGATAATACCAATATCGCCGTTATATAATTCTAAAAAATAATTATTTTCAGTAATAATAATCGGCATACCATGATAATATTTTTTATTCGGTATTAAATTTTCTTCAGTTAAAATGTTAGTAATAAGTTTATTTAACATTTTTGTTCCGAATATACCATTATTCATTGAACTTAAAATTTGAAAATCGTTTATTTTTGTAAAAAACGATTCTTTATTTTTTGAACCAAAATATTCTTGGTAAAACGGCAGAATTAAATTTTTTAGCTGGGTTTTGATTTGCTTGATCTCTGGGATTTGTTGCCAAATTATTTTGGGTTTTCAATAATTGGCATAACTCTTTAGTATCAGATTTTAATAGCGCATTATTTATTTTTATTAAATCAGGGTTCGCTTTAAATCTGTAATTTTTGGTTAGGTTAATTAATAAATGCTGGGTTTCTGGTTTATTGCATATTTGGTTAAATAAAGAAATACTATTAACTGGACCAAGTTGATTTTTATCACCCAGAAAAATTAAAGAGGAATTTTTAGCCGATTTTATTAACTGATACATTAATGGAAGATCAATCATCGAAGCTTCGTCAATTATTATCAGTTGATAGGGCAGGGGATTATTTTCATTGTGCTCAAAATCAGTTAAATTATTTTTTGCCTTTAAAATACGATGAATAGTAGCCATTGTTAGTTGATTATTCATATTTGTTTCATTTAAAATTTCTTGAATTCTATAGGTTGCTTTTCCGGTAGGTGCTACTACGGCAATATTAATTTTTTTATTATTGTTAAGAAAATAATTAATGATTTTTTTAATTTGCGTGGTTTTCCCGGTACCTGGACCTCCGGTAATAAAACAATAATTATATTTTTTTAAAATATTGATAATGCTTTTTTGTATTTCGTCTGAATTATCAGTAAAATCTGTAGATGATATACTTGTTAAAATATTAGCCTTAGAATTTAAAATTTGTTGAAAAATTGCAGTTTGGTAAAGCCAATAACGATATAAATAAAACTGGTTATTATCATTAATAATAGGTTTATATTCTGAGGGTTTTCCAATAATATCCTTTAATTGAATTATATCGGTTGATAAAATTATAGAATTAATTAAATTCAAATTTATTAATTCTTGATTAACTAAATCTAACGATACGGGTATTATGCCTTCTCTATTTAATTTACTGATTATGGCTATAATTTTGATGCTTAAATTTTTATCTTTATTGGCAATTAAATTGCTTAAAAAAAAGGCAAAGTATAAATCAATATTTTCAAAATACTGTAGATCTTGATATTTTTTTAAAATCTTAG
>CAZFTP010000006.1:39792-56259 GCA_964521915.1 uncultured Candidatus Marinamargulisbacteria bacterium
ATTAATGTCCTCAAAATTTAAAAGCGCAGTTGAAATTTCGATAATTTCTTCTTGCGTAATTTTTTCGTAAAATATGCCGCTATTTTGGTTTTCTTTTATACCTCTTAAATAAATATAAAAAACTCCGCCAAAATGTTTTGTGAAATCATAATTTGGCATATTTATTTTCAAGTGCTGATCTAAAGCAATAGTGTACAAATAGTATTGCAAAAAATAATTTTCAGAAAGCATATTTTTAATAATATTTTTAGGACTATAATCTACAATAGCATTACCTAAAAAATTAGTTTTCCAATCTAAAAGATAAAATTTGTTTTGATATTGAAAAATTAGATCAATAACCCCAATGAGATGCCCAGAAATTTCCGACAATTTAATCGCCGGCTTTTTAGTTTGTTCAGAATCAAGATGTTTTTTAGTTAAATTATTTAAAATATTTTGTAATTTATCAGTATGAATTTTTTTCAAAGGAAAAGTAAATTTTATCTCACTAATTTTATCTTCATTTTTAATTTTATTTAGGCTTAAATTTATTTCCGGGAACAAATTTATTTGGAAAAGCTTAATTAAAAATTTATTGATTTCCTTTTTTGTATTTTTAGAAAAACCGTATTTGATTAAACTTTCTTCGATTAATAATTCCTGGTCTTCAGTAATTTGAAAATTAATTTTTGCTAAAATATCATGTAATAGCAAACCAGTTCTTTTACCACCAGGTAAACCTAAAAAAGTATCGTTTTCATTATTTTGATCTGCAATTTTTTCAATTAATAAATTAAAATCAAAATTTATTGCATTATGGCTATTTAAGCTGGAAAAACTGTGTAAACTAAATTCATTACCATTTATTGTAGGCGCTTTTTTTAGAACTAATTCCTCCGGAGATATAATATCTTCGGCATAATGATACTGTAGTGGTAATTCATTATTTTTATTTTTTAAAGCATCCTTAACAATAATGGCAGAATTAGTATCTTCTTGCCAATTTTGAAGGGTCTCTAAAAATACTTTATTTTTATCTACTTTTTTATGGTTTTGATTTAACCAATTATCAATATCAGCTTCGTTATCAAAATTTTGCGATTCATAAAGCAAAAAATTTAAAGTATTGATAGCATTAACATTGAAATATCCCCAGTACAAATAAATTTTATATTTAGCTCTGGTTAAAGCAACATAAATAAGCCTTGCTTCTTCTGCTAAAACCTCTTTTTTAATAATTATATTATTAGTTTTAGTCAAATCCATATTTAATTGAAAATCATTTTTAGGATCATAAAAAGTGTTTTTGATTTTTTTATCTTGCGCCCAAAGAAAAGGGCAGAATACTATTGGGAATTCTAAGCCTTTACATTTATGGATAGTGAGAATTCTTACTGCATTTAAATCACTTTCTAAACGTAATTGCAAATCTTCATTAGCAAAGGTTGGGGCATTAATTTCCTTTTCCAACCAAGCTATTATTTCGGTTATTTTTAATTTTTGCTGATAAATTCTATTTTGTATTAATTCTATTAAATGCATTAAATTGGTAATAATTCTTTCACCATTAGTGCTTTTTATTAAATTCTCTTTGATTTTTTCTTTACTTAAAAAAATATTGAGCATTGCAACAAAATTTTCTTTTTCCCAAATTTCACGGTAGGTTAAAAATTTATTTACCCAATTTGCTAATTGTTCCGAATTTTGATTAAGCTCATCAATTTCAGTTAAAGAAAAATTGAAAAATTTACTAATTAGAGTATTTTTTATATTTGTAAAGTTATATGGATAAATCACAGCCTTTAAAAAAAAGAGCAAATCTCTTACCTCTTCAGTAGTAAAAACACTTTTTTCCAAATAACAAATAGCTTTAATATTAAGTTCATTAAGTTTATTTTTAAATAATTCAGCGTCACTATTTTTTCTAACTAAAATTGCAATATCATTTAATTGTATTTTTTTACTATTAATGCTTGCTTTACCTAATTTACTGAGATTCAATAAATTATAAATTTCGTGAATAACCTGTGAAATAATTTGTTCTTTGGCAAAGTTAATTTTTATTTTGTAATGAAAAATATTTTCTGCATCCAGATATTCTGAATTGAGGTAATTTATTTCTAAATTATTAGCGGGTTTTTGTTGAATCATTAAACCAGGTTCATTAAGATGTTTTGCAATACTTGGAACCATGTTTAGCCAATCATAAATAAAAGAATTATTAGCTTTAAAAAGATGGTTAATGGCTAAAACTAAATTAGGTTTAGACCGCCAATTAAAAGGTAATGTATAAATATTTCTTATTTTATTTTTTATTTTTTTATATAAAAAAATATCTGCACCTCTGAAACTGTAAATAGATTGCTTAGGATCTCCAATTAAATAGCTGATTAAAGCTTTGTTATTAAAAAATAGTTTCTCGAAAATTTGGTATTGTAAGGCATCGGTATCTTGAAACTCATCAATTAGCACTACTTGGTAATTATTTTTTATTGCATATGCTAAAGAATGAGCAAATTGGTTTACAATTAACAATAAGTCATCATAAGTATAGGTTTGGTTGGTTATTCGGTTTTTTGTTAAAAGAGCTTTTAATCTGTTAAAACTATTATGGTAAAAATCAATAAAACTATCTGGTTTAATAAAATTTATATGTTTTAAAAAACTGGTAAAATTTAAGGTTAATTCATTATAGGTTAAATTGTTTTCTTGAAAGTATTGAAAAAAATCAGATTTTTTATCAATTAAATAGGCTTGAAAAAAATCCGTCATTACCTGGTTGAAAATTAAATTTTTATCGGTTTCTAATTGATAATTATAAGCAATATTAGTTTCTAAAGTATTTTCATCAATTAGTTTTTTACAAAAACTATGAATCGTAAAAATTTGTAGTTCATCAATTTGCAGTAAAACATTTTTAATTATTATTTGATCTTCTTTAAGATGATTTATTCGGTTTTGAAAGTAGGTATTTAAAATTTCAGAGTTTAATGGTTTTTTATGTATCAGCCATTGATATATTTCGTTAAGTAGTTCTTCAATTCTAATTTTTAATTCATCAACAGCTAAATTTGTAAAGGTAACAAGCAAAATTTCTGACGGTTGAAACTTTTTCTCAAAAAGAAACCGCATAAATATAATGCTGATAGAAAAAGTTTTACCGGAACCGGCATTAGCATCTATTAGGTTTTGAGTTTTTAATTCGGTATTAATACAATCAAAAATGGGGGGAACATTAGCACGTTCAGCATTCATAAAAGTAATTTAAGCCATAATTTAATTAACAGTACTATTTTTTATTTTTATAGCAGTATCGTATAATTTTAGATATTTTTTAGCTGAAGCATCCCAAGAATAGTCAGCTTTATCGCAGTTTTTTAAAATTTTAAGCCATAATTGGGGTGTTTGATAATAGTTTAAAGCTCGTTCAATTGCGTTTAATAAGGCAGAGCCCTGATAATCAGAAAACGTAAAACCATTACCATTAGTTTTGTCTTCATCAAAATCGATAATAGTATCAGCTAAACCACCGGTAGCTCTTACTATTGGTACCGTAAGGTATTTTAGACTAATTAACTGACCTAAGCCGCAGGGTTCGAAATAAGAAGGCATTATAAACATATCAGAGCCGGCATAAATTAATTGTGCTAAAACAGCATCAAATTTCAAATTTGCTTTTAATTTATCAGGATATTTTTTTTCGAATTCTAATAATAAATTATGATATTTGGGGTCTCCAGTTCCTAGAATAACAAAATAGAGATCTTTATTAAGTATCTCCTCTAAAACTTGGGCAAGAATGTCAAAACCCTTTTGGTCTGTTAAACGAGAAATTAGCCCCAAAACAGGCGTATTTTTTTTGTATGTTAAATTATTTAATTTTAATAATTCTTTTTTATTTTCTTCCTTATTTTCAATATTTTTTAATGAATAGGTTTTTTTGATTTTTTTATCTATTTTGGGATTCCAAACAGTATAATCTACTCCGTTAATAATACCAAATAAATTATCTTTACGTTGTTCTAATAGCCCATTCAAACCCATACCAAATTCTTCATGCTGAATTTCCTGACTATATTTTTCAGATACAGTAGAAATAACATCTGCAAAAACTAAACCGCCTTTAGCAAAATTAACTTTACCCCAAAATTCCAAAGTATCTGAAGTAAATAATTCCGAAGGAATTTGTAATTCATTTAAAATTTCAGGTGAAAACAAACCATGATACGCTAAATTGTGAATGGTATAAATAGACGCAATATTTTTATAAAAGGGATCTTGATTAAAATATTTTTTTAAAAATAAAGGTATTAACGCGGTTTGCCAATCATTACAATGAATTACATCTGGTTTAATGTTGAGCGATTTTAAAGATTCTAATACAGCTAAGCAGAAAAAATGAAATCTGGTGTGATTATCTGCATAATCCTCTCCATGCACTTGGTATAATTCTGAACGATTAAAATATTTGTCCTTATCAATAAAATAAATATCGACGTTTGAATCTGGTAAATTACCTTTATAAACATGGAATTCCTTTGCTGAAGATTTTATTGAGCGTAAACGCAATCTTTTATGAATTGGTTTAATATTATATTTTTTTTTATCAATACCTTGATAAAGAGGCATAAAAACCGTGGTTTTAACCCCTTCGGCAGTTAAGGCTTTTGGCAAGGCACCGGCAACATCTGCCAACCCCCCGGTTTTAGCAAAAGGAACAGCTTCAGATGTTACAAAAACTATTTCCATTTATTCTCCTTAATTTAAACATTGAAATTTAAGAATTTTTTTTATTAATTGATCTTTTCTTAGTAGAGATCGTCCTTTAATATTTAGTTTTTTCGCAATTGCCAAAATGTCTGGTTTCTTTTTAATATTTAATAAATCTTTTGTATACATAATTATAATTATTTAAATTTATATTGGTTTTTTAGTAAATGACAAAATTATCTTTTGCGATAGAACACTATTATTAGTTTAATATATTTTTTTTAAAAAAAATAGTATATTAAAAAAATTTATAAATATATACGAATTTGAAAAAAAATAGCCATTTTACAATAAACTCTATTTTGAAAATCAGGGAATAATTTCAATATATTTATAACCAGGTCTGATAATTCTCTTCCCAGATAAAATTTCCTCAATTCTATGTGCACACCAACCAGAAATTCTCGCCATTGCAAAAATAGGTGTATATAACGGAATCGGGATATTTAAGGAATCATAGACAAACCCAGAATAAAAATCGACATTTGGGGCAATTATCTTACCGGTTTGTTTAATTTCTTCAAATATTTGTGGACCTAATTCTTCAATTAAGGTATAAAGCTGAAATTCTTTACTACGGTTTCTTTCTTTTGCTAATAATTTTGCTTTTTCTTTGAGAATAATAGCTCTTGGGTCTGATTTAGTATAAACAGCATGTCCTAAACCGAAAATTTTCCCCATTTTATTATATACTTCTTTATTAATAATTTTCTCCAAATATTCAGCAACCTCTGTTTTACTAGACCAATCTTTTACATTTTCCTTAATATTTTCCATCATATCCATAACTTGTTCATTTGCCGCACCATGTAATGGTCCTTTTAAACTACCGATAGCCGCAATTAAGGAAGAGTAAATATCACTGCCAGAAGATGTAACAACTTTACAAGCAAAAGTAGAATTATTTCCACCGCCGTGTTCTGCATGCAAAACTAAACATAAATCTAATAAATGTTTTTGTAACTCAGAGCCTCCATCACCTTCCTTTAGTAAATAGAGCAAACTCTCACTTAGTGAAGAATTAACAGGAGGGTCTAAGTATTTTGCATCTGGTTTATAAACACTTAAATAAGAATAAGCTAATATTGACGGTAATTTGGCAATTATATTTAAGCTCTCTAAAAAATTTTTATAAGGATCTAAAGAATCTGCAGTATCATCATCACTATATAAAGATGCAATGGCTAATTGCAGTTTATTCATTAAATTGGAACTTGGAACTTCTTTAATAATTTTTATAGTAATTTCCGGTAAAAATCTTTCTCTTTCATAATGCTTAATTAATTGTTGGAACTCTGCTTCAGATGGATATCTGCCAACTAATAGTAAAAAAGTAACAATTTCAAACCAATATCTAGAACCAAAATTTTCCAAATCAGTTATGACTTCTTGTATAGGTTTACCACGATATTTTAAAATGCCTTCTATCGGGATAATTTTCTCTTTATCTTTTTTCATTCCTAAAACTTCACCAATACTGGTAAGCCCAACCACAACAGCATTACCATCTTTATGTCTTAAGCCTCTTTTAATGTCATATTGTTCATAATAATAATTATCAATAGAATTATTTTTGATGATAGTATCTTGTAGATTTTCAAAAATCATTTATTTTTACCTCATTTAAAATTTTATGGATTTTTGTATTTTAGCAAATGATTCAATTATTTGACATAGTTATTTTTTTACTGTTGCTCACCTGTATACAAATAATACTAAAAAAGGTAAAATAATTTTAAATTGGATTTTTTTACATATTTGGGATAATAAATGTTTAAAAAGTATTATTTTGTTTTTATTTCTTTTTTTATTCTGGTTTTATTCGTTAAACCAATTTATGCGGAAAATTCTGCTGTTTTACTTAATTTATTACAAGAACAAAAATATACGCAAATCTTAATTGCAAATGATAACAGCCCTCAAAACATGTTTTACAAAGCTTGTTCCTATTATAAATTAAATCGCTATACAGAAGCTGGTCAATATTTTCAAAAATTTTTATTAAATATTCCTAATTTATTCCCATTTATTGAATATTATAAAATTATATTAAATTACAATATTACAGCCCCTGACACCTCAATTGATTCTTTAAAAAAAATTAATTCTTTAATTAATAATAAAAACACAAAATATGCCTTTTTTTCTAAACCCAGTTATCTTGATTTATTAATTAATTCTTGGGTAGGAGATCTTTATTATGCACAAAATAAATTTTCTTTGAGCGAAAAATATTTTAATGAAGTGATTAGTTTATATCAAAGTACTGATTTAGTACCTTTTGAAACTTTCCAAAAACTTGAAAAAATTTATAGTTTGGATAAAAGCTTTTTTAAAAGACTAAAAAATTGGCTTCAGCTTTTAAATGGTAATTATAAACTGGCTTCCAACAAAAACAGTCATTCACCTTTAAATCTTTACAGAAAAGCACTTTTATTGGAACAAGAAAATGATTATCAGCAAGCATTATTAATTTGGAATCAATTTTTACTCAAAAAACCAACAAATTTTTATTTGGAGTTTGCTCTTTATAAACAAGCGTATTGTTTATTTCATATGAATCAATATACGCAGGCAAAAAATAGATTATTAAATATTATAAAAACATTTCCTCATACGGTTTTAAATAAAGAAATTTTTTATCTTTTAGGTAATATTGAAGAACTACAAGGGAATAAAACTAAGGCAATTTATTTTTATGATTTAATTATTAACCGTTTTCCAAATACCACTTACTACCTAAAATCTATTTATCGCTTAGCCGTTATGAATTATCAACTTAATAACAGTTGTATTCCATTGTTATTTAATATGGCTCAAAGCAAAAATAAAAACCAACGTGAATTAATAGATTTAAGTAGATTTTACCTTGGTTTAATTTTATATAAAGAGAAAAATTTCCGAGAAGCTAATTATTTCTTTTATCAATGTTATGCAAATTCCAAGGACACCGAACAAAAAATAAAATCTTTATATTGGTTGGCAAAAGCAAAAAGTCAACTAAAATATCATCGTGAAGCCAGGCTTTTGTTTACCAAGGTTATTAAATTAGATAAAGATGGTGGTATTTATACTTACTTTGCTAAATTATACTTAAACAAATTACCTTTTGGTTTCAATATAAAAGCTTTAACAATAGACCAAATTAAATTACCAACGCCATTAAATGAATTAAATAATCTCGGATTTATAGATTTTGTTAAAAACGAATTAATTGTCAAAAGTAAATTAGAATCTGATTTATCTAAACGCAAGGAATTTCAAAAATATTTAGGTTATTATTATTACCAAAATAATGATTATCAAAATGCTATTAAAACTATTTCTGAAGGATTTAGTTTAAATCTAACTCAGGATAAATGGCTTTTAAAAATTGCATATCCAATACCTTATATCAATAAGATTAAAAACATTTATGTGAATCAACGTATTAGCCCTTTATTAATTTCTGCTTTATTACGTTCTGAAAACAATTTTTCTGAAAATTGGTGGTCTACAAATGAAATTAAAAATATAGATTACTTCACAAATTTATATAATAAGTATCGTAATTTATATTATTTTTTAACTCTCTATTTTACTAACAGTGAATATCAGATTTCAAAAAAACAATTAAGCTATATTTATGATGATCCTACTTTATATCTTGAACTTTTAATAGATGATGTTAAACAAAATATGGATGATTTTTTTAATACTTATCTAAAATATAAATTAATTTATCAATAAATATGGAAGAAAACCGTTTTATTACGCCCAAAAATATCAACGAAGATAAAAAAGAAGGCTCTTTAAGACCAATTAAATTAAGAGAATATATTGGACAAGAAAAAATTAAAAATAATTTAACAATTGCTTTAAGTGCCGCTCAAAAAAGAAACGAATCTATTGAACATATTTTATTATACGGACCACCTGGCTTAGGCAAAACTACTTTAGCCAACATTATTGCACATGAAATGGGAGTGAATATAAAAATTACATCTGGTCCGGCAATTGAAAGAGCCGGAGATTTAGCCGCAATTCTTACGAATTTGGAAAAGGGGGATGTGCTTTTTATTGATGAAATTCATAGGTTAAATAGAGCAGTAGAAGAGGTTTTGTATCCTGCCATGGAAGATTTTGAACTAGATATTATGATTGGTAAAGGGCCAACAGCAAAATCAATCAGATTAAAAATGCCTCATTTTACTTTAATCGGTGCTACAACTAGGATTGGTTTATTAACAGCTCCTTTAAGAGATCGGTTTGGAATTATGGAACGCTTAAATTTTTATCATCCAAAAGAATTACTGGAAATAATTACCAGAGCGGCAAAAATTTTAGATGTACCTATTGATGAAAAATCTGCACTTGAAATTGCAAAAAGATCACGCGGCACTCCTAGAATTGCCAACCGAATTCTAAAAAGGGTGCGAGATTGGGCGCAAACTAAATTTGACAATATTATCAACCTAGATGTAATTGATTCTGCTTTAGGTTCTTTAGGTATTGATAAAATCGGTTTAGATGACATTGATGTTAAATATTTAAAAACTATTATTGACAAATTTAACGGAGGTCCAGTTGGTTTAGATACTATTGCCGCCAGTATTTCTGAAGAAACTGATACAATTGAAGATGTTTACGAACCTTATTTATTACAATTAGGTTTTATAGAACGCACACCGCGCGGACGAATTACTACCAAAAATGCATATTTGCATCTAGGAATGAATTTACCGTTACTTCAAGAAAACCTTTGGAAAAATAATTAATTACCAGCTACCGCTGGCTCCGCCCCCACCGGATAATCCACCACCAAAACCACCAAAACCAGAACCTCCAAACCCAGAAAAATTATTCCTTGAATCAAAAGAACTACTAAAAAATAGTAAAGGTATAAACCACCAATTACCAGTAATAATACTAATAAAAATTAGCAAAGCAAAAATAAGCACAAATATTACTTTTAAATAACCAGGTATTTGTAATTCTTCACTATTTTGGGGAACTAATTGAGGGGTGTTACTCAATTCCACTCCGTTTGCTTTAGCTACATATTGGGCAATAGCAATATTACCAACAATTATTCCTTTTTTATAATTACCTACCTTAAAATAGGGGATAATAAACTTATTTAAAATACTACCAGCTTGTCCGTCTGTTAAAATTCCTTCTAAACCATATCCAACTTCAATTCTGGTTTTACGTTCTTGCAAAGCTGTAATAAATAGCAAACCATCATTTTTTTCTTTACTGCCAATACCCCATTTTTCAAAAAGTTTATTTGCATATTCTTCAATAGTATCATTACCAAAGCTATTAATAATTACAGTTACAAATTCAATTCCGGTTTTTTCTTTTAATTGTAAAGCAATCTGATTTAAATAAGTAATTTCTTGAGAGTTTAAAGTATTGGTAAAATCATTAACATAACCTTTGTAATTTGGTAGATTAGCAAATAAAGGTGACCCTAAAATAAATAAAAGAAGAATAAGTAATATTTTTTTAAACATTTGCTAAATCAACCTGATGAATAATATTTTCTATTTCTAAAAGATATTCAGCAAAATAGGTATTAAGTTTTTGTTTACTAAAATTATTAAATAACAACATAAAAAGCTGTTCATTAATCTCTATTTTTTTCTTCAAACTGGTAATAATGGCTAATTTATCACTAACTAAAGGTAAATTATAAACAAATAGTAAATATTTAAAAATTATTAAAAAATGCGATAACGATTCTCGTATTAATCGAGTTAAATTTTTATTATTTAAAATGTAACCTTCTCTTAATTTAAGTAAATTGGTTCTTAAGTAAAACTCACATTCTAGCCTTAGATTTTTTGGTTTAATATCTAACTTAGCTATTATATTTTCGCCGTGAATTAAGTTATAATTTTCCTTGATTTCTAAAAATTCTATAGGAAAAACATCCAGTGAATTAGTTAATTCGTTAACTGTAAAAATTTTCAAAGAAAATTTATTCTTAATTAAATTAGTTTTTAAAAGATTGTTCATTTCATTTAAATCAAAAGTATCAATAATTAATAAAAGCGTTAATAAAGTATTTTTATGAAATAAACCATCTTTTATTTCTTCTAAATAAATTGCTTTTAAATTTGTATTGAAAATTTTCGTTATCTTATTAACTAATATTTTTAGATCTTGCATATAAATTAACCACCTTTATTTATTATAGATGAAAATGTTATTATATACTAAATGAATAGGAATAAAAACAACATAAATTTAAGCTTAGCAAATAATTATTTGAAAATCGGTAAAAAAAAAATATTGCAAGGAAAATATAAATCTGCCTTTCATAATTTACAAATTGCTAATGAGTTAATTAAAACCCCGTCTTATAAATTTATCAAATATTTTTTCCTGGCTTGTCTAAAAATTAAGGATAATAATTTCCTCCAAACTTTCTTAAAAAAATTGTTGGATAATAAACAGATAAATGAAGATAAAATCCTTAAATTAGTTAATGTTTTACATATTCATGAATGCTTTAATTTAGCGGACTATTTTGTTAAATCCGCATTAAGTATTTATCCCAAAAATACGAAAATAAAATTTTGTTTGGCACAAAATAATTATTTTCAGAATAATTATGATAAAACTATTTTATTAACAAATGAATTATTAAAAACAGATCCCCAAAATACTGATTATTTACATTTACTTTTTCGGTCATATTATTCCTTAAATGAATATCAAAAAGCCAAAAATATTTTGATTACTTTAGCAAAAAATGATTCGGAAAACGGATTTTATAAATATGGTTTATACATAATTTCAAAATATCTTAAGGAAACTTTACCAATAAATACAAATATGCCGGAAATAATTTTAACTTATTCTTCCTTTGAAGTTGATATAGCCTATTTAGGTGTCTTATTTTATTATGATAAGAACTATCAACAAGCAAAAATTTGTTTCCAAATATTAGAAAACCATAATTTTAGTAATAATTTTTTTAATATTTTGGCATTTTTATATTTTAACGAAGAAAACTACTTGTTTGCCATAAAAATATTTAAAATGATTTTACAAAAAAACCTTCGTCATTTTTTTGCCAATAGATATTTAGGGTTGTCATACTTTAATTTGAAAAAGTATGGAAAATCTATTTTTTATTTAAAAAAAGCTATTAAACTCGAAAAAAATCTAGAAGTAGAATTTGATTTAGCTTTAGCTTATTTTTATTCTCAAAAATATCAAAAAGCCTTAAAACTATTCAACCAGATTTTAACCAAAAAACCTAATTCACCCAGTACTCTAATTAATATAGGCTCGTGCTATTTTAAACTTGAAAAGTTTGATTTAGCAAAAAAGTTTTATCAAGAAGCGCTGAAATTTGAAGCATTAAAAACCAATCTGAATTTACTGTTAGATTTAGCCCGAACTAATTTTAAATTAAAACAATATTCAGAAGCGTTACAATATTTGAAAAACGTTTTTAAAATAGATCCTCTAAATACAATAAGCGGAGAACTTTTTGGGGATATTTTCAATAAAATGCAACAAGAATGTAATTGGTTAAATCGGCAAGAAAACCTAAATTATTTATTATTATTATCAGATAAATTCCTTGAAAATTCTCTATCAAGCCCAATTAAAGCTTTTAATAGTTTATATTTAGATATCCCCACCGAAAAAATTAATGCAATAATTAAAAGCCATACGGTTAAATTAAGGGAGAATCTTTTAAAGGATGTTCAGGTTCCTGAAATAACCATAAATTCCGATTTAGCAGGTCGAAGGTTAAAAATCGGGTTTTTAAGCGGCTGTTTTAATAGTCATTCTGTCGGTATTTTAATCCACGAAATTTTCCCCTATTTAAACAACAAGGAATTTGAAGTGTATGTTTATCATTACGGTAAAATAGGCTTTAATCTTTATACCGAAAAAATCCGAAAAAGTGTAGAAAATTTTGTTGATTTACGCAGTTTTACGCATCAAGAAATTATTAATCAAATAATTAATGATAAATTAGATATTCTATTAGATTTGAATTTACACACCGGATATGCCAGCGAAGACGAAAACAAGAATTTACTCTCTGTAGCGGTTTTTAAATTAGCACCTGTACAAATTCCTTTTTTAGATTTTCTTAATAGTAAAGGAAATGAATTCCAAAATTATTTATTTACAGATCAAGTATTAACCCCGCCTAATTTAAAAAAGCATTTTCATGAAAAATTTATTTATTTTCCTGAAAATGAAACAGCTCAATTTACTTTTAAAAACATTGCCTTTTTTTATCCTACAAATTATTTTCCGCAAAAAGTCGAATTACCGCCTAAGGATAAATTTGTTTTTTGCTCTTTTAATAATAGTTATAAAATAGAACCTATTGTTTTTAATACTTGGTTAAAAATTTTAAAAAGAACACCTAATAGTATTCTTTGGTTACAAGAAACAAATAAAGAAATGGTAAAAAATTTAATTAATTATACTAAGAGGCACGGGGTAAACCCAAAAAGAATATTATTTTTTCCGCAAGAAGAGCTAAATTTCCCTTATTTAGAAAAAGCGCATTTATTTCTTGACACCTATTTTTATAATGCCTGTTCTTCTGCCATTTATGCTTTATGGATGAATTGTCCGGTAATTACGTTTACTGGTACCAGAATGGTTTCAAGAATGGCGGCTAGTTTATTAACCAGCTTAAAAATGCCAGAACTGATAGTTAATTCATGGCAAGAATACGAAGATTTGGCGGTTAAGTTAGCGAATAATTTTCAAGATTATCAAAACTTAAAGCTGAAACTAGAACAGCAGAAAAAAAATACAAACTTATTTAATACCGAGTACTACGTAAAAAATTTGGAAAAAGGTTTCAAAATAGCTTGGCACGATTTTTTAGCAAATACAGATGAACAAATTTTACAAATTTGAAATAGTTATTAAATCAAATTTTTGTGAAATATATTTATGTTCAGGTAATTCAGATTTAAGAATAGTATATTGACTTAAATCCATAAAAATTAAATTTTGTTCATGTTTATTCAATAATAAACTCGAAATATCTTCTTTTTTATCTAAAAAAATTAAAGGCTCTTTACTTTCTAAATAAAACAATAAACTTGACATGCGCCAATTTCCAAAAGAATAATAATGATAATTTTTAATGTGTTTTAGATCATTTTTGGTGTTAATTACTACTTCTTTGGAAGGTTTGAAGTTTTCGTAAAAGGGTAAAAAATAATGAATAGCAGTTACTAAAAAAACTAATGGAATTAAAATTAATGGCGTTAATATTAAGGTTACACGATATTTTTTTATGTTTGTTAAACTTAAACAAGCCGAAATTAAAGAAAAAATGCCAAAAAGAAATAATAATTTACTACTAATTAGAAGTGGTTTTTGATATATCTGTGACGGAATTTGTACATATTTAACAAGTACAAAATAAAGTATAAAAAAGATAATAGCGACAATCAATAAAAGCAAAAAATTAATTATTTTTTTGCTTTTTTTAATTATATAAAGATGATAAATCGTATTCGCCGTTAAAATTGCTAATGCCGGGAATAAGGGTTCGATGTAACTCGGTATTTTAGTTTTAGCAAATGTAAATAAAACAAAAACAACGAAAACCCAAGAGAATAATAATCCGGCTTGTTGCCGATACTCCTTTTTTAAATTAAGGAAAAAGCCGTATAACGTACAGATACTCCAAGGTAACATGCCAATTAGAATTACAAAAAAATAAAAATAGATTGGTTCATTGTGTTTTTGAAAAGTATTAAAGTAAATTCCTAACATAAATTGTCCAAATAAACCAAATAAAAAGTTATTTCCATGGATTAAATATTCAGCAATCCACCAAGGTAACCCAATTACTAAAAAGAGAAAAAAAGCGATAAATAAAAGAAAAAAATGACGCCATAAAAAATTTATTTTTTTATTAAAAATAAGAAACAAAATAATAGTACACCAGGGTAATAAAATACCTAAAGGTCCTTTAGTTAAAAAGGCTAGGGCAGTAGTTAAACCAGTTAAAATTAAAAAATAATGCTGATTTTTCTGGTAACTATAAAGAAAAAACAAAAAAGTTAAGCTAACAAAGAAAGTTAACATGGAATCAACTAAACCAATTCTGGCTAAAACCAAAAATTGCAAAGATGTTCCGAGAATTATTAAAGCTAAACGAGCAATTTTTTGATTAAAGAGTAGGGCGGTAATTAAAAAAGTAACAATTAAGGTTAATAAGGAAAAAATTGCGGCTGGCAACCGCACACTGGTTTCATTAACACCAAACATATAAAAAAAAGGTATAGTTGCCCAATTATACATGGGGGGTTTATGAAAATTCGGTGCAAAATTATGTTGAATATCAACCCATTTATTAGTTAAATAAATTTCGCGGGAAATTTCCGCTAACTTTGCCTCATCTTCTTCAAAAAGACTAGGCGTACCTATTTGGTAAAAATACATAAAACCAAAAAAAAGGATAGCTATTGTTAAAAAAATTAATGATTTTAAAAAATTAGTTGTCATAAAAATTCAAATAGAAAAAAAAGATAAATAATGCTATATTTTATAACTAATAAATAATTTTATCTAGAGTTAAAATGAAAAAAAATCTTAAAATAGCTATTTTTATTCCTACCTATAATGCGGCTAAAACTCTTCCAATTGTGCTTGACAGAATACCTGATTCTGTTAAAAAAAATGCATCTGAAATTTTTGTTGTTGATGATGCCAGTTCCGATAATACCTATTTAATAGGTATTGGTTATCAAACCATGAATAATTTACCCAATTTAAAAATTTATAAAAATGAGAAAAATAAAGGCTATGGCGGTAATCAAAAATATGCCTACCGTTATGCAATAGATAATGGTTTTGATGTAGTGGCTATGCTCCATGGCGACGCCCAATATGCACCGGAAAAACTTGATTATTTATTAGAACCTTTTGTAGAAAACACTGCAGATATGGTATTTGGTTCTAGAATGACAGGGGATCCCTTAAAAGGTGGTATGCCTTTATATAAATTTATTGGCAACAAATTTTTAACCAAAATTGCCAATTTTGTTTTAAAAATGAATTTATCTGAATATCATTCTGGTTATCGTATTTATAGCTGTCATGCTTTAAAACAATTGCCTTTTGAAAAATGCGCTGATGATTTCCATTTCGATACGGATATTATCATCCAATTTAAACAAAAAGGCTTACGAATTATAGAGAGGCCTATACCAACATATTACGGGGATGAAAAATGCCACGTAAACGTGATTTCTTACGGTTTAAATGTACTAAAATCTTTGTCACAATTTTTTTTGCATACCCATAAAATTAAAACCTACGATAAATTTTTAGTCTAAGTTTTTAGGGATATCTTTCAAAAAATAGCGGTATACAAAATTATAGAGGAACCATAAAAGGGTTCTAAAAGAACCTTTTTTAAATATTTTTCCATATCTTAACATAATATATATTATGCGACATTAAATAAAAGTTAAACTAATCTAATACTAGAAAAACTTTTATTTAATTTCGCATAATATTTTCTGAAAAGCTTTATATAAAGTTAAACTAATCTAATACTAGAAAAACTTTTATTTAATTTCGCATAATATTTTCTGAAAAGCTTTATATAAAGTTAAACTAATCTAATACTAGAAAAACTTTTATTTAATTTCGCATAATATTTTCTGAAAAGCTTTATATAAAGTTAAACTAATCTAATACTAGAAAAACTTTTATTTA
>CAZFTP010000006.1:56359-84620 GCA_964521915.1 uncultured Candidatus Marinamargulisbacteria bacterium
CTGCTAAAACCTTTATGTAATTTTGCATAATATTTCCTGAAAAGCTTTATATAAATCTGTGCAATCTCATGAATCTGCGTAATCTGTGGTTCAGACTTCTTCTAATCACTTACAATATTACCTGCATTATCATAAATTGTTATTATATCACCATCTTTTATTGTAACTTCAGCTATTTTTTCAGTGTTATATACAACTTTACCAGTTAAAGGAATATAAATATTGGCTAATTCAGATAAATCACCTAAATTTTCTATTTTTCCTTCACCATAAAAAGTAATTCTATAGCCATTGTAAATCAAAGGTAATTCAAATTTATATTCATAATCATATTTAACTATGCCTTGCTCAGTTTTTTTTCTTATTTTAGTCACAATATTTATATCATTTGCGTTTATCGTTTCCTGGAATTTACCATCATAATATTCATAATAAGTAATCTCTCCCTTTATCGTTGAAATGTGTTCATAATTATACTCATCACCTGAAATTTTGTTGGTTGTTAGAGGTATATATTTTGCCGTGTAGTTTATCTTTTTTAACGAATTACTAACCGTATATTTAATTAGATCTTGCGTTTTGTAATTACTTTTATCATAGTCATTAATGGAAACATCTAGATTTGCTTCTGTTAAATAACGCCTAGAATTATCACTATAAAAGGAATAATTGTTTCGCGTCCATTGAGATTTACTTACATGCCACTCTTGAGCACCGTTTTTTGATAAGCTACTATTATTTAAAATGTCTTGCTTGTTTTGAAAAATTAAGGTTGCATCTGCTAACTTCTTAATGCAATCTATATTCCAGGATTCTAATGGATACGGAGGTAAAACATTATTAGCAGTACAACCAAAAAGTATAAAGGTTAAACTAAATAAAAAGAAAAGTTTTTTTGCCATTCAAATTCCTTTTAACAAAATTTATCGTATTACATGGTACTTTATTTCATACTTATGCAAAAATGCTATTTTCAAAACTAGTTTAGACAAACCTCTCATTTCGCGACAGACTACTCTATTTATAGCAAAATTAAAAATAGATGTCAAGAAAATTGCGTAAAAAAAAATAAAAAAATAAAATTAAACTTACCTACAAGCAGATTTTTCTACACTCAAAATAGTATTTTTTGTCTTCAGCTTCACCAATAGAAAAGGATTTTCTTGGTAATGGACCGTTTTTTTCAACAAAAGGATATAAATCTCCTTTTTCAATTTTTGGCAAAATTATGCCTATTGCCCTATCCTGCTTTGCTAATAATTTCAGTTCTGTCAAACCATGTATATAATCAAGTTTGATGAAATTATCTTTTTTAAGATAATAATCAATAAAATCTTGGATTAGCTTTATCTCTATTTCACCACTATATCCACATAATTTTAATATCCCCTCTTCTTTATTATTTATTAATCTAAACTCTACTTTTTCTTCATTAATATCAACTTTTTTCTCTTTTAAAAGTTCGTTATTATAATAACTAACACTAAAACCCTTTTTAGAAAAATAAATTTTAGCTGTATTTATAAAATCCTGCCAATCTATATTATATAAAATACGGTGAATAGGATGAAAAATAATACTCTCGTCATATAAATTAATTATTTCAACCAAAGCATAACGTGCAGGATGATCTGCAAGCTGTTCCTCCGCATTAAGACTCTGCTTAATGCTTTCCCAATGCGTCTTAGCAGTAGCTAAAGAATGATTGCCATCCCCTACTAAAAACAAAAATTGTTGATTCAATAATTCAGTAAAAGACTGCCGTATCTGGTCTAAAATTGCCTTACCCTTAATTAAATAAGCACTAATGTTTTGATTTTTTTCTAAATTTACCTCATACAATAATTCTAGGTTTTGTTTTAACTCTCTTAATGGTTCAATAACTTTTTGTTCATTATCATTAATAAAAAGCAAAATATGCGAAAGCTCAAGACTAGCTTTTGTTCTTATTTTTAATCTCGGAGGGATTCTATCTTTAATGACTTCCTCACTAGCGCGTATTAATTTGTCATGACTATTAAAATCAAATTGTTCTAAATCTACCGCAAGCATTAAACCAGGTCGTATTATTCCATTAGCCAAGGTTCTTTCTAAATAAATTAAACCGGTTTTAACTACATAATCTTGTGAATTTAGAAAAGAATTCATTTTGATTTGGATATTATTAATTAGTTCCTCGACATTTTCATTTTCTAAAAAAGCTTCGGGAAGAAAAAAATCTAATGTTGAGGCTTTATTTCCAACAATTGATCTTTGTTCATGCCAAAATTGCGGGTTAGAGGTATATTGATCACAAGCAATCATGGGCCAATAATTAAGACTAATTTTTTTAGGATCTGGCAATAAAATTTCCGGTACCAAAATACCTAAATCTTGCCAATTACTCATTATTACCGCCTAATTGTCCGCAACCAGCAAAAATGTCAATACCTTTTCTAAACCTAACCGTCACATTAATGCCCTGATTTTGTATTAATTCTTTAATTTTTTTAATCTTCAAACGATCGGTTGCATTAAAACCTAAATTAGGAATCTTGTTATATTCTATTAAATTAATTTTAGCTTTAAGATATTTTGCTAAATTAATTAATTCCTCTATTTCTTGTTCCGAATCATTCAAATTTTTTAATAACGTATATTCTAAAGTTATTTTTCTATTGCATATTTTAGTATATTCAAATAATAGTTTAGTAAATTCGAAAAATGGGTTGGTTTTTTCAATTGGTGTTAAATTTAAACGCCTTAAAGTATTAGGGCTAACTACTGAAAAAGCAATATTTAAAGGTATTTTTAGTTTTAAAAATTCTTTGAAATTATTAATAATACCAATAGTAGAAACAGTAATATTACGCTTACTAATACCAAAACCTAACGGATCAATAATTATTTGATATGCCTTCAAAAAATTAGCGAAATTTAAAAATGGCTCCCCCATACCCATAAAAACTAAATGGGATATCTTTTCATTATCTCTTAATACATATAATATCTCATTGATTATTTCATCAACTTCTAAATTTCTAATAAATCTTTTACCGGTTTGGCAAAATTTACAACCAACCGGACACCCAACTTGGGTTGAAACACAAAGCGTATTATAATTACGTTCCCTTAATAATACTGTTTCAATTAAATTATTGTCTGCTAATTCAAAAATATATTTAACACAATTATTATCTTTTGAAATTAATTTTTTAAACGATTTGAAAATAGAGATATCAAACTTCTGTTCCAAAATCAATCTATTTTCATTAGAAATATTGGTCATTTCATTAAAACTTGTTAGATGCCTTTTGTAAATCCAATCTAAAATTTGCCGGCAACTGTAGGCAGGTAACCCTATTTTTTTAATGTGCTCTTGTAATTGAATGGTGTTTTGCGTTAATAGATTAATTTTCATTACATATTAACAGCAGACATGTTTTTTAATTTAATTGGAGGTATTTCATGTAATGAAAATAATTCCTCGTTTTTTCTTACAATAATAAAGTGATAAAGCAACATTTCTTTTAATGAATTTAATTTGAGATACTCTATACCATATAACAATCTCTTATTATCAAATTCAGCAACTCTAGCTATTCTAGCTTGAAATTCTAAATCAGTATAAAAAAAAGTTGCCCCTGTATTAAAAGGCATTAATAATTTTATCTTAACTATCTGATCTTTAGTGAATTTTTGTGTTTTGTTAATAATTATTGACATCCCAGAAATACTAACATCTTTAACAAAACTTAAATCATCCAGCTTACTGTTATTTACCCGTTCATGCCTTCTAACCGGACGCATATCAATTTTAGTTGGTAATGCAAAACTTATTTCATAATTATGTTCAGAAATTTCTTTAACCTTTTTAATTTTAAGATCAAATGAATATCTGACATAATTAAAAATAAAATAACCTTCTTTATAATCGGTTTTATCTTGGTTAAGATCTAAATTAATATTCTCCAATTTTAATTCAATTTCAGTTTTAGTTAATTTAATAATCGAACCAAAAACATTTAGTAAAACATTCGGCAGAACCTTTTTATTAAAAAAAATAATAATATTTTGGTTTTCTTTAATAGCAATATTAAAAATTTCTACTATTTTCTCTTTTCCTTTAATTAACATATAATCACCTTATTTCTTTATTATATTCTTCATAACTAGCAGAAGGACCAGCTCCTTTTAAAAATTGCCACCAATTCTTAAGAAAAAATAAAGTTGTTTTAATAACCCCGCCATGCTGAAATCTTCGAAAAGAAGAATAAACTCTTAAGGTTGGGGCCAATAATACTTTACCTTTTGATTTTAGTTTTACGCCTAAATAAATATCAGGGCTCATTTTAGTGTAATTAGGATCAAACCCGTTAACCTCAAAAAACTCTTTCTTTCTCATAATAAAATTAAACCCAGAAGTATTATCTAACCCAAATAAACGAGATACTAATAAAAACCCAGTAAAAAAATAATAACTAAAAAAATTCATGATGAAATTTGCATCATAGGTATTACAAGTACCATATAAAGCAACAATATTAGGTTTTTTTTCAAAAATAGTTAAAACTTTTTTTACCCAATTTTTGGGATAAATACTATCCGCATCACAAAAAGCAATTAAATCGCCTTTAGCTAATTTTGCTCCGGTATTTGCCGCATTTATATAACCCTTTGCTTTTTCAACTACTACATTTTCGGTAAATTTTTTAGCAATTTCATTAGTTTTATCTGTACTATTATTATCAACTACTATTAATTCAAAATCTTTAAATGTCTGACTCTTTAAACTCTCTAAAGTTTTACTGATTTTTTTTTCTTCATTATATGCGGGAACAATAATTGTTAATTTCATCTTATTTATATTTTACAAGAAAACCGGCAAAACACGAAGGGATTTTTTAAAAAGACTTTATCCTCTTGACCCCAAAAAAAATTACTTATACATAAAAATAGTAAAATCATGTTTGGCATAACTGTGATTAAGCATAACTTTTTTAGTATATTTAAAACAAAATTCCAAAATTTTACTAGGTGAATAATAAAAAAAAGCTTTTGAAAATCGGTAATCAAGTGGCGCATTTTCACTTAATAAATTAAAAGCAACGCCCTTTTTAGCTAATAACCACATTTTTTCAATCACAAATTCAATGTACCTGATATTATCACTAAGCCTATGATTAAACGGACCAGAGGCAAAAATATAATCATAGGTTTTAAAAAAATCTGTACTACAAAAATCTTGTTTAAAAAATTTCACGTCCGGTAAAATATTATGCGCAAATTCAAAAAATAAAGGATTAATTTCAATTCCTTCATAATCAAAAGCAGTAAAATACCGGCTTAAATATGAGTGAAAACACCCTGCCCCACTACCAATATCTAAAATATTTTGATTTGTTAAATCTGCTATCTTTACAAGATTTTCAAAATGTAATTCTTGAGATTCTTTATTTTTCCAAAGTAAATCTTTAGCAATATCAGTATTTTTTCGTAATGCTTTAGGATAATGTTTGGTTATATCGTTTAGATTAAAAATCTTTTTCCTCTAATTCAAGATTTAATTAAACACTCTGCAATTTGTACTGCATTTAAAGCCGCGCCTTTTCTTAAATTATCCGCAACGACGAATAAATCAATCCCATTTTCTAAAGAGATATCTTCTCTTATTCTACCAACCAAGACCTCATCAACCCCAGCCGACACCCGAGGAGTAGGATAAATTCCTTTTTTTATATCATCAATTACTTTAACGCCTGGTGCATTTTCCAATATTTTCTTAACTTGTTCCGCAGTAATTTTTTCTTTAGTTTCTATATTTACCACTTCACTATGCCCAATGAAAACCGGGACTCTGACAGTGGTAGCAGTAACCTGTATAGTTTTATCGCCCATAATTTTTTTAGTTTCATTTACCATTTTTAACTCTTCTTTGGTATAACCATTGTCAGTAAAAGAATCAATTTGAGGTATAACATTAAAAGCTATTGGCTGGGGAAATTTTTTCGGCGGATATTCGTGCCCACTTAAATTAGCCCGAGACTGATTCTCTAATTCAGTCATGGCTTCTTTGCCCGCACCGGATACTGATTGATAAGTAGCAATAACAACCCTTTTTATACCAACTGCATCATAAATAGGTTTTAATACAACCACTAATTGTGCAGTAGAACAATTTGGATTAGCTATTATTCCTTTATGGTTTTTAAGATCATGTGCATTAACTTCTGGTACAACTAAAGGAATATCATCTTTCATCCGAAAAAAAGAAGTATTATCAATAACAACTGCGCCGCTTTTTACTGCTATAGGTGCATATTTTTCAGAAATTTCGGAACCAGCAGAAAACAAAGCAAAATCTACGCCTTTGAATGAATCTTCATTAAGTACTTCAATATCAATAATGTCTTCATTAAAAGCTAGTGTCATGCCAACCGAGCGTTCGGAAGCAAGCGGAACCAATTTTTCAACCGGAAATTTTCTTTTTTCCAATACTTCAATCATTTCTTTACCAACAACGCCGGTAGCTCCAACTACAGCTACAACAAATTTTTTCATTTTAATAACTCCTTTAAAATTCAAATGCAAACCTACAACAAATTTTCTAAACCGTAAATTAAACCCTTAAGATTTACAACTTTTCTTATTGCTAAAATTACCCCTGGCATGAAAGACTCTCTTGATGTTGTATCATGCCTAATAGTTAAAGTTTGCCCCTTTCCCCCAAAGATAACTTCTTGTGATGCAATAAAACCTGGTAAACGAACAGAATGAATAGGAATTTTATTTTTATTACCACCACGTACCCCTTTAATAATCATGGTTGTCTCTTTAGCATTTAAATAAGAATTAATAGCCGGATTACTTTCACTAATCAATTCTGCGGTTTTTATCGCCGTACCACTGGGAGCATCAAGCTTATTTTCATGATGATACTCAATAATTTCAACCGCTGGCATATATTTTGCAACTTCTGCTACGGCCTTCATCATTAAAACCGCACCAATCGCAAAATTAGGCGCAACAAGAACACCTAAATCATTTTCAAGTGCTAAATTATGAATTTCAGCTAAATCCTTTGTAGATAAACCGGTTGTACCTACTACAGCATGACACTTTGAATTAAGAATCCGAATAATATTTTCCTTTACAACTTTTGGGGATGTAAAATCTACTACAACTTGCGGATGATTAAACCATATAGTATCTTCAATTTTATCATCAATATCAGCTTGTCCTACTAATTCTAAATCCTCTTCCAAAGAGACAGCTTTGACAACTTCTGCCCCCATTCTACCACTTGCTCCATTAACTAATACTTTAATCATCAATACACCTCAATTCGTTATTTTAATATAAAACGATATAAAGATAAATACTTTAAAGTAAACTTTTAGGTTCAAAATCAATAATAAATCTTACCTGATTATTTCTATTATTATAATTTTTCAAAATTTGCTTTATTTGTTCAAGATATTTAGTTGAAGTTTTAATTATAATTTGAAAACGATAAAAACTATTGATCATTTCTATTGGAGCTGGTTTAACATCAAATAATATTAAATCTTCGGCTTTAGTTATTAAATTGAAATTTTTTCTTAAATACCCTGATAAGTCTTTTGCATAATTTAATGCTTGCGTTTTCTGTTTTGAAGAAATCAATAAATTAATTAAATTACAAAAAGGAGGGTAATTTAAAGTTTTTCGAAACTCAACCTCGTTTTTCAAAAATTCAGAATAATTATAGCTAGCGGCTAATTGAATTGCAGGATGCTCTATTTGTAAGGTTTCAACTATTACTAACCCAGGTTTATGTTCTCTGCCTGCTCTTCCTGCAACCTGGGTAATTAGTTGAAAAACCCGCTCTGGTGCTTTATAATCTGGTAAATTTAAAATAGTATCTATACCTAAAATACCTACTAAAGTAACATTAGGAAAATGATGCCCTTTAGCAACTAACTGTGTGCCTAGAAGAATATCTCCATCAACCTCAAAATTAGTAAGAACTGATTCTAATTCTTTCTGAGATTTTACTGCATCCCTATCTAAACGGTAAATTTTAATATTTTCAAAAATACGTTGTAATTCTAATTCGATTTTTTGTATTCCTAACCCGGAAAAGGCCAAACTAGGTGTCTTGCATTTAGGACAAAAATGAGTAATAGGAATAGTAATATTACATCTATGACATCTAAATTTTTGATCTTTATGAAAAGTAAAACTTAGATTACATTGCGGACAAACTAAAACATGTCCGCATTTCTTACAAGAAATATAAGGTGCATAACCGCGACGGTTAATTAAAATAATCGTCTTTTCTTTCTTTTCTAAATTAGTACGAATACTATTTTCTAATTCTTGTGAAAGAATATTTTTATTCCCCATAAAACGTTCCTGCTTGAGATCAATTATCTTTATTTGCGGCATAATTGTATCAAAAACTCTTTTTTTAAGATTAATGATTTCTGCTTTTTCATTATTTTTAATTTGGAAATAAGTTTCAATAGCAGGCGTAGCAGAGCCTAAAATCAATTTTGCTTGATGAATTCCCGCTAAAAAATCAGCTATAGAATGTAAAAAATAGCGTGGATGATTTTCTTGTTTATAAGAAGGTTCATGCTCTTCATCAATTATAATAACCCCAATGTTTTTTAAAGGCGAGAAAATAGCAGACCTAGGACCAATAACAATTTTTGCTACTCCCTGATAAATTTTATTCCATTCTATTTCTTTATTCTTTTTAGTTAAGCCAGAATGTATAACAGAAACTATATCTCCAAAACGCTGTTTAAAAATACGTCTATTTTGCGGAGTTAAAGCAATTTCAGGTACAAGTAATAATGCAGTCTTATTTTCAGTAAGCATTTTCATGATAACTTGAATATATACTTCAGTCTTACCACTAGCAGTTACTCCAAACAGTAAAAATTTATTTTTAGGGGAATTAACTATAGTATTTATTGCGTTTTTTTGCTCCTCAGTAAGGGGATAATTAGGTTCGACAATTTTTACTATTTTTGTATTTAATGATATTTCTCTTAATTTCTTATCGCCAACAACAATTTGAAAAGCCTTATACGGATTAACCAAATACTCGGTAATTAAAAAATTTATCACCTTTATCAATTCAATAGGAATGATCGGTCTATTGTTAATAATTTTATTGATGAATTTGATCTTTACGCTTGGTACGGATTGTTCAAAGACGGGTTTCTCTACAGATATGCCCGCATACCCTTGTGTCTCGAATTCACGAACAACAATTCCTTGGATTTGCTGTTTTCCTAAGGGTACTTCTACCCATGTCCCTATTTTGATTCCTGTTAATTTTTCAGGAATTTGATAGGTAAAAAAACTATTTACTGCTCTAAAAATTAATACCTCAACTAATTGCATGTTTAAATTATAATTGAGAACTAAAAAAGAATACAGGAAGTATATTATTTTTTTTATTTTTATATTACAATATAACTAATGAAAAATAACCATGGTTTTACTTTATTACAATTACTAATTTACTTTTGTATTGTAATGATTATTCTCAATATTGGTTTAATTACTTTTTTTAATATTATTCATAAACATGATTTGAATGTTACTGCCCACAAAATTTTGAAAACACTTTATTATGGTCAACATCTCGCTATGTCAACTGATAATGATATAAAAATTATAATTAAGGATAATATTTTATACCTTTTTATAGATAACCAAATTGTAAGAAAAATTGTCATTCCCGCATCTTTAAAAATTTCTCTTAATAATGAATCGTTGGGCTTTAAAGCCGGTTCGGGAAATGCTTTAGCTAGCGGTAGTATAATTTTATCAAATAAATATGCCAAGAAAATTATTTCTTTATCAGTTGGATATGGTAAAATTTCTTTAAAAAGCGCTGTTGACTAACAAAGGCTTTATTCTTCTTGAATTAATAGTTGGCATAACAATTTTCATTAT
Source organism: uncultured Candidatus Marinamargulisbacteria bacterium (assembly GCA_964521915.1). Classification (GTDB taxonomy): domain Bacteria; phylum Margulisbacteria; class Marinamargulisbacteria; order CAZFTP01; family CAZFTP01; genus CAZFTP01. The sequence continues at coordinate 66,296 of CAZFTP010000006.1, forward strand.
TTTTCTTACTGCCAGCGCCTATTTTTTAAAAGCAAATTCTCAAAAAATTATAAAAATTAATAAAACCATTAAAGATTTAGAATTTGCTAAAAATATAGCAGAAAATAATTTAAATGATGTTATCTCGCCTACTCAGAATATCTATTTCTGGGAAGATAACATTCGAAAAATTGAGATTAAAATTAATAAAAATAACAAAATTGAATTACTAAAATATGAATAATAATAAAGGTTTTATCTTACTGGAAATTATCATAGCCCTTGCTGTATTTATTCTAATTTTACCCATTATTTTCACCTCATTTTTAAATCTGGAAAATAAATGTTTTAAAACTATTGATATTATTCAGAAAAATGATGAAACTGCCTTTTTAACTAATTTTATAACTAATGATTTAAAACAGGCTGTATCTTTAATATTAATTAATAATGGATTTTATTTTTATAATCAGGCTAATGAAAAAATTACTTATATCCTGGAAAATAATAAGATCAAAAGAAAATATAACAATAATACTTTAATATTAAATAATACCGTAAAAATTAATAGTTTTAATACTGAAAAAAACAACGCCATAATTATTTTAAGAATTGCATCTGATTTTAAAAATAATCAATTAAATATTTTTTTGCCAAATGGAAAATAAAAACGGCTCTATTTTAATCGTAATACTAATTTTTATTTCGGTTTTATTAATTGTAATTTCAGGCTTAAGTTATCTCACCTTAATTCAGGGAAAATCGATTTTTGACAGAATACAGTATACTAAAGCTTATTATTTGGCAGAATCTGGGTTAAATATTCTACCTAAATATTTTGATAAAATGCCAGTAATTACCATATCAAAAACAAAGCCTAAATTATGGATATATCAAAATCTTAACCAAGGTTTTGAATTAAACCATAATTTGGATGGGAAAATTATTTTATTCAAAACAAATACTGAAATTTTTTCCGTAGGTATAATTAAAAACAAATTCAGGGTAATACTAAAAAAAACCTATGAAATTAAAAATGGTTTATTAATTTTAAATAATTGGCAAAAAATCTAATCGTTTTTAGCTAAAATATAATAACAAACCGGAACAACTACCAAAGTTAAAATAGTAGCAAAAGTTAAGCCGAAAATTACTGCATCAGCTAAAGGCGCCCAAAACTGGCTTGATTCAGATTCAAAAATAATGGTGGGTATTACCAAAAAAATCCTTTGCGTAAAATCTAAAGATATACCGCTAGCCATGGGTACTAAACCCAAAATTGTTGTACTTGCAGTTAATAATACGGGTCTAAACCTAGTTGTACCGGCTTTAATTATAGCTTCTGCTTTAGAAAAGCCGTCTTTTCTTAGTTGGATTGCATAATCTAATAAAATAATGGCATTATTAACTACAATACCAGCTAAGGTAACAATACCTACACCTGTCATAATAATAACAAAAGGCGCAATCTCCCATGTTCCCCGAAAAATTAAAGACCCAAGAAAAATACCAATACCAACTCCAATTATTGATAAGGTTACTGTAAACAGAATAATTAAAGGTAAAACAATAGAATTGAATTCAGAAACCAATACTAACGCAATTAAAAATATGGCTATCATAAAGGATTCAGCTAAAAATTTGGTAGATTTTGCTTGTTCTTCCTGCTGACCTTTAAACGTTAATGTGTAATTATTTGGTAAACGAATACCAGATTTTGCCAGCCTGCTTTTGATCCCATTAATAACAGCTTGCGGGGTTCTTTTGGATTCTTTGGAAACATCTGCTTCAATGTTTACAACGCGTTTAAAATCAACGTGCATAATCGAGCCATAACCGCTAGCAGGTTTAATAATAGCAATTTCAGATAATGGGATAGTTGTACTCTTCATAGTTGGAATTGGTAAATATCTTAAAGTGTTATAATTATCTCTTTGTTCACTATTTAATTTAACATTAATTTCAATTTCCTTATCTTCATCATCTCTACGTAATATTGAAGCCTTTGTACCATTAATAGCGGTTCTTAAATTACCGGCTAATAAGGCGGTATTAATTCCTAATTGAGCCGCTTTTTCACGATCAATAATGATTTGTAATTCTGGTCCTCCAGCACTTTGAGAATCAGTTAAATTAACAACACCTTCTTCTTCAGCAACTATTTTTTTTACTTTATCAGTTAACGCTTTTAATACTTCTAGCTTTTCACCGCTTAATTCAACTAAAACCGCTCTACCAGTAGGTGGTCCGTGCTCATCTTCTTGAACCGTTATTTTTGCTCCAGTAATATTTTTTAATTCTTTTCTAATTTGTTCAATAGTTTTAAACGGTGAGATTTTTCTGGATGTAGTATGATATTTTTTAGCAATTTTTCTAATATCTTCGCTTTTATGAAAATCTATTTGAATACTAGCCATATTTAATTGGTCTTTTGAACCGGTTTGCCAATTACCAGTAGAACCAATTGAGCTAACATATTGTTTAATATTACTTGGCTGATGAGTTAAATATTTTTGAACTATAGCTTCAACCCGAATTGCAATTTCATCGGTTTTACTGATTTGAGAACCCTTTGGTAATTCAATTGTAATATTAGCGCTACTTGGGGTAGTTTTAGGAAACAGCATAATATCAACATTAGCAAAAGTAAGAATAATACCAAAAAATAAGGCCATCACTGCGTGTAATAATAAGCTTCTCCTTACTCCAGAAGCACTGTACTTCACAAAAAACCTAATTAATTTGAAATAGGCCCAGATTATTAATAGTCCCATTAATAATCTAATAATACCTACTGGTAAAGGAATTTTGATTGTTTGGCTGAAACAATCTAAAAATGGTAAGGAAATAATTAATAGTATTCCTATTAAAATAAAACCAAGCTTTTTAAATCTTGCATAATTTACTTTCTCTGAAGAATTTGTTTTGGAAATAAGCAAATATAAAGTACCAAAACCAAAAACTAAAAGGAAAATAGTTAAACCAAAATGATCTAAAATTTTAATTAAACTATCTTTAAAATTTAAATGTAAAGCATATTCAATACCAGTGCCAAACTTTGCAAAAATAAATAAAGCAATAAAAATTAAACTCAATAATAAAACATTAACGAAAATACGTGATTTTTTAGGAGGTAGATTTTCTTTTTCATCTATTAAACTACGCAATAATTTTTCATAGTAAACAATAACAAAACTTTTTTTATTAGCATTAACACCGGTTTTTAACTGACTTTTCTTTACCCTCATAAATAGAGCACAAAAAATCGGGCTAATAAAAGCCGCTACAAATAAAGATGCCGCCATAGCTACCATAAATACCTGTGGTAAATATTTCATGAATTCACCCATTATTCCTGGCCAAAATAATAAAGGAACAAAAGCAGATAAAGTAGTACAAGTAGAAGCAATTACCGGCCAAATAACCTCCGCTGTTGCATGATTCGCGGCATCTTGCGGTGTTTCCCCTTCTTGTTGATGCCTGAAAATATTTTCAACAACCACAATAGCATCATCTACTAAACGACCTGACACCAAAATTAAACTAAACAAAACAACCATGTTTAAAGAATAACCAACATAACGAATAATAATGAAAGTAATAAACATGGAAATAGGTATGGCAATTGAAACAAAAATAGCGTTTCTGGTACCCATAAAAAATAATAAAATTAAACAAACCAGTATTATCCCGGTAATAATAGTATTAATTAATTCATTAAGCATACTGACAATAAATTCTGATCGATCTCCAATAATATTTATTTTTATATTACTTGGTAAATCTTTTTGTATTTTTTTTACTTCTTTTTGTACTCTAGTAGAAAGATCAATAATATTTTCACCAGATTTTCGCATTACCTGAATACTTACACTGGTAATTTGGTTATATCTGGCTACACTAGCATCTTCTTTATAACCAAAAACAGGTTTAGCAATGTTATGAATATAAATGGTGGAATTATTTTCTGATTTTAAAACCAGATTACCTAATTCACTAAAATCATCAAATTTACCGGGAACCCGCAATAAATATTGAAAATCACCAACTTTGACAATACCTCCGGGAATTGTGATGTTTTCTTTACCAATAAGACTTACCACATCATTTAAAGAAAGTTTATATTGATTTAAACTCCAAATATCAACTAAAACTCTAACCTCTTTATCTAAACCACCGACAATTTCTGTATCTAATACACCGGAAACACCATCTATTTTATCTTGAATTTTCTCTGCCCAATTCTTTAATTTAACCAAACTGTATGGTCCTGATAAATTAATGGTCATTACCGGTATTTTATCAAAACTTAACTCTGCAACTGTTGGGTCTTTAACTTCTGCGGGTAAATCTGCTTTTGCCGTGTTTACAGCATCACGTACCTTTTGTAACGCAACATTAATATTTACATTAGGGTTAAATTCTAAAAAAATTAAGGAATAATTTTCCTGTGAATATGATTTTACAGTTTTAACATCAGAAACAGATTTTAATTCACGCTCAATTGGCTTAGTAATTAATAATTCGATATCTTCCGGAGATGTACCGGGATAGATTGTATTGACAAAAATATAAGGAAATTTAATATCTGGCATATCTTCTTTAGGTAATTGAATAAAAGAAATTATGCCTAAAATTGTAATAAGTACAGCCAGAACTAAAAATGAAGTTTTATTTCTTAAAGCAAATTGCGTTAAAATAAAATTTTTTTTATTTTTTAACATTTTCTAAAATACAGCCTCAACCGGTTGTCCGTTTTCTAATAAATATTGCCCTTCAATAACTAATAAATCTCCAGCATTAAGCCCAGAAATTATACGGACATTTTTATTTTGACGTTCGCCTAAAACTACAGGTGTAAGAACAGCTTTACCATTTTTTACAATAGCCACAAATTGTTCTGGACCTTGATCGATTACATAATCATAACGAATTACAATTGCAGAGGGATATTTTTTATTAAAAAATGTTACTTCTGCCATCATGCCAGATTTAACTAAATGGTCTTGATTTGTAAAAATAATTGTAACTAAAAAAGTTTTCGTTTTTAAATCTGCCTTAGAACTTTTAGCAAAAATTTTACCATTAAAAGTTTTATTAATACTTGGTATATTAACTATTACCTGCGAATCTTTAATTTTAATATAATCTGCCTCTGTCAAACTCACATTAACCTTAATTTGCTCTAAATTAACTAGGTTATAAACAGGTATCCCCGGTGCACACATTTCCCCAACATCAAAATTTCTTGCAGTAATAAAACCACTTACAGGCGCCTTAATTACAGAATTATCATAACTTAATTTTGCAATAGCTAAAGCGGCTTCACTAGATTTAAACTGAGAAAAAATAGTTTCATAATTTTGAGTAGCAATCATATTATCTTTAAACAACAAAGTTTGTCGTTGAAAAGTAGCTTTTAAAACATCATAAGCATATTTTGCTTGTAAATATCTTTTTTCTGCCATCCTGCTATCAACTTTTAAAATAACTTGCCCTTTTGTGACATAATCGCCAACTTCATAAGGTGCAAATTCAATAATACCGCCAACTTGTGAGCTTAAATCTAGATCTTGATTAGCCATGGTATCACTAACTAGTTTTATAACAGAAACAAATATTTGAGGCTCAATTTTCATTACTTTAACTTTAATTTTTTCTGGCTCATTCACTTTACCATTACGTACTGCAACATTATTAGTACACGCAGATAAAAATATAATTAAGCTTAGTAAAACCAAAATAAAACTTTTTTTCATAAATACCTTCCATTATTATTACAAATTTTATTTTTTTAGGGAATCCGTCCCATAAACCCGGATTTTCACCTGTCAGTGTGGTGTTAAGCCTCAGGCTTAACAATTCCGGTCTTTGCTAACCATCATTTGCACAAATTTTTTTATATTATATTACATTTTAAATAATAACGATAGCGCCTTTTGAGCAGTATTTTGTTCAGCTTCTTTTTTGCTAGACCCTAAACCTTCAACTTGATGTATTTTATTATTATGCTCAATTTCTAATAAAACATGAAATATTTTTTCATGATCAGGTCCATCTTCTTTAATAATTCTATATTGAGGTAAATCTAATTTTTTTTGTTGCAGTATTTCTTGTAAACGAGATTTATAATCTAACCTAGCATTTTCCTTTTGAAAATTTTCCTGATGTAAATTGATCAATTTACAGAGAAATAATTGTACCTTTTTTAACCCTTGATCTAAATAATAAGCGCCTAATAAGGCTTCAAAAGCATTAGCTAAATTTGATTCCTTTAACCTGCCATTAGTTTTATTTTCACTTGAAGATAAAAATAAAAACTGACCTAAGTTAATCTTTTTAGCTAAATCAGCCAAATTTTTGTCTGCAACAATTTGACTACGAATCTTAGTTAAATCGCCTTCCAGCAAAAGAGGGTATTTTTCAAATAAATATTGAGAAATTATTAGTTTTAGTACAGCATCGCCAAAAAATTCTAAACGTTCATTATTTAATAATTTATTATTTGTTGATGAACTATGTGATAATGCCTGAAATAACAAATCTTGATTTTTAAATCTGAGGTCTATTTGTTTTTGACATTCATGTAAAATGTTATTTTTTTGCTTGAGCAACAATGATTTTTCCATAAGAAATAATAAAAAATAAAAGTTTAAGTAATATTAAAAAAAATAATCCAATAAAATAACCTAAAACTAAGCCTAAAATCACCCGATATAAAGAAACATTGAACGGTGTATAAACATGCGAAAAAGTATTAATTACCGAAGTTACAGCAACTCCTCCTAAAATAATCCCTAACCATAACCACCCTTTTTTAGATAGAAATTCACGAAAATAAAATGTGAGGAATAAAATTGGCCAACCAATTAAAAACTCTTTAGTTCTAGGACGATATCCAAATATTTGTTCTAATAAATGTCTACTTTCTTGTTCAACAGAAGGTACTTTGCCTGCAAAAAAATTACCGCTTCTAATTAAATATATTGCTATAAAAGCCATTAAAAATAAAATAATTATAAGATAATAATTCTTAACTGCGGAAAATAAAACTTTTTTCGTTTTATAATAAATAAAACTTAGATCTTGTGAACTAAAATAAAAATAGTACATTAATAAAATTAAGGGCAAGACAAAAGTTATCTTTATCCCCAAAAATATCAAAGCACCATTAATAAATAAAGCATTACTTAAAAAACTAACAATAAATAAAATGCCAATTAATAAAACCAGAAAAACCTGAACTAAAAAGAATAAACCATTTCTTTTATTATTATCTTTGGGAAAAGTTATTATCAAACTTAATACCGGAAAAATAATACCCGCCAAAAGCGCAGATAATTGTTGCCATAAAATTAATTTGGAAAAAATAAGCAAGATAAAAAACGTGCTTATATAAAGAAGACTAATTATTCCAGCAGTAACATAGTTTAATTTCAGAAAAAAATTACTAAAGTAAAGAAATACTATTAATAAACCCAAGCTTAAGATGAAAATACCTCTAATTCTAATATTATGATAATTATTTATTTTATCATTTTTAGAACTAAGTCCATGACTTTTAGTTATTTTATTTACTACTAACTCAAAATATTTCAAATTATAATCTAAAATATTTTCACCTTTCGGGTTACTGAGAAACGGATATAGAAGAATTATCCGCATGTTACGCTCCCTAACCGCTCGCTGATAACGTTGAACAGCTTTTTCCAGACTCATATTTTTCATTTCTTCTTCCGGTATGCTATGTACCCTAATAATATTTGAAGGTGTATTTCTAATTAAATTTTTTATACCTAATTGATCAAAAAACTCAACATACCCAATTTTAAAATTATCTTTTTTGATTCTTTTGCTAACTAACTTAAATTTTTGCGGATAACCTAAAGCCGTATCTCCTTTAAAAATTAATATTTTAGCGTATGGCATGAGTTTAAAATATTCAAATTTTAAATTAATAATATTTTGATTAATTCTTAAACTATTAGTTGGTCTGAGAAGAACCTCAAACCCTACTTGGTGAAGAAAATTTGCGGAATTTATATCAAAGCCAAGACCAATACTTTTTAGATCAATTAAATCGTCAGCTACGCCTATTAAATTATTATTCAAAACTATAACATTTTTAGTGCCTAAATCTGTTTTTAAAAATATTAAAACCCGTTTGAATAAAGTTTTATCTGGGATTATTAAATAAACATATTCTGGCTTAACTTGTTTTTGATATTTTTTGAAAATATTAAAGTGCCCTACTCTTAAGCCATTAATAATTTCAGAACCTAAAAAATAACTTAATTTACCTTGATAGGCTAAATCTTCAATATTATCTTCTTCTAAGGCTATTGCGTTTATGCCGATACTTTTTAATTTAGAAAATAGTAAATTTTGTTTAACAACACCTTGAGTTGCTATTTTTTTGATCTGCCCTAAAGATATAGCTGTATAAAAATATTTATTGGTTTTTTCGTAATTAATTCGATATAAAACAGTTTTGACAGCAACTGCTAAAGAACTAATAAAAATAAGAAGAAGAAAAAAATTGATGAACTTATTTTTAAACATAAAGTGGTTATAAATTAACAAAATTTTTAAAATTTTAAAAGGTCTGGTTTTTTAAGAATGCCATAATAAAAGGATCTAAATCTCCATCCATCACTTTTTGTAAATCGGACGTTTCATAATTAGTTCGCAAATCTTTAACTAGTTTATATGGATGATACACATAAGAACGTATTTGGTTACCCCAAGCAATATCTTTATCATCAGAACGCAAATCTTTTACTTGTTCCAAATGCTGTGCTTCTAATTTCTGCATTAACCTTGATTTAAGAATTTGCATAGCCGTTTCCTTATTAGCTGTTTGTGAACGAGAATTTTGCGATTGTGCTACTAACCCGGTAGGTAAATGCGTTATTCTGATAGCAGATTCGGTTTTATTTACGTGTTGTCCACCTGCCCCGCTGGCTCTGTAGGTATCGATTTTAAGGTCTTTAGTATCAATTTCGATATCGCGATAACCCTCAGGTATTTGAGGGATAACATCAACAGCCGAGAAAGAAGTATGCCGTTTTGCATTAGCGTTAAACGGAGAAAGTCGTACTAAACGATGTACCCCAACTTCATTTTTCAAATAACCGTAAGCAAATGGTCCGCTAACAATTAAAGTTACGGATTTAATACCCGCTTCTTCACCTAAAGTAGATTCAACTATTTCATAAATAAAGCCTTTTTTATCTAACCAGCGGGTATACATTCGAAAAAGTATTTCTGTCCAATCTTGAGCATCCGTACCGCCAGCACCTGCATTAATTGTAAAAATACAATTACCTTGATCAAATTTACCGTTTAAATAGGTTTTTAGTTCCAATTCATTAAGCTTTTTTTCAATATCTGAGCTATTTTTGGTAAATTCATCTAGCATTTCTTGATCTTCGGTTTCTGCAAGTAATTCAGCCAAACAAACGGTATCGTCAATTAACTTAGCTAAATCATCAAATTCTTGAATTTCATTTTTAAGCGTATTTAATTTTCGGAAAATCTTTTCTTGTTCAGTATTTTGTTCCCAAAAGCTGGGTTCTAGGACTTCTTTTTCCAAATTCTCTATTTGCTCTTTTTTATGAGCAAGGTCAAAGAAACTCCTTCAGCTGATGTAGCTTGGTTTGGTTAGATAATATATTTTTTATTTGTTCGTTCATTAACATATTTTTTTATTGGTCAGTTTTATTGTTTAGTTACAGAAAATGTTGCTTCTTAAAAAGAACAAGTTTAGATTAATCATATCATAAAGCAAATTAGAATCAAATTCAACTTTTCGGGTGGGTTCATAATAATTTAACACATAGTTATAATATTAACTAAAAAATTCTCGCAAAATTAGTTTAAAATATTTCGGAATAAATACCCATCGTTTAATTCTTTTTGGGTCAATAATTCCGCGGTACACCCATTCCAAACCAATTTTTTGCAGTAACTTTGGTGAACGTTTTTTCTCGCCGGCGAAAATTTCAAATACTCCGCCAATACCTATGCCAATACCATGATCAAGTTCATTCTGTAATTTTTGCAGAAAATAATCTTGCTTTGGTGAACCTAAACCGAGAAGGATAAAATCTGGTTTTAATTTTTTAATTTCGCTAATTATTTCTTTTTCAACTTCCGGCTTAAAATAACCGTCATTGAAGCCAAGAATTTTTGATTTTGGATAAGTTATTTTGATATTTTCAACTGCTTTTTGAATAACTTCAGGCTTGCTGCCAAGTAAATAGAAAGAGTATTTACCTTGCTCTAAAAGCATTGGGGTTAAATCTGAACCGGTAATCTTTTTTAATTTTTTTTGTTTAATAATTATTGAACCAAGCACAATTCCCATACCATCGGCAAAGATATAGTCTGCCTTTTGGATTATATTTTGAATTTCAACATCTTTTCGAGCATTAAGTAAAATTTCCGGGTTCATAGTAATAAAATAATGAAAACTCTTTTCTTTTAGCAGTTTATCTATTGCTTTTAAAACTTCTGGATAAGTTAAATTAGCAAAATTAAAATTAAATAGGTTTATAGTTTTCATTATGGATTAGGAAATCCGGCTAAAGACTTTAAGGATTCTTGAATTATGTCATCAGAAAGCTCATTATTCTCCAGCTTATTATTAAAATAATCTTCGTAACCTTTTAAATCTAATAAACCATGTCCTGATAAATTAAAAATAATTACTTTTTCTTTACCTTCGGCTTTAGCTTTATTAGCTTCTTGAATTACAGCGGCTATTGCATGACTAGTTTCAGGCGCTACAACAATACCTTCGGTTCTTGCAAACGTTATAGCCGCACTAAAACAATCAAGCTGATCAATTGCTCGAGGTTTAACTAACTTTTGATTTATAATTTGACTTACTAATGGTGCTATTCCGTGATATCTTAACCCACCAGCATGTATTGCTGGTGGAACAAAAGCATGCCCTAAAGAGTGCATTGGTAATAAAGGTGTCATACGTGCGGTATCACCGTGATCGTAAACAAACGGCGCTTTAGTCATGGTTGGACAAGATTTTGGCTCTACCGGGATAATTTCAATATTAGCACCATTAATTTTATCGTAAATAAAAGGGAAAGCTAAACCCGCAAAATTACTGCCACCACCAACACAGCCAATAATTGTATCTACTTTTTTCTCACCAAATTTAACTAATTGTTTCTTAGCTTCTAACCCAATTATAGTTTGATGCAACATTACATGATTTAATACACTGCCTAGCGAATAACGTGTTTTCCCAGCTGGATCGGTTACAGCTTCTTCAATAGCCTCACTTATTGCAATACCTAAACTACCAGGACAATCTGGAATTTCCGCCAAAACTTTTCTGCCAAAATTAGTTTCTTGACTTGGGCTAGCAACACAATTACCTCCCCAGATTTGCATTAAGGTTTTACGAAAAGGTTTATGATTAAAACTAACTTTAACCATAAAAATTTTACATTCTAAACCAACTAAAGCACAACTATAACTTAATGCACTACCCCACTGTCCAGCTCCAGTTTCGGTAGTTAATTTTTTAATTCCAAATTCCTTATTATACCAAGCTTGAACAACTGCAGTATTTGTTTTATGGCTCCCAGCTGGTGAAACACTTTCATTTTTAAAATATATTCTAGCAGGAGTATCAAGATAATCCTCTAAATATTTAGCTCTAATTAAAGGAGTAGGTCTTAAACGTACTAATAAATCCATTACACCTTCTGGTATTTTAATCCATCTTTCTTGACTTACTTCTTGTTCAATTAAATTCATAGGAAAAACAGGAGCTAAACTATCTGGAGTTATAGGTTGCCCATTACCATCAACAGGAGGTAAACATTTTATATCCGCCGCTAGATTGTACCATTCACGAGGAATTTCATTTTCTGTTAAATTTACTTTGTAACTCATTATACACTCCTTTTCTTTGAGAAATTTATTTAAGCCTATACAAAAATGCGATTAACACTATTGCTATTTTAAGAGATATAAAATTTTATAACAACTAATTTTTTAACATTGGAAAATTCTTTCGTTAATTTTAGCTAATTCCAAAATCTGTTCCATAGCACTAGTTAGCTTTTTTTGATATTCGCCCAGATTATTAGAAATTTTATCGTATTTATCTATAAATTCTTTCAACAATATTGGCTTACGTAAATCAATATACTCTTGTCCTAAATCTATTGCCAAATTAATTACTTTTTGATCGTATCCTAAAGCCAAAAAAGGCACTTGCATTAACCCAGCATAAACCAGAGAATGGTACCTCATGCCAATCACCAGTTTAAGATTTTCATTAATGGGTTTAGTTTCTTTAAGATATTGCTCTAATTCATAAGTAGATTTAATAGGAATACTACAAAACTCCTTAAAAGCGCAATAATCATCCGGTATTTGCAGATGAAAAAAAACTTTTTCCGGTTCCTTTAAATTCATCAAGAATTGTTCTAAAATTTGTAAATTACTGCCTGAAATATCTGTAGGGCGAAAAGAAATGCCAATAGCGCCGTTTTTATCAAAGATACTATTTGGTAGCTTGTCTACGTAAAAGGCTAAATCACTGGCTAAAAATAAACGTTTTTTAGGATATTTTAGGTTTATTAGAAAATCATAAGAAAATTGATCTCTTACTGAAATGTTTTTAACCAGTTTAAGCATGGCTTGAAAAGGTTTTTTTAAGTATATTCGCCTAATTGGTCCAATACCTTGAGAAAGAAAATAAACTTTTTTTCCAAGCGAAATACTTAAGGTCATTAACCCAAAATAATAAAGAAAACTCTTAGCAGAAGTGGTATCTTGAAAAAGACCTCCGCCGGCAAATACAACTTTGTCACTTTTTCTAATGGCAGTAAATATTTCTTTTTTTGACCATCTATTTATTAAATTGTATTGATTTACCGGTAAAGCAATTTTAGCAGGCTTAATATTTTGCGGATTATTATAGAGAATATTAAAATGAGCCGAAGGATCAGTTTTGATAATTAATTGAATGCTTTTATACAGCAGGATTTCATCTCCGGCGTTGTTGAAACCGTAATAACCGATTAGGGTGTATCTCATATTTTTGCTCCGCAAAAAAAGTGAGATACAGAAGAATTATTTTCTAAGGGGCTCCGCCCCTTAAACCCCATCATCTGAAGTTCTTAATCCTTTGTACTGCCTCTGTTAATCTAGCTTCTTTAGTTGTAATTGACATTCTAAAATAACCTTCTCCATTAATTCCGTAACCAACTCCAGGTACTACTAGAACTCCGGTTTTTTCCAAAAGATCTATGGCAAAATCGGTTGATTTTGTATATGGTGCAGGTATTTTTGACCAAACATAAAAAGTAGCTTTTGGCTTTTTAATTTGCCAACCGTTGCTATTTAACCCATCCACTAAAATATCTCTTCTAGCTTGCATAATTTGATTGTGTTTAGCCGTAATTTCTTTATATTGTGAAAAAGCTTTAATACCTGCTAATTGGATTGCTTTAAAGATTCCGGAATCAATATTGGTTTTGATTTTTCCAAGCGCTTGAACAGCTTCTTTATTGCCAACTGCCATACCAATACGCCAACCGGTCATGTTAAAAGTTTTAGAAAGAGAGTGAAATTCAATAGCAATTTTTTTGGCATCTTTAAATTCTAAGATGCTTCTTGGTTTGTAATCATCATAATAAACTTCGGAATAAGCTAAATCCATACAAATTAAAGTATCGGTTTTAATACCCCAAGCAATTAAGCGTTCTAAATATTCATCAATGGCAGTAGCGGCTGTTGGGTTATTAGGGTAATTTACGAATAAAATATTAGCGTTTTTAGCAACTTCCGGGGGGATATTTTCAAAGTCAATTTCGTAATTATTAGCCTCGTTTATAGGCAATAAATACGGTATTCCGTTAGCCATAATGGTAGCAACTTTATAAACCGGATATCCTGGATCAGTCATTAAAGCTGTATCACCTGGATCTAAAAAAGTAAGAAAAGCATGCGCAATTCCTTCTTTGGAACCAATTAAAGAAATTACTTCGGTATTAGGATCTAAATTTACTTTAAAGCGGTCTAAATACCAATCTGCTACTGCTTGCCTAAAAGGTAAAATACCTTCGTAAGGGGGGTAGTTGTGGGTGGCAGGATCATGTAAAGCTCTCACCATTTCTTCAATAATGTAATTAGGGGTTGGTAAATCCGGATCACCAATACCAAGATCAATAATATCTATACCTTTGGCTTTAGCAGCTGCTTTTCTTTTATCAATTTCTGCAAAAAGATATGGTGGTATGTTTTTAATTTTTTCGGTTAGTTTCATAATCTTTCTCCTTTCTCTTTAAGCTAATCCTGGATTAAGTACTTGATAACTTCTCATAAATCTTGAATAGACTAGTCTTTGAGAATAACTGGTTAAAGCGCGAAAATCAAGACCTGCTCTTTGATATCTAGCTCCATATCCGTACAATCTAGGAATAGTTAATTTACAATTTCCGCATAAAGCAGTAGCTCCTTTTTTTTCTGTAGTATTTGTTGTTAATTGTTTTGCAGATAAATGATGTGGCATAACTCTAGGTTGCATTAAACCTGTAATCAAAGTATTTGGCTCAGCACAATGAGAGTCGGTTAAGGCCGCATCCGATAATTTATGAATTCTTTTTTTTGTAGGCAAATTAGGATTAGCTTTTAATTCTTCATCTGCAATTTTTAGGTCTGCTCTTCCTAAACCGGAGTAAGGGAACGTTGTTCTTAAACCAGGTACATCTGCAGGACGTCCTTTTTCAATACCATGTATTTGGCTATGTAAATGGCGGCTGTCTTTTTTAGTCAGTGAAACAGCCGGGGCAGTTTCAAAAGACCTTAAACTCGGTCTAAGCCAATCCGCACTTATATTTGGTGCAATTATTATAGTTCTGGAATTAAGAAGTCCTGCGTAATTGAAAAAAGACCTGGCAATTGATCTTATTTTTGTACGATGATTACCCGGAGAAATAATTATTTTCATTGTACCGATTTCATCTGGTAGAGCTCTGCTATTGAGCCTATTCAAGTAAATTCCCCAAGCCAGTTTTTTTGAAAAAGGGTTATTTAATATGATATGTTTAATACTATCTTCTGATGGATTTCTAGCTTGTCCAATTTTAGTTTTAACCTCGGATTGCCACCTTAAAATAGCTTTTTCTACCTCAGTTTCCGATTTGAATTTTTGTAAATCAGTTAATTCAGTTCTTAAACGAGTTAAATCTTTATCTGTAGCAACTCCTGATGAACTTAAAATTATTCTTTTATCATCAGAAAATAGGGAAATGCATTTCTTGGTAAAACGATGAGCAAGATTTTCCAGAGCTCTTTCTGTTTCAGATAATATTTCTCTACCATGTGCTACTTCTAATGGTTTTACTTCAAATACAGGTTTTTCCGCTAGTTTTGATTCTACAAAAGATTTAACTCTTTCATCAGTTTTTTGAATATCAAATTGATCTCCTGTTAATTTAACCACTTTTTTTAGTTCGTGTGTTTTTGGATTGATTTCGATATAAGAAGCGGCTGATGCCATTCTTATATCAGATTGTTCTGCAGAAAGTTGGTTGCTTCTATTAATAAAACTTTCTTTTGTTTTCGGTTCTAATTTAAAAGTTTTTTGTCTTTCTTCTAAAGCCGTAGCTAATTTTATCTTGCCTTCTTTTTTTGCTCGTTCTATTTCTTTTTTAGTAATTTCCGTTGGCAGAGGAGGTGTTATTCTCAGAGTTACACCATCTTCGCGCAGTTCTTTTAACAAGGCTAGTCGACGTAGATAATCATTATCTATTTCAGCTTGTTGTTTTCTATCTCTTAATTCTTGAGTTTGCAAAGGTGATAGTCTGGAAGTATAAATTGGGGAAAAATCAACCATTTTTAGTAATCAATTTCTCCTTTAAAAACAGTTTCTGCTGGGCCGGTCATAATAACGTGGTTATCTTGTTGTTGCCATTCGATAATCAAATTACCGCCAGGTAAATGAACTATAACACGTGGATCAAGCAAATTATTTAATACACCAGCTACAACTACCGCACAAGCTCCGGTTCCACAAGCTAGTGTTCTACCAGCACCTCTTTCCCAAACAATTACCGCAACTTCATTACGGTTAACAATTTCGGCAAATTCAACATTCACTTTTTGCGGAAAGTATTCATGATTTTCAAAAACAGGTCCTATTTTATCCAGATCAATATTTTTAATATCATCAACAAAAACCACAGCATGTGGGTTGCCCATAGAAACAGCGGAAAATTGGTATTCTTTTCCTTCTATTATGATCTTCTCTGATATAACTTTTTCTTTAGTTTCGAAGTTTTTTGTGGGAATTTCAGTCGGTTTTAAGATTGGCTTACCCATATCAACTTCAACTGCTTCAAAAACACCTTCTTTTAGAATTAAAGCAGGTAAAATTATCCCGGCAACAGTTTCAACGGAAAATATTTCTTTCTCAAGCAATTTGTTATCATAAATAAATTTAGAAAAACAGCGAATGCCATTACCGCACATTTCCGGTTCACTGCCATCAGCATTAAAAATACGCATCTTAATATCTGATTTATCGGAGTTCATTACCAAAATTAAGCCATCTGCACCTATTCCAAAGTTACGGTCGCATAAATCTATGGCAAGTTGGTTTAAATCTAAATCGTCTAATCTCTGGTTAATAGCATCTATAAGGATAAAATCATTACCAATGCCGTGCATTTTAGTAAATTGAATTGGTTTTTGCATAGTTGCTCCTTTTTTATCCCCAGGGTGCTTTGCACCCTGGGGATACGAGAGAGAATAGTTTTTCAAGGGGCTTCCGCCCCTTTGACCCCGTTCTCGCCTGCCGGCGGGGCGTTAAGGCTCTGCCTTAACAAAGGGGTATTGTTTTCTAAGGGGCAAGCCCCTTAACCACAGGGGCTCTTTTCCCCTAAGACTTTACTTAGTCCTCTATTTCCGCTCCAACGTCGCGGAGTTTTTGGCTTAAATTTTCGTAACCTCGTCTTAAGTGTTTTAAACCATAAATAGTTGATTCACCCTGAGCGGCTAAACCAGCTAAAATTAAAGCCGCTCCGGCACGTAAATCCGTAATTTTAACTTCCGCGCCAGTTAATTCACGAACCCCTTCAATAATTGCAGAATTATGATGCACCTTTATATTTGCCCCCATACGGTTAAGTTCATTAACATGCATTAACCGATTTTCAAAAATAGTTTCTTGAATTGTACTGGTACCATTAGCAACAGAAAGCAATGCCATCATTTGTGCTTGCATATCAGTAGGAAAACCCGGAAAAGGCATGGTTTCAATATCCGTTGCTTTAATTTGTCCTTTTGGTTTTACCCTTACACTAGCCAAACCATTATCTAAATTTGTAACTGTACATTCAATTCCACATTCTTCAAGTTTATAGATAAGAGATTCCAAATGTTCAGGAATTATTGGTTCTACAACTACATCGCCTTTAGTGATTGCCCCAGCTATCATTAAGGTTCCGGCTTCAATTCTATCTGGTATAACAGAATAATTAACCCCTTTTAAGGAAGTAACACCTTTAATTTTTAAAACAGATGTACCTGCACCGGAAATTTTAGCGCCAGCTAAATTTAAAAAATTAACCAAATCGGTAATTTCCGGTTCTTGTGCAGAATTCTCAATAATAGTTGTACCTTCCGCAACACATGCGGCCATTAAAATATTTTCTGTAGCACCTACCGAAGGAAAATCTAAAACAATTTTAGCTCCCTTTAATTTTTTGGCTTTTAATTCCACAAAACCATGCTCAATATTAATCTCAGCTCCTAAAGCTTTAAAACCTTTTAAGTGAATATCAACTGGTCTTGACCCAATAGCACATCCACCGGGTAGCGGAACTTTAGCTAAACCGGTTTTGGCTAAAATTGGTCCGGCAACAAAAAAAGAAGCGCGCATAGAAGTTACTAAATCATATGGTGCCATATGTTTAATGTTTTTGTTATTCCAAATTTTAACTCGGTTAAAATGGCTATATTCAGCACGTATATTAAGAGCATTTAACATTTTAAGCATTAAAACTATATCTTTAAGATAGGGTACATTTACTAATTCGGTTTCACCTTCTAGTAGAATTGCCCCTGCTAAAATTGGTAAAGCGGCATTTTTAGCACCTGAAGTTATAATTTTTCCGTTAAGTTTTTTTCCACCAGTAATTTTTAAGTAACTCATTACTTATCCTTTTTATGTATACCTAGGGGCAAAGCCCCTAGGTATACGAGAGAGATTGATTTTCTAAGGGGCAAGCCCCTTAAACCCCGAAAGGTAAAGCCAACAAAAATATCTTTCTAAGGGGCAAGCCCCTTAAACCCCGAAGGG
>CAZFTP010000006.1:84720-95135 GCA_964521915.1 uncultured Candidatus Marinamargulisbacteria bacterium
GGGCAAGCCCCTTAAACCCCGAAGGGTAAAGCCAACAAAAATATCTTTCTAAGGGGCAAGCCCCTTAAACCCCGAAGGGTAAAGCCAACAAAAATATCTTTCTGAGGGGCAAGCCCCTTAAACCCCGAAAGGTAAAGCCAACAAAAATATCTTTCTAAAGGGCAAGCCCCTTAAACCCCGAAGGGTAAAGCCAACAAAAATATCTTTCTAAAGGGCAAGCCCCTTAAACCCCGAAGGGTAAAGCCAACAAAAATATCTTTCTAAGGGGCAAGCCCCTTAAACCCCGAAGGTTTATTTTCGTATCTCCAGGGAGCTTCGCTCCCTGGAGATACATAAAAAACTCACGAGCTAAGGGTAAAAATCTGTCCAATAAACCCCTGATTATGAATTTTACCAAAAAAATAAAATACTTACTATAATGAGTCTGTTGCAAAATGAGAAATTTTTTCAAAATAGAAGGCATAAATTAATTTTAACGCACTAGTTTGGAAAAATAGCCATTTTTCAACAGACTCATAATTGAACTAAATATTTTTGATTCTTATCTTCAACAATTAAATCTGCTAATTCTAATTGCGTAATACTTTCTAACAAACTCGATATAGGCTCATTTAAAACCAATGTTAATTCATCTAAGCTTAAACCTTGTTTATCAAATAAAACCTTTAAAATTTTTTGTTCTATTTCGGTTAAATCTTGATTATGCTTAATAATTTCCTCATAATTTTTTACTGTAGGACATGAAGTTATTGTTTTACCCGAAAAAACAGGTGCGGAAATTTTTAATTCCTTTAAAATATCATCAACCGCATAAACTAATTTTGCGCCATCTTGTATTAATTGATGATTACCAACATTATTAGCATTAAAAATACTGCTTGGTACTGCAAAAACATCTCTACCTAAATCTAAGGCATATTTGGCTGTAATTAATGTTCCGCTCTTTTCTTGTGCTTCGGTTACTAATACCCCTTGTGAAATTGCAGAAATTAATCTGTTACGCTGTCTGAAAAAATAAGTTTCTATTCTTGCTTGAATTGGGTATTCTGAAATAATTAAATGATTCTTAGCCATTTCTTTAAATAAGGCAGTGTTCTCTTTCGGATAAATTAAATCTAAACTATTACCAACAATAGCAATGGTTTTACCATTTACCTTAATTGCAGTTTGATGACTAATTGCATCTAACCCTTTTGCTAAACCAGAACAAATTGTAAAAGTACCAGCAAGCTCTTTAGTAAAATAACGAGTTACATCAATACCATATTCGGTACAATTTCGCGACCCAATAATAGCAATAATAGGTTTTTCTTTAACTAATTCAATATTCCCTAAATAAAAAATAACAGCAGGCGCATCTGTTAAATCTCGAAAACCAGCAGGATAATTTTCTTGATCAATAAAAACAAAGTTAATATTCAGTTTAGCTAAATTTTCTAAATATAAATCAAGATTAAATTGCTGTAGCCGCTTTTTTAAATCTGCCATATGTTTTGATAGAACAGCACGGTCACTAAACTTATGGAAATTATTTTTGAAATCATCAATATCTTGAAACTGGTCCATTAAAAAACGAATTTCTTTGGGTGCGGAAATAAATAAGTAATTCAAAAACAATATTAAAGCCTGTTTTGATGTTAAAATAAAATCAGACATATTTTTTTTCTAAAAATGTTCGAACCGATTTTTCGTAAGCAATAATTTCAATAATAGAATTAAGTTTTTCGTCAGAAAATTCACTTAAGCTTTTTTTAACAATTTGGGCTATATCTAAAAAACTAATTTTTTCTTGTAAAAATAATGACACAGCAATTTCATTAGCGGTATTTAGAATAATAGGATAATTATTTTCATGTTCTTCACTAGCATAGGCATATCTTAATAAAGGAAATTTAGTTAGATCCGGCTGAAAAAAATTTAACTTACCTATCTTAACTAAATCTAATTTTGACCATAAATTATCATATTTTTGAGGATAAGTTAAAGCATATTGAATAGGAAAACGCATATCTGGCATACTCATTTGAGCTAAAAAAGTACTATCATTAAATTCCGCCATAGCATGGATAATACTTTCCGGATGAATAATAACTTCGATTTGCGAAAAAGGTATTTGGAAAAGATGATGTGCCTCTATAACCTCTAAACCTTTATTCATTAAAGTAGCTGAATCAATAGTAATTTTTTGCCCCATAACCCAGTTAGGATGTTTCAAAGCATCTTTTTTAGTTATTTTAGCAAAATCTGTAAACGAACTTTGCCAAAAAGGACCGCCAGATGCAGTTAAAATAACTTTCTTAACTTGCTTAATATCTTGATTAATTGAACTTAAGCATTGTTTTAATGCCGCGTGTTCAGAATCGATCGGAAGAATCTGTGTTTTCAACTTTTTTGCCTTAGCCATAATAAAATCACCGGCAATTACCAAAATTTCTTTTGAAGCTAACCCAATGGTAATATTCTTCTCTAACGCCAGGCTTACTGGTTCCAAAGAAGCAGTACCAACAATTGAAACCACTAAAAAATCGATTAAATAATTAGCAATAATTTGTTTTAAAGCTGTATCACCAGATAAAACTTCTGTTTGTAAATTTAACTCGTTGATATAATTGGTAATTACTTTTTCATCTGAAGATGATTTTACAGAAACAACCTTAGGCTTAAACTCTTTGATCTGTTTTTTCAATAAATTAACATTACCACCAGCAGATAAACCTATAACCTCAAATTGATCAGAAAATTGTTTAACAACTTCTAAAGTTTGCACCCCAATAGAACCAGTAGAACCTAAAATAGAAATGCGTTTTTTCATTTTTTTAAGCCAGAAAATAAAAAACAACCGGCATTACAAAAAGGGTGCTGTCAATTCTATCATACATACCGCCATGCCCTGGTAATATTTGTCCGGCATCTTTAGTTTTTAAGGTTCTCTTGGTTAAAGATTCGTGCAGATCGCCCAATTGAGTTAATATACCAATTACTAATCCAAGAACTGTATAAAACAATAAATCAAATCTAAATAAATAAATCAAAATAAAATTAATAATAACAACCGCTATAATACCGCAAAAGGAACCTTCTAAAGTTTTTTTAGGGCTAATGGACGTCAAATGAGTTTTACCAAATAATTTTCCACCAAAAAAAGAAAAAGTATCTGAAGTCCAAATTAATAAAGCAGTATAAAGCAAACTTAAAACACCATTATGGATATTACGCAAGAAAAAAATATAAAGCATAGTGCCCATAAAAAAAACAATAATTCGAGCATCTAAAAACAAACGATTATTTGGGAAAAAAGGCGCCTTCAAAAAGATTTCTGCAATATAAAAACCAATTAAAATTAAAGATACACTTCTTAGTAAATGATTATAAATAACTTGATCTTGATATAAATAACAAAAAATAAACCCTGCTAAAATACCTAATAAGGGTATAATTAAATCTATTTTTTTACCATTATTTTTTAACATATTTATTAATTCATAAGCAGAAATCAAAGTTAAAATTAAAACAATACAGAAAAAATAAAAACCACCTACAAAAACAGCACTAACTGCTAAAAAAACTAAAAATAAAGAAGTTAAAATTCTAGATAGCATTATTTTAACCCTCCGAAACGGCGATCTCTTTTTTGGAATTCACAGATAACTTTAACCAAGGTTGAACGGTTAAAATCTGGCCACAGGGTAGAAAGAAAAAATAACTCAGCATACGCACATTGCCACAGCAAAAAATTACTAATTCTTATATCACCGCCTGTCCTAATTAAAATATCAACCGGATAACAATCTTTTGTATAGAGATATTTTTCAAACTCTTTTTCATTCAAATTTTCAGGTTTTATTTTTTTTTCTAAAATTGATTTACAAGCTGATATAATCTCATTTCTTCCGCCATAATTAACCATCAAATTAAGTGCCAATTTTTGATTATTTTTAGTATCATCTACTACTTTTGCCAAAGCTTGCTGAACATCCTCTTTTAAAACGGATAAATCACCAAGAACACGCAATTTGATATCCTGTTCTTGCATTTTAGGTGCTTCTTGAGGTATTAACTCTTTTAAATAATTCATGAGAAAATCAACTTCTGCTTGAGGCCGTTTCCAGTTTTCAGTAGAAAACACATACATAGAAAGTTCTTTAATTCCAATTTCCACTGCGGCCTTAATAGTTTTTTTTAAAGCCTCTGCCCCGGCCTTATGCCCAAAATTACGAGGCATAAATCGTTTTTTTGCCCAACGACCATTACCATCCATAATAATTGCTACATGTTGGGGTACATTACCCGGGTCAATATTATGTTGTTTTAAAAAATCAATATTAGATTTAATTTTTTTTGAAAAAATCATTAGAAACTAGACTTTCATTATTTCATTTTCTTTTTCAAGAGACAATTTTTCAACCTGAGCAATAAATTGGTCTAATTCTTTTTGAATTTCATCTGTAAAACGGTTTAAATCGTCTTCTGAAATCTCTCTATTTTTTTCTTGCTTTTTCACTAAATCTATAGCTTCACGTCTAATATTTCTAAGTGCAATTTTAGCTTCTTCTTCTTCTTTTTTTAAAATTTTTACAAATTCCTTGCGTCTTGCTTCAGTTAATTCCGGTAAACGAATTCTAATTACTCCGCCATCTATTTGAGGGCTAACATTAAGGTCTGACATTGTAATTGCCTTTTCAATATTTTTAATAATATTTTTATCAAAAACATTAAGCTGAAGAGTCATGCTTTCAGGTACCATGACAGAAGCTACTTGTTTAATTGGCACCATGGTGCCATAACATTCTACTTGAATTCGGGATAATAATTCAGGGTTTGCTCTACCAGTTCTTATAGCTGTAATCTGATGTTTAAAATTATCAATGGTTTTATGCATATGATTTTTTAAATTTATATCCATACTAGAACCTCCGGTTACTTAATTTTTGTACCTAAATCTTCACCAAAAAGTACGCGTTCCAAATTACCTTGTTTTTTTAAATTAAATACTATAATAGGAATATTTTGATCCATACTTAACGACAATGCCGTGCTGTCCATTACCCCTAAACGATTTTTAATTAAATCCATATAAGCTAATTCTTTATATTTTATAGCATTCGGATTTTTAACCGGGTCAGAATCATAAACTCCATCAACTTTAGTGGCTTTTAAAATTAAATCTGCGCCTATTTCTGCGGCACGTAAAGCCGCAGTTGTGTCGGTTGAGAAAAAAGGGTTGCCAGTACCACCGGCAAAAATTACAATACGTCCCTTTTTTAGATGTCTTAAAGCCCGATTAAGAATAAATTGTTCCGCAATTTGCCGCATTTCAATTGAAGTTTGGACGCGAGAATCTACCCCCACTTTTGTTAAAGCATCTTGCAAAGCTAATGCATTCATAATGGTAGCTAACATACCGGAATAATCTCCAATTACACGATCCATACCATTCATTGCCGCGGCACTACCCCTAAAAATATTACCACCGCCATTGACAATGGCTATTTCAAAACCTTGATCATGTACAGATTTAATTTCATTTGCAAGATAAACTAAAAATTTCGGGTCAATACCGTATTCTCTTTCGCCTTTAAAAGCTTCACCGCTAAGTTTAAGTAAAATTCTTTTATATTTAGGTTGATTCATTTTAATTGTATTTTAGCAGTAGAAGTACGCTTAAACAAGGAGGATTTTTCAACAAAAATAAAATAAATTATGAATTTATCGCGAAATTAAAAATTTCGTAGCAGACTTAATTATTATTTTAATTTAATCATTTTCCCACGAAATTCTTTATATTCATCTTGTGCTGTAGCCATAATTTTATAAATATAAACGCCATTTAAGACAGTTTGCCCGTATTCATTTTTACCATCCCAAAGTACATCGTGATATTCCGCTGTAATTGAACTGGCAGAGGTTCCACCGTTTAATTCTCTTACCAATTTTCCCGCTACTGTAAAAATAAAGATTTTTACTTCATCCGCATCTTTTGACAATTTATAACGAATTTTGGTACTTTCTTTAAACGGATTTGGGTAATTAACAGCCCCTTCTATTTCTAATTTTGCTTTAATTTCAAAAGTATCTGTATTCGAATAAACTTTTTCGTTTGTATCTGCATTTTCTACTACTACTTGCCATTGCCAGAAACCAGGGCTAAAAGTATCTTTCCAATCTGTTTGGTAACTGAATTCTTTTTGTTCACTAGCTTTTATGGTTGATTGATAAAAAGTTCGACAAATAGTTTTTTCTGGCCTTTTAAAATTAGCTTTATCTAAACCTTCGGTATTATCTTTGCGAAACTCTAAATAATAATTAACACTTTCCCCTTCAATACCACTAGCTTTCCAAATAAATTTGGGTTTATTAGTTTCTAATAAACTATTATTAACCGGAGCTACTAATTCTAATTTTGCATTACTTAGTTTTAAAGTTTGCCCAATATTTAAGCTATTACTTTTTTTACTACCAGATACAGCGAAAGCTTCACCGCTTATTTGATCTCCGCCAAGGGTAATAAAACATTGATCCGGTAAAATTTGGGCATCGGCTGTCCATGTATTATCCGCATCCTTTTTCTGATATTTTAATAATAATTTAGCGTCACCTTTTCCATCTACATGGATTATATGAATTGTATGCAACCCGGGATTTAATTCTATTTCCTTAGAAGTACCAGAATGCGTTTTACCTCCGCCATCAGTAGTACGCACAATTTCTGCGTCTTTAATTTGAGCTAAATCTTCCCCTGAACTATTAACGTATAAACTAATTTCATCATCCACATCATAGTTAAAACGATAAATGCCCTTTTCTTTGATTAAAAAGCGAAAAACTAAATATTCGGAAAAACCACCCGTACAACCTGCCGGATCTTCTAAACCCCATTCTTTACTTGGAATTTCAACAATATTGCTACTTTTTAAATCTGCAATTTTTTTGGTAATCGGATCATCACCGGCACTAGCATAATAATGCGCTCTTACCCCTCTTTGATGATGATTAAAGAAAATATTGATATTATCATCATTAAAAAACCAAGTACTTGGGACAAGTTTACGTTCACCTTGTCCGTTTTTCCGGTAATACATTCTAAATATGGCGCCAGATGGTCCGTTATGATACCAAATAATAAACGGGTAATAACATTCCTTTAATTCCACTGAAGATGATCTACCATCTCCATGACAACCTGGTCCGCGATAAATATATTGTCCGTTAAACCACATCCTTACTCCATCATCATGCTCGAAAGAAAATTCATAATTGCCCATTTCAGTCGCAGGTATTTTTAAATAACCGCGAAAAATATATGATGTCCTTTCTTGAGCAAAAGCATCATTTTTAAAAGGCTTCTCGTTTTTCTGAAAATTAATATTGCCATCATAAATAACATTATCAAAAACTAAATTATTAAATAAAGTCTTAGCATTTGCCGGATAAGTGTATTTACTTACTATCATACCGTTTTTAATAAGTTCTTCTTCGGCTTTTTCTTCTGTAAATTCTTCGTAATTTGCAGGTATTTTTACCCGAAATTTTTTATTTAAACCAGGTTGATAAAAACATAAATATAATTGGCTATTACTATTATCTAAATAATTTTCGGGTAAATCTATTTTTATTAAATTAGAAATTCTATTATTTTCTACTTTTCTAATTTTTACACTTTTCTTGTCCGGATATACATGCCAATATTTTGAAAAAAGAGCTTTTTCATTTTCATTATTAACACTATATTCTTTCTCTTCAAAATAACTAATTTCAAACTGTTCACTTTCTAAAATTGTATAATTATTATTTTTATCCACTATTTTCACTTCATAATAATAATTAGATCCGGGTTTAACATATTTATCATGGCTGTTTCTTCCATCCCAAGTAAGGTTTTCCGCATTAGCATATCTATCTTTTAATTCGATTTTCTGTATTAATTCTTTTCCTTCATTGGTTTGCCGGTAAATATTAACAAAAAAACTATACGGGGCATTATCCGCATAGTTATTTTGATCGTATGCTAAAACAAATTTTATTTCCTTTTTATCATTGGCTAAAGGGTTAAAAAAAGAAATTCCATTACTTTCTAAATTACTTGAAATTAATTGAGGAGCGGTTCTATCTGGTAACGTAAAATAAGAAGATGCATTATTTGGATCTTTATAAACTATTTCACTATAGTTATTGGCTAAATCAACTGCTCTTAATACTAATTGGTATCTTTTTTGATCTGAAACTGTTGTAAAACCACCATTAATAATATTTTTATCATAAATTTTTTTGGCTATTTCTTGTCCATTCTCATCCCTTAAAATTAAATGAATATTAATTGCTTCACCAGAATACTGTTTCCATTTACAAGTAATATTACCCTGTCCCGAATTTATTGCTAAACCAATAGTTTCTATACTACCTTCAAATTCTAATTGAAGCGGGGCTGTACGATCAGTTAATGAAATACCCTGTTCTTTAGTTAATGCGGTAATAGTATTATTATACATTACCCCTCCAATTGAAGTACTATCAAATTCTTTAACTTCTACCCATACAAGGGCCTTATCCGGTATATCATTAAACTGAATATTATCACTCCAGGTATTTACACTTTTTGTTTGAATAGCACCTTCTCCAATTTGATAAAACAAAGTTACGGTTGTCCAATAAGCTTCTCCGCTAGGGGTCCAACTGACTTTTACATTATCTTTTCCACTATTAGCTACCCCTAATACTTCTGTTAATTTTAAATTTGTGACTGGCGGCGGCGGAGTTCTATCTGGTAAAGTACTGGAATTAGTTGTTAATTCAGGAGAAGGATTTCCGGCATTATCTACCACCTTAATTTTGGCATAATAAGTTGTTCTATCAGCTAAGCCGTAAAAATCAGCGTAATTTGTATTTCTATTAGTACATTTAGTTTCTACAATTTTTAAATTATTTGTCTGATTATATATTGCTACATTATAATGATTAAAATCCGGATCCGCATTAAAATTTCCCCAACTTACTCTTAAATCACCTTTTCTGGAATTAACCCCTCCTAAAGAGTTTTCATCAATAATTGCTAATTTAACATTATTTACCGGACTAGGCGGGGTTCTATCTGTTAATTTAATGCCATTTTCCGGCTTAATTACAGTATTACAATGATTATAATTACTACCATTTACTAAGGTATGATCGTATTCTCGTACTTCTGCCCACACAAAAGCACTATCCGGTAAATCATTAAATTGTACTGAAGCACTCCAAGTATTTGCACTTTTGGTTTGAACAGCACCTGCTCCAATTTGATAAAACAAAGTTACTGTTGTCCAATAAGCTTCTCCGCTAGGTGTCCAACTAATATTAACATTACTTTTACCAGAACTAGGGGCACCTAAAACTTCTGAAATTTTTAAATTTGTAACTGGTGGCGGCGGGGTTCTATCTGGCAAAGAAACTTCATTACTAATTAATTCCGAGGAATAATTATCGTTTATATCAAATACCTTTATTTTAACCAAATAAGTTGATTGATCTTCTACCTGATAGCGAAAAGAAGTTAAAGCTTTATCGGGTAATTCTGATTCCTTACTTGTATTCTTAGTTTTATTAATTATGGTTACTACATAGTGAGAAAAATCAGATTCAGCACATGGGTTTTCCCAAGTTAAAACTAATTCACCGATACGACTATTTAACCCTCCTGGTATACCTTCTAATTTAAGATTAGTTACTGGTTTTGGCGGGGTACGGTCTGCTAATAAAACTTTATCAGTTACATTACTTAAGGCATGGTTATAATTACTACCATCAACTAAGGTGCTATCATATTCTACTACTTGTGCCCAATAATAACTGCTATCCGGTAAATTATCTAGTTTTTCACTATTACCCCAATTATTTTTAGATATTTCTTTAATCTCTCCACCATTAACACTTTGATACCAAAGTTTCACAACGCTCCAATATCTATCTGAGGCAGGAACCCAACTTAAATTTATTGTTCCAACTCCAGAATTTATGTCTCCTGACATTGCATTTATTTTTAGATTATTAACCGCTATTGGCGGGGTACGATCTGGTAAATACACTTCATTACTAATAAGTTCTGTTGAAAAATTTTCAGTTTTATCTATAACTTTTACTTTAACTTGGTATTTAGTTTGATCTTTTAAACCAGTTATTAAATAACCTAAAGCCTCTTTATTGAAAACTTCATAAGTATCTTTTTCTTTATTATCGCCTAAAAGAACAATGCGATAACATTTAAAATCTGCTTCATTACTTGGATTTTGCCAAGTAATTTGAATATCGCCTATTCTACTATTAACCCCACCGGGCTTAGCAGTTAATTGTAAATTACTTATTGGTGATGGCGGGGTTCTATCAGTAGGGGTGCACGTAAAACCCTTGGGTGCTAAGCAGCCAATAAATAATTCTCCACAATT
>CAZFTP010000007.1:0-71089 GCA_964521915.1 uncultured Candidatus Marinamargulisbacteria bacterium
TACCGCCCATCCTTTACCTAACCTTTTTCACCCAAGGGTTTTACGTGCACCCTATACTATTTATTGATTTGAATAATTCATATTAAAATGTTAAGATAAAACCTTAATTTATTTAGGAGGAAAAATATGTCAGTTTTTATTATCGCAGAAATAGGGATTAATCATAATGGTGATTTAAATATAGCTAAAAAGTTAATTGATGGAGCTGTTTTTTGTGGTTGTGATGCGGTAAAATTCCAAAAAAGAACTTTGGATTTAGTTTATAGCAAAGAAGAGTTAGATGCAGTAAGACAGAGTCCTTGGGGTACTACAAATAGAGATCAAAAAAATGGTCTAGAATTTGGTGAAAAAGAATATGATGAAATAGATAAATATTGTGCGCAAAAGGGAATCATTTGGTTTGCGTCTGCTTGGGATACTGAAAGTCAAAAATTTTTACAGAAATATGATTGTAAATATAATAAAGTAGCTTCTGCTCTTTTAACTCATCGCGAATTATTAGAAATGATTGCAGAAGAAGGTAAACATACTTTTATTTCTACTGGTATGAGCTCTTTAGAAGAAATTAAGGCTGCGGTAGATATATTTAAGAAAAAAGGTTGTAGTTTTGAATTAATGCATTGTAATAGCACTTATCCTATGAAGGAGGAGGATGCAAATTTATCATTAATCCCTTTTTTACGTAATCAATTTAATTGTAATGTCGGTTATAGCGGCCATGAAGTTGGTTTGCCTGTTTCTGTAGCTGCTGTTGCTTTAGGGATTTCTTCTCTGGAAAGACATATAACTTTAGATAGATCTATGTATGGTTCAGATCAAGCCGCATCTGTAGAAGTGATGGGTTTTTATAAATTAATTTCTTATGTTAGAACAGTAGAAGCGGCTATGGGTAGTGCAAATAAAATTATAATGCCTACAGAAGTGCCTATAAAACAAAAACTAAGAAAAGTTGATACTTTATTTGCGGTAGCTTAATAAAGTAATGATAGTTTGTATTATTCCGGCAAGGGGAGGCTCAAAAGGTATTTCTAAGAAGAATATTAGTCCGTTTGTCGGGAAACCGCTCATTACTTGGTCAATTCAGCAAGCTTTAAATACAAAAGAAATTGGTCAGGTTTTTGTAACTACTGATGATGAAGAAATTGCCAAAGTTGCTAGTTATGACGGGGCTAATATAATAAAACGACCAGAAAATCTTGCTAGTGATATTGCTACTTCCGAAGTTGCTTTAATTCATGCAATTGAACAAATTCAAAAACAAAATATTAAGATTGAATATGTGGTTTTTCTTCAAGCTACATCTCCTTTAAGATATCCTGATGATATCGGGAATTCTATTAAAAAAATTAGGGCTAGTAATGCAGATAGCTTATTTTCCGGTTCAGAGTTAGCTGATTTTTATATTTGGTCTGAAAGTCAAAACGGTAAGCTTGAAAGTTTGAATTACGATTACAAAAATAGAAAAAGACGGCAAGATGCAGATAAAAGCTATGTTGAAAATGGTTCTATTTATATTTTTAAGCCGGAAATTTTACTAGAAAATAATAATAGATTAGGGGGTAAAATTGCAATTTACCCTATGAGTTTTTGGCAATCTTTTGAAATAGATGATCAAAAATCGTTTGAATTATGTGAATGGCTATGTAAAAAGTATTTTTATGAATCTAAATCTTTTATATAGTAAAAATTTAAATATCTCTAAAAAGTTCAAGATAAATAGGAGGTAATAATGAGAAGTAAAAGGTTGGTATATTGGAATGGTAAGTTAATTCCTGAATCAGAAGCACGGGTCTCAATTTATGACTCAGCTTTAATGTTTGGTGACGTTGTTTTTGAGATGACAAGATCATTTAAGAAAAAGCAATGGAAATTACGAGAACATTTAGAAAGATTATATGCGGGTATAAAGATTTTGCAGATTCCTTTAACTATGAAAATAGATGAAATGGAAAAAGCAGTATATGAAACTATTGAAGCAAATGATCCGTTTTTTGAGAAAGACGATGAACACAGGGTATTAATTAATGTAACCAGAGGTTTGCTTTCAATTTATCAAGAAGTTGTTGGTATTCCAACCGGACCAAATGTTATTATTGCCGATTTTCCACTTCGATGGACAGTAGGTGGTAGTGGTAATTTATATGATGAAGGTATTAATATGGTTATTCCTTCACAAAGAAATATTCCTGCAGATTTACTAGATCCTAAAATTAAAAATCGTAGTAGAATACATTATTTAATGGCTAATATTCAGATTGCTAATTATAAAGGTAAAAATAACTGGGCTTTGTTACTTGATACTGATGGTTTTATCGCTGAAGGTACCGGAAGTAATTTTTTCATGGTAAAAGATAAAGTATTATATACCCCTGAACCAAGAAATGTTTTAAGAGGGATAACCAGGGCTACCGTTATGCATGAATTAGCTTCAGCTCTTGGTTTAAAAGCAATTGAAAAAAATATTGAGCCTTATGACGTTTTTACTGCAGATGAAGCTTTTGTTACGTCAACACCTTTCTGTATTTTACCAGTAGTTTCATTAAATGGAGAAAAAATAGGTAATGGAAAGCCAGGTATAATTACTAATAGTCTTTTAGAAGAATGGAGTAAGATGGTAGGTTTTGATATAGTACAGCAAGTAAAGCATTGGGAAGGTTTATCAAAATCAGGTAATTCAGCCCCTTCACCTTACAGTTTCAGCGAAGGTGATGATTAAACTAATGAAGCAAACAATGGATTTATTTAATTTAAAAAATAAAATAGCAATTGTAACAGGCGCCGCTAGAGGCAATGGTCGAGCTCTAGCAGAAGGTTTAGCCCAATATGGTGCAATAGTTTTTGCTTTAGATTTAAACTTTGCTAAATCAGATAGTAATCCTAAAATTATTCAAAAAATTTGTGATATTACTAAAGTTGAAAATTTCAAAAAAATTTGTAAAGAAATTTTTAATGAATATAAACAAATAGATATATTAGTTAATAATGCAGGAATAACTCTGCCTAATAAAAAATCAGTTTATAATTATCCCAAAAAGGATTGGGATAAAACTTTGAAAATTAATCTAACAGCCCCGTTTTTATTAAGCCAAGCCATTATTAAATTTATGAAGAAGAATAAAACAGGTAGTATTATTAATATTACAAGTCTTGCAGCAGAATTAGGTTTTCCGAATAATCCTGCTTATGCTGCCGCTAAGGGTGGGTTAAAAATGTTAACAAAATCGTTAGCTACTGATTGGGCGCAATTTGGTATAAGAATTAATAATATTTGTCCTGGCTATATACTAACTGATATGACTAAAAATTCATATAATAATGAAAAATTACGTAAAGAACGTGAAATAAATATGATGATTAAAAGATGGGGTTCTTCTAATGATT
This sequence comes from uncultured Candidatus Marinamargulisbacteria bacterium, assembly GCA_964521915.1. Taxonomy (GTDB): domain Bacteria; phylum Margulisbacteria; class Marinamargulisbacteria; order CAZFTP01; family CAZFTP01; genus CAZFTP01. The sequence continues at coordinate 3,382 of CAZFTP010000007.1, forward strand.
TAGTTGGGGCTTGTATATTTCTTGCTTCTTCTGCATCTGATTATGTAATTGGGCAAGATATAATTGTTGATGGTGGCTGGACGGTTAATGGGTTGCCTAAATATTAAAGATATAAATGAAAAAACAGTTTATTGTTTCTGCGCTAAGAAACTTAGATGATTTTTATTCTAAATATAAAAAAATTTTTTTTGTTATTGATAAAAATTTAGAATATTTTTTTACTAATAATAAAAATTCTCAATATTCTATTAAATATGCCTATTTTACCCATACAAATAGAGATCAATTATTAGAATTACAGCGTTATATTGATAAAAAGTATTATAAGTATTTAAAATTATTGTCTTTTAGATTAAACAATATACACAATACTAGCTATGACTTAAAATTTTGGTCTAAAATTTTACAAATCCCCTTTTTACGAAGTATTTTATTAATCTATGAGGCTTTTTTAAAATATTCCTGTAATTTTGATGTTAATGTATTTGATTTTGAGGTTTTAAAACAAGACGATTATTATATTCCACAAGATTTTAATGATGTAGATCATTTCCTTACACATTCCCATTTTGGTCAAGAAGAATTATTTAGTATCTATGTGAATTGTTTTTTTAAAGAGCAAGAGTTTAATGAATTTTCATATTCTTATAATGGCATTAAACAAATAAATAATATTGATAAAATAGGTTTTAAAAAAGCATTTTTTAGATTCTTAAATCCTGCTTTTTTTATAAAAATAATAAAAAAAATGCTACTATTGCGTTCGCCTAAAGTGGCGATAATTTATTCGTATTTTTCTACTGAATGCTTAAATTACTTGATTTTTAAGAGTCTAGGTTCAATTGCTCCGATAGATATTAAGATTAATAATATTTTTTCTTTTACTGATTATAATTGGGAACAACGTAGTTATTTAGCTGATTATGAGGAGGATTTTGATGATTTTGATAAGTATTTTTTTTCGTGTTTAAAATATTTAATGCCACAAATTTATATTGAATATTTTGATAAAATTACTAATTATTATAATAATTTTTTTAATAATAAGCGTTTAAAAAAATTGAAATATGTAGTTTCTGAAGCATGGATTGGTAATAATCAACTTTCAATTGCTTTGGCAGTATTACAGACTAAAGGTGTAAAACATATTAATAATGAGCACAACTGTTTGTTTCAGCAAGTTATGGGAAATTACAATAAATATATTGCTGAGAATAGTGATTATTATTTAACCCTTGGTTGGTCAGATATAAAACATCCTCAATTTATTCAAGGCGCCAGTCTTTTTGAATTTAACTTTAAAAAGCATTGTTCAAAAGAAGATTATATTCTTTATATTGGTGATTCAATTTTAGTTAAAAGAAGAGATAGCTTTGGTTGTTTTGCTTCAAGTGGAGAAAATGCACCTAAATATATTAAATTTCAATTAGATTTTTTTAGTCATTTATCTCTGGAAACTAGAAAAAATATTATTTATCGGAAATATCCTAATCGTAATTGGTTATTAATAAATGAGGAGGATTATCTAAATAATTATTTAAAAGAATTCAAATTAATTGATGATGCAACTACTTCCGCTAAAATTATGATGAAAAAGGCAAAACTTGTTATTGCAAGTTATATCGCAACCAGTTATTTAGAAGCAATGATAATGAATATACCTACAATTTTTTTCTTAAATCAAGAAACCTATTTTTTGAATAATGAATATAAAGCTTTTTTTAATGGTTTAATTAAGGCGGGTATATGCCAAATTAATCCTATACTCGCTGCTAGGTTTGTTGAGGAAATTAAAAATAATCCTGATAAATGGTGGGGGAAACCAGAAGTTCAGACCGCTAAAAATAAATTCCTGGATGAAAATATTGGTGATCCTAAAATAATGATTAATTATTTGTTAGGTTTAACAAAATAAATTTCAATCTCTTTAATTAACCGGAAATATTTATTATAATTAGAATGTTTAATTTTTAAATTTAAAGGTTATTAATAATGATTAAAAAAACAACTCAGCTTAAAAATCTAATAACTTCTAGTCAACTAGAATTTTTAATGGAAGCCCATAATGGTATTTCTGCAAAAATTGTGGAAGAAACTGGTTTCAAAGGAATATGGGGAAGCGGTCTTACTATTTCTGCTTCTTTAGGTGTTAGAGATAATAATGAGGCTTCGTGGACTCAGGTTTTAGATGTTTTGGAATTTATGAGCGATGCTACTACAATACCAATTTTACTTGATGGAGATACTGGTTACGGTAATTTTAATAATATGCGTCGTTTAGTAAAAAAACTTGAACAAAGGAATGTAGCTGGCGTTTGTATTGAAGATAAACTTTTTCCGAAAACAAATTCATTTATTAATGGTGAAGCACAACCATTAGCTGATATTGATGAGTTTTCTCATAAAATAAAAGCGGCAAAAGATACTCAGGCTGATTCTGATTTTGTTGTTGTAGCGAGAATTGAAGCTTTTATTGCAGGTTGGGGGTTATCAGAAGCAATTAAGCGTGCGGAGGCTTATAGAAAAGCTGGTGCAGATGCTATTTTGGTTCATAGTAAAAAGCATGATGCAACTGATATTGAAGCATTTATGAAAGAATGGGCAGGTAGGCATCCTGTAATTATTGTTCCCACAAAATATTATTCTGTGCCAACAGATCATTTTCGTAATTTAGGTATAAGTACCATTATTTGGGCAAATCATAACATGCGTGCGGCAATAAAAACGATGCAGCAAACTTCTGCTCAAATTTTTAAAGATCAAAGTCTTATTAATGTTGAAAATAATGTTGTTTCAGTTGCTGAAGTATTTAAGCTTCAAGGCGCAGATGAATTAAAATTAGCAGAAAAGAAATATTTGCCTGCTTCTGGAAAGAATATTAATACCATAATTTTAGCGGCTTCACAGGGTAATTTAGGCGAATTAACTAAAAACCAGCCTAAGACCATGTTAAAAGTTAATGGCAAACCTATTTTATATTCTCAAATTGAAGCGATGAATAAAGCGGGAATTAAAGATATTTCCGTTGTTACTGGATATAAACCTGAAAGTATTCAAACAACTAATATTTTGAAAATTGAAAATAAAGATTTTGTTAATACAAACGAAGTTTTTTCATTGTTTTTAGCAAACGAGCAAATAAAAGATGAAACTATAATTTCTTATGGTGATATTATTTTTAAACAATATATATTAGATGATTTAATTTTAGATAATCATGATTGTATAATTGTTGTTGATGCTGATTATGAACCTAAGGATACCTATACAGATTTTGTTCAAGCTACTAAACCTTATTCCAAACAATTATTTGGAGAAACTGTAGATTTAATTAAAATGGATTCTGAAATGCCTTTAAATAAAGTAAATGGTGAATTTATTGGTTTATGGAAAGTATCAGCAAAAGGGGCTTTGGTATTAAAAGAGATTTTATCTGAAAATAAACTTAATTTAAAAGATTTACGTATGAAAGATTTATTTAATAAAATGTTAGAAAAAATTCCTGTTGCTGTAAGATATATTCGTGGGGAATGGTTAGATATTGATAATATTGTTGATCTTCAAAAAGCGAGCGATATTTAATTAATAATGATAAACACTAAGGAATTTGGTGAGAAATTAAAAGGATATGGATTTAGTACATTTACTGGTGTACCGTGCTCTTCATTAAAATCACTGATTAATTATGCTATTTCTGAATGTGAATATATTATGGCTGTTAATGAAGGTGATGCTGTAGCAATTGCTAGTGGTGCTTTTTTAGGTGGTAAAAAAGCAGTTGTGTTAATGCAAAATTCTGGTTTAACTAATGCTTTGTCTCCATTAACTTCTTTAAATTGTATTTTTCAAATCCCGGTTTTAGGTTTCGTGAGTTTACGTGGTGAACCAGGTTTAAAAGATGAACCCCAACACGAATTAATGGGACAAATTACAGCAGATTTATTAGATGTTTGTAAAATTGAATATGAATATTTAGCAACTGATTTAAATGAAGCAGCAGAGCAGTTACTAAGAGCAAATGAATGTATAAAAAATAATCAAAGTTTCTTTTTTATTGTTAAAGATAGTAGTTTTGATAATTATAAACTTGCGAAATTTAGTGAACATTATTTTAGTAATGAAGTATATATTAATGAAAAATTAAATGATGAATTACCTTCTCGTTTACAGGCATTAGAATTGCTTTCAAAAAGCAAAAATAATAATACTGTTTTATTAGCTTCTACTGGTAAAGGTGGACGTGAGTTATACGAAATTGAAGATTCAGAACATAATTTTTATATGGTAGGTTCTATGGGATGCATTAGTTCTATTGGTTTAGGTCTTGCTATGGCAAAATCTGATAAAAAAATTATTGCTATTGATGGAGATGGTGCGCTTTTGATGAGAATGGGTTCAATGGCTACTTTAGGTTATTATCAGCCTAATAATTTATTGCATGTTTTATTAGATAATAACACACATGATTCCACAGGTGGTCAATTTACGGTTTCAAATAATGTTAATTTTACTGATATTGCTGTTAATACTGGATATAAAAATGTTTATTATGCGCATAATTTACAAGAATTCCAGTTTTTTTCAGATAAATGGTCAAAAGAGCAAGGTTTAACCTTTATTTATTTAAAAATAGCAAAAGGATCAAAAGAAAATCTAGGGCGTCCAAAAATTAAACCATTTGAAGTTAAAGAAAGATTAATGTCTTTTTTTAATTCAAAAATATAAGGATTTATATGAATATAAAAAAAGCTGTAATTGTTACTGCTGGTTTATCAAGTAGATTATATCCTTTAACATTAGATAAGCCAAAAGGTTTACTAGAAATTAATAATATTAGTTTACTAGAAAGATCAATTAATCTTTTAAAGAAATTTGGAATTACAGAAATCGCACTTGTTGTTGGTTATAAGAAGGATTTAATTATCAATCAATTTAAAGAAAGTGTTACTTATATTTCAAATCCATTTTATAAGCAGTGTAATAATATGGGGTCTTTATGGTTTGCAAAGAGATTTATTAATAATGAGCCATTTGTTTATTTACATGGAGATATTATTTATGACGAAAAAATACTTGAAGATTCTTTAGCTGATTTTTTAAAAAATTCAAATTATGCAGTAGATTTGGTAACAGATTATAAACATACAGATCATGAGGCAATGAAGGTTAGGGTAGATAAACAAAATTATTTAATAGAATCGAATAAAGAAATACCTTTAGATCAAGCTAATGGAGAATGGATAGGGTTGGCTTTTATTAGAGAATCAAAAGTTTTGTTTGATATTATAGAAGATACACTGTTTAACGTTGATTTAAATTTATATGATACTTTTGCATTAACTAATATGGCTAAAAAATATTTAATATATTGTTCTTCAACTAAGGATAAAAATTGGGTTGAGGTAGATTTTTTAGCTGATTATGAAAGAGCTAAGGAACTTTTTAATGAATGAATTTTCTTATTATAATCCGGTAAAAGTAAATTTTGGTAATAATATAGTTGAAAAAAAAATACAAACAATTACTAAAGAAAAAAAGATTTTAATTTTAACTTCTTCGAGTTTTTCTAAAAGTGGTGTTATTAAAAATTTGATTAAAGATTTTAAATGCGAATCTGTAAAAATAATTGATAATATCACGTCTCATCCAGAAATTTTATTTTTAGAAAAAGTTTATCAAGAAGTTAGACAAGATAATTATGACTTTATTATTGCTTTAGGTGGTGGAAGTGTTATTGATACTGCCAAAGTGGTTTCTGTTTTTAATGATCAAAATAATTTTTCGTTTATTAAAGATATTTTAATTAGGCAAAAAAAACCTGAGAATTATCAAATAATTCCTCTTATTGCTATTCCAACTACAGCTGGTACCGGAAGTGAAGTTACACCTTGGGCAACAGTTTGGGATCAAACTAACTTGATAAAATATTCTTTTGAATTACCAGATTTGTGGCCCAAAATTTGTATTTGTGATCCAAGTTTAACTTTAAGTTTGCCAAGAGATCTTACAATACAAACAGCACTTGATGCTTTATCTCATTCTTTTGAAGCAATTTGGAATGTCAATAATAATCCAATTTCTACTCAATATGCTATTAAGTCAGCTCAAAATATTATTAGTTTTTTACCTTTATTAATTGATGATTTAAATTCTCTGAAATTAAGAGAAAAAATATTGTTTTCTTCTTTACAAGCTGGTTTAGCTTTTTCTAATACTAAAACATCTATTGCGCATGCTATTTCTTATTATTTAACTTTAGAAAAAAATATTCCTCATGGGCTTGCATGTAGTATTACGTTACCAATAATTTTAGAAATTGTTTTAGAAGAACAGCCTAATTTAAAAGTAATTTTTGAAGAAATTTTAGGCTTAGAGCCAACATCAATTTTAAAAGATTTTTTTATAAAAATTAGTGTATCTACTGATTTAAAAGATTATAATATTAATTTAGCAGATTTAATAAAAATTAAAGATTCTTTAATGAAAACCGTTAGAATACAAAATAGTTTAATTGATCCAGAATTACTTTTTAAGAGGATAAAAATATGAAAGATCAAAAAAGACAATATTTCAATAAATTTACTAATGAAATTTATTTTTTACGAATATTATATTATTTGAATTTTCCTTTAGCAAAGATTTTAGCTGATTTTAAAATTAAACCCAATTACATTACAACTTTTTCTAATTTTTTGGCTATTTTGGGTCTGATGTGCTTGCTTTTATTTCATACCCCTGTTTGGTTTGCTATTTTTTGGTTTTTATCTTTATGTTTTGATATTTGTGACGGTTTAGTAGCAAGATTGAATAATTTATCTTCAAATTTCGGAGCTTTTTATGATCATGTTAGTGACATGATAAAAATAATTCTTCTGTTTGCAGTTGTTGGTATTAAATACAATAATTTTTATATTTGGGTTTTATGTTTTTTTGCGGCATCCTTAATGATGCTATATGATAGTTTGAACAATAAAGCATCTTATGTAGATCTACTTGCTAATAATGAAAAAGATCTAATAAAAAATACAGAAGAAGTTAATTGTCAGAATAAAAAAAAAATTATTAGGAGACTACTTGCTAGTAATAAAACAATAAAAAGAATTATTCTTTTTATCATTAGTAATTTTTTTGTTATCCAAGGGCATATGATGATATACTTTATTTTTCTTGGATTTGGAAAAAAAATTGCTTTAATTATATTAGGATATTTTATACTAGTAATTTTAAGAAATTTAATTCATGTTTTGAATTATTTAAAAAAGAGCTATTATTCATAATTATTTTTTTTCTATGTTGTAAATATGTCAAATAATAAAGAAGATTCCTTACATAAAAGATATTTTTATAAACTTAGTGTCCAATTGTTTTCTTTGGCTCTTAGTTTTGTAACTGCAGGTATAATTCCCCGAACTTTAGGGCCGGCTCTATATGGAGTTTATAATTACTTGGTTGATTTCTATGATAATCTTGTAAAATTTTTCACATTAGGTGGATCTGAGGCTTTTTATAATAAATTATCTCACCGTCATAATGATCTTGGATTAGTGATATTCTATTTAATCTTTTCAGTATTAGTTGCCTGTTTTTTAATTTCTACCATCTTTTTTTTGATATTTACTTCACTTGATAAAATTGTTTTACCAGATCAACCTACAACTTATGTTCTTTTAGCTTTAATTTTAGGTGTTTTTTATATTTTTAATAATGCATCAACTATGGATGCTTATGGGTTAACCGTAATAGGGGAGAGAGTACAATTTTTTACCAGAACAATTAATACTATTATAATTATTAGTTTATTTTTTCTTAATAACTTAAATTTGATAAATTTATTTTTACTTTTATCTTTTATTTATTTTATTAATATAATTATTTGTTGGTATTTTATTTATAAAAAAGTGTTAATACCCTTTAAGTTAAAAGGTGAATTGTATTTTGGAAAAATAAAGGAATATATTAAAGAATTTTATTTTTATTGTTATCCTTTATTTTTATTAAAGATATTTTCTTTTTTTTCCAGTATTTTTGAAAGATGGTTTTTACAGATTATAGCTGGTAATGTGCAACAAGGTTTTTATAGCTTATCATTTAGAATAAGCCAGATATTCTTTCTCTTCACCAGTTCACTGACTCCTTTGCTTATGAGGGAGTTTTCTATTGCATATCATAATAATGATTTAAAAAAAATGGCTTTATTATTTAGACGTTATATTCCGTTTTTTTATTCTATTACTGCTTATTTTGCTTGTTTTGTATGTATACAAGCAGATAAAGTGGTTTATATATTTGGCGGGAAAGATTTTAAAGGCGCAATTGTAGCAGTAATGATTATGGCTTTATATCCTATTCATCAAACTTATGGTCAATTAAGCAGTTCGGTATTCATGGCTACAGGGAAAACTAAATTAGTTAGCTTAATTGGAGTATTTAATACATTGTTTGGTTTTTTTATTACATATTTATTGATTGCTCCTACAAATTTATTCGGATTAAATTTAGGTGCAAATGGGTTAGCTTTGAAAGTTATTTTGGTTCAATTTATAACGGTAAATATTCAGCTTTATTTCAATGCTAAATTTTTAAAATTATCATTTATAAAGTATTTATTGCATCAATTTATTTGTGTAACTGTTTTATTGGGGATTTCTTTTTCAGTAAGTCTTTTAATTAATCATTTTATTTCACAAATAATAGTTAATTTTATTATTTCAGGGATAATTTATACATTCATAATATTTATTTTAATTCTTGTTGTTCCTATAGTTATGGGAATTAAGAGGGAAGATTTAATATTATTAATATCTTTAGTTAAAAAGCGTTTGAGGTTAGTTTAATCTACATAAAAAAAAGTGAATGTATGAATTAGCATGTATTTTCAACTTTTAATACATATAATTATATGCTATAATATGCATTGAGGTGTATAAATGAGAACAACTTTAATTTTACCGGATAATTTATTAAATGAAGCTATGAATATTACAAAAATAAAAACTAAGACAGGTTTAATAATAGAAGCCTTAAAAAATCTTGTAACTAGAGAAAAAGTATCGAGTTTAAAAAAATATTATGGTAAAGTTAATTTAAATATTGATCTTGATCAATTAAGACAAAGATGAGAAATATTCTTATAGATTCATCAGTATGGATAGAATATTTTAATGGTTCTGAAAAGGTAATAGCTCTTCATGAATTAATTGATAAAAATTTAATTTGTGTAAATGATTTAATTTTTACTGAGTTAATACCTTTTCTAAAACAAAAACGTCAAAATAAATTAATAAATATTTTAAATTCAGTTAAAAAAATTAATATTGATATTAATTGGCAAGAAATAATTAATTATCAAGTTATTAATTTAAAAAATGGTATTAATAAAGTCAGTATTTCAGATTTAATAATTATTCAAAATGTTTTAATGAATGATTTGGAATTATTTAGCTTAGATAAACACTTTATTATAATGCAAAAATTATTTAAATATAAAATGTATTCAAATTTCTAATGAACAAAATTACTATATGCATTCCCACATATAATGGAGAAAAAGAACTATCTGAGCTTTTTGAGAGTATCTTGCCACAAATAAAACCTGGGGTAGCGTTGGTTTTTTCAGATGATAAATCAACAGACAATACTTTTAAGCTATTGAAAGAATATGAAAAGCAATATGCATTTGTTAAGGTTTTTCAAAATGATACAAATCTTGGAATGGACAAAAATTTCACGAAAACCGTTTTGTATTCTGAAAGTGAATTTGTTTGGCTTTGCGGACAAGATGACATTTTTAACCTAGGGGCTATTGATAAGTTTTTTCAGATTATTAATAAACAACCTGAAACAAATTTTATTTATTTCAATTACCATTTTTTAAATAAAGATTTAACAAAAGAATCACATATTAAACCACCGTTACAAGGTTTTGAGAAGGATTTGTATTTTAAAACTTGTGAGGAATATTTTGAAAAAATTGATCATGCCCCTACTTTTTTACCAGGAATTATTATGCGTAGAAAATATTGGGATATTACTAATTACGAACAATTTTTTTATACTCATTATGTACAAGTTGGTGTTTGGCTGGATAATTTTTACGAGGGTAACATTTATGTAGTTACAGACTCTAAATATATTGTTGGCAGAGTACCGGAAGATTCATGGAAGTTAAATTCTGGGCAAATGATTTTCGAGATTTTTAGCGGAAATTTTGAAGTTTATAAGCGGGTTTATGAAAGTAAAAATAATTGTTTGCCAAGAGAATTATATTTACAAAAAAGAAAAGATTACTTTAAAAACTTTTTAGGTCAAATTATTTGGGTGAAAAAACGAGGTCTTATATTAACCCTTGTTTTAAAAAAAAGAATGCGTTATTTATTTGATTATAATTTTTTTCTATATTATGTAGTTGTTTTACCTTTAATATATATCCCTAAAGAAGTAGCTATTATTATAGGGGATATTAAAAAAATACTTAAAAAGTTGATTAGGAAAGCTTAAGTAAATTTTTTATAAACATTTTTATTCTGTATTTTATAGATCCGTTAAAAAATTTACGGAAATTTTTTGCTATCATCTTATTTATAACAATTTCTTTGGGGAAATTAAAATTGTTTTTTTGGGTTTCTAGGGGCATAATATATCTTTTTTTCCCTTTATGTGAACAATTTTGTCCTGAATTATCAAAACCAATATTTTGTACCATTGGTTTAATAGGATAGACACAATACGCATTATTTTTAAAATGTGTATAACACCAGCGGATTGCCCAGGAGTTTATTTTTCCTTTCATGTAGGAAATAAGCATATTTGTTAAATCATTACCGCCTCTATTAAATAATTTTTGTTGCTTCTTATTTTGAATAAAATTAGGGTAATCTTTTACATCCCAGTCTGCTTTTTGCCAACGATTTTTCCAAGTTGCCCATCCCCAAGAAGAAGCTCGGAATGAAAAATAAACATCGTATTTATAATTTTCAGGTATTTCAAAAGGGAAATTAAAACCGGTTATTGAGAAAACTTTAAAATTATTTTTATAAAATACTAAAGCTTTATTCATGTAGTCTAGAAAATTTGGTGTTGTCACAATGTCGTTTTCTATAATAATAGCATTCTCGTGTTTATTTAAAACCTCAGTTACTCCCTGGATAATATTTTTAGCTAAGCCAAAATTAGTTTCTCTAAGAGTAATATTTATACTTCTGAAACCTTTAATTGATGCAATATAATCTCTAACTTCTTTTACTCTTTCAATTACAGAAGCATCTTTCGGTCCATCTGAAAAAATAAATAAGTCAGACTGTTTTGCTAATGTATTTTTCATCAGCGCTTCAATAGTTTTTTGAGTATGATCAGGACGGCAGTAGACAAATAGAATAATAGGCGCTAATTTCATTCTTACTTAGTACCCATAGCATAGTAATCTATTCCTATTTTTTTTAAATAATTAGGATCAAAAACATTACGACCATCAAAGATTATCGGTTTTTTTACTTTATTTTTAAATTTGGTAAAATCAATTTCTCTGAATTCATTCCATTCCGTAATTAAGATAGTTGCATCAGTATTCTCTATAGCTAAATAAGGATTTTTTACATATTCGATATCAGGTAAAAATTTTTTTGCCTTTTCATTAGTCATAGGATCGTAAGCTTTTATTTTAGCACCGGATTTTAATAAATATTTAATAATTGGTATTGAAGGAGCATCTCTTAAATCATCAGTTTGCGGTTTAAAAGATAAGCCCCATATACCTATAATTTTTCCTTCAAGATCTCCTAATATGGATATTATTTTATTTTTGAAAAATTTTCTTTGTCTTTGATTAATAAGATCTATACTTTTTAACAATATAGGCTCATATTGCTTTTCTTCTGCCAAATGTATTAAAGCTTTTATATCTTTAGGTAGACAAGAGCCTCCATATCCTATACCTGCTTTAAGATATGAATGTCCAATTCTATTATCATGACCAGCACCTTCAGCAACTTTTTTAATATCAGCCCCAACTTTTTCACAGATATTAGCTAATTCATTGATTAGAGAAATTCTTGAAGCCAGAAAAATATTAGAAGCGTATTTAACCATTTCTGAACTTTTCTGATCCATAAAAATTAGTTTATTATTTAAAGGCTTATACAGTTCAGTCATGATCTTAACAGCTTGTTCATTATTTGTTCCAATAACAATCCTGTCTGGGTGTAAAAAATCTAACACCGCTTTTCCTTCTCTTAAAAATTCCGGATTAGAAACAACAAACAAGTTTTTGTTTAGTTCATGCTCTTTTAAAAAATTTTCAACATATTCACAAGTACCTATTGGTACGGTACTTTTTATTGCAATAATTTTAGGAGATTTAAACTTTATTTTTTTAAAATAAACAGCTAACTCTTCCAGAGTTTGTTTTAGATGAGATAAATCTGCCTGACCGTTTTCTAAAGGAGGGGTTCCTACAGCTATAAAAATAATTTCAACATTTTTAAGACCTTTTTCGTAATCACTAAAAAAGAATAACCTTTCTTTTTCTTGGTTTCTTAAGACCATTTCTTTTAGACCTAATTCATAAAAATCAATAACCCCTTTTTTAAGATTTTTGACTTTATTTTGGTCTTTATCTATACAGTAAACAGTGTTTCCAAAATCAGATAAACAAGTCCCTGTAACTAACCCAACATATCCGGTACCTATTACACAAATTTTCATAATACTATTACTATAGTATTACAGCTATAGTAATCATGTCTACTCTTTTTGAGTATATAATTGAAGTATATACGTTAAAAATGAGATAAAAGAAAGCTGTTTTTTAATTCATTTTGAAAGAATTTAAGCTGTTTTTTATGTATCCTGTCAATAATATTGTTTTTTTCGTCTAAATCTGGGTGAATCATAATTTCGTATATTTTGGAGATTTTTATTGAATTATTATTTTGTATATTTATAAAGTCAGCAATATCTCCAAAATAGTCTGTTTTTTTTAATTTGTTAAAAGCTAATAAAAAATTATGAAACAATACATATGATTTCATTTTTAAACTCATATGAATAGGGTAGTTTGATTTTAATCTTATACTTCTAATTTTAAATTTTTTAGCTAAACTAATTACTATTCTTAATATACTTAAATCAGTATGAATATGATGATGAGAGTCTATATGGGTAATGGCAATATTATTATTTTTACATTTTACGATTTGAGCTGATAATTCTTCATAAATAGCTACTTTTTCTTCTGCTGTAAGAAAAAATAAAGGGCTTTTTAGTTTATATTCAAAATATCCTTTTTCATTACATAATCTTTTACAGTATCTGATTTTTTCGGTTATTGGTTGTCCTTCGGTTAAATTAAGATGAATACCTATTTTGCTGACCAAATTATTTTCATGCGCCAATTGAACAGCTTCTTCAAAAAAAGGCATATTTGTAAGAATTGTAGTTGAAGTACATAAATTTTGTTCAAAACTTTTTACGATGGCCTTATTTGTTGAATGAGCTAAACCAAAATCATCTGCATTAATAATAATTTTTACTTTTGGCATTTGTTTTTTAATTCATCGTTAATAATTTCAATAAGCTTTTTTGCCCTTTGTTCGAATGAATGGTCTTTTAAACATTTTTTTTGACCTGCTAAAGCAATTTGTTCTCGTTCTTTAGGATGATCTAATAACCATTTTACTTTTTTTATACAGTCATCTTTGGTTTTATAGGTAACAATTTCTTTATCTTCTATAAATAATTTGTTTATATCTTGTTTCCAGTCTGTCAGTAAACAAGTGCCAACTCCGGTAATTTCAAATAAGCGCATATTTGAAGCATATAAAGGGGAAGAATCAGCATGAATGTTTAAACAGATTTTTGCATCTTTGATTTTCTGATACATATCTAAACCAAAGATCGGAGATTCAATATAGGGGCGTAACTTGAAATTTATCGGATTAATAGGTTTATTAGAAATATTCTTAAAAACGGGTAATTGATTAAATATTTCAAGTTTTGTTTTTGATTTTAAATGAAAAAACAAGGTTTTTAAACCATATAGTGAGAGTTCTTTTAAAATATTATTTTTTGATGAATATAGTTTTAAGTTAAACTCATTAGTTAAATTTTCGATTAATTGTTCACGGTATAAATGAAAATCTTTACCTCTTATTAGTTGACCGATAAAAATTAAATCAAGAATAGTCTCGTTGTTTTTCAACCAATTATTTATTTTTGGGTCAAATCCATGATTAAAATGTTTTGCTGGTATTCCTATACTTGTTAAATGAGCTACTGATTCTGGCGCACAAGATAATACTAAATCTAAGTATTGCCAGCAATCAGTTTTGGGAATAGCACTGCCAACCCAACCAAGTTTTAGTTTGATTGAAGGTACTTGTTCAATTATCATTTTGAGTAAATTAGTATCAAAATAATCGTACCAGAGAATATCCGGTTTAAATTTTTGAGCTTGCGCTATTACAATTAAATCTAAAATTTTTGGTATATCTTTAGTAGGAAAGTGTTCTTTAAACCAGGCATTTTGTATTGAATCAATATTTTGATATACAGTCCAAATTTCAACATCTAAATTCGCTAAGTCAGTTTTAAGATATTCAGCTCCAGGATAGCCGTTATAATCTAGTAAATCAGATTGTTCTTTATACGTTTTATTTCTGATATTCTGATTTTTTGTATAAAACGATTTTAAATAATCAGGATAAACTGAAGATACTCTTAATATTTTCATTTTAAGCTTTAATTACATTTTTTAAATCTTTTGAAAATCTACCTCTAGTATCAATTATTAAATCACTATTTTCTTGAATCATTTGATAATCAAATTCATCATGATCTGTTGCAATTATTACTGCATCCATATCATTTAGTAATTTAGGGGATAGGGCTGTTGAACTTAAGTCAAAAGAATGTTTCCTCATTTTTGGAAATTTTTGTACATAGGGGTCTGAATAATAAATTTTTGCACCGTAATTTTTTAATAATTCCATAATTTCAACTGAAGGTGATTCTCTCATATCATCAATATTTTTTTTGTAGGCAATTCCCAAAATTAATACTTTTGAACCATTTAGAGATTTTTTTCTAACATTTAGTGCTTCCATTGTTTTGGTTATAATCCATTGCGGTATTGAATTGTTTATTTCGCCAGCTAATTCGATAAATCTGGTATGAAATCCGTGTTCTTTAGCTTTCCAAGTTAAATAAAATGGGTCTATAGGAATACAGTGCCCACCTAAACCTGGACCCGGATAAAACGGGGTGAAACCAAATGGTTTTGTGGCGGCGGCACTAATTACTTCCCAAATATCAATCTCCATTTTATCTGCAATAATTTTCATCTCATTTATTAAACCTATATTTACTGCCCGGTAAATATTTTCTAATAATTTAGTCATTTCTGCCGCTTTTGTTGAACTAACAGGAACTATTTTATCAATTACAGCTCCGTATAATTCTTTACCTATATCTAAACAGTTTTTTGTGGTACCGCCTACTACTTTTGGAATAGTGTGGGTGGTATAAGATTTATTTCCAGGGTCTTCCCTTTCAGGTGAAAATATAACAAAAAAATCTTGACCAATATTAAAACCAGCATTTTTTAATTTTAGGCATATTTCTTCATCGGTAGTACCAGGATAAGTTGTGCTTTCAAGACTAATTATTTGTCCTTTTTTAAGATGGGGTAAAATAGCATCAATGGTATTACTTATGAAAGATAAATCTGGTTCCAGATGTTTACCTAAAGGAGTAGGTACACAAATAATAATAGCATCACAATCATTTATTTTTTTGAAATCAGTAGTTACATCAAACATGTTATTAATAATGGCTTTTTTTATTTTTTCTTCGGGGATATGTTTAATATAAGTTTGACCGGCTTTAATTTTTTCTATTTTATTGGGATCAATATCAAACCCAATAACACAAAATTTTTTCTCAGCATATCTTAATAGTAAAGGAAGACCTACATAGCCTAAACCAATAATGCCTACTTTTAAATTATTATTTGAAATTTTTTGCAATATGTTTTTTTTCACTGTAATGTAATGTACTGTACTGTAATGTAATGTAATGTATTAATATACAAAAAAAACTTTGCTTTTTCTAGTCATTAATTTTCGAGTTATTTAAATAAATAATAAAATTTAAGTATAGAGGATATAGGCTAATTAATATATAATGAGGCTGTTGCAAAATGGCTATTTTTCCAAACTAGTTCGTTAAAATTAATTTATGCCTTCTAGTTTGAAACAAGTTCTCATTTCGCGACAGGCTCATAATTTAGGGAATTAACTTATGAAAAATCAAATTGAAACTTTAGTATTACTTGCTGGTGGGCTGGCAACCCGTTTAAGACCTATAACTGAAAAGATTCCAAAATCATTAATAACCGTTGCCGGGCAACCTTTTATATTACACCAATTAGCATTATTAAAATCTCAAGGTGTAAAAAATATTATTATTTGTACCGGTTATTTAGGTGATATGATTGAGAAATTAATTGGCGACGGTAGTTCTTTAGATTTAAACATCAAATATTCTTACGATGGTGATACACTTCTTGGTACTGGCGGAAGTATAAAAAAAGCGTTGCCTTTTTTAGATGAAATTTTTTTTGTAATGTATGGCGATTCATATCTTGATATCAATTTTTATGAAATTGCAGATTACTTTTTAGCAGATAATAAATTAGGTTTGATGACTGTTTATAAGAATCATAATCAACATGATAAAAGCAATGTGATTTTTGACAACAATAAAATTATCGAATATAATAAAATTTGTTTTAATAATCAGATGAAATATATTGATTATGGTTTAAATATTTTCCGTAAAAAAGTATTTAACTCTTTTTATAATCAAGAAATTTTTGATTTAAGTTTAATTCATCACAAACTTATAAAAGAAGATGAATTAATAGGTTTTGAAGTGCAAAAAAGATTCTATGAAATTGGTTCAGTGGAAGGGATAAAAGAAACGGAAGATTATTTAGCAGGGAAAAAAATGACATTGAACTAAAAATAGACACTAGGGGGTTTCGGGGGAATAAGCGGCAAAGACTAAAAAGTCGGGCTACTTTACAAAAGAGGCAGAGTTTAAAATCAATAAATTTTTTGGAGGGTAAATTAGATATGCAAACTTACATAAAACAATTTTTTTCAGATTTGAAAGATATTACAGATAAAATTAATACTGATGATATTGAAAAAATAATTCAAATATTAATTGATTTAAGAGCTAAAGGCGGCAGATTGTTTTTTTTAGGTGTTGGTGGCAGTGCCGGTAATGCAACTCATGCTGTTAATGATTTTCGGAAATTAGCTAATATTGAAACTTATGCTCCCACGGATAATGTATCTGAACTTACTGCCAGGACAAATGATGATGGGTGGGATTCAGTATTTGAAAGATGGTTAAAAGTGAGTAAATTAAATAGCAATGACGCTCTATTTATTTTATCAGTTGGCGGCGGTAATGAAGAAAAAAACATTAGTGCCAATTTAGTTAAAGCCATGAAATTAGCTAAAGAAGTTGGTGCAAAAATAGTGGGAATTGTTGGTAAAGATGGTGGTTACACAGCAAAAGTTGCAGATGCTAAAGTAATCATACCAACCATTAACACTGAAACTATTACGCCACATGCTGAAGCATTTCAAGGTATTATTTGGCATTTAATAGTTACACATCCCATGCTTAAGGCTAATCAAATGAAGTGGGAATCTACGAAATAATGGCAAAAGCTATTTTTCTAGATAGAGATGGGGTAATTACAAAACTTGTATTTAATAAAAAAACAAATGAACTGGAACCGCCCCATAATTTAAAAGATTTTTGTGTTTTACCAAAGGTATTTGAGGCTTTAAAAAATATTATGAAAAAAAAATATTTGTTATTTTTAATTTCAAATCAACCTGACTATGCTAAAGGTAAAACTTCACTTAGTAAGTTAAAAAAAATTCATCTAAAACTGGATGAAGAACTGAAGAAAAATCAAATATTTTTTCAAAAGTATTATTATTGTTATCATCATCCAAAAGGGAGGGTTGAGGAATATACAAAAAAATGTGAGTGTAGAAAACCTAGCCCGTATTTTGTTGAACAAGCAATCAAAGAATATAATATTGATAAAGAGAATTCTTGGTTTATTGGTGATAGATCTACAGATATTGAATGTGGTAAAAACGCGCAAATTAAAACCATATTAATTAATGGCGAATATGCTCAGTTTAAAAATGTAACCAGTGAAATCAAGCCTAATTATTATGCGTCAGATTTATCTGAAGCAGTTGAAATAATTGTGGGGGAACAGGCACTAGTGGGGCTCAGGAGACAGGAGACAGGAGACAGGAGTCAGGAGAAAAAAACAGGGTTTAAGGGGCAGAGCCCCTTGGATTGTTAAGGCTCTGCCTTAACGCCACGCCGGCAGGCGAAACCAGGGTTTAAGGGGGCTAGTCCCCTTAGAAAACTATTTTTTCTCGTATCCCCAGGGTGCTCCGCACCCTGGGGATACAAAAATAATAAAATTTTGTTTCTTTTTCAAAAAGAAAAAAGGAGTTTTACAATGTTAAAAAATTTAAAAATTAAATTATTCGCAGATGGCGCTGAAATTGATGCGATGGTTAAATGCTATAAAGAAGGTTTAGTTAAAGGCTTTACAACAAACCCAACTCTTATGAAAAAGGCAGGTTTAACTGACTATAAAAAATTTGCTCAGGAGGCATTAACAGCTATAACTGATTTACCAATTTCCTTTGAAGTTTTTTCAGATGATTTTCAAGAAATGGAAAGAGAAGCGTATGAAATTAATAGTTGGGGAAAGAATGTAAATATTAAAATTCCAATAACAAATACTAAGGGGGAATCTTCAGTTCCTTTAATTACTAAACTTTCACGTAAAGGTTTAAAATTAAATGTAACAGCTATTTTAACTTTAAAACAGGTTGAAGAGGTTGCTCAAGCCTTAGATACTAATACAGAAAGTATTGTTTCGGTATTTGCCGGTAGAATTGCCGATACCGGTGTTGACCCTATGCCTCTAATGAGAGAAGCGGCAAGTATTTTAAAAAATAAACCAAAAGCTGAATTGTTATGGGCCAGTTCAAGAGAACTTTTGAATATTTTCCAAGCAGATGAAGTTGGTTGTAAAATAATAACTGTAACCTATGATATTTTTAAAAAATTACCTATGATTGGTAAAGATTTAACAGAACTTTCTTTGGATACAGTAAAAATGTTTTATAATGATGCTCAAGCATCAGGATTTCAAATATAATGTATATCTGGGGAAAGAACTCCAAGGCATACGAAAAAGGAACAATATGAATAAATATTTAATTGTTGGTGGAGCTGGTTTTATTGGTAGCCATTTAACAACTCAACTTTTACAAGAAGAAAAAGATATCAAGGTTACCATTTATGATAATTTTTCTTCAGGTAAGATGTGGCACCTAGATCAAATAATTAATGACTCTCGCCTTGAAATAATTAGAGGAGATATTAAAGATAAAGATTTTTTAATAAAAGCCGCTGAAGGGAAAGAAATAGTATACCATTTTGCTTCAAATCCAGATATTGCTAAAGCTATGACTCAACCGGATATCGATTTTTGGGAGGGAACTTATTTAACTAATAATGTTGTTGAGGCTATGCGTATTACCGGTGCAAATAAGCTTATTTATGCTTCTGGAAGCGGTGTTTATGGCGATACTGGTTATTTAGAAACTAATGAAGATTATTCCCCTATGTTGCCAATTTCTACTTATGGTGCGAGTAAATTAGGTTGTGAAGCCTTAATTTGTTCTTACTGTCACATGTTTAACATTACCGCTAGCGCGTTTCGTTTTGCCAATGTGGTTGGACCGCATCAAACTCATGGTGTAGGTTATGATTTTTTAAGACGACTATTAGTAAATCCAGATAAACTTGATATTTTAGGTGATGGTACACAAAGTAAATCTTATATTTATGTTACAGATGTTATTAAAGCTATTCGAACTTTGGAAAAAAAAGCACCAGAGGGATTTTCTTATTTTAATGTTGCAACTCTTGATTATATTACGGTAACAGAAATTGCAGATATTGTTACGAAAATTTTAGGATTAACAAATGTTAGCTATAATTATTCTGGTGGGAATAGAGGTTGGAAAGGAGATGTTCCTATTGTAAGATTAAATTCTGAAAAAATTAGAAAACTAGGCTGGAAAAATGAATTTACTTCTAAAGAAGCAATCTCTAAATCTGTAATGTCTATGTATGAAGATGCAAAAAACAATAAATTCGGCTGGGAGGTAAAATAATGATAATTTCAAAAGCACCAGTTCGGCTTTCCATGGGCGGCGGTGGAACCGATTTACCTTCTTATTATGAAAAATACGGCGGATTTCTAATGGCGGCAACTATTAATAAATATGTTTATGTTATGACTGAAAAACGTTTTGATAAATCGATTCGTTTAGCATATTCAAAAACCGAAATAGTTGATAATGTTAATGAAATTGAGCATAAAATTTTTCGTGAAGCCTTAAAAGAATGTAATATTACTAGCCAAATTGAATTAGTTTCTATTGCAGATATCCCCGCTCAATGTGGTTTAGGTACTTCTTCATCTTTTACAGTTGCTCTTTTAAATGCTTTATATGCCTATTCTAAAAAATATGTCTCGCTTGATAAACTAGCGGAGGCGGCTTGTCATCTTGAATTAGATGTTTTAAAAGAACCTATCGGTAAACAAGATCAATATGCTTCAACCTTTGGTAATTTTAATGCATATTGGTTTAATAAAGATGGTTCAGTAAAAATTGAACCAGTAAATATTAGAGAAGAAGATCTATTAGAATTACAAAATAATTTATTATTGTTTTATCTTAAAAAAGAACGCTCAGCAAGTGATATTCTTTCTCATCAAAATAATAAAAGTAAAGAACAAGATAAAGGTACTATTGAAAGGTTACATAAAATTAAAGAAATAGGGCTTTATACAAAAAAAGTTTTTGAATCTGGTAAAATAAATGAATTTGGAGAAATATTACATGAACATTGGTTAACCAAAAAAGGGTTATCAAATAAAATATCAAATCAATTTATTGATGAAGCCTATGATACAGCCAGAAAAAACGGGGCTATTGGCGGTAAAGTAGTTGGTGCAGGCGGAGGTGGTTTTCTTTTGCTTTATTGTCCGCATAATAAAGCAAAATTAGTTGATGCTTTGAGTAAATTAGGGCTTAAAAACATGTGGTTTTCTTTTGAAAAAGAAGGAGCAAAATTAGTATATTTTGGATAGTGCAATTTTATTGAGTTAGCTAAAAGAGGAGTAAATAATGATTAGCGTTGTTATGATAACTATGAATGAAGAAAAATCTATTACAAAAGTTGTAAATGATATTAAAAAATATTGTCCGAATTGTGAAATTTTAATTGTTGATTCAAGCAAAGATAAAACCCCAGAAATTGCCCAAAGTTTGGGTGTAAAAGTAATTAGACAGTTCCCTCCCAAAGGGTATGGTCCGGCTATGGATTTAGCTCTGCGTTCAGCTTCCGGAGATGTGGTTATTACTTTAGATTGTGATGATACCTATCCCGCAAATATGATCAATGAATTTGCCCGCTTAGTTTTAGAAAAAGGTTATGACTTAGTTGATGGTGCAAGATTAAAAACTAAACCAAAAGCCATGCCTTGGATTAATTATTGTGCAAACATGGGGTTTGCTATTTTAGCGAGTTTATTGTTTCTAAATAAGATCAACGATTTGCATAGTGGCATGAGAGCATATAGAAAAATAATGATAGATCAGCTAAAATATAATGCTAAAGGTGCGGCTTTACCAGTAGAATTATTACTTAGACCATTAAAAATGGGATATAAATTAAAAACAATTTATATCGATTATAATGAAAGGATCGGCGTTTCTACCATGCGCCCGTTAGAAAGTGCTTGGTGGACTTTAAAAAGAATTTTAAGTGTAAGATTTTCTCGTACCTAAAATTTTAATTAACGCTGGAGATAAAAGGATAAAAATGAAATATGGTATACTAGGTGGCGGTTTAGCCGCTATAACATTGCAACGTTTAATTCATAGTGATTCAGAAATATTAGAAAAAGAAGATCATATAGGCGGACTTTGTCGTTCTTTTACTAAAAACGGTTTTCTTTATGATATTGGTGGACATATTCTATTTTCTAAAGATGAAAAAATTATGGGATTTGTCCGCGAAATTTTAGGGGAAAATATAAATAAATGTAAAAGAAACAATCAAATTTTATATAAAAATAGATTCGTGAAATACCCATTTGAAAACGGTTTACATGCCTTAGATAAGGAGGATATTTACGAATGTCTAATTGAATATATTAATAATAAATCTCCCAATCCAACTAATTTAAAAGAATGGATTTATTATACTTTTGGTAAAGGTATAGGTGAAAAATATTTAATTCCGTATAATGAAAAAATTTGGAAAACCGATTTAAAAGAAATGACCTTAGAATGGGTAGAAAGAATCCCAAAACCGCCAATGGAAGATATTATTAAATCTGCTTTAGGCATAGAAACTGAAGGTTATACGCATCAGCTTTATTTTAATTATCCGCATACCGGAGGTATTGAAGCTTTAATTAAATCTTTGGTCAAAAAAGATGCTCATATTACTACTAATTTTGATGTAAAAAGAATTTATAAGAAAAATAATAATTGGTTTGTTTCCGATGGCGCTAATATAAAATCATATGAAAAATTGATCTTAACTTTTCCTATTAAAGAAGCAGTAAATATTGTTGATAATGTACCTGAAAAAGTTAAAATAGCCGCAAAAAATTTGAAAAATAATAAGGTAAGAGTTGTACTTATTGGGGTGAATAATGAATCTCTTTCCGGTAAAAGCGCAATTTACGTTCCTACCACTGATATTTGTACCCATAGAATATGCTTTATGAATTATTTTAGTAAGAATAATGTACCTCAAGGTAAATCGTCTTTAATGGCAGAAATTACAACTAATCAGAAAAACAAATTTAATAATATCAGTGATGCTAATTTAATTGAAAAAGTGGTAGAAGATCTGTCTGCCACAAATATGATTAATAAAAATGAAGTAATTGAAACAGATATCAAAAATTTTGAATATGGTTATGTTGTTTATGATTTAGAATATCAAACAAATATCAAAATTGTGCGCGATTATTTTAAAGAAATTGGTATTGAGCTACATGGGCGTTTTGCAGAATTTGAGTATATAAATATGGATGAAGTAATTAAAAGAAGTTTTAATTTGGCAGATAAATTAAACAATAATTTAAGATAGTATATGATAAAAAAAGTAACTATAAAAACTAAGAAGATTTTTATTTCTAAAGAATTTGCTAAATTTCTTTTAGTAGGTGGTACTGCGGCTTTAGTAAATTTTTTTAGTCGTTTTTGTTTTCAGATTTTTTTTTCGTATGTATTTAGTATCGCCTGTGCTTTCATACTTGGTAGTATCATAAGTTTTATATTAAATAAGAATTTTACTTTTAAAGCACATGATGAAAAAACTCGTATACAAATGTTTAAATTTACCATTATTGCTATTGGATCTATATTTTTAGCCAGTTTTTTAGCTGGAATAATAATGTTCTTTTATAATTTTTTTACTATAGCTTATGTTTCTCAACCAACTATGGAAACTTTAACTCATATCTTTACAATAGGTGTAAATACGATATACAATTTTCTCGCAATGAAGTATTTTTCTTTTAAACCAATAAAATTAAATATAGGGAAAAATGAATTTAAAAGTTAATTTAGCTTCTTATAAAACTCAATTTGTGATAGGGCTTATCGTCAATTTTTTGTTTTTAACAATGCTAATATTGCTACAGCATTATTATAATCCTAATTTAATGATTTTTAATAAGGACCCGGATTTTAAGAGTTATTTCTCTCCTGCCACTAATTTTTTGAAATATGGTTATTTTGGCGGTTATTTCAGAACTTTAGGTTACCCAATAATCATTGCTTTTATGATGAAGTTTTTTGGAAACTTTTGGATGCTGGCCATTACTTTATTTCAAGCATTTATTTGTGCTTTTATTTACCCATCATTATCTGTTATTGCAAAAGGATTTTTCCCTCAAAACAAAAAAATAATTCCTATTTTTTTTATTGTTAATTTGATATCGTTAACGTATTTGGTTAAAATACCAATAGTTGCAAGTGAATCTACTTATATTGCATTTTTTTTAATAGGCTTTAGCTTATTAATTATTGCTTTAAAAAAACAATCTTGGCTTTCATTGATTCTATCTTTTATTTTTATTGGTTTTGCCGCAATTATCAGACCAACGTTAATTATTTTTCCGATAATAAATTTATTGCTATTATTAGTTATTGCTAAACAAAATAATTTATTATCAGTAAACAAAGTTAAAATATTTATTATTTTATCAACGATTATTTTTATTCCTATTTGTTACACAAATTCAATTAGGAATTACTTTTGTTATAAAGTATTTAAACCATCTTATGTTTTAGAATATAATTTGGCTTACGAAGCAAACCGTATCGAATTTCTGAAGAAAAATGATAAAAATAATATAATTATGCAAAAAGATTTTTCTGAATATAAAACTTTGCAGGAAAAAAGTATTGCAATGAAAAACTATGCTTTTTCTATTTATAAACAATATCCTTTTGATACTATAAAAATATTTATTTCTAACACCTATAGTGTTTTGTTTTCAACTCCTTATATCCAATTGTTTCATTATGGGAGTTTAAATTGGAAAGATGTTAATGGCAGTGTTATTCAGAAAAAATCGAATTGGGCATTTTTTGTTTGGCTATTGGCTCAACCAATTTATTTAATCATTTATATTTTCTTTTTATTATCATTAATAGATTTATTAATTAAAAAGGAATATTTTATCTTCTTTGCCATTTTTCTTACAGTTTTTTTGTTACTAGGACCTACAATTATTGGCGGTGGCGGCTTTAGGATGAGATTACCTATAGAATGGCTGATTGTATTATTTTCTTTGAATTCACTTATTAATTACGGGTATTATTTTTTCAACCGGCGTTAATTTTTTTTCTTCTTGTTCGCTTTTATAATACATAAAACTCAACAAAAAGGCGATTAGAGGAAAACTTAAAGGAATAGCATTTAATAAAATTACACACATAAAAATTGAAAAAACGATAGTTTTTTTGGTATTCTTGAAATATTTTTTTGCTATTAAAAAAATAATTAAAGGGATAATTAAACCAATAAACCCAAGTTCAAAAACAGCATTCCCTAAACCACTCATAATTTTTGTTGATTTTAATAATTCATTAAAACAAGCTTCTTTACCAATTAGATAATTAGTATTTTTGAACTGGTTAGGTATTGTAATAGATAAATATTTTTGCCATTCATTTCCAAAACCATTAGGTAAAAAATTATTATCTATAAATGCTTTAATTGCAAAATAAATATTATAATAACGGTAGAATATACTATCATCATATAAAATTAAAGAAGGTTTTTTTATAAATAAATTAAAAATTTTGAAAAAACGAGAATTTATTAATATAAGATTAAGTATTATAAATAGTATACTTGACAGAAGAAGCAAACTAATAATTTTTTGTTTAATGGTTGAAAAAAATAGTAAAAATAGAATTATAAAAAAACCGATTAAAAATATAGTTAAGCTTGATTTCGCTAAAATAATAATTTGAAATAAAAGAATAAAAATAGTGAGTTTATCTTTAGGTTTATTAAAATAACTTAAAATAATTAAGAATAAACATAATAAACCATAATGAGTTGGTTCAGGGGTTAAACTGGTTAAACCTCTTCCAACACCGGTTGTTGATCTTAATAATAAAAAATCAAATAAATTTGGTTTAAGTATTTGTATTCCAGCTATTATTAAATAAATAATAGCTACAAGTCTAATAAATATTTGTGATATACCGTGGTTAATTCTTAAAATATATAATGAGGCAATACCAACAAAAAATAAGGATGCATAGTTTAATATACTACGGATAAGCATTATGTTATTTAAGTTAAAAGAATTATAAAAAATTAAGACAGCTAATGAAAATATGAAAACAATTAATAAGAGGGAAAAAGCAAAAGGCATATATTTTTTTTTAACCATAAAAAAAATAATAATACTTAATAAAAGAGCATATGGTTGAGTATCTGTATTAATAGGAAGTATCCTGATATATGGAAAAAATACAAAAATAAAAAAAGTAAAAATAAGTAGTTTATTTAGATCTTTATTTAAGCTGTTTTGCATTAAATAAACGTACCATAAGAATCATAACCTCGGCAATAACTATTATTATTCAGTATAATTTTAGACAACCTTAATATTTTTGAAGATATAATTAAACCCGTGGTTTTAGTATTAAAGTACTTAAGGGCGGTACAGTTAAATTTAAAGAATAAGGGCGTTTATTCCAACTAATTTCATCACTGGTTAAACCAGAAGCATTACCGATATTAGCTCCGCCAAAATATTCAGAATCTGTATTAAGAATTTCTTGATAATAACAATTATAAGGTACGCCAACACGATAATTTTCTCTTGGGACTGGCGTAAAATTACAAACAAAAATTAACGGGTTTTGATAGTTTTTACCCCATCTAATAAAAGAAATCACAGAATTATCAGCATCGCTAAAATCAATCCATTCAAAACCATGCCAAGAAAAATCTTCTTCAAAAAAAGCAGGTTCACATTGATATAATTTATTTATTTCTTTAATAAAATTTTGTAATTTATAATGAAATTCATATTCAGTTAAATGCCAATCTAAACTTTTATTGCTGTCCCATTCATCCCATTGACCAAAATCTGCGCCCATAAAAAGTAATTTTTTACCAGGATGCCCATACATAAAAGCAATTAAAGAACGCATGTTTGCAAATTTTTGCCAAATATCCCCTGGCATTTTATTCAATAATGAACGTTTTCCATAGACAACTTCATCATGTGATAATGAAAGAATAAAATTTTCGTGAAAAGCATAAAGTAGGGCAAAAGTAATTAGATTTTGATGATATTTTCTGTGTATTGGTTCTTTTGTAATATACTCAAGGAAATCGTTCATCCAGCCCATATTCCATTTAAAATTAAAACCTAAACCGCCTAAATATAATGGTTTAGATACACTCGGCCAGGCTGTTGATTCTTCTGCCGCCATAATTACATTAGGAAAATAACTAAATACTAATTCATTAGTTCTTTGAATAAAATAAATTGCTTCTAAATTTTCTCTACCTCCAAAACAATTTGGAATCCATTCACCTTCTTTCCGAGAATAATCTAGATAAAGCATAGAAGCAACAGCATCTACTCTTAAACCATCTAAATGAAATTTATCAAACCAATACAATGCATTAGAAATTAAAAAATTTCGTACTTCGTTTCTACCATAATTGAAAATTAGGGTTCCCCAATCTAGATGTTCACCTTTTTTGGGATCCTGATGTTCATATAAATGTGAACCATCATAATAGCTTAAACCATGTCCGTCTCTTGGAAAATGAGCCGGGACCCAATCCATAATTATGCCAATATTATGTTTATGTAAATAATTCACAAAATACATAAAATCTTCTGGTGTTCCGTATCTGGAAGTAGGGGCATAGTAACTCAATACTTGATAACCCCAAGATTGATCAAAAGGATGCTCTGCTAAAGGTAATAATTCAATATGGGTATAACCCATTTCATTACAATAATCTGCTAATTGATGAGCTAATTCTCGATACGAAAGAAAAGTATTGTTTTCACCGCGTTTCCAAGAACCTAAATGAACCTCGTAAATTGAAATAGGTTGAGTTAAAGGATTAGTGTTTGTTCTTTTTTTAAGCCATTCATGATCTTGCCATTTAAAATTTTCTATTTGCGCAACTATTGAACCGGATTTTGGTCTCATTTCACTGGCAAAAGCATAAGGGTCAATTTTTTGATAAAGATGATCTAATTGTGTTTTAATTTCGTATTTATAGATTGTACCTGCTTTAAGACCTGGAATAAAAATTTCCCAGACTCCAGAGCTCCCACAATTACGCATAATGTGTTTTCTACCATCCCAGCCGTTAAAATCGCCAATAATACTAACTCTTTTAGCATTTGGTGCCCAAACTGCAAACGCAACTCCGCTAATACCATCTATTTCAATTAGATGTGCTCCAAATTTTTCATAACTTTTATGATAATTCCCTTCACCAAATAAGAATAATTCATATTCGGTTAAATAATTAGGGAAAAAAGAATAAGTATCATAAAAAGTATGGGTATTATTATCTTTATAAATAACTTCTAATTGATAATGTTGAAAATCAACTTTTTTATCAAATTCATAAATAAAGAAAAATTGTTCATATTTTTCTTGCATACGGTATTTTTGTTGAGAATTATTTGGATCAATAATATTTATGTCTTTTGCATGAGGTTCATAAACTCGGATTACAGAAACCTCTTTGTTATCAATAATCATGGTTTTTAAACCTAATAAATCGAATTGATTATTATAGTTATAATAAAGTAAGCCTTTAATTTGGTTTAAAATATCATTATTTTGAGAGTTAGCTAATTTTTCTTCTTTATTTTTTTTCATTTATTAAAGATCCTTTTTTAAATACCAATTAATAGTTTTTTTAATACCGGTTTTAAATGTTTCTTCTGGCTTCCAACCAAGTTCTTTTTTTATTTTAGTAGCATCAATGGCATAACGTAAATCGTGTCCTGGTCTATCTTTTACAAAAGTAATTAGATCAGCATATTTTTTCTTTTCTAATGGTTTAACTTCATCAAGTATAGCACAAATTATTTTAGCAATATCAATATTTTTAATTTCATTATTGCCGCCGATATTATATGTTTCACTGTTTTTACCTTGATGAAAAACTAAGTCTAAAGCTTTACAATGATCTAAAACATAAAGCCAATCTCTAACATTTAAACCTTGACCGTAAATGGGTATAGGTTCATTGGCAAGAGCTTTACGAATAATAGTTGGAATAAGTTTTTCTTGATGTTGTTTTGGTCCGTAATTATTCGAACAATTCGTAATTACTGTATCTAAACCATAGGTATGATGATATGCTCTAACCAACATATCACTACTTGCTTTAGATGCACTATATGGTGAATTTGGCTGGTAAGGTGTTGTTTCGGTAAAAAAGCCGACATCACCTAGAGTACCATAAACCTCATCGGTAGAAATATGATGAAAACGACTTAATTTGTATTCATGTTTAACGTGTAAAGGTTTATCAAACCAAAAATTTTTTGCGGCTTCAAGTAAATTAAATGTTCCAATGATATTAGTTTGAATAAAAACTGCCGGATCTTTAATAGAATTATCAACGTGAGATTCAGCGGCAAAATGAATAATATTATTTATTTTATATTCAGAAAAAATTTTATTTATTAAAGCTAAGTCACAAATATTACCTTTAATGTATTTATAATTTGCTGAATTAGCAATTTCTTTAATATAATCTTTATTAGCGGCATAGGTTTCATTATCAATATTAATAATTAAGTAATTCGGATATTTTTTTACAAAATAGCAAAGAAAGTTCGAACCAATAAAGCCTAAACCGCCAGAAACTAAAATGGTTTTTTCCCAATTTTTCATTTAATCTTCCTCAATTAAATTTAATAAGTATTCACCATAGGAATTATTTTTGAATTTTTTGGTTAAGCCCATTAATTGTTGATGATCAATAAATTTTTTTCTAAAAGCAATTTCTTCAATACAAGCTATTTTTAGCCCTTGCCGATGTTCAATAGTTTCAACAAAATTGCAAGCTTCCAAAAGATTTTCCGGAGTCCCTGTATCTAACCAGGCAGTACCGCGTTTTAATAACTTAACTTTTAACAAATTTTTCTTTAAATAATGATTATTAACATCTGTTATTTCTAATTCATTTCTTGCTGAGGGTTTGAGGTTTTTAGCAATATCAACTACTTTATTATCGTAAAAATACAAACCCGGAACGGCGTAACGAGATTTAGGATTTTTAGGTTTTTCTTCAATAGAAATTACGGTGCCAGATTCATCAAATTCTACAACCCCGTATTCCGAAGGATTTTTTACATAATAACCAAAAATTAAGGCGCCGGTTTCTAATTTCCCGGCTTCTTTTAAATGAGATGATAATTGTTCACTATGGAAGATATTATCGCCCAGAATCAAACAAACCGAATCATTACCGATAAATTTTTCGCCAATAATAAAAGCTTCGGCAATTCCTTTTGGTTCATTTTGAACCGCATAAGAAAGATTTAAGCCTAAATGTGAACCATCTCCAAATAAATTTTGGAAAAGAGGAGTATCTTTTGGGGTAGAAATAATTAAAATATCACGAATATCTGCTAACATTAGAATTGAAAGTGGATAATAAATCATAGGTTTATCAAAAACCGGTAACAATTGTTTAGAAACTGATAATGTAATTGGATATAACCTTGTCCCACTTCCACCAGCTAAAATTATCCCTTTCATAAGATATTAGTTTAAATTATTATTTAGAATTTTTAAACCCTTTTAAAAATTAAGCTTTTATTTTATTATACTTGCTATAGCGAAGCTATTATACTAAGTATAATAAAAAAATGATGCCGAGGTGGCGGAATTGGTAGACGCGACGGACTTAAAATCCGTTGATCTTAATCAGGTCGTGCCGGTTCGACTCCGGCCCCCGGCATTTTTTCTTAACCTTTTTAGTAGGGAGAGGTTATCCAAAAGAGATTAAATTAATTTGAAGTAAGATAGAAGTGACCAAATATAAGTCAATAAACGCATTTTTTGATCTTAGAGATCGGAAGAAAAGAAAATCAAACTTATTAAACCCTCTCCCCCTATTATTATATTTACCCCGGTTTTATAACTTTTAAACATTTATTTTTTTTGTTTGATTTATCAAATATGAATTAAAGTGTGAGTTATTCAAATTACTACCAATTGCCTAAATCTTCAGATTATTGTTTAATATTCGGCATGGATTTAAATGATATTTTCGAAGAACAAATTAAACTTAATGAACGCATAAACCCAGATCTTTATCAAGAAATTGAAGACCCAGAAATTAAACGTAAACGTTTTTTGGATTTTGAACTCGCTATGCGTCAAGAGGCAAGTGAAGCTATTAACAGTTTAAACTGGAAGTGGTGGAAAAAAGATCCGGACGATTGGCAAAATATTAAGATAGAATTAATTGATATTTTGCATTTTTGGGTTTCTATGTGCACGGTTGCCGGTTTAACTGCAGAAGAAGTAGTTGATTTATATTTTAAAAAGAATAAATTAAATCATCACAGGCAGGAAAAAGGATATAAAGAAGGTAGTTATAATAAGTATCAAGATGGTGTAGAAGATAATGAGAGGTTAATGGGGAATATGCACTAGGCAGAAGGCACTGAAAACTCAAGGCACTAGGCACTAGGGTAAACTTGGGTTCAGGGAAGAATAAAAAAAATTTTTGGGGGTGCAGGGGCTCTGCCCCTTAGAAATTTTTTTTTTCGTATACCCAGGTGGTTCTGCCACCTGGGTATACAAAAGGGTATAAGGGGCGTAGCCCCTTCAAAAAATTTATCTCGTATCCCATGGCGCGTAGCGCCATGGGATACATAGAGGAGCAATAATGCCAATTAATTACTATTTAAACCAAGATGGTTCGTTTACTATAGAAAATTATAATTTTACTGCTCCTTTTTGCAGTTTTTTACCCGGCATTGCCGGTATATTCGGTAAACCAATGTGGTCATTTTACATTAACCGCGGACAGGGCTTATGTTCATTTGGAGTTGAAAACCGGGATAATATGATTACGGAATTTTTCCCGGCAGATCAGGCTTATCAATTTGGTGCCAAATTAGGTTTTAGAACGTTTTATAAAGTAAAGAATGGACAGAATTATCAATTTTCGGAAGCATTTTTAAACCAGAAATCATCAAAGATTAAGCAAAAAATGGTTATCACTTCTTACGATGTAACTTTTGAAGAACGAAATTTAGAAACCGGCATTATGACAAAGGTTACTTACTTTACCTTACCGGAAGAAGATTTCCCGGCAATGATGAGAAAAATAACAATAACTAATATTAGTTCTCAAGATATTAACTTTGAGCTACTAGATGGTTTACCTAAAATAATGCCTTATGGTATGAACGAATTTTTTTGTAAAAATATGAGCAGAACCAGCCAGGCTTGGATGAGTGTAAAAAATTTAGAAGATAATTTTATGCCCTTTTTTCAACTTAAGGTACTTCCATTAGATGAAGCAAAAGTAAAAATTCTTGATAAAGGTAATTTCTTTTTTTGTATAGATGATTTTGATAATTTAATTAAACCTATCGTAGATTTCGAAGTTGTTTTTGGTAATAATTTCGATTATTCAATTCCGGAAAGGTTTTTTATTGATAATAAATTTGATTTCCCTAAAAATCAGATTATGGAAAGTAAAACACCGGCTAGTTTTATTCATTATGAGTTAGATTTAGAGCCAGGGCAGAGCAAAACTTTTTTTCAAATGATTGGACAAATTGTTGATTTAAAAACATTGCTAAATGCTAAAAAGAAAATTACAAACACAGAATATTTTTTGGAAAAAGAGAAAGTTAATAAGAACATAATTTTTGATTTACAAAAGAAAATCACTACTTTTTCCAATTCAAATGAATTTGATTATTATTTAAAACAAAGCTTTTTAGATAATGTTTTAAGAGGCGGTTTTCCTTTTACCTTGGCAAAAGCTAAAGATCAAAAAATAAATTTTTATCTGTACGGTAGAAAACATGGTGATTTGGAACGTGATTATAATCAATTTACAATTAATCCGACTTATTTTTCTGAAGGAAACGGAAATTATCGCGATGTAAACCAAAATAGAAGAAACGATCTGTTTTTCAACCTTAATTTGGATGATGAGAATATTTGGGAAATGATGAATTTAATTCAGCTTGATGGATATAATCCTTTAGGGATAATTGCTAAACGTTTCACTTTAAATAAAATAGCTGTTACAAAATTAAAAAGGAAATATGCGGCTTTAACCGGATTGTTAACAAAAATTCAAGATAAGCCACAAGTTTTAGGTAAGTTTTTTGAAGAGTTAGTTTTATCTCAAAATTATGTAAATAAGAAAAATTTAACAGATTCAGTAAAATTGCTAGAGGAGATTTTATTAGAAGCAAATTTTTTTGTTGGTAGTGAGCATAAAGAAGGTTTTTGGTCAGATCATTGGCATTATAACTTAGATCTAATCGAATCATTTTTAGGTATTTATCCGGAAAAAATTAAAGAGTTATTTTTTGAAAATAAAAAATACACTTTTTATGATGATGCCTACTTAGTTTTGCCACGTTTAAAACGATACCATTTAAATGAGAAAAAAGAATATAGACAAGTAAAATTTATTGAAAAGATTGATGAAAAAGCCAAGCTTATTGCGGGTAGAAAAAATCAACCCAATGCGGTTAGAATAAAAAATGGTAAAGGTGAAATCTATTATACTAATTTAGCTGTAAAACTAATTAGTTTAATCTTAATTAAGGCTTGTTCAATAGATCCAGACGGTGTTGGTTTAGAAATGGAATCCGGAAAACCAAATTGGTACGATGCCATTAATGGATTGCCAGCTTTATTTGGTTCTTCGAGTTCAGAGTTATTTGAATTAAAACGTTTTGCTAAATTTGTTATAGAAAATTTGGCTGATTTTACTAAAGAAAAAATTACTTTGCCTTGCGAAATTTTTGATTTATATAACGAAGTAAATAAGATCTGCCAAGATTATATTTTAAGCAAAAAAGTAGATAATGATCTTACTTATTGGCTAAAAGCTAATGAAGTTAAAGAGGTATTTCGTGCAAAAACATTATTTGGTATTTCAGGTAAAGAAAATGTTATTGGTATTAATGAACTAATTAAATTTTGTGAGCTGTTAATTAAAAGAATTGATGTTTCAATAGCAAAAATCGAAGATAAAAATACCAAGGTTAATTTAACTTATTTTTCTTATGATTTAAAAGAATTAAAATTAGATAAAAAACAAGATAAAATTATTTTAGCACAGTTTAAAAGACATAGTTTGCCATTATTTTTAGAAGGACCGGTGCATCAATTACGTTTAGTTAAGAATTCGGAAGAAGCTTACAAAAAGTATTCTAAAATTAAAAGTAGCGAATTATTTGACTCTCAACTTGCACTTTATAAAGTAAATTCATCTTTAAAAACGGAATCTATTGAGATAGGTAGAACTAAAATTTTCACACCTGGTTGGTTGGAAAACGAATCTGTTTGGCTACATATGTTATATAAGTTTTTGTTGGAAATATTAAGATCAGGTTTAAATAACGAATTTAGTGAAAATTTAAAGGAGTTATTTATTGCTTTCAGAGATCCGTTTGAATATAAAAGAAGCATTTTAGAAAATTCTTCTTTTATTGCCAGTTCTGCGTTTCCTGATAAAAATATGGTAGGGCAGGGGTTTGTAGCAAGATTAACCGGGTCTACTGCAGAAATTATTCATATTTGGAAAGAAATGTTTTTTGGCGCTAAGCCTTTTATTTTAAATAATAAAAAACAACTTGTATTAGAATTTAAACCAAAAATTCCTTATTGGTTATTTACAGAGCAAGAAAAAAATATAAACTATCAATTGGGTAATGGAAAAACAGTACAAGAAGTATTACCCGTAAATAGTGTAATGGCTTATTTTCTTGGGTATATTCCGGTTTTTTATTATAACGATAATAGAAAAAATACCTGGGATGCCAAAATAGTTAGAATAGTAGAAACATCTATTAAAGATGAAAAAATTGAAATTAAAGGTTCTCAAGTTTTAAAAGCAGAAAAGGTTAGAGAGGGGTTAGTTAAGAAAATAGAAGTGTTTTTAGAATAAAAGGTAAACCTAGATATGCATCGAAAAATTTGTTATAGTAAAAAATTATGTTAGACCCAGAATTGATCCGTAATAAATATGAAGTTGTTGAACAAAGTTACAAAAAAAGAAATTTTTCACTTGAACTTTTGGAACAAGTTAAAATTTTGGATCAAAATTGGCGTATTGCTTTACAGGAAATAGAAGAGTTGCGGCATAAACAGAATAAATTAACCCCCAAAGGGAAACCAACTCCTGAACAAATGGCAGAATTAAAGCAATTATCTGTTTTAATTAAAGAAAAAAATGAAAACATACAGGTCTTAGAACAAGAATTAAAGGATATATCGTTATTTCTTCCTAATATTTTACAAGATGATGTGCCTTTTGGTGAAAATTCTGATGCTAATCAAGAAATTAAAAAATGGGGGAGTTTACCTAAATTCGATTATAAACCTTTAACACATGATGAATTAGCGGAAAAATTTGGTTTAATTGATTTTGAACGCGCTGGTAAAGTATGTGGACCGCGTTTAGCTATATACAAAAATTGGGGTGCAAAATTAGAAAGGGCGCTCATAAATTTTATGTTAGATATTCATACTAAAGAACATGGATATACCGAAATTTTACCTCCGGCATTAGTAAATACTCCGGCATTAATTGGTACTGGTCAGTTACCAAAATTTAAAGAAGATCTTTTTAAACTTGAAGATAGCGGTTTTTGGCTTAGCCCTACCGCAGAGGTACAACTTACTAATTTGTATCAAGGTGAGATTATAGATGAAGAAAGATTACCGTTAAAACTAACAGCCTATACGCCATGTTTTAGAAAAGAAGCTGGTTCTTATGGTAAAGATATGAAAGGTATAATTAGAAATCATCAGTTTAATAAGGTGGAATTAGTTAAATTAGTAAAACCTGAAGAATCTGAAAATGAATTAGAAACACTGTTGCAAAATGCAGAAAAGATATTGCAGTTATTGGAGCTACCATATAGAGTTGTGAAGCTTTGTTCTCAAGATTTGGGGTTTTCATCTTCTAAAACGTATGATTTAGAAGTGTGGTTTCCCAGTCAAAATAAATATCGGGAGATTTCTTCTTGTTCTAACTTTTTAGATTTTCAAGCCAGACGGGCTATGTTAAGGTATAGAGATAAAAAAGATCAAAAAGTAAAGTATCTACATACTCTTAATGGTTCGGGGTTAGCTGTTGGAAGAACTTTTGCGGCTATTATAGAAAATTATCAAATTAATGATGGAATTTTGGTGCCACAAGTGTTAAAATCTTATCTAGATAAGGAGAAGATTTATTAATGACCGAAAATGAAAATCAAAAATTTATTAAGTTTTTTAGAGCTTTAGGAAATGATGAAAGAATTGAAATTTTAAAGTTATTAAAAGAAAATAAAGAAATGTGTGCTCAAGAAATTGAAAAACATTTTTTTTTAGAACAATCTACAACATCACATCATCTGAATACTTTAAAAAATGCGGGTATTGTTAATACCAGAAAATCTGGCAGAAATATTTTTTATACTCTAAATTACGATAATTTAGAAACAACTTTTAATAAGTTTATATTAGATTTTACTAAATAGAGATTTTTTTATTTGTTTTTTTTGCTTGCCCAAAAGATGAAAGCGGACGCGATAAATCGCGACTTTACATTATTTTTTTATTCCCTGACACTAGTGGGATTCCATAATACTTTAAATCAAAAAATATTAATACAATTACTAGATAATTTATTTCGATTTTTAGGTATAATTAATTAATAGGGAAAAAATATGAAATCTAAGCAAGAAATAAATAGCCGAATAATTGCTGATTTAAATGAAATTAATGCTAAGAATTACAAAAAAATGCTAAATAATTTATTGCCGCAAATTCAGCCGGATGAAGACAGTATTATTTTATCTGAAATTCTTTTATCTTTAAAATTAGAGGGTTTAGTAGGTAAGGATTTATCACCTGAAGAATTAAAATTAGTTTATTTATTAAAAGATTTAATTAAGGATCTACCAGATAAAAAAGCAGAAGCTTTAAGGATTGCTAAGAAAATTTCTGCTAAAAAAAGGCTCAAAAATGTCAAATAACAGAATTGATCCTGATTTTTTTCCTGAATCTCAACAAACGGTTACTGAGCGATTAGCTCAAATTACCCAGAATTATTTAGATGAAAATCATGTCAATATCAAACTAAATTTAGATAAAATTTATCAGGAATTAGGTAAGGAAGATCCTTCTCAAAAATCGTCTTTTGATAATGACAATTCCATTGACAATTCTAGTATAATCATTTAAAAAGAACTAAATGGAATTTAGTTCTTTTTCTGTAATTCAAAATAAGGCATCTACCACTAATCAAACTACTCAACAACAGGGCGTAGGTTTGTCTGCAGATTTTGTTAATACTTTAAATAATGTTGTTTCACGAAATATGGTCGTCTCAGTACAACCAAATGAGCATATGGAAAATATGGCATTTAATAAGAAGAAAGAAATAATTGAAGATGGTACTAATATGGTACCCGAAGATGAAGAAAATGAACCAATTCATAAAACAGTTCACGAAATAGAAAAACGATTGGTTGCTCTTGCGCGTTTAGAACGTAGGTGTTTAGCCGGGTTTTAGAAAACGGATTATTCTTAAAGTCTGTTTTAAAATTTCAATAAGATGGTATTTTTTTAGAAGAAAATAGTGTGTAAATTAGAGATGCAGGTATGATACTAAAATTGATAAGTTTATTAGCTTTGTGAGTTAGTTCGCAGATTAAGGAATTAGCTAGAAAAGCAATAGAAATTTACCTCAATTTCCAGAAAATCATGCAGAGGGATAAAACTCAACACTTACTAATATTTCCCCCCTTTGGCTTAAAATATAATTGAATTGGTACTCCTTCAAAACATTTGAAATTAGATCTTAATCTTTTTTCTAAAAATCTTTTGTAATTATCAGTGATTAATTTGGGGTAATTCATGAAAAATACAAATTGGGGTGGTTTTGTAGCAATTTGTGAGCCGTAGAATATCCGTAAATGTTTTCCGCTTCTATGTGTAGGCGGATTAACATTAATTATTTCATTTATAAATTTATTCAAATCTGCAGTACTAATTCTTTTTTCATTATTTTTTAATACTTCTGGGATAAGTTCAAATATTTTATGAATATTTATTTTTTCTTTAGCTGAACCAAATATAAAGGGAAAATTATTGAGAGTTGGTAGAATTTCTTTAGCAATTCTAATTAAGTCTTGTCTTATTGCATCTGTTCTAGCTGTTAGGTCCCATTTATTTACAAAAATCAGTAAACATCTCTTTTGTTCAATAATTGTATTCAGGATTTTTTTATCTTGTTCACAAAGAAAATTACCAGGTTCCAATAACAAAATAGTAAGATCACTATTTTTTATAGCTTTATTTGTTCTAACAGTTGAAAAGAATTCAATTTGTGCTTTTATCTGTGCTTTTTTTCTTAAACCTGCTGTATCTATAAAATGGTATTCTTTGTCTTCTTTTTTAAAATATATTTCAATAGCATCTCTGGTAGTACCCGGGATATCACTGACCAAAAGTAATTCATCGTTAATTATAGCATTGATAAAAGATGATTTACCTACGTTAGGCCTACCTACAATAGCAATCTTATAAATATTATTATTAGTAATTTTGCTTATAGGAAAATCTTTAGTTATTTGTTCTAAAAGTTGATTAATATTCAGGTTGTTTAAAGCAGATATTGGAGTAATATTATGAAAACCTAGGCTTTGAAATTCGTGGATATCATAAAAATTATTAGGGTTATCCATTTTATTAACGGCAATAAACACTTTTTCTTTTGCTTGACGTAAAAAATCCGCTATTATTTTATCATAAGGATTTAAACCATTCTTATAATCAACTATAAAAATTATTTTTTCAGCTTTTTCTATTTCCTTTTTAATTTTGTGTTCTATTTTATCTTGAAATAGGTCATTGGGGTTATTAGTAAATAAAACCCCGCAACTATCTATTAGATAGAATTTTTTATTATTTTTGGTTATTAAATAATGATTTAAATCTCTGGTTACTCCCGGTGTATCTAGGGTAATAGCTGAATTTTTACCCAGGATTTGGTTAAAAAGAGTAGATTTACCAACGTTAGGTCTTCCAATAATAAGAATTTTCGGATATTTTTGCATTAATTCAATCTATTATATTAATAGGGTTTTTGGCAATACCTGACGATTTGATTTTATTCTAACTAGGCAATTCTTCGGTGCTTTCTTGATTGTTTTATTATCAATACTTTTTATTTCGGTTATTAATAATTCATAGGTTTTATTTTCTGTAGTTAAGAATGTAATTTTTTGCCCTGGTTTGATTATTTTTTTTAGTTCTACAGTAAGCCATTTAGATGGAAGTGAATCTAGTACTATCCCCAGATATTTACCGGTTATTTTGTGTTTTTGATAGTTTGAAAGGGTCCTTTTATCAAGATTACCTCTGGAATTGTTTTTTGAAAAGGGGGATTCGCCCCTTTGATTAACCCTCACCCCTAGGGCAGGTGTGAAACCTGCCCCTATAACGTAGATCCTCTTCCACAATTGAGAGAGGGTTTTGTTGGGATTGGGTCGGGGGGTGAGGGTTGAGTACTGAGCCCCACTAGAGCCTAGTGCCTTTTGCCTAGTGCCTTGAGTTTGAAGTTCTGGAAAGATAAAAAAACCATGTTTTTTTTGTACGATAAATAATTTATATTCAGGATGATCAATATCTACAATATACTTAATTTTTTTTGTATCAATACCGTGATTTTTCAATTCTTTAGCAATATTTCTCGGTGAGTAGTGTAAAAATTTATCTTCAGAATTTGGATTTTTAAAATGAGTTTTAATCGTGTCAGTGATAAGTTTAAGATCAGTTTTTTTTAGTGATTCGGATAACACTTGTTCATAAGTTAGTTTACTTAAATATTTTATACTTTCAATATTTAGATTAGTTGTTTTACTGCAATAAGTTAGTTTTAATTCCGGGTGGAATTTTAATAAGTAATACAATAAACCAAAATCTTTAATATTAAAGATTAAATCGTTTTCTTTTTTGAAAAGTTTTTTTAAAATTTGTGCTATATTATTAAAATCATTTGGTAAAAATAGTTTATTCATACTTTATTTTGATAACATATTTTAGGTTTTTTGCGAAGCAAAAAATTTAAAATGCAAAAACCTCTTGACCAAATTTAAATTATAATATAAATTAGCTTCATCATTAAAGTGTTTACATTTTAAATACTTTTTAAAAAGACACAAAAGCAAGGTGTCTTTTTTGCTGTTAGCAGGTTTTAAGGATAGGAAAAATGAGTACAAAAAAAAATAAATTAATTATCGGAAAAAAAATAGGAATGACACAAATATTTTCAGAAAGTATTGTTATTCCTGTAACTGTAATTCAAATTGAACCAGTAAATATTATAAAAATTAAAACTGAAGAAACAGACGGTTATGAGGCTTTACAAATTGCTTTTGGTAATTTAAAAGAAGAGAAAGCTTCTAAGCCATATTTAGGTATTTTCAAAAAACTTAATCAATCCGTAAAAAAATATATTAAGGAAATTAAGTTGAAAGATATCTCTAAATATCAAGTCGGTGATATTATTGGTATAGATGCTTTTGCGGATAATGAAATTGTCAGTGTTAGGGGAAAAACTATTGGAAGAGGTTTTACCGGTACCATAAAAAGATGGAATTTTAGAAGAGGGCCTATGGCTCATGGTTCAAAAAGCCACAGAATAACCGGTTCAATTGGTGCGGGCACTACGCCTGGTCGTGTTGTTAAAGGAAAGAAGATGCCGGGGCATTACGGTAATGAATTTGTTAGTATTAAAAATTTAAAAATTGTAAAAATTGATACTGAAAAAAATTTATTATTTTTGAAAGGTGCAATTCCCGGTAAAGTTAATAATTTTGTTGAGATTTATAATTAATTTGAGGTTACCATGTTAATAGATGTAATTGATGTTAATAGTACTAAAATAGATAAGTTCGAAATAAACGAAATTAAGAAAACAGATAATTTAGGTAATAGCTTATATTTAGTGAGAAATTTACAGAATTTACGTAAAAGTAGAAAAACAGCTAATACAAAAACTAGATCAGAGGTTTCTGGTGGTGGTAGAAAACCTTTTCGGCAAAAAGGAACTGGTAATGCTAGAAGGGGTACTTCAAGAAGCCCTTTAATACCTGGCGGTGCAATTGTTTTTGGTCCTAAACCAGTAAAAAGAAAAATGTTCTTGAATAAAGACTTTGTTAGAAACAGTTTTGTTTCTGCTCTTAATGAAAAAGTAGATTTAATTAAAATTGTTAAATGTAGTGAAATTGATCTTAATGCTGTGAAAAAGATGGTAGGTAATGAAGATAAGAAAGTTTTATTGATTACTAAACTAAGTAATGATAAATTAATTAAATCTTTTCGTAATTTAAGAAGAGTGGTTATAAATGATTATCGAAAAATAGAGATTAATGATTTGGTAACTGCCGAACAGATTTATATTGCAGATGAAGTTAAAAATATTTTAGTAGAGGGTTTAGTAAATGTCTAGTTTAACTATAGAAAAATTGAAATTTGTAGTTTCTGAAAAAAGTTCTGCGCAGATGGCTCAAAATAAATACACATTTATTGTGAAACAAAATATTAATAAAATTTATTTAAAACAATATTTTAAAACACGTTTTGGTGTTGATGTTTTAAGTGTTAACACGGCAAATTTTGCTGGTAAAAAACGCAAAAGAGGTAAAGCAAGCGGTAGAGATAATTGTTTTAAAAAAGTGGTTATTAGTTTGAAACCTGGACAAGAAATTAAAGATTATAAGGAAGCTTATTAAAATGAAAAAGTTTAAACCAGTAACGCCTGGTAGACGGCATATGTTAATAGTAGAGAAAACAGGTATCAGTAAAAAGAAACCGGAAAAGAGTTTAATGTATGGAATTAGTTCTAAAGCAGGTAGAAACGCTCAGGGTAAAGTTACGGTAAGACATCGCGGTGGTGGTGTTAAGAGAAGATTTAGAGTTATTGATTTTTATGGTGAACTTCTAAATACTAGAGGGCTAGTAAAAGCTATTGAATATGATCCTAATAGATCTGCTTATATTGCCTTAATTCAATGGGAAAACGGAGTTAAAACTTATACGATTGCGTGGGAAGGTATAAAAGAAGGTCAAAATATTCAGTATGGTGAAGATGTTGATATTCATGACGGCAACAGAATGACTTTAGGTGTTATGCCTACAGGTGTCAAAATTCATAATATAGAACTAAAAATTGGTAAGGGTGCGCAGTTAGTAAGATCTGCTGGAAGTAGTGCGATTTTAATGGCTAAATCTGGGGATTATGCAACTATTAAATTGCCTTCTGGTGAATTACGCTTAATTAATTTAAAGTGTCGTGCAACTTTAGGTGTTGTTAGTAAATCTGAACATCGAAATGTAAAATTAGGTAAAGCTGGAAAAAAACGTTATTTAGGTTTTCGTCCAACTGTACGTGGTGCTGTTATGAATGCTTGTGATCACCCACATGGGGGTGGAGAAGGTAAGGCGCCTATTGGTCGTCCATCGCCGTTATCACCAACAGGTGTACCAGCATTAGGTTTTAAAACACGTGATAAGAAAAAAACAAGTAAAAAGTATATTGTGCAGAGTAGAAAAAGAAAGAACAGGGGGTAATGAATTTTGGCTAGATCATTAAAAAAAGGTCCTTATATTGATGAAAAATTAATTGCTAAAATTAGAAATTTAGCAAAAGAGGAACAAAAAAAGGTTATTTTGACTTGGGCGCGAAATTCTGTAATTTCGCCGGAAATGGTAGGTTTTACTATTGCCGTACATAATGGTAGAAAGCATATACCAATTTTTATTACGGAAAATATGGTTGGACATAAATTAGGAGAATTCTCAATGACCAGAATGTTTCGTGGTCATAGTGGGAATAGATAAGGTGTAAAAAATGACTGAAAAAGATGTTGTTGCGTTAGCTAAGTTTGTGAGAATCAGCCCTACTAAAGTAAGAAGGGTTGTTAATATGATAAAAAAAATGCCTTATACTGATGCCAGAGAGGTCTTAAAATTGATGCCTCATAAAGGTGCTGGTATTTTATTAAAGGTTATTAATTCTGCTATTTTTAATGCTATTAATAATCATAAACTTAACGAGGAAGATATTTATATTAAAAATATTTTAATCGATTCTGGTTTTCAGTTTAAGCGTTTTCAACCTAGAGCTAAAGGTAGAATGTTTAAGATTATTAAAAAAACTTGTCATGTAAAAGTAATTGTAAGTGCAAATACAAAAGAAGGAGTTCATTAATGGGGCAAAAAACTAATCCAATTGCTATAAGAATCGGCGTAAATAAAAAATGGGATAGCACTTGGTTTAATTTGGGTAAATACCATGAATTGCTTTATGAAGATTTTTTAATCAGATCTAAAATTAAGAATGATTTAAAAAAAGCAGGTGTTTCTAAAATACGTATTTTAAGAAGACGCGGTGAAATTGAGTTGAATATTACAGTTGCAAAACCTGGAATTGTAATTGGTAAAGGCGGAAGTGATGTTGGGTATTTAAGAGATGATTTAATATCTTTAACCAATAAAAGAGTTGCCATAAATATAATGGAAGAAAAAAAGCCTGATTTAAGTGCTAAATTATTAGCAGAAGGTATAGCTCAGCAACTAGAGCGACGGATTCCTTTTAGAAGAGCAATGAAAATGACAATGCAGAAAGCTTTTAAGGCTGGTGCAGAAGGTATTAAGGTTTGTTGCTCGGGTAGATTAGGCGGAGTTGAAATTGCTAGAACTGAGATTTATCGTGAAGGTAAAGTGCCTTTACAAACTTTTCGGGCGGATTTAGATTATGCTTTTACAGAAGCTTTAACTACTTATGGTAAAATTGGTGTTAAAGTATGGATTTACAAAGGTGAAATTTTTGATTCTGTGGAATCTATTGAAGATACATCAAAGGATGAGGAATAAATGTTAATACCAAAGAAAACAAAGTATCGTAAATATCAAAGAGGAAGAAATCGGGGTATTGCTTTAAATGGAAATAGAATTGAATTTGGTGAATATGGTTTACAAGCTAAGGAATGTGGTTTTATTAGTGAAGGACAAATTGAAGCGGCTAGACGGGCGATTTCACGTTATATTAAACGTGGAGGTAAAGTTTGGATCCGTGTAATGGCGGATAAAGTTATTACTGGTATCCCTGCTGAAACAAGAATGGGTAAAGGAAAAGGGTCTCCAGAATTTTGGGTTGCCGCTGTTAAAGCCGGTACAATGTTATTTGAATTAGGTGGAGTTGATGAATTAACAGCACGAGAAGCATTAAGGCTTGCTGGTCATAAATTAAGTGTGAAAATTAAGATTATTAAAAAGGATGTATTGGAATTATTATGAGCGCGAAAAAAAATGATTTAGTTAGTGAAATCCAATCTAAAAAAAATGAATTAGAAGAATTATATTTAAAAAAAATGAAAAAAGAGTTAAAGCAAACTCATTTAATAAAAGCTAAGAAAATCGAAATTGCTAAGTTACTAACTAAATTTAACCAAAAGGAGTCTTTTTAAGTGGAGAGAAATTTAAGAAAAGCTATTACCGCGGTTGTTGAAAATGTTTCTGGACTAAAAACTATTAGAGTTAAGGTTGTGAGACGTATTATTGATCCTAAATATAAAAAAATTATTAAAAGATCGAAGACAATTTTGGTACACGATGAAGAAAATATTTGTAAAGTCGGGGATTTAGTTGAAATTATGGAAACTAGACCATTAAGCAAGACTAAGAATTG
The DNA here is from genome assembly GCA_964521915.1 of uncultured Candidatus Marinamargulisbacteria bacterium. Lineage (GTDB taxonomy): Bacteria > Margulisbacteria > Marinamargulisbacteria > CAZFTP01 > CAZFTP01 > CAZFTP01. The sequence goes on from CAZFTP010000007.1 coordinate 48,070, forward strand.
GCGGTTAGTAAAAATTAAAGAAAAACAAGATCAAAAAATGCTTAATTTAATTACTAATTTAACAAAAGAAGAAAAGGAAGAGGTTGTAGAATGATTTCTCAAGAATCACGTTTAAAAGTGGCCGATAATACCGGAGCAAAGGAATTACTTTGTATTCGTGTTTTAGGTGGGCATTACCGAAAATATGCTTATGTTGGTGATGTTATAATTGCTAGTGTAAAACGAGCTGTGTTTGGCGGAACTGTCAAGAAGAGTGAAATTGTGAGAGCAGTAATTGTTAGAACTAAAAGAAAAATTGTAAGAGATGATAATTCAGTAGTACGGTTTGATGAAAATGCCGCTGTTATTATTGATAATGATGGAAACCCAAAAGGAACTCGTATTTTTGGTCCAATTGCCCGTGAGTTAAGAAATAATAATTATATGAAGATTGTTTCTTTAGCACCGGAAATAGTTTAAGGAGTTTTATATTTTATGAATAAGTTTAGAAAGAATGATCTTGTTGAAGTCATTAGCGGGAGTGAGAAAGGTAAAACCGGTAAGATTTTAGAATTAGATTTTACAAAAGGTTTAGTACGTATTGATGGTGTAAAAAAAGGTAAGAAACATGTTAAGAGAACGCAAGAAAAACAAGGTGGCATAATTGATATTTTTTTGCCAATAGCTGTCTCTAATATTCAATTGGTGTGTAAAAAATGTAATAAAAAAGCTAAAATTGAATTTAAAGTTTTAGATAACGGTGATAAAGTGCGCGAGTGTAAAAAATGTAAAGAGGTAATTTAATTAAATATGAAAAATTTGAAAAAAATTTATGTTGAAAAAATTGTTTCGGAAATGCAAAAGCTTTTTAAATATAAAAATGTAATGGAAGTACCTAAAATAGAGAAAATTATTATTGCTAGAGGGTTAGGGTCTGATTTAGCAAATGCAAAAGCCCTTGATGTAAGTTTAGAAACTTTTTTAATGATTTCCGGGCAAAAACCATTAACAACTAAAGCTAAGAAGTCTATTTCGAATTTTAAATTGCGAGAAGGTCAAATTATAGGTGTTATGGTTACCTTGCGTGGTCAAAAAATGTATGATTTTTTGACTAAATTTATTAATTTAGCATTACCAAAAATTAGAGATTTCCAAGGAGTTTCAGCTAAGAGTTTTGACGGACGTGGTAACTATACTCTTGGTATTAAGGAAGAGATAATTTTTCCTGAAGTTGATTATGATAAATTAGATAAAATTAGAGGTGTACATATTACTTTTGTAACTGATGCTAAAACTGATAAAGAAAGTTTTGAATTACTAAAATTATTTGGTATGCCTTTTAAAAAAGAAAACGTTAAATTGAATTAAAGGAGTAAAAATGGCGAAAACATCTGTTTTATTTCGGAATAACCGTAAAAAGAATTCTATTCAATACAAAAATCGCTGTCAAATTTGTGGCAGACCTAAGGGTTTTTTGAGATTTTTTGGTTTATGCCGTATTTGTTTTCGAACATTATCTGGAAATGGTTTATTACCTGGCGTAAGAAAATCGTCTTGGTAAATTTTAGGAGGAAATAATTTAAAATGACAATAATTGATCCTATTGCTGATGCTTTCACACGGTTAAGAAATAGTTTAGCTGTTAAAATGGAATACGTGGATGTGCCTTTTTCAAAATTAAGTTTTTCTATTTTTGGTATTTTAAAAGAAGAGGGTTTTATTACTAATTATGAAGTTATTGGTGATAATGTTAATAAAAAAGTTTTAAGAATTATTAATAAGTATGACAAAAATGGTAAACCTATTATTAATAGTATTAAAAAAATTAGTAAATGTGGTAGACGGGTTTATACTGAAAAGTCTGGTATAAGAAAAGTGCAAAGTGGGTTTGGCATTAATATTTTATCTACCTCAAAAGGAATACTTTCCGGCAAAAGCGCTAGGTTAAATAATGTCGGTGGTGAGGTTATTGCGGAAGTTTTTTGAGTTGAAATTTTTAAGGAGAAATTAATTTCATGTCTAGAATCGGAAAAAAAAGAGTAGAATTGAATGACGCTAAATGTGAATTTACTAATAATGTTGTAACAATTAATGGTAAAAAGGGTAAATTATCTTTACTTTTACCTTCTGAGGTTTTACTAAATATTGAAACAGAGGGTATATCTGTTAGTGTAAATACTGATGAGAAGAATAAAAATCGTTTACAAGGTTTATACCGGGCTTTAATTCAGAATATGGTTAAAGGTGTAAATGAGGGATATAAAAAAGAATTAGAAGTTGTTGGTCTTGGGTATAGAATTCAGTTACGGGGAAAAAATGCCGTGTTTGCTTTAGGTTATTCTCATGAAATTGAATTTAAAGCACCGACTGGTATTGAATTTATTCTCGAAGGTCAAAATAAACTTATAGTAAGTGGCATTGATAAAGTTTTAGTAGGTCAAACTGCGGCTGATATTAAAGCTTTAAGAGCTCCAGATGCATATAAAGGTAAAGGTGTTCGTTATAGTGGTGAATTTATCAAGGTTAAACCTGGTAAAAGTGTAAAAAAATAGGAGTATAGTATGTCTGTAAGAGAAAAAAATAAAAGCAAAAGATTTAGATTATGTGTTTTTAAAAGTAATAAACATATTTATGCACAAATTATTGATGATGTTAAAGGGTTTACTTTAGTATCTGCATCTTCAATTAAGTTACCTGGAAATAATTTAGAAGTTGCAAAAAAAATAGGTATGGAAATAGCTGATCTAGCAGTTAAAAAAAAGATTAAAGATGTAGTTTTTGATCGTGGTACATATAAATATACCGGCAGAATTAAAGCTTTAGCTAATTCTGCAAGAGAAAAAGGATTAAATTTTTAGTAAGGGGAAATTGATGTTTGAAGAAAAAAAAGAATTTGTTGAAAAAGTTATTAAAATTAATCGGGTAACAAAAGTAGTTAAGGGTGGTAAACGTTTAGCTTTTCGTGCTCTTGTAATTGTTGGCGATTTAAATGGTCGTGTCGGTGTTGCAACCGGTAAAGCTAGTGAAGTTCCTGTTGCTATTAAAAAAGCGATTGATAAAGCTAAGAAAAGTTTAGTTAAAGTTAATATTATCAATGGGACTGTGCCGCATGAGGTAATTGGTAAGTTTTCTGCTTCTAAAGTTGTTATTAAGCCAGCTCGTGAAGGACGTGGCGTAAATGCTGGTGGACCTGCGCGAATTTTAATGGAATTGGCTGGTTTAAAAGATGTAGTTGCAAAATCGTTAGGCTCTAATAATGCTATTAATATGGCAAAAGCGGCTTTGGAAGGTTTAAAATTATTAAAAAATTATGATGTTGAACAAAATAGACGTGATGTGAAATTAAATGTGTTAAAAAGATATAAAATGGTTTTAACTGATACAATAGAGAATGTTACGGAAGTTCCTGTTGGTATTAAAGAATAAATTTAAAGAGGTATTTTATGAAGTTTGATGATATTAAACCTAAAATAGGTTCAACTAAAAAAAGAATTAGAGTAGGTAGAGGGAATGCTTCTGGGTTTGGCGGTGAAGCAGGAAGAGGGCATAAAGGTTCAAAAAGTCGTTCCGGATATTCGAAAAAATTTGGTTTTGAGGGTGGACAGACTCCTTTATACCGTAGAATGCCAAAGAAAAAGGGGTTTAGAAATTTCAATAAACAGATTTATACAGTTATAAATTTAGTGAAAATTAATAATTTAGTCGTAAATAATAAGAGTATTACGGTAATTGATTTATTGTTATTAAAAGAAAAAGGAATTATTCCTAATAATGCAACTTTATTAAAAGTTTTAGGAACTGGTGATTTAGATAATACTGTTACTGTTAAAGCGCATGCTTTTTCTAAATCCGCTTTAGAAAAAATGAATAAAGTTAAGGCAGTTGCGGAAGTAATAAAAAAATAATGGATATTCTCTCCGGTATTTTTAATAATCCTAATTTACGAAAAAAAATATTTTTTACGTTGATTATTATTGCTATTTATCGTGTGGGCACGCATATTCCTATTTCCGGAATTGATATTAATGCTTTAAAACAACTATTCCAGGGGGGCGTATTAGGGTTTATTAACTTATTCTCTGGTGGAGGTTTGAGTAGATTTTCTATTTTTGCATTAGGTATTCTTCCTTATATTAATGCTTCCATTATAATGCAATTATTAATTGTTATTTATCCTAAATTAAAAGAGACTATGGAAGAGGGTGAGTCTGGCAGAAAACAAATCAGTCAATATACAAGATATTTGGCAATTTTTTTGGCTTTTGTACAAGCAATTATGATGTCTGTTAGTTTTCGTGCTTTTATTAATCCGGATGTTAATTTCTTTTTATTTTTAATTTACGCAGTTATTGGGTTAGTAGCCGGTACTTGTTTAATTATGTGGTTTGGCGAATTAATTACCGAATTTGGTATTGGAAATGGAGCTTCTTTAATAATTTTTGTGGGTATTGTGGCTCAAATGCCATATTATTTAAATAATACTTTTATTCTTATTAAAGGTGGTACCAGTATTTTTATGGTTGCTTTATTAGTTTTAATTCTTATTTGTATGGTAGCCGCTATAGTTTTTATTTATGAAGGGCAAAGAAAAATTGAAGTTCAATATGCCAAAAGAATAGTGGGTAGAAAAATGTACGGAGGACAAAATACCTATATTCCCTTAAGATTAATTCAGGGGGGGGTATTGCCAATAATTTTTGCTTCGGCTATTTTACAATTCCCTTTGATGTTTTCACAATATATTAATATTGAATTAGTACAGCGTTTTTTTTCTACTTATTATCGCTATGATGGTTTTTTATATAATGCGTTTTTTTGTTTTTTAATTTTCTTTTTTACTTACTTTTATACAGCTATTACCTTTAATCCTAAAGAATTAGCTGATAATATTAAAAAATATGGAGGATTTATTGTTGGAGTAAGACCTGGTAAATCTACAGCTGATTATTTAGATAAAATAATTTCTAAATTAACTTTAATAGGAGCTTTTTGTCTTGCGGCAATAGCTTTAGTGCCAATTTTGGCGGCTAATTTTACAAGAGTTAATAGTTTCATGGGTCTAGGCGGAACCGCTTTGTTAATTATTGTTGGGGTTGCTATAGATTTAGTTAAGCAGATAGATACTTATTTAATAACGCAAAAATACGATAAATTGTATTTTTAATAATTTTTCGCTTAACATTTTTAATTTAATCTATTATAATAGATTCGTTTTTACTTAATTTAGGTATAGGAGTTATATTTGGCTAAAAAAACAAGTGTGATTGAAATGAATGGTGTTGTTATTGAAACATTGCCAAATGCCAATTTTAAAGTTAAGTTAGAAACAGGACAAATAATTTTAGCCCATATTTCTGGTAAAATCAGAAAAAATTATATTAGGGTGTTAAATGGTGACTCTGTAAAAGTGGAGATTTCGCCGTATGATTTAACTAGAGGTAGAATAATTTATCGAATTAAGTGAGGAGAAAAAATGAAAGTTAGAGCATCTGTAAAGAAGATTTGTCACAAATGTAAATTATTTAAAAGGCACGGAGTTGTAAGAGTAGATTGTGTCATTACAAAGCATAAACAAAGACAAGGTTAAAGGAGGAATAAGGTGGCAAGAATTAGTGGAATAGATTTACCAAGAGAAAAAACTATTTTTATAGGTTTAACTTATATTTATGGAATTGGTCAAGTTTTATCAAAGAAGATTTTAAAATTAGCTAATATTGATTTAGTAACTAAAGTAAAGGATTTATCTGAAGATGAAATAGTAAGAATTAGAGAAATTTTAAAAAGTTACGCGGTTGAAGGTGATTTAAGAAGACGCGTAAGTCAAGATATTAAGAGATTGATTGATATTAATTGTTATCGTGGTCAAAGACATAGGAAAAAATTACCTGTACGCGGGCAAAGAACAAAAACTAATGCACGTACTAAACGTGGCAGACGTTTAACAATTGCTAATAAGAAAAAGGCGACAAAAGGTTAAGGAGGTAAATTAGGTTGGTAGTAAAAAAGAAAAAAATTAAGAAGAATATAGTTTCAGGTGTTGTACATATACATTCTACATTTAATAACACCATTATCTCCATAACAGATCAAAATGGTAATATTATTAGTTGGTGTTCAACTGGGATGGTTGGTTTTAAAGGTACTAAAAAGGGAACGCCTTATGCCGCACAAGAAGCGGCTAGAAATGCCGCTAATAAAGCAGTAGAACATGGTTTAAAAGAAGTTATTGTTATTGTTAAAGGTCCTGGAGCTGGTAGAGAAACTGCTATAAGAGCAATTCAAAATGCAGGGATTGAAATTACAATGATTCAAGATAAGACGCCGTTACCTCATAATGGGTGCAGGCCGCCGAAGAAAAGACGAGTATAGTTAGGAGGAAAAGATGGGTAGATATATTGGGCCAAGTTGTAAAAAATGTAGAAGGAGTAGAGAAAAACTTTTTCTAAAAGGTAGTAGATGTTTAACTGCAAAGTGTTCTTTGGAAAAAAGAAATTTTCCTCCGGGTAGCAGTAAAATAGCCCATCCCAAAAAATTATCTGATTATGGGATAAGACAACGTGAAAAGCAAAAATTAAAATTTTATTATGGAATTTCTGAAGTTCAATTACGTAATTATTTTAGTCGCGCTTTAGTGGATAAAGGTATTACCGGGCATATGTTATTAATGCTTTGTGAATTACGTTTAGATAATGTTATTACCAGAGCTTGTTTAAGTAAATCACGTAAGGAAGCTCGTTTATTGGTAACCCAAGGGCATTTTTTGGTTAATGGTAAAAAAGTTAATATCCCTAGTTATTTAGTAAAAGAAGGGGATGTTATTTCTATTAATGAAAAAAGTAAAGCTAATATTTTAAAAAATAAAGAGTTTTTTAAGGAAATGCTTTTACCGAATTGGTTAGATTATAACGAGAAAGATCAGGTTTTATTGATTGTCAGAAAGCCATTACGTGAAGAGATTGAAGTTAGAGTTTCTGAACAAATGGTAGTTGAGTTTTATTCTAGATAAATTAGATTAGGAGGGTGTTTTAGTGAATAAAGTATTACCGTGGGTAAAGTTTGAGAAGACGGATGAATTTACTGGTAAATTTATTGTACAGCCTTTGAAAAAAGGAATGGGTACTACAATAGGAAATTCAATGAGAAGGGTTTTATTATCTTCTTTGTCCGGTACAGCCGTAACTGCAATTAAGATTGAAGGCGTTGAACATGAATTTTCAACTATTCCGAATGTTTTAGAAGATGTAATTGATATTATTTGTAATATTAAGGGGATTATTTTTAAAAGTAGTATTTCCGAACCTAAAAAATTAAAAATAGAGTTTTCAGGTAAAGGTAAGGTTTTTGCTAAAGATATTAAAACAGATAGTGAGATAGAGATTATTAATAAAGATCATTATATTTGTGAATTAACCGAAAAAGGTAAACTAAACATGGATTTAGTTCTAGAATGTGGTTTTGGTTATTCCCCAAGTGAAGCTAATGTAAAAGACGATCAGCCATTAAATATGATTAATATCGATGCTTCTTTTTCACCAATTTTAAGAGTAAATCATAGTTTAGAAAATATTAGGGTTGGTAAAGAACTAGATTATGAAAGTTTAATTATTGAAGTTTGGAGTAATGGTAGTATTACGGTTGAAAATGCTATAAAAGAAGCTTCTGAAATTTTAATTAGTCATCTACAATTATTTAACATGTTAAATAAAAAACCAGAAGTTGACAATTCTTTGGAAGAATTGAAAGCAAGAGAGGAAAAGAAAGAAACGGCATTAGCTTTAAGCATTGAAGATTTGGAATTATCTGCGCGTTCTTTAAATTGTCTTAAAAGAGCTGGTATTGAAACAGTTGGACAATTGGTAGAAAAGGATTTTGTGGATTTAATAAAAATCAAAAATTTTGGTAAAAAAAGCGCATTAGAAATTAATGATAAATTAAAACAATATAATTTATCTCTTAAAGGTAGTGAAGAAGATCTTAACCTTGAAGATGAAGCTGAAGGAGATGAAGAGTAACCATGAGACATAGTTGTGGAAATAAGAAATTAGGTTTACCAACAGATCAAAGAATTGCTTTATTAAGATCTTTAGCGTTGGCTTTTTTTAAGTTTAAAGAAATAGAAACAACAGACACTAGAGCTAAAGCAGTTAAAAGAATTATAGAAAAAATTATTACTCTTGCTATTAAAGGTGATTTATCTGCGAGAAGAAAAGCGCTGGAAATTTTACCTCATAAAGAGGTTATTGCTGATGTTTTTAACAGTTTAGCTGAGAAATGTAAAAGTAAAACCAGCGGAGGTTATACTCGTATTACTAAAATAGGGTATCGTAAAGGTGATTCAGCTTTAATTTCTAAAATAGAATTAGTTGGTTAATTATAAATTATTAATTAGTTATAATGGTTCTGCTTATTGCGGTTTTCAAGAACAGCCAAATGTTACCACGGTTGAATCTGAACTAAAAAAGGCGCTTAAGCAAGTTTATCTACAAGATATAAAGATTGTTGGTGCTGGTAGAACGGATGCTGGTGTACATGCAATTGGTCAAGTAATAAATTATAAAATAGATAAGCAAATTCCTGCTAATAAATTATTGTTAGCTATAAATAGCAAGCTTTCTAATAATTTAAGAGTAAAATCTCTAACAGTAGTAAATGAAAATTTTCATGCTCGAAAATCTGCTGTTAGTCGTGAATATCATTATTTATTTACCAATAATGATATTCCATTTTATTTAGAACCAATTATTACGAGAATTCGCTTTAAACCCAATTTAGATTTATTTAGTGAATTCAGTAAGATTATTATTGGGAAACATGATTTTGGTAATTTTCGTAAATTAGGCTCATTTGAGAAATCAACTATTAAGGAAGTTTTTAATTTTGATATCTCAATAGAAGAGTTAACTGATTATTTTGAAAAGAATGTCATTATTTATCGTTTAAAGATATGTGCTTCTGGTTTTTTATATGGTATGGTTCGATGTATAACCGGAGCAATTTTTGAAGTTTTACGAGGTAAAAGAAAACTTGCAGAATTTCAAAATTTGATATTAAATAATGATAAATATAAATACACTATTGCGTCAGCTAAAGGGTTAACTTTGGTAAAAGTTAATTATTAGTTGTACTATAAAAAATGTGAGCTAAATAGGTTAAAAATAGGAGAAAATGATGAGTAAACAAAAATGTTATTATATGAAAGGAAGTGAAGTTCAAAAGAACTGGCTTTTAGTTGATGCTAAAGATCAAATATTAGGACGTTTGGCAAGTAAAGTTGCCAAAATATTATCTGGTAAAACCAAGCCAACTTATACATCTGCAATGGATATGGGCGATTTTGTTATTATCATTAACGCTGAAAAAATAAAAATAACTGGTAATAAAGAAAATTCTAAATCTTATTTTCATCATACTGGGTACCCAGCAGGTTTACGAGAAGAAAAATATTCGGATTTAATTAAGAAGAATCCAGAGAAAATTATTAAAAGCGCTGTTTTAGGGATGTTGCCAAAAAACCGTTTAAGGGCAAAAATGATTAATCATTTAAAAGTATATGTTGGTGATCAACATCCACATAATGCACAACAACCTGCGTTAGTTGAAGGAGGAAATTAATCTAATGCCTACGAAAAAAGTAAGTAATACTAATTCCGAGACTAAAGTTGCAAAAAAAAGTACTGTGAAAAAAGCAATAGATAAACCAGTTAAAAAAGTTGAGCCTGAAAAATCGCAAATAGAAAAAGTAGAAGTAAAAAAAGAAGTGAAAGTTGAAAAAAAAGTAGTGAAAGCAAGAAAAAAGGATACTGAAATCAAAGTTGCCGCTAAAAATCATTATGGTACTGGTAGAAGAAAAACTGCGGTTGCCAGAGTATGGATTTTTGAAGGCAAAGGTAATATTGAAGTTAATAATTTGTCTTTAATGGATTATTTTAAAAATGTTTTATTAGTTGATTTAGTGAAATATCCTTTAATAAGTTTAGGCTTAAGTGAACGTTATGACGTAGTAATTAAAGTGCAAGGCGGTGGTTTGGTAGGACAAGCTGGCGCAGTAAGATTAGGTTTAGCAAGAGCTATTTTAGCAAGTAATGCTGAACTTAAAGATAAATTAAAAAGCGAAGAATTATTAACTAGAGATTCACGTGTTAAGGAAAGAAAAAAATACGGTAGAAAAAAAGCTAGAAAAGGTTTTCAATTTAGGAAACGTTAGAATTATGTTTAAAATTAAAACTTTGGATAAAATTTCACAATTAGGTTTAACTCAATTTGAAAGTACCAAGTATGAAGTTAATGGCGAAATTGAAAATCCCGAAGTTATTCTTGTTCGTAGTAGTAAGATAGAAAGTCTTCCTTCAGGTTTGTTGGCAATCGGTAGAGCCGGTATTGGGGTTAATAATATTCCTGTTGCAGAATGTTCTAAAAAAGGGATTGTGGTATTTAATACCCCCGGTGCTAATGCAAATGCGGTGAAAGAATTAGTATTAACAGCTATTTTACTAGCTAAAAGAGATGTTGTTGGCGGGGTTAATTTTTTAAAAAACTTATCTGAAGAAGAAAAGCCTAATCTAGAAAAGGTAATGGAAAAAAACAAATCAAAATTTGTCGGAGCAGAAGTCAGAGGAAAAAAACTAGGGATTATTGGTTTAGGCGCAATTGGAATGATGATTGCAAATGATGCAGTAAATTTAGGAATGGAAGTATTTGGTTATGACCCTTACATTACAGTTTCACATGCTTGGCAATTATCTAGGGAAGTAAAAGAAGTAAAAAATTTAGATACTTTGTTGAGTCATGTAGATTATCTTTCTCTAAATGTTCCTTTAACAAATGATACTAGAGGATTAATTAATTCAGAAAAAATTAAAAAGTTTAAAAAAGGGCTTGTTTTACTAAATTTTGCACGCGGAGACATTGTAGTTGAAGATGATTTATTACAAGGTATTGAACAAGGTTATATTAGTAAATATTTCACAGATTTTCCTACTGCTAAATTATTAGAAAACTCAAAAGTAGTTGGTATCCCGCATTTAGGTGCGTCTAGTTTTGAAGCTGAAGAGAATTGTGCCATGATGATTGTTAAGCAGGTAAAAGATTTTCTTGAAAACGGGAATGTTAAAAATTCGGTGAATTTTCCTGAATGTTCTTTAGATTGGTCTAGTAATACTAGGTTAATAGTTGCAAACGAAAACATACCTAATATGGTTGGGCAAATAACTGCTATTTTAGCTAAATATAATTTTAATATTATTAATATGGTCAACAAAAGTAAGGGTGATTTTGCTTATAATATTTTAGATTTAGAAGGCAATTTTTCTGTTGATCTAACTTCTGAAATTAAGAAAATTCCTGGTGTTGTTGCTGTAAATTTAATATTAAGATAGTTACGTTTTCTTTCATTAATTTTTATATTCATATTATGTTTATAATGAATCTATTGCAAAATGACTTTTTCATTGAGCTAAAGATCTATTAATAATTTTTAAAAGGGTTTGAATTTTTTAGTTTAGATTTTTTTTCGTGCCAAAGACTAATTATTAAGCGCAGTATTGAATTAATAGTAAGATTAATTTAAAATTTATTTATTATGTATCAACCACAAGATTTCGAAGAAAAATGGCTAAAAACCTGGCAGAAACTAGGTTTATATAAAACCGAAGAAAATAGTTCTAAACCAAAATGTTATGTTTTGGAAATGTTTCCGTATCCATCCGGAAAATTACATATGGGGCATGTTCGTAATTATACTATCGGTGATATTTATGCTCGATTTTTGCGTATGAATAACTATAATGTTCTTTACCCCATGGGTTACGATTCATTGGGTTTGCCTGCAGAAAATGCCGCTAATCAGCATAAAATTCATCCGGAAACTTGGACTCTAGCAAAAATAGAACAAATGAAAGAGCAACAATTAAGGCTAGGGTTTAGTTATGATTGGGATCGTTTGGTAATTACTTGTTTAGATGATTATTATCGTTGGAATCAGTGGTTTTTTATAAAATTTCTCGAAAAAGGATTAGCTTATAAAAAAGAGGCGCCGGTAAATTGGTGTAATACTTGTAATACAGTTTTAGCCAATGAACAAGTAGAAGACGGTAAATGTTGGCGTTGTAAGAATGAAATTGATAAAAAGAATCTTAGCCAATGGTTTTTTAAAATTACTGATTATGCAGATGAATTATTGGCGAATATTGAAAAACTTACCGGTTGGCCGGAAAAAGTACGATTGATGCAAGAAAATTGGATTGGAAAGTCGGAAGGCGTTGAGATAACCTTTTCTTTATCAGAGGTTAAAGGGGCGAAGCCCCTTGAAAAAAGCATAACCGTGTACACCACTCGTCCAGATACCGTTTACGGTATTACCTATTTGGTAGTAGCTCCAGAATATCCTGATTTAATCAATTGGGTCAAAGATACTTCTCAAGAAAAAGAGGTTATGGCTTATATCGAAAAAGCCAAGAAAGAGACTACTATAGATCGTTTAGACGAAACCAAGGAAAAAACCGGAGTTTTTACCGGCATGTATTTTAGAAGTCCTTTTACTAATCAAGTTTTTCCTATTTGGGTAGCAGATTATGTTGTTACAGATTACGGAACAGGGGCAGTAATGGCTGTTCCTGCTCATGATAAACGCGATTTCGCTTTTGCTAAAAAATATAATTTACCGATTATTCCGGTAATTCTTCCTCAAAAAGATGTTGCCAAAGCAGATAATCTTAAACTTGAAAATGCGTATGTTGAACCTGGTATTATGGTTAATTCTAATGAATTTAATGGTTTAAATAGTGAAGATTTTAAAAAAGTAATAGCTGATTATATAGAGAAGAAAAAATTAGGTAAGAAAAAAACTAATTTTAGGTTAAGAGATTGGTTAATTTCGCGACAACGTTATTGGGGAACCCCAATTCCTATAATTTATTGCGATGAATGCGGTATGGTGCCTGTACCGGAAAAAGATTTACCAATAAAACTACCAAAAGACGTTGAATTTTCCGGCAAAGGTAACCCTTTAGATAAAACAGAAAGCTTTGTAAATTGTGTTTGTCCAAAATGCGGTACTTCAGCTAAAAGAGAAACCGATACCATGGATACTTTTGTAGATTCATCTTGGTATTTTCTCAGATATTGTTCACCAAAAGAAAACGCCGCGCCCTTTGATAAAAAAGCCGTGGCAGAATGGTTGCCGGTAAATCAGTATATTGGCGGAGTAGAGCACGCAATTTTGCATTTACTTTATTCTCGATTTTTTGTCAGAGTTTTGCGAGATTTAGGTTTAGTAGATTTTTCCGAACCATTCCAGGCTTTACTTACTCAAGGTATGGTAATAAAAGACGGAGCCAAGATGTCTAAGTCTTTGGGTAATACTGTGGATCCTAGTGAAATTATTGAAAAATACGGAGCAGATACAGCTCGGCTTTTTATTGTTTTCGGTGCACCGGTAGATCGCGATTTAGATTGGTCTGATAAAGGTGTAGAAGGCTGTTTTCGGTTTTTATGCAGAACATTTAGGTTAATTGAAGAACCTGATAAATTCCCCTTAAAAAACGAAAAGGAATTAATTTATTTTACGCATAAAACTATTAAAGCAGTAACTGAAGATATAAAAAGATTTAGTTATAATACGGCAGTTGCCAGATTGATGGAACTGGTAAATTGTATTTATCTTAATGGTTTAAATGATTTTGCTCTAAGCAGTTTAATTATTTTACTGGCACCTTTTGCTCCGTTTATTGCCGAAGAGTTATGGCAAAATATCGGTAAAGAAAGTGTGCATCTGGAAAAATGGCCGGTTTATGATGAAAAATTGGCTCAAAGCGAACAGGTTACCATAGTGGTTTCTATTAACGGGAAAGTAAGAGATAAATTTGAAGCAGAGAGAGATTTAAGTAAAGAAGAATTAGAAAAAAGCGCTTTAAATTTGGATAAGATTAAGACTCTAATTCATAATCAGACTATTCTTAAAATAATTACAGTCCCTAATAAGTTAATTAATTTGGTAGTTAAAACATGACTATTTTTGAAGCTTTAATGCTTATTTGTTTTGGCATTTCTTGGCCGTTTTCTATTTATAAATCTTATACTTCTAGATCAACTCAAGGTAAAAGTTTATTTTTTTTAATGATTGTTGATTTGGGTTATGTTTTTGGTATTATTCATAAAATATTTTTTAATATGGATTGGGTGCTTTATTTATATGTTTTGAATCTTTTCATGGTAAGTTTTGATATTGGGCTTTACTTTCGAAACAAGAATTATACGATAAAAAATGTTGGGGAAAATGTAGAAAAGTCACAATAGTAAAATGAAATATCGTTATATTAAAGATCTCAAAATTTCTGAAATTGGTTTAGGTACCTGGGCTTTAGGCGGTCCAAGTTTTGACCCTTTAAAAGGATACCCCACCGGTTGGCAAGAAATTAAGGAAACGGAAGCTATAGCTGGTATTCGTTATGCATTAGAACAAGGGGTAAATCATTTTGATACTGCAGATGTCTATGGTTTAGGAAAGGCAGAACGCATTTTAGCAAAAGGGCTGGGAAAAGATTCAGATAAGGTAGTAATTGCCAGTAAGGTCGGATATGTTAAAGGTTCTTCCGAATTTTCTTATAATCCATTTCATATTCAGCAACAATTAGAACAAAGCTTAATAAATTTAAAACGAGATTATATAGATATTTATTATTTTCATCATACAAATTTTGGACCGGATAATTATTATTTAGAACCGGCGCTTGAACTTTTTCAAAAATTAAAAAAACAGGGTAAAATTAGATATATTGGGTTATCTTCATATTCAACAACTGATTTTATAAAGTATATTTCTATTATTAAGCCAGATGTAATTCAATGTCAGGCAAGTTTAGTTAATTATAAAATCATTAAAGAAAAAAGTTTAGTTACCCAATTATTAGAAAAGGAAAATATTGGATGTATAGCTTTTAGTCCATTTGCGCAGGGTTTATTGTTAGATAAATTTAAAGCAGATCAATCGGTAAAATTCGTGAAAGGAGATTTTAGGGCAAATAACACTTATTTTACCAAGCCGTATTTAAAAAATTTTGAACCAAAATTAGCTCAAATAAAAGAAAGATTTGGTGCTTCTAAAGAAGATTTAGCCAGAGTTGCTTTACAGTTTCTTTTGCATTTTTATCATGTTACTGGCACAATACCTGGTTTTAGAAATAAAGAGCAGGTTGCATTAAATTTAAAATTTGCAGATAAAAGGTTAACTTCCGAAGATATTTCATTTATTACCCAAAAACTGAAATAGAAATTCACTATTAGCGTCAATTTTTCGCGGATAAAATTTTCTCAAAAAGCACTACTATTAGTTCAAATTTTTGCCTTAAAAATCACCGTAGTTATCTAAAAATTTTAGTTTCTAATAAATCTCTATTTCAGTTTTTTGGTATTGAAAAATACTTCACTTAATTTAGAATCAATGTTAATCTAGATTTTATGACAATAGGACCTGCTGTTTTAGTTACTGGTGGAGCTGGTTATATTGGTGCTCATACTTGTAAAATTTTGGCAGAATCTGGTTTTTTACCCATAGTTATAGATAATCTTTCACAAGGTCACGCTGATTTTGTTCAATGGGGTCCTTTTTATCAGGGTAAAATTTCTGATCAAATTCTTTTGAATAAAATTTTTTCTGAGCACCAAATTTTAGCGGTATTACATTTTTCCGGTTCTACATTTGTGGGAGAATCGGTTAATAATCCGGCAAAATATTATCATAATAATTTTATTGAGCCTCTAAATTTATTGGATATTGTTTTAGAGTATAAAACCAAATATTTTATTTTTTCTTCGACTTGTGCTACTTATGGTGAGCCTAAAACCACGAGGTTAACTGAAAATCATTCTCAGAAACCTATTAATCCTTATGGTCAGACTAAATTATTTTTAGAAAAAACTTTGTTAGATTATGACAAAGCCTATGGTTTAAAAAGTTGTTTTTTGCGTTATTTTAACGCGGCAGGCGCAGATATTGATTTAACTATTGGGGAAGATCATAATCCTGAAACTCATTTAATTCCGTTAATTTTTGATGCGGCTATGGGGAAAAAATCGAGTATCACTATTTTTGGTACAGATTATCCTACCAATGATGGTACTTGTATTCGCGATTATATTCATGTATTAGATTTAGCACAAGCTCATGTTTTAGCTTTAAAATATTTAATGACAGGTGGAGAAACTAATAGTTTTAATCTAGGTTCAGAAAATGGTTTTTCCGTAAAAGAGATGATTCAAACTTGCGAGAAAGTTACAGAACGTTTTATTCCGGTAGTAGAAGGGCCCAGAAGACCTGGTGACCCAGCAATTCTACTGGCAGATGCAACAAAAGCGAAAAATATTCTAAATTGGCAAACAAAATATTCAGATATTGAAACTATCATTAAAACAGCTTGGCAATGGCATCAAAAAAGATTTTAGTGAAAAATTCGGGGCTCGAGGGAACAGGCACTAGGCAGAAGGCACTAGGCACTAGTGAGGCTCATGAACTCGAGGCACAGGAAAAAGATCTAAAATACCTCTGGCATCCTTATACCCAAATGATGGATCTTGAAAAAAATCCGCCTTTATTAATAAAAAAAGCCGAAGGAATAAAGCTATTTACCGATAGTAATTTTTATTACGATACTATCTCTAGCTGGTGGTGTAATTTACATGGACATAATCATCCAATTATTATTAAAGCAATTAATGAGCAACTAAAGAAATTAGATCATACTTTATTTGCCGGATTTACTAATGAACCGGCAATAGAATTAGCAGAAAAATTAATTGAATTAACTAAACCTCATTTTAAGCGTGTTTTTTATTCAGATAATGGGTCAACTGCTGTTGAAGTTGCTTTGAAAATGTCGTATCAATATTGGTATAACATTGGAAGACGTGAGAAAAAACAATTTATTAGTTTAGACAATGCTTATCATGGCGATACCATTGGGACTATGGCAGTAAGCGGTGATAGTATTTTTAATTCGGTTTTTAGTGATTTATTAAAACCGAGTATAAAGGTAAAATCGCCATATTGTTATCGTTGCCCAATCGATAAAACATTAGAAAACTGTCAAACAGCTTGTATTAAAGATCTAGAACAAGTTCTACAAAAAAATCATACATATATTGCTGGTATTATTATTGAACCTTTAGTTTTAGCCGCAGGCGGTATGATAATTTACCCTAAAGAGTATTTACAAAAAGTAGGAGATTTATGCCAAAAATATCAAATTCATTTAATTTTGGATGAAGTTGCTGTTGGCTTTGGTAGAACAGGTAAAATGTTTGCTTTTGAAAATGTTAATATCAAGCCGGATTTTCTGTGTCTTTCTAAAGGTTTAACTAATGGTGTTTTACCTTTTTCTGCTACTTTAACTACAGAAATTGTTTTTCAGGCTTTTTATGCAGATTTTAAAGATAAAAAAACTTTTTATCACGGACATACTTTTACCGGAAACCCTTTAGGGGCAATTACTGCATTAGCTAATTTACGTATTTTTGAAGAAGAAAATAGTTTGGAAAATGTTAAGAAAGTTAATCTGACATTACAGCAACGTATGTTAAAATTTTTAGATTATCCATTTATTGGTGATGTTAGAATAATAGGCACTATTTGTGCAATAGAATTAGTGAAAAATAAAAAGACCAAAGAACCTTTTAGTTTTGAAGAAAGAATTGGCTATAAGATATATTTAGAAGGCTTAAAACATCAACTTGTTTTACGGCCTTTAGGTAATGTTATTTATTTATTTTTGCCGTTAGTTACTACAGAATCTGAATTACAAATTATTCTTAAAAATTTGCATGAAGTAGTTTTTAAAACTTTTAAAATGCAATGAATATTTTTTTTTTGCGATAAAAAATAAGGGCTAATAATGCGAATAAAAAAAAATATCTTTTTAATACCAATTTTTTTCTTTTGTTTTGTTATTATTTTGACGATTAGTGCTTGTGATTCATTTAATTCCAACTTAGAACTTCCAAAAAATAATGATTCCATAGATAATGAAGTTATTGTGAAAGCAGAAGATTTAGAAACTGAAATAGTTGATCTACTACAAACTTATAGTGAAATTAATCAAGGTTTAAGTAAAACAGCTATTACCACCAGTGTCATAAAAAGAATTAATTTAATTGCAAATATTAGTGAGAACCAAATTCTTATTAATGCTCCTAGATTATTAGAAAAAACTTATTTATTTAGAAAAACAAATCAATCCGGATCTGTTTGGAGTTTAATTAAATACGAACCTAATAGCGTAAATTTTTTTGGAGATATTCCTTTAGAAAATGGTATTTATCAATATCTTACTATTTCTTATTTTTATGTATCTGGTATCAAGCAACCAACAGTTATTTATGTTGGTTATTCTAACAGTGTTAATTATCAAAAAACGGTTATTAATTTGCCGACAATTTCCTTTCCTGTTAATGGTTGTTATATAGGTTATTCTGCTGAAAATATGTTGCCTAATGAATTTTTGGCTTTAGTTAATAAAAAACCGGCATTAACTGGTATTTTTATTGCTTTTTTAGAATCTGGTCAAAAAAAGTATCCTCATAGTTTTTTAGCTAGGTTGAATCAAATAAAATCAGCAGGTTCAGTACCTTTCATTACCTGGGAACCATTTGATTCTACAAATACCGATGTTTCCATTATGTCTGAGATTTTAAATGGATCTTACGATGATATTATAGATAATTGGGCAGAAGCTTTAGTTAATTATAAATATCCGATAATTATTAGGTTTGCTCATGAAATGAATGGAAATTGGTATCCTTGGTCTAATGATGCAACACTTTATAAAAATGTTTTCAGATATGTTGTTAATAGATTTAAAGCTAAAGGGGCTAATAATGTTAATTGGTGTTTTGCTCCTAATTGGGAAAATAGTAGTAATCGAAATTTTATTGATTATTATCCTGGAGATGAATATGTAGATTCGCTTGGTATTAGCGGTTATAATTTTGGAACAACCCAACCGAGTTGGAGTATTTGGCGTGAATTTAGCAGTATTTATACTAATATGACAATTGAACTTACAAATTTATACAATAAACCCATTATTATTGATGTCGGATCTGTGGAAGAAGGCGGTAATAAAGCTAATTGGTTAACCAATATGTTTAATAATTTAAGAAATACAATTTTTAGAAATATTAAGGCTTTTGTTTGGTTTAATTATCAAAAAACAGAAGCAAGTGTTTTAACAGATTGGCGAATAGATAGTTCATCAGCCAGTTTAAGTAGTTTTATGAATGGTATTAATGATAGTTATTTTATTAGTTCACCAATCATTAATTAGAATAAATTAAGTATATTTAGCGAACAAAATTAGCAATTTAATTCTTTTACTATTTTTGATATGAATGTCCAGGTAAACTACCAAGAGTTAAATTTGATAGGGGAATACTGGTAATTGAACTGCTGATGCTCAGATTATTATTATTTAAGTGTGGTATTTTCGAATTCATATCGCGAAAAGCTTTATCAAATTCTTGGTTACTGATATGGGGATTACTATAATTATTTGAATTATTCATTTAGTCACCTCCCTTGATAATTTTTAACTCTATAATACTATTTTACTATTATTACGGTGAAAATTCAAAGAATTATTTTTTTATTACTTTTCACCCTCTATTTTGATTTTCTTTCTAAAAAATCATCGATAATAAAAGCATATAAAATGTAATGATTTTTTCTGTTTTGTAGAAAAGTTTTTGCCAAATATGATTATCCTTGGTATGTTTTTCAGCTTCTGTTATTATTAAGTAGAAGCAGGTTTATTCAATGAATGATTTAATAGTAAAACCAATTTTAGAAATACAAAATCTTACTATACAATTTAAAAATCAAAAAAACACTTTATTAGCTGTAGATAATCTTTCTTTAAATATTGCTGAAAACGAATTTGTAGGTTTAGTAGGTGAATCTGGTTCAGGTAAAAGCGTTACAGCTCTTTCTATCTTAAATTTGTTACCGCAAAATGCCTTAATCAAAAGCGGACAGATTTTTTGGCAAGATCAAGATATCCTTAAAATGAATAAAAACCAATTAAAGCAGTCACGTGGTGGGGAGATTGGTTTAATTTTTCAGAATCCGTTAAATAGTTTAAATCCGGTTTTTACTATTGGGAATCAGTTAATAGAAACAATAATGTTGCATCGTAAAGTAAAAAAAGCGGAAGCAAAGCAAATTGCTATAGAGTTATTAAAAAAAGTTAATATTCCAGACCCAGCAATCAGGTTAAATCATTATCCTCATCAATTTTCTTTAGGTATGTGTCAGCGGATTATGATAGCTCTCACTATTTCCATGCAACCTAAATTGATTTTAGCAGATGAGCCTACCGCTAGCTTAGATGTAACTATTCAAGCACAAATTTTAGAATTGTTGGCAAAACTTAGGCAAGAATATAAAATGTCGCTTTTACTTATTTCCCATGATTTAGGTATTATTGCGCAATATACCGAAAGAGTTTATATCATGTATCTAGGACAGATTGTGGAAAGCGGCAAAGTAAAAGATATTTTTGAAAATCCTTTGCATCCGTATACTCAAGCATTGCTAAATGCAATTCCCACTGGTCTCAAGGCACAAAGTCAAAAAGACGTAAAGGTAGGGGCGAACGGCTCGCCCGTACAAGAAAAAAATTTTTCTTTTTCCAGGGTTGAAGAGGGCTTGCCCCCTTCGAAAAGAATTTCTTCCTCGGGGTTTAAGGGGCAAAGCCCCTTAGAAAAAACCGGATTGTTAAGGCGTAGTGGCAACCCTTGCGGTTGTCCTAATAAAAACGCCGCGCCGACAGGCGAAACCGGGGTTAAAGGGGATGAAATCCCCTTTGGAGATTACTGTAAATTTTTACCGCGGTGCGCTATGTCTTCAGATAGGTGTAAAAATGAACAACCAATATTAGAAGAGCGAGAGCCGGATCATTATGTGAGGTGTTTTTAATTTTCTAAGAGCCGTTTACTTTATATTTAAACCCTTGTTCAATTTCTCTATTGGCGTTTTTTTTCTTTAAATCTTCGCGTTTATCATAAAGTTTTTTAGCTTTAGCTAAGCCTAATTCTACTTTGATTTTGTTTTTGACTAGATACATGGAAAGAGGAATAAACGTTAAACCTTTTTCTTCAATTTTTCCAATTAGTTTGTTAATTTCTTTTTTGTGCATTAAGAGTTTTCTGTCTCTTATTGGTTCAACATTTTCTCTATTGCCTTCAAAATAGGGCGAGATGTGACAATTCATCAACCAAAGTTCATTTTTAAAAAATTTGGCAAAGCTGTCGTTTAAATTAGCTTTGCCGGCTCTTATAGATTTAACTTCACAACCGGTTAAAACTAATCCGGCTTCAAATTTATCTAAAATGAAGAAATCATGAAAAGCTTTGCGGTTATTGATTAAGAATTTTTTTTCATTCATTTTACGGTTAAACTGGTTAGAACAAACGCCATAACAAATAAAGCAACACTTTCAACAATACCAATAATCATTAAATAATAACTAAAACCTTTTCCCGATTCACCTAAAGCATCAGCCGCCGCGGCACCGGCTTTCCCTTGCATCCAAGCAGAAACACCAATACCTAAACCTACTGCAATACCTAAAGCAATTTCATAAGGGTACATTTCAGGCGGCAAATTAGCGTTTTTAATGGCATTTTTGACAATTAAACCATAAATTGTTTGTGATAATGGTGCACCTACAAAAGTAATTAATAAAAAATTAGGAGTTTTATTTAATAAAAAAGCTTTTTTCCAAGCTCCAATTACTGCCATACCAGCAATTGCTGTACCTAGACCAGAACCTACGGCGGCTAAACCTAGTGAAAAACTCATATCCCCTAAATTAATCATTTTATTATTTCCTCCTTATTTTAATGGGTCGTAATTTTTACCATACCAAGCCAAGTTTAAATGACCGGCAAATTCTAATAAATTTAATCGTAAACCATGCACTATAACAGCCATTACACTTAATAAAATATTTAAGGAATGTCCTAAAAATAAAACCGAACTGGCTAATATAATACTAAAAATATTATTAAAACCAATACTTAAAGACATTTCATTAAAACTTTGTGCTATTACTAAACCAGCAAACCCTACGGCAAATAATCTGATATAAGAAACTAGATCTGAAAAAGAACTTAGTATTTTAAGAAAAAAAGTCGGTAAATTAAATAGTATTTTTTCTATTTTAAATGGTAAATTTTCTGTAATTAAAACTATCATAATTCCAGTTAAAAATAAATAATTAGTAAAAAATGGGTAAGGTTTGTTTATAACTAAAGTACCTGCTAAAAAAAATATTCCCCACATAATGAAAATCCAACCTAATTCAGTTATAAATTTCATTTGAGGGAAATATCTAATAATTCTCATTAAATGGGCAATGGTTAATTGAATAATACCAATAATAAAACAAAAATAAATTAGAAATTCGGCATCATTATTAGCTATTTTTTGTATAAAGCTAAATTTATTTATATATGGCAGATTTAATTTTAAGCCAAAAAAGTTATTGTTTATTACTCCCCAAATAATAGCACAGATACTAAGTAGGTAAATTAAAAAAAATATTTTTTTATCTGCTTTTTTAAATATTTGTTGAGAAACAAAAGTTAAACTTAAAAAAATTAAGCCATAACCAATATCGCCGATCAGAAGAGCAAAAAACAGAGAAAAGAAAATCAAGAAGATAAAACTTACATCAAATTCATCATAACCCGGTAAAATATTCATAAATTTAAAAACAGGCTGAATAATATTTAGCCATTTTGGGTTACTTATAAGTACCGGTGTTTCTAACGAATTAGTAGCAGGGGTAATAATATAACCGATTTTTTCTTGATTTGCCATATTTATTGCTTTAGCTAAAAATTTTTGGGGAATATAACCGGAAATATAAGCAATATTTTCGTTATTTAGCATACAAGATTTAGCTTTTAATAAAACAATCTCATTTTCTAAGTGTTTTTCAAATATTAATAGTTGGTTGAGGAAATGACTTTTTTCTTGAAAAAACTTAAT
>CAZFTP010000008.1:0-69610 GCA_964521915.1 uncultured Candidatus Marinamargulisbacteria bacterium
ATACGTTAATTAAAATCGAAATAATTTTATTTTTTAATGTAGGGGAAAAATTTGGTTTATTCGCTTTTTCAAGTTTAGTTTTTTTTTCGCGAGCACAAATTCCCCCATGGGGAATTTGTGCTCTTTTCTCAATTCTTTATCTATGATATTTTCTCTGGCTTTTTCTATGGAATTTATTCTAGCGCTGACAAATGTTTCACGTGAAACATTGTTTGTGTTGGGATAAGGTGAGGCGCATATAGTTGCAAAATGACATAAATTTATAATATTATTAAAAAATATATAAAATTATTATGAGGTATTTTATGAAAAAACTATTTATGTTTTCTTTCAGTGCGATATTAATAACTTTACTAGTTACTGGTTGTAATTTATTTACAAATCATCCTTCAACCTTTAATAATTGGTTAAAAGCGTCTTATATTCAACTTTCAGCCAGCGAATCATTAACAAAAATTTCATCTAATGCTATAAAAAAATTAAACGTGATATTTTTTGCATTTTTGACCTCACAATTTAGGATTAGAAACTACTAATTTGTTTCTAATCTGATTGTGGGGCACTTTCAAATTTGTCAAATGCTTTTTTTGCGTTACTTATCAGAAATATTTGCCCATCCTCACACTGTCTGCCAGTCTCTTTATGATCAATGATTTATCGGGAATTTAAACATCAAACAAAAAATTTATCCACCCGACACTTTCTTATGCACCCGGGTGGGTTATTAATTTCATAAATCATCTTTTTCACGTTATAATAAAATTAAGAAAACTTAATATTAGTTTTTTATTTTTAAATTAATGAGGATTTTATGCTTTTAGTAGCGGCTTTTATTATTCTATTTATAATTTTGATAGCTCTTATTTCTAATAAATTTAATATTCCTTTAATATTAATAGCTTTAACAATAGGAATTGTTTTTGGTAGCGATGTTACAGGTATAATTTATTTTGATAATGCTAAATTATCTCAACAAATTGCTAATTTAGCTTTAATTTTTATTTTATTTGCTGGAGGATATGGTACTAAAAGTATTAATCTTAAGCCAGTTTTTCGTGTTACTATGCTTTTGGCTACCGGTGGTGTTTTATTAACAGCCGTTATTACTGCTATGTTCTTTCATTTTTTTTCCGGTTGGTCATTTTTAAATTCTTTATTAATATCAACTATCCTATCTTCTACTGATGCGGCCGCTGTTTTTTCAATTCTAAAAACACGAGCAATCAAAAAACGCGTTACATCAATTACTGAAATTGAATCAGCGGCTAATGACCCAATGGCTATTCTTGCCACAATATTTATTCTTAATTTAATAGTTGGTATAACTATTAGTACTTCTTTTTCTATTTTAATGCTTATATGGCAATTAATTGGCGGTATTATTTTTGGTGGATTAATTGGAATTATAGGAATTTATTTATTTAAAAAAATTCGTAATCTTGATGTTGGTTATTTTTATTTATTGTTAATAGGTTTAATTTTGTTGAGCTTTAGTTTAGCTGATTTATTTAATACTAGTGGCATGATATCTGCTTTTTTTGCTGGTTTTATTATGGGAAATCAAAAACTTCCTTATAAATATGGTTTAACTTCTTTTACAGAAACTTTATCTTTTATTGCTAATGTTGGTTTATTTATTTTATTAGGTTTATTAGTTTTTCCATCTAATTTTACTAGTATATGGTTTTTAGGTGTTATTTTATTTTTAATTATTACATTTATTGGTCGACCAATAACAATTTTTATTTGTACTTTATTAACTAGATTAACAGTTAAGGAAAAAATTTTTATTAGTTGGAGTGGTATTAGAGGGGCGGTACCAATAGTTTTAGCTACTTATCCTGCGGCAGTTGGAATAGATAAGCAACATCAAATATTTAATATTGTTTTTTTTGCTGTAACTTTATCAATTTTAGTACAAGGTTCTACTATTGGTAAGTTAGCAGATTTTTTAAAATTAACTTTTAAAAATAAAAAAACTAATAAACAAATGATGAAATTAGTTACTATTCATGATACTAATTATGAATTAATTGAAATTTTTATTAATGAAGATATTTATCAAGGACAATGCCAAATATCGCATTTGTATTTACCTGCAGGAACAACTATAACCATGATTAATAGAGATAATATGGTTATAGCTCCTGCTGGGAATACTATTATTTATCCAGGAGATATATTATCGGTTTTAATAGATGCTAATAATATTGAAATTGTGACTAATAAAATTTTAAATAAATTCTCTAAAAAATAATTAAAGACCTAAGGTTTTAATAATATTTTTTTTGACTTTGCGACAGACTCAATTGCAGTAAGAACATATCTTAGTTAATAATAATCATCCATGAAATAATGGACGTTTTTTAATCATTCCACCTTTAATATCATTTATAGTATTAAAAACAATAAAAGCCGATGGATCTATTTTTTCAACACCAGCTTTTAAACCAGTAACTTCTAATTTTGTTAATACAGTAAAAATAACATCTGTTTCAGTTAAAATATCGCCTCTTTTTCCATAACCTCTTTTCCCCCGATAAATTGTTACACCACGTCCAAGTTCTTCAATTATTAACATTCTAATATCTTCGCTTTTATTAGAAATAATAGTTACCCCTGTATATTCTTCAATACCAAAAATAATAAAATTAGCGGTTCTGGTAGCAGTAAAAAAAGTAATAATAGAATATAAAGCTGGTTCAATCCCTAAAATAATCCCCGCAAAACTAAATATCACAATATTAATAACCAGAATTACATCTCCAATAGTAAAATTAATTTTTTTACTAATATATAAAGCAAAAATATCTGTGCCATCTATTAATGCGCCGCCTCTTACAACTAAACCAATTCCTGCCCCAAGGAAAAAACCGCCAAAAATAGCATTTAATAAAAAATCTCGCGTTATTAAAGGGAAATTAAAGAAAAATAAAACTAAGGCTAAACCAAGAATAGCGACAATAACTTTAAAAGTAAATTTTTTTTTAAGCATGAAATAACCAAGTAAAATAAAAGGCAAGTTAATAACGATTAAAAAAACAGCTAAAGGCAAACCAGTAATTCTGGTTAATAAAAGCGAAATCCCAGTTACCCCACCATCAATAAATCCATTTGGGACTAAAAAACCTTCCAAACCAAAACTAGCGGATATTATACCCAAAGCAATATAAAAGATATCAATCAAGCTTCGCTTTAAAGTAATTTTTTGGATTAATTTTTCTTTTTTGGAAATCTTTTTTTTCATAAATCTATTTTAACATTATTTTTTGTATTAACCCTATCAGGTTTAATATTATAATAATCTATTGCCTTAATAGCAATTCTTTTAAATATTGGCGCGGCAGTTGTAGAACCCCATATACTTGTTTTCGGAGAATCAATTATTACAATAATTAATATCTGCGGCTTATTTGCAGGTAAAAACCCCACAAAAGAAGCAATATAATGTCCAGCCAAATAACCTGGCCCTTTGGGATTTGGTTTTTGAGCAGTACCGGTTTTACCCGCAACTGAATAGCCGGGAATTTGTGTAACTTTGCCAGTACCTTCATCAACTACTTTAGTCATAATGGTTCTTAATTCTTCAGCAATATTTTCACTTATCACTTGTTGTTTTACTTTTTTGGGAATATATCGATGATAATTATTTTTATCACTTAAATAACTGATAATTCTTGGCTGTAATAAATAACCGCCATTTGCCACTACACCAACTGCCATTGCCATTTGTAAAGGAGTAACACTAACCGATTGTCCAAAAGACATCATCATTAAATCCATTTTAGTAGTATATTCTTTTTCTCGCATTATACCCTTAGCTTCAGCCGGTAATTCTATTCCAGTTGTTTTGCCAAATCCAAAATCATCAACATATTTAAAAAACGTATCTTTTCCAGCCATGGTTGCTAAAATACTAGTTCCAACATTAAGAGATTCTACTAAAATGTCACTAACGGTTTTTTTATGAATTCCCGGACTTCCAGAATGTGCTTCTTTAATAGTATGATTAGCAATTTTTAATTGAGTGGGTACATTAATAATAGTGTTTTGTGAAACTAAATTCTCATTTAACACACTGGCAAGCGTAACGATTTTAAATACAGACCCAGGCTCATATAAATCATTTATACAGCTGTTTCTTATATATTTAAATGGCGTATTATACCAATTATTAGGGTTAAAATCAGGATAATTAGCCATGGCTAAGATTTCACCCGTATTAGGATCTAAAACCATCGCAGAGCCTCTCATCGCTTGAGTATTAATTACGCCTTCTTTCAAGTATTTTTTAGTGATGTGCTGTAAATAACTATCTAGAGTAGTATAAATATTTCCCCCATCATAAGTTGGTTCTATTATTTCTTTAATTCCGGATATCAACCGATACCCCCTTGGGTCAATATCTAAAACAATTTTACCCGGCTTACCGGATAAAAAACTATCGTATTGAAATTCAATACCTCCTAGGCCTTGGTTATCTATACCGACAAACCCTATTATTTCTGCGGCTAAGTTGTTAAAAGGATAAACTCTTTTTTCTTCCTTAATAAAATCAAGTCCTTCTAACTTTAAACTTTGTAACTTCAAATATTCATAATTTGAACATTTTCGTTTTAACCAAATAAACCAAAGTTTATTATCAATTTTCTGGTAAATTTCACCCGCATCTATTTTTAAAACTTCTGAAACTTTTTTGGCAAATATTTTTTTATCTTTTATTTTAATTGGGATAGCATAACTAGAATAAGCATGTCTAGTAATAGCTAAAGGCATTTCATCTTTAGAATAAATATTACCTCTATGAGGAGATATTTCTATTACCCGTTTAACCTGATTTTCCAATTTTTTCTGAAAAAAATGATATTGATAAATTTGCAAATAGAACAAACGACTAATAATAATTACTAGAATTAAACCGAAAAATAAAAGATATAATTTGTAACGATACTCTTTAAACATTATTTTTATTTCTTAATTTTTATATAATTAATCTCTGTTAATGGTATAAAACCTAATTTTTTTGCTATTAATTCTAAATTAGGATAATACTTAATACTAACTATTTTCATGTATAATACTTCATTTGCTTCTTCTATTCTTTTGATTTCTCTGGTTAAACGAGTATTCTTTTCATTAAGAGATATTGTAGCAATATTAAATATAATAATAATAATAGATAAAATTACAAAACAAAAATAAGAAATAAAGGAAATAATTAATTGTTGTTTATTTTGCATTTATTTTATTAAAGATTATTTGATGATCAAAGCTAATTTGTATTGTATCACCTTCTTGAATTGTCCCTTCAAGTATTTTTAGCGCTAATGGATTTTGAACTTCATTGGTAATTACTCTTTTTAGAGGTCTGGCACCGTAATCCGGGTCAAATCCAATCTGGACTAGGTGATTTTTAAGCGCATCGGTAATTTGTATTTTTATATCTTTTTCAGCTAAGCGTTTTTCTAATAGAGTTATTTGAATATCAACAATTGATTTTAAATCTTCATTGGTTAAGTTATGAAAGATGATTACATCATCAATTCTATTAATAAATTCCGGGCGAAAATGTTTTTTTAGTTCATTTGTGATTATTTCTTGTTGTTTTAGCGGATCTTTTTCTGAAAGAATAAATTCACTGGCAATATTAGATGTCATAATAATTAAAGTATTTCTAAAATCAACTATCCGGCCTTGCCCATCTGTTAATCTACCGTCATCAAGAATTTGAAGTAAAACATTGTAAACATCCGGATGCGCTTTTTCTATTTCATCAAAAAGGACTACACTGTATGGCCTGCGCCTAATTGCTTCTGTGAGCTGCCCTCCTTCTTCGTAACCTACATAACCAGGAGGTGCCCCGATTAATCTAGCTACTGCGTGTTTTTCCATGTATTCGGACATGTCAATTCTTACTAATTGTTTTTCGCTATCAAAAAGAAATTCCGCTAAGCTTTTAGCCAGTTCGGTTTTACCTACACCGGTTGGCCCTAAGAATAAAAAACCGGCAATTGGTTTATCAGGGTCAGATAAACCAGAACGCGATCTTCTAATGGCATCGGCAACTTTTCTAATAGCAGTATCTTGCCCAACTACTCTCTTTTTAAGATATTTTTCAATTTCTAGAAGCTTATCTCGTTCGCCTTGCATTAACTTAGAAACCGGAATACCCGTCCATTTTGCTACAATTTCGGCAATATGTTCTTCATCAACTTGTTCTGTAAGCATTTTGCGATCTTTTTGTAATTCATTTAATTTAGTTGTATTTGTTTCGAGCTCTTTTTGCAATTCGGAGAGAACTTTATATTTTAATTCAGAGGCTTTTTCGTAATTACCTTTTTTAGCTTCTTGTTCAGCTTGTAATTTGGTTTCTTCTGTTTTTTCTTTCAATTCTCTGATTTTAGAAATAATTTCTTTCTCGTTTTGCCAATGTGCTTTTAAACCAGATATTTTTTCGTTAAGTTCGGCTAATTCTTTTTCTAAGTTTTTAATTTTTTCTTTGCTTTCCGGTTTTTCTTCTCTTTTTAAGCCTTGTTTGGCAATTTCCAACTGAATTTTTTTGCGTTCCAGTTCATCAATTTCTTCTGGCATACTATCAATTTCGATTCTTAATTTTGAGGCAGCTTCATCAATTAAATCAATAGCTTTATCTGGTAAAAAACGGTCGGTTATATAACGATGAGAAAGCCTTGCTGCTGCTAAAATGGCATCATCGGAAATTTTTACACCGTGAAAAATTTCGTATTTTTCTTTTAAACCTCGGAGTATCGCAATAGTATCTTCTACGCTTGGTTCACCGATAAAAGTTTTTTGGAAACGCCGTTCCAGAGCTTTATCTTTTTCTATGTATTTTTGGTACTCATCTAAAGTAGTTGCGCCAATACAACGTAATTCACCCCGAGCAAGAGCTGGTTTAAGCATATTAGCCGCATCAACTGCACCTTCGGCAGAACCTGCGCCTACCAAAGTGTGTAATTCATCAATAAAAAGAATAATATTACCACTTTGAGCTTCAATTTCTTTAAGTACAGTTTTTAAGCGTTCTTCAAATTCACCTCGATATTTAGCACCGGCAAGTAGTGTGCCCATATCTAAACCTAAAATTCGCTTATTCTTTAAAGTTTCCGGTACATCGCCATTGCTAATTCGTAAAGCTAAGCCTTCTACAATAGCGGTTTTACCGACACCTGGTTCCCCTATTAACACCGGATTATTTTTAGTTCTCCGGCTTAGAATTTGAATCACGCGTCTTATTTCTTCATCTCTGCCGATAACAGGGTCAAGTTTCCCTTTAGTGGCTAATTCTACAAAATCGGTAGTGTATTTCTTCAATGCTTGATATTTACTTTCTGCTTCAGGGGAATCTATAGAAACCGTACCTCTGATATCTACTAAAACACGTAAAATAGCTTCTTTGGTAATACCATTCTCGCGTAATAACTGACCGGAGAAAGATTTATCTTCGGCAATAGCTATTAATAAATGTTCACAACTAATGTAGCTATCACCTAATTTACTTGCCTCAAAATCTGCTTTTGTAAAAATATCTGTACACGTTTTAGAAAAGTAACTATTGCTTTGTCCATAAACCTGAGGTGTTTTTTCAATTAATTTTTTAATTTCTTTTTTTAAAAGATTTTCAGAAGCACCCAATTTTTGAATTATAGGAATAATAGCGGTTTCAGCTACTTCCAATAATGCCAGTAATAAATGATTTTCATTAATTTCTTGTTGATTAGAACTAACTGCAATATCTTGGGCTTTTTTTAATACATCTTGTGCTTTCAGAGTGAATTTATCAATCGATATCATGATTATTCCTCCATCTCAATTTCTAACCCCCCAAATAATTTTGCACCAATATTATAGATATAAGCAGTGATTATGCCAAGTAAATATCCTACACCAGGATTAATTATTAATAATAACCAAATAAATAAAAAACCCCAGCCTTTACTTCCTGATAAAAACAGGTTTTTTAGAAGAAAAAATTCAGTTGGAATTAACCAAATTAAGGTTAACCCGAAAGTAATAAAACCCAAAATTCGTCCTAAACTAGCAGGATCAATACTTTTAATTCGTTTCATAAATACTATCTTAGAATAAATTCCGGTATTTTTAAATGAATTTTATTCTTTTATGCATGTGGAGAAATTGGAGATATTGCCTGCCGCATGAATTCATCAGAATCTAACCTTTTCTCATGGTATTGAACAACGACTTGATCTTTTAAAGGTGCTTCTGCATAAGATCTAACAGGATAAAAACCTCTATAACCTGAAGCATCAAATATAAAACGCGGTCCTGATGTAGGGTGATTTACAGCAAAAAATCTTTGCCCATCCGAACTAGGAGAACTAGGGCGATGATAATCTAATATAATACTAAGAGAATCCATTCCGCTTGAAGCCGTTGGCACTAATTCTTTTGATCTCCCCCAGCTTTTTTCAGGCAAAAATCGGACATCTCTTGGCTTTAATGCTCTATAATGCTCATAAAACTTTTCTGCTGATACTGGGAAAGATCGCAATACACCTTCATCCCAACCATCGAACGTTTCTGTTCTTTCAAATCTTCTGGTAAACTTTCCTTGGCTATCTGATAAACTTTTAATCGGAGATACTAATCTACTACTTGGCGAATCTAATTGCTCAAAAGGTGAAACAGATCTACTACTTGGCGAGCTTAATCTTTCAACAGGTGATCCTGACCTACTACTTGGTGATATTTCAGGTTTTACTTCTCTATACAATTGATTTCTAATATAAAGTTTCTTATGCCCTCTTGACTGTACCTCTGGAACATGAGTAGTCTTTTCCACATACCCTTTTCCTATAACATGAATTGATTTAGTCGCTATTGCATCCATAATTTTACCCTCTAATTAAAATTTTGTTATAAAATAGCATATTTTTTTGTTATTGTAAAGGACTTTTTTGGGGATAATGAAATAATAATAGAAAAATAATACTTAATTATTTTAGTCTATCCAAATTTACCGTTTTAAACTAGATTCTTATTGTATTATAAAAGGATAATATAAAGTTATACCACTTTGGTTGGCTTTAATTTCTTGCTTTAATAATTTAACATCTTCCGGAAATAGTTCTTTAGGAATAGTATCATAATCTATTACTACCAAATAATTTTTCCCATCATTATTAATATCAAAACTAACTTCACCAGTAGTGTTTTCAATTTTTTCAACAATATTATCATTATCCTGTAATAATAACCTGGTATTAGGCAATAATTGGTCATAATCTTGATCATATCTACCGTTTTTATTAGCATCAAAATAAACTATTGCTTTAACCTCTCTACTTAAAGAGACAGGTACATCTAATTGAATATGTCTGGTATTAGTATTCAATTCTAATTTATAAGGATTACTTACACAAACTTTATAAAATTTATATTTATCGGAAGAAAACTCTAGATAAGGATTTTCACTAATTCTAATTTTATAATATCCGGAATCTGATGATGTTGCCATGTTATTTTTACCATTATTTACCATAAAACCGCTTAACCTTGGTTCATTGCCGTCTCTTATCCCATTTCTATTTAAGTCTTCGTAAAAGAAGCCATCAACAATCCAGGTTTTCGGCATAAAACTAATATCCGGATTAAATAATGTCTTAATACCAAAACTTAATTTATCTTGAATATCATCTGCTTTATTAGCATAAGAATTATATTGCTTTTCATAATTAACATAAATTTCATCAAAAAATTCACTATTACAACTTAAATAACCTTGTAAATATTTATAAGAATAATCGTAAACACCGTTAGTTAAATGATAGTCATATTTAGCTTCAAAATTAAAATTAAATTGCAAATTATAAAATTTTAAAAAGGTGAATTTTTTACCTATTAATTTACCGGTATAAAGTAAAGACGGCATTTTATTAACATCTTGTTCATTAGTTTGTTCTAAAATTAAATAAGAAAAACCTAAATCATTATTAATACCATACCTGGTTAATTGCATTTGAGTTAAAGGGGCTACCGGATCATCAAAAGTATATGGTTTATAATTTAAGTAAACTGTAGATGGTAAAAAAACTAAATTTTGTGCCGCATAAACTTGATATCCTTCGTATATACTACCGGCAGGGGAAGCATCCCAATTTAATTTCCAATAACTAATATCAATTTTAGGTAAATATTTATCTTTATAAAAACTAATTCCTGCACCATGTTCATTTACTACGCCTGTGGTTAAATCTGATCTTTTATAACTATTAAATTTACCATAAATATTAAACATATTCTGCCAAAACCTATAAGAAGCAGTATTATAAGTTCCTAAAAGATTAGTTTGGCTAATATCTGATAAAGATTCAAAATCTTTATCAATAGATTTGAATTGACTACTAAAAGAAAAAGTTTCGTAGTTTAAAATCCCTTCTAAAAATACACTTAATTTATTATTCTTACCTAAAGCTAATTCAGAATTAATATTTAAAGGCTTAAAACGCATATTTGAACCAACCGAAGCTAATAAATACCGACCTAAAACCGTATTTTGATAATTACTTTGTACGCCAAAAATATTACTATAAAGAGAAATATCATGGCTAAGGTTTGTTGAAATTTTAGTCCCAACAAAATACTTATTATTCAAAGGACCACTCCAAACATCGCTACCCCATAGTTTTTGACCAGTAGCACCACCCAAAACATTAATTTGAAAATTATCATATTTTAAATCTGTTAACTGTGCCCCTTGAAATTTAAAATAACTACCTAATAAAGGCGATAAAGAATTCCAGGAATCTCCTAAAGATAAAGAATAATCAGGATTTTTAAGTTGTAAAAAACCCAAAACTAATTCTTGATATGCATCTTTTCTTTCAACTTGGAAAAAAGTATTGTATTTACCGTATTCTGTTTCTCCGCTACTGCCAACTTGAGCCACATTCCAAATTTGTGTTCCATATTTATTTACAATATTTCCAGCCAAAAAATTTACCTGTACTTTAGTTTTATCTGAACTTTCTTCTGCTTTTTTCTTCTGCTTTTCTTTTAAAGTAACAGTTTCGCTATAACCTTTAGGTACAATCCGCATGGTAATAGTATTTAAATTATTATTTTGATCCCAAACATAAATATAGGTAAGACCCCTTTTTAAAGCGGTAATTTTAATGGTAGTATCATTTATTCTTTCTGCTTTTATTAATTGCGGATTTTCAATAACAACGTCTTTTGCGTTATTAAGTTCATAATTAACACTTTGCCCTTCTTCCAATGTATCGGCAAACATCGGCAAAGAAATTAAAAGAAATATAACAATAAATAATAATACCTTTAAATGTTTCATTTTTATTTAACATTAATACTAATTTCTTTAGTAAATAATTTATCTCCTAAATAATTTAAGCTTAATAAACCTTTATAACTGCCGGATATAAGCTTTTTATTGGTATTAACTACAAATATTTGTTCTTTATTAGGTAAAGCTTTGAAAGAAACTTCCTGCCTATCTACTACTACGTGATTTCGCCCTAAAATCAATAATGACCCTTCTAGTTTTAAATGAATATTACTCTTATTTATAAAATTAAGATAAATTTGAGTTTTTGTTTTATCTTGTTCAATATCGTTAACTACAAGATCAAAATCATAAGTTTGAGTTGAGTCAATTTCGTGATAAATAATAGACCCTATTCTACCTATTAACCTTACATTAGAACTTTTATTAACCAGCATAGGCGCGGCTTCAAAAAAGACTACCCCATATAAACCACCATTTTTATTTTGCGGAGAAGTAACATCTAAATAAACATTTTCTTTGGCATTACCAGCTAAACGTAATTCTTTAACCGATAATTTAGCATTATCCGCTAAAGAATAAGGCGTAGACCCTAATTTCAAAAATTTTTTGGTTAGATCATTTTGATATTGCCAATCTTCTATGTATACTTTTAAAACTATCGGATTCTTAGACGTATTTTCTACAGTTATTTTACTGGTAACGGTTGCTCCGGGTCTGGCTTTAGTATAAATACTTGGCGGATCCACATTAATAGAAAAACCATAAACTTGTAATGAAAAGAACAATAATAATAAAGAAATAATAATTTTTTTCATTTTTTTCCTCCTACTCAGTTAAACTAAAAACTAAGTCTGCTTCATAAGTACCTGCAGTTTGGTATTCAGGCACAGAAACACCTAATAACATTTGGATTTCCGTTCCGGTAGAATTACCTAAAGTACTATGATTAGTATCAATAGAATTACTGGCATACATTAATTGATCTGTAGCCGTAAAAATAGTAAAACTGGTTACTGCTAAACTTGAACGCATTTCTTGTGAAGTATCAGAACCAATCCATTTGGAATTGTTGTTATCCCAAACGCCGGCATAACTAGGTAACCATTGGAAATTATCTCTTGGAATAGTAGTACTTAAAAAACGGGGATCTGTATGTGAAAATCCGTTACTAGCAATATATAAGTACCATTTGTTGTTGCTTTTACTATAGCACTGAATTGTAATACCGCTATTAGTAGCATCTAAACCAGCTGAACTTAAAGCAGATCTTTCCGGTAAACTAAAATTATATTCACCAGCATTAAAATCTTGGTTATTATTAGTTAATTTAATTGTTCCTACCTGAGTAGCTTTTTTAGCTTCTTTAAATTTTAATTCCAAAGCAAACCCTGGTTGAACCAATAATAATAATAAAAATAGCATCAATACTTTTTTCATGGTTTTATTCCGTTAATGTGAATCTAACAATAGTTTCATACTTACCAGCAACTTGATCTCGCGGTAAATCTAACTTAAATTTAAAAACATTAGTAGT
The DNA here is from genome assembly GCA_964521915.1 of uncultured Candidatus Marinamargulisbacteria bacterium. Classification (GTDB taxonomy): domain Bacteria; phylum Margulisbacteria; class Marinamargulisbacteria; order CAZFTP01; family CAZFTP01; genus CAZFTP01. The sequence continues at coordinate 12,819 of CAZFTP010000008.1, forward strand.
TCCGTTAGGTAAATTTATGCCTTCATCAGTAGTAGACTCATAAACAGTAAAAGGGACTAAACTCATTGGTGTTTCACCAGTTGCATACCATTTCCCTTGCCCTTCAGACCAGCCGTACCAGCTAAAATATTTATTATCGATATATTTATCACCAAAACGTAATTCAGAAATAGCATTCATTAATAAATACCATCTATTACCGGTATTCGTTTTGGCTTTTACTTTAATACCAGTTGCCGGAATATCGGTTTTAGTTTCACCTGGTCGCATCTCGCCGAAATCAATATCCGGACGATCTAACGAAATTTCAAATACGGATGCCACTTCAACCCTAGCATTTACTATAGCGGTATCTACATTAACCGCATAAGTAAACCCTGCCATAAAAAAACTAATTAAACTTAAAACCACTATTTTTTTTATCATATTTCCTCCTTTGCTACTCAGTCATGGTAAACACAACCGTAGTGTTATATTTTCCCGGTTTTGATTTTGCAGGTACCGGACCAAACAAATACTTAATCTGAAAAGTATAATAACCATTTTTACTGGCATAAGAACTTTTTTGCGAAGAATAGACCTCCGAACTAGTTAAAGCAATAGGACTAAAATCTGAAAAGTTATAATTCAATTTAGAACCATTTACTTCTGCATAAACACACATCCATTGCATAGTAGAACTAGGCATAGTAGAGACTTGATCCTCATGGGTAAAATCCATAGTTGTTTGGGTTAATAAGTTCCAATCTGAACCAGAATTCGTTTTGCATTCTATTTTTAAACCGTCTTTATCAGGAATATCGCCCCAATTACCCATACCTGGTTCAACTAAACCAAAATTAAGATCTTGTGCTTCAACAGTCATAGTAAAAACAGATTTCACTTTAAGCTGTAGTTTTAAGGTTCCGATATCACTTAAAGCCAAACAATGATTAGCCGTAAAAAAAAGTAATATATTTACCGCTAAAATAATTAAAATATTCACATGTAATTTTTGCTTTTTCATAAAATTCAACATTTTTTAATACATTTTTCTAAATTTAATGTGCTCGATTTTTAAATCCATTTTACCAACCGCTTTACCGCTACCAGATAAACAAACTATTTGCATTGTTAATAAGCCTCCTGACCCTTTTTTATGATCCGGATTCCAAATATTATCGCCAACTTCTGGGTTTTCATCTAGAAAATCTGATAAAGGAATTTCAACTAGTTTCCAACCAGTCCAATCAACATTTAAACTATAAGAAAATTTATCATCTTTAGTAGGGTCCCAACTTTTTACTGGGTTAACATCTACAACCCAATTATTATTATCATCATCATAAAGTTCTATCTTTAATACACCGCTACCAGATCCATTCCCATAAACCATTAATTCCAAAGTATCGTAATTAGTTATTTCTTTACCTAAATAAGTTCCAAATCCGCCAATATACCAATTAATAGTTGACCCTTCTACCAATAAAGATTTATTTCCTAATTTGTAGGTAGTAATATCTTTAGGGTCATTATCTACCACAGTTAAATTTATACGGTCAAATTTCCAAAATTCAGGATCTTTAGTATAAGTACCACTCTTAAAATCAGCTATTAATAACTCATCGGTATTATTTACTTTTTTTTCCTCAATTGCTGGTGAGGATGTATTATTAACAGGTTTTATAGGCTCTGATACCGCTGGTTCAACAGATTTCATTGGTTCTGGCGCTGTATTCACCGGTGGAGTAGCAGAAATAATTTCTAATGGTTTATTATTTAAATTATTATTATTACTAACTGTGATATTTTCTGTCTTTACCAGATCACCGTTACTGGTAGGTAATAATATTTGTTTTAAGGATTCTTGTTCTTGCGCTGAATAAACAGGATCTGTTATTTCAACAGAAACAGCCGGAAGAGGTTTATAAGTCCTTTTAATATTAGTTCTTTTTGTTTTTTTTCTCTTAGTAGCCGCATTAATATCATTAAAATCAGTTACTAATAAAAAAGACATTAATAATACTAAAGCCCAAATAAAAAATTTTTTCATTAATTTTCCTCCTGATTTTTTGGTCGCATTATGGGATACTTCCCCCATCTAATTTTACAATCAGCTATTTTTTCTTTTTAGTTATCGGTAATAATAAGATCAAATTGCAGAATAAGTGTATTATTTCAGTAGAGAGAGTTTTAAACCCTCTTTCTACTACAACGATTTTTCTATTTTCTACCTATGCGATTATGTACAACAGATTCTATCTTTTGCGGTTTTATTAAGGATCTAATCAAAAAAATTAAAGATATTAAAATAATAGCAAAATAAACCAAGCTATCACCTAAATAATAATATAAGGTTTTTTGAGGAATAATTTTGATGGAATCACTGAGAATTTCTGTTTGCTCAATATTACTTTTTTTGATAATTTTTCCTGTATTAGTAATAATGGCAGAAATACCGGTATTGGCAGATTGAACAAAATAGCGATTATTTTCAACAGCTCTGAAAATAGACATCTGTAAATGTAAAAAAGCCGCAGAAGAATCAAAAAACCAAGCATCATTAGCTAGAACAAATAATAAATTTGCTCCTTTTTTAGTTAATTCCCGATAATGCCAAGGATAAATAGATTCTAAACAAACACCTCCTCCTAATTTAATTTCCCCCATTTTGATCAAATCTTTGCTGTTGTAACCGGTATAATCTGCACCCAGAAAATTTAATTTAAAAAAGCTTTCCCAAATACCCCGAAACGGCGTATATTCACCAAATGGCATTAATTGATTTTTATAATATTTATCTTCACTAATACCTTGAGCAGTTGCTAATACAACACTGTTATAAAAATAATTATTTTTTAAAATAGGAGTGCCAAAAATAATATTTACTTTATTAGAAAAACAAAAATCTTTTGTTTTTGCTATAAAATCTGGGTAAGCTAAATTAAGCGTACTCGTAATAGTCTCTGGCCAAAAAATTAAGGTGGGCTTTGCTTCTAAAGCAATACTAGTTAAACGGAAATAATCATCTCTAATAGCAAAAATATTTTTCATTTCTTTTTTTTCATCTTCGGTATGGTTGCCTTGTATAACAGCTATTTTCAATGTCTCATTATTAATTTGATTATTAAAAGATGAAAAACGGAATGAACCCCATATAAACGGTATAATAATAACCAACAATAAAACAATAATAATTTGTTTTTTTGTTTTTTTAATTAACAACCAATAAATTAAAACATTAATTAATACTATATAAAAAGAAATTCCGAATACTCCAAAAACAGAAGCTAATTGAATTAAAGGTAAGTTACCAGACTGTGAATAACCAAGACTACCACCAGGGTTACCTATTGGGCCTAACGAACGTAACCATTCAAAAATTATCCATAAAAAAGGGAATGTCCATTCATAGTAAGCTAAATTTCGCAGTTTATTAAATAACCAAAATAATAAGCCGTAAAAAAAACCTAAATATAAAGAATAAAAAAACCAAACTAGAAAAACACTAATTAATGGAGCAAAATGACTTAACCTAAACATTGAAAGATGAAAAAAACCTTGAAAAATAAATCCAAATAGCCACCCTTTTTTAAAGGAATCTTTACCTTTGTTCTTTTTAAAATCCAATAAAACAGGTATTAAAGAAATAAAAGCTAAAAAAGACCAACCTAATTTTGGAAAAATAGCTGATGTTAAAATTGCAGAAATAAAAACTAAAATATTTTAACCTCCCAACTTAAAATATCTGCTGATTCTGGAATATCTTTTTCAAAAGCATCATCGCCTTTTTTAATAGTAATGGCTTCTAATTTAATATAGGGATAATCTGCTAAATTATCCAATAATAAATTCATTTTATTATCATCTTTTGAGCAAGTTGCAAAAGAGAAATACATATAATTTCCCATTTTCGAAAGCATATATAAAGGAAAAGTTATATTAATGGTATTACCCGTAGAAGCATCAGTAGGGTTAAAATTAATATTAGATGTATAATCATAATGAGTTGTTTCATTAGTATTCTTATCAAAAATATCTCCAGAATTATATAAAGCAAACCCGGTATTAGATAAAATTACATAATCTGACCAAGTATAAAAATAATTCTTATAAAAATAATTAATCCCTTCTTGAGGGGCTACTTGCAATAATTTCTCAGCAGAATAAATTTGCCCCGGAGTAACAAAATACTTAAATAAATCCGGGAATAAAATCATATTATAATTTGAAAAAACTAAAAGATAATAATAATTATTAGCATCAATATTACCTTTGAATTGAATTTTAATATTAACGTTTTCGCCAGGAATAACTTTACTAGTTATTGTGCTTGCACAACCGGAAACAAAAAAAACTATTAAACTAAAAACCAGAATCTTTAAACCGATCTTGTGATTTATCATTTATTAATCCTTCAAATTTAAAACTTTCGTATTTATTGGTTTTAATTGTTGCCGCTTCTTCTGGGAAGGCCTTTATCGTATATTTAAATCTATATTCTTCCAGAGGCGCATTATATTCTAAAGCGATAGTTTGACAATGTAAATCTTTTATTACGGCTAAAGTTTGTAATCTAATACCTTTAGTATTAAAATTATAACTCCAAGTAGCATCAAAATCCCACCTGGATTCCCAAGTTTTACCGTAAAAAAATTTAAACCCTTGCTCAAAACGAACTAACTCTGCTTTATCTAAATCTTGTACTAAAGTTGTTCTGATATTACTAAAATTCAAATCCTGGTTTTTATAAATTAACGGTATTAGAACAAACATCACACTTAGATCATCCCAAATATCATTTTGAGTAATCCGATTTTCAAAATGATACCCAGTTTGAATTTTCAAATGTAGATTATCAGTTGGTTTAATATTAATCTCCGTGGTGTAGTTTACAGCTTTAGTTTTTAGAAAATCCCAACCCAACTTATTTTGCCAATTATATTTATCTAAACGTTCCCAATAAAAAGTTAAATTATTAATTGCTTGTGAAAGACCATATCTTTTTTCATCAAAATAAAAAGGCGTATTACCCAATGAGCTTTCGTTATTATAAGAAATCGTATCTCTAATAAAACTAAATAATTGCATATGATAAGAATAATTTTGCACAAAAGCAAAAAGTTTATCACCAGTATCATAAGCACGTTGAGAAAAATTAAATCGGATCCCAATATTCGAAGAAACTTCACTTAATTCTAAATGTTTGATCATTGTAGAAAGGGTTGTATCAAATTGTAGCTTTTGGGCCGTTTTAGAATAAACACCTTCAGCAGAAGAAAGATAATAATTTTCTAAATACTTACCAAATTGTAATTGGTTATCTAAAGCAATATTTCCAAATAGATTAACTCTTCTAAAACCAAGGCTAATTTCCGGCATTTTCTCTACATAAGAAACATTCATATCTCTAGTAACAGCATCCCCATCAAGATCTAAAAAATAGTTTAAATCTAATTTAAGATTATTAAGATAATCACTAAATAAGTCTTCTTTATCAAAGGTTTTGACTAAAGTACCCGATAATTGTAGCTGTTGTTCTATTTCTTTATCTGTAATATATTTATTGGCGTTATATTGAAATTTATCAGAAAAAACTATTTTATTCGGCAAATTAATTTCTTGCTGTAAAACACCCGCTACAACCTTGCTGGCCATACCATATTGAGTTTGAGAAAAATTTACTAATAAGTCTTTATTACTATTATAAGTTTTTTCAAATTGAAAATTATTAACTCTGGTACTTTGAATTCTATTTCTAGTTTCATTTAAACGTAAAAAATAACGATCGCCTAAATCATTATATTCAGTAATAAATTCTTCAGTCGTAAAATCAGTTCTACCTCCATTTATTAAATAACCTTTAGCTTCTTCAAAAAGAGGTTTAATTTTTAAAGCCGGATTTATTTGAAAAGTAGGGTCTACTTTAAAACGATAGTTCTGTATTGCGGTATCTCTTTCTTTCATTGCGTACAATAAAAAAGAACCAGTCATAAAATGATTAAAATCATAATTATGTTTAAACCCTAACCCAACTCCTTTTTTATAAGTCCAATCTAAATATACTTCCCCAGTTTGATCTTTAGTTAATAAATAATCCCAAGTAGTTTTAACAAAATACCCTTCAACGTTGTTTTCTCCAATTTGAGGTACAAGTAAGATAGGATTCCTTTTACCTAAAGCAAAATGATAATATGGTAACCACAAATGCCCGCCAATTGGGAAAAATATAGGCGAATAAATATACACATTTTCTGCCCAAATTCCGCTATCAGGATAATAATTAAAACGATCCGCTTTAACATAATAATGCGGATTTTCATAATCACAGGTAGTTAAAGTTGCATTTTCCCCACATTTTTCTTCACCTTTATCTTCTAATTCTGCTACTTTTAAATAAATATTGCCAGTAGTTACTTCTTTAGGTTTAATAACTAAATTAATCTGTTTAATAATAACTGTAGTGTTTTCTAAATCTAAAAAAAAACTTTGCGATTTTATGGAACTTTCACCGCGAATAAGGGTAATATTTCCTGTACCCCATACCACATTTTGATCAATATCAAATTTTAAATAAGGAGCTTTTATTTCAACGTCTTTAAATTTCAATCTCACATTTTCTGAAGCAATAACTAAACGGTTATCTTCATTATAACTAACTTTTTCTGCCTGTAAATAAGCTAAATCTTCTCCGTAAAGAGGAATAATAAAAAAAAAGAAGAAGATCAAACAAAAATAAAAAAAATTAAAATGTGCCTTCATCATTTGTTGGTTATCTTATACGCGTTTTCTTTAATTTGGTTAATTAAATCAATGCTAATATTGTTTAACCAACAATTTTGGTCAAAATTGATATTTTTTAAATAACAAACTCGCCTATCAACAAAAATTTGTAATTTAGGATTTTTCCCTGCTATTTGCCAACAAGTAAAAGCCTTAAGAATTTTACCTAGTTTAAAATAAATATCCCCTAAACTTAAATAAACAAAAGGATTATTAGGGTCAGCTTTAATTACCTGACAATACTTATTAATAGCTTTTGCGTCGTCTTGTTTCTTTTGGAAAAAATTAGCTTGCAAAAGAAGGACGTCTAAACTTGCTATTTTAAAACTATTTAACTTATCTAAATATTTACCTGCATTTTCTAAATCGTTTTTATACAAATATAAATAAGTTAGATAATAATAAGTTTTATAATTTTTGGCATTCATTTTCAAAGATTGTAATAATAAATCTTCTGCCATAGCTAAATTTTGAGTTAACAATGCATCTATAGCTAAAACTTGTTTTTTTTCTGCCGGCGTTAAATATAATGATTTATTGGCTCCGTTGGGCTTCTCTTGCCTATTTTCTAAAACAATAAGAATATTTTCCCCTTGAATATTGCTAAAAATAACTATGTCCTTTGCCAAATTAAAATTATTAGTTTTATAAAACGCTAATAATTCATTTACTTGAGGAAATTTTAAATCAAATTCCAATATTTTTTCAAAAACTTTTATTGCTTTTATAAATCTGCCCATCAATACATAATTTAAACCTAAAAAATATCTCATTTTATTTGCTAACGGGATATTTTTGTCCTCAATTTGAATAATTATCCTTCTAAGATAATTAATACTTAAATCATACCGCGATAATTCCATGAAACATCTTGCCAAAAAAATTTGAGCGGTTAAATCTTCTGGTTTTTCTGCTATTATTTGCTGCAAATACTGAATAGCCATATTCAATTCACCTTGATGTAAGGCTAATAAACCAATATCAAAAAGATCATTTAATCTCTTTGTTTTATTTTTTCCCTTTTCATATTCAAAAATTTTATTCTCAATTTTATTTTTAAGAACTACATTCTTCACTTCTCTTAATTTTTGATGCAAAAAATTGTTAGTCGGGTAAACTAATAAACGATCATGAAGAAAAACTATCAATTCTTCATATTTTTGTTTTTCTTCTAAAATTAATATTTTTAGTAAAATAGCTTTAAAACTAATAAGCGTATTTCGCTGAATAATTTTATCTAATTGAGGTATAAGATTAGTATCATTTTTTCTAATTCTACGAATTTTTAACAATAAAAATTGGCAATACTCTTTTTCTTGATTAAGTTCATTAATTTTTTTAATTTTATTTTCAATTACATCTAATTCTAAATGATCTAAATCTATGGCAGGCTCCAATACTGATAATGATAATAAATATTCTTGTTCTTTATAATAAATTTCTGCTAAAAGCAATAAAGCATATATTTGCTGAGGATTTTTAGAAATAATTTGTTTTAATCTTGCTATTAATATTTGCGGATCTATGGCTAATCGTTCAAAAATAATTTGTAAATAATAAATACTTTCAGTAAATTCATTGCTGGAAATTAATAAATCACTTAACCCTAATAACAGTTCCGGTAAATCCGGATACAATAATAACCCATCTTTATAAATCTTAATGATTTCGGAAATATCTGTAGCCTGAGAATTTAAAAGCATTTCTAAATGTTTAATCGCTTTATTAGGTTCACAAATGTTAAATAACAATTTTATTACTTTTTTTCGACAAACATAATTTTGAGGTATTTTATCAATAATTTCTTCACATTTATTGACCACCGAATTTTTAGAATCAGGTGCCATTTTAAAAATTTGTTCATAAACAGCAAACGCTTTTTCAAATTCTTGATTTTTAACGAATATTTCGGCTAAATTATAATAATTTTGCGTATTTAAGGGTTCTTGTTCAATTAATAACTCTAATAATGTAATATTATTCTCAAAATTATTATGTTCTAAATAATATTCCTGTAATATATTTAAAATTATTGTGTCATATATTTTATTTTGAAAAAGATTATTACAAAGATTAACTATTTGGAATTGGCTATAACCCAAATGATAAATTTTTTGTAACATTACATAAGCAGGAGAAAACTCTTTGTCTAATAAAAGAATCTCTTCTAATTCATTTAAAGCATTGGCATAATCTTCTAAAAAATAAGAATATTCTGCAATCAAAAATTTTACTGCAATATTATCTATATTGATTAAAAGTTTTTTATACAAAAAAATTAAAATTTCCGTTTTATCACAGTTATTATGATCAGTTATTAATTTCAAGCAGGCTAAGGCTTCTTGATAATTACTTTTAATTAATAAATTATTAATTATCTTTAAATTTATTTTTATATCCTGATTTTCTGAAATGGATAACCCGATAAATTTAGTCAAAATTTTATCCTTATTTTGTAATTAAATGAAAAATAATAATCCCTAGAGATATCATGCCATAAATTATATTAGGTAACCAAGCTCCAAAAAAGGGAGATAAAAAATCCCCTCTACCTAAAGACCTACAAATAGCAATCAGAAAAAAATAAAACCCAACTAATAACCCTGCTATACAAATTGCAATAATTACTCCCCACCAATCTTTTCCTGAACGAACAAAAGTTAAACATAAAGCTAAACCCATTAAACCAAAAATAAGACAAGCCATAGGCATACTAAATTTCATATGATAATCTACTTTTAAAGCATTAGAGCTTAACCCGCTTTTTTCTAATTCTTTTATTTTGTTTTTTAATTCTTGTGAATCCATTTCCCTGGCAGTACGTTGTTCGGTATAAAAACTAGCAATTTCTTGATCTACATGAATTTTCATTTCCGAAAATTGATTAGAATATTCTATTTGTCCATTACTATCTAAAGCCTGCATAGTCCCCTGCTTTAAAACCCAAGTTTTTTTATCCCAATTAGCTATTCTGGCTGTAATAATAGACGGAAAATCCGCAGTTAATTGAAAAACCATAACATTTTTCATTTGCTTAGTTTTAGAATCTATTTCTTTAATATAAAAATAACGATTTCCTTCATCTTTAAAAAATATATTAACAGCTATTTGAGGCGGCGGGGTTTTATAAATTTCTTTTCTTATTAAAGAATCAGAAATTCTATTAGCCCAAGGCACAACTTCTTCTTCAATCATAAAAGAAAAAAACATGGTAAAAATAGTAAGTACTATTACAGGTGCTAAAATTCTAGCAAAACTAACGCCTGAAGAACGTAAAACCGTAATTTCATTATCCTTGGCCATTCTTACTAACAGAAGCATGATAGCAAATAATAGAGCCATAGGAAAAAAAAGAACCATTATTGCTGGTATTTTATAAATTAATAACCGGAAAACAACAAAAAAAGAAACTCCAGAATTAATAAAAAGATCTACTAAAGTAAAAAGGATATCAATAATGCCAATAATTACAAAGCCAAAAACTGCTAACAAAAAAGGTCCGCTATATTCTTGGCAAATATAAGTATCAAAAATTGAAAGCCGAAACTTAATAATTTTTTTATACCAATCAGATAAATTGATTAGATATATTTTACTGAAAAAAGAATTTAATGCATTATCAAACCTAGAGCTCATTCGCTTTATGTTGCAAATAAGTCCTTCTTTCTGCGGCTCTTTTTCTTTTCTTTTTTTCATCAGAAGGCTTTTCATAAAACTCTCTTTTTCTTACTTCCTGTAAAACACCTTCCATTTTCATTTTTTTATTGAATTTTCTCAAGAGAGAATCTATTGTTTCCCCTGGTTTTTTTTCTAAAATTGCCATATTAATTGCCCCTTTATAATTAAATTAGCCCGGCGGCCAGTTCATTACACGCCCGCTCAACAAATGAAAATGCAGATGATCAACAGATTGACCTGCTTCCGAACCAGTATTTGTTACAAGCCTAAAGCCTTTTGATTCTAAATCTAAATCATTATTCAGTTTTTTCACAACTTCAATGATATTTTGCATTATTTTAACATCTTCAGGGCTAAATTGTAATATATTTTTAATATGTTTTTTAGGAATAATTAAATAATGAATAGGCGCTTGAGGATGAATATCCTCAAAAACTAAAACTGTATCATTTTCATAAATTTTTTTACTTGGAATTATGCCTTTAACAACATCACAAAAAATACAAGTCAATATTTGTCCTCCTCAAATTTTTGAGCTTCATAAAAACCTGGGTCTAATTTGCCATGATCATAATTTGTTTTTTCATGTTTTAAACAACATTTTAATTTATTGCATTCACCAGTTAATTTATTCAAATTAATAGCTAACCCTTGTTCTCTTGCAAATTTCACCGAAATAGCACTCCATTTTTTTATAAAAGAACAACAACATAATTGATATCCGCAAACGCCTACTCCGCCTAACATTTTAGCTAAATTTCTTTCGCTAATTGCCTCTATATTAACCCGACAATTTAAGGCTTTCCTGGCTTCAGCCATAATTTCTTTTAAAGGTATTTTTTGAGAATTCTCCTTTTCTATTTCTTTATAAAATACATAAAAAATTGATTTGTCAAAAATTAATTCCGTATGACAAATTTTTATTAAATTCTCCACTTTGTACTTAACAAAAATATTCTGAATTAATGACTTATACTCTTTCTCTAAGACTGGTAATTGATTAATATTTAATAAATCTTCTGCATTAACTTTTCTGATAATTTTTTTTACAAACAAAGTATTTTCATTCTCTTGCCCACGACTATTTCTATTTGCATAACAAAAACAATTTTTAATTTCACCAAACTCAATACCTCTATTAGTTTCAACAATAAAGATATCCCCGATTTTACAATCTTCATTAGTTTGATTAAGAGGAATAATTTTCCCTTGATTATTAATTGAAATTCCAAATTTATAGTTTTTGTTTTCCATAGTTTAATTTAAATTCAATAATAAATTTTCTAAATGTAATCTTAAATTTAGATTATACTTCATTTGTAGAGTTTTAGCGATAATTTTTTCTAATCGTATTTTATTTTTTAATGGTTCATTCAATAATTCTTTGAGCCATAATTTAAAAATAATATTAATTTGTTCTTTATTCTTCTTAGCTATTTTTTCAGCCATATTCATTTTTTCAATTTCATTATAGTTTAATATTTCTTGTATAGATTGATAATCTAAATTTTCTAAAATCTCTGGGTCTTCTAAATAATACTTTATTAATTCTAAATTATGATTGTTTTTCATTAAAATATTCTGTTGTTCAGTCTCAGAAAAAGTTTTGAGAAAATTAGAAATATCATTATCTGAAATAGTAGTTAAGTTAATAATCTGTGAACGAGATTTAATAGTAGGCAAAACATCTAAAATATTTTTAGTCATCAAAATAAACATTACTTTTTCTATTGGTTCTTCCAGGGTTTTCAAAAAAGCATTACTTGCTTCAATCGAAATATTATTAAAATTTGCAAAAACAACAACTAAATAATTATTTTGAGTAGGTCCATATTTAATAAAATCCTGGATATTTCTAATAGTTTCCACATTGATTTTGGTATCATCAGATATAAAATAATAATCTATACTATTTTGATTATTAATACTAAGACAATTTTTGCATTTATAACAAGGTGCATTTAATTGTTCAGAACAATTTAATAATTTTACAAATTCAAAAGCCGTATTTTTCACAAAAGCACCAACTTGCCCCGATAGAATATAACTATGGCTAACGGTTTTATTAAAATAAGATTGTTTTAAAATATGGTATGCTTTATTATTAATCATGTTATTTGTGTTATAATATTATAATACCAATGTTGAAAAAATATAATCTTTTCTTATATACTTTAGTTTTACTAATACTTTTAGGTTTCTTAGTAATAATTATTTCCTTTTTACCAATATTTATTCTAAAAATTAGTTTCTTACTATTTTTTTTAATTCTTTATGTCCTATTATATTTATTAATCAATAAAACTGAACTTTCTCGTTTAAAACCCATAGTTGTTAATGTTCAAGAAAAAAAATATCTAAAAGATTTAGAAATGGCTAAAAGAGTACAAGAAGGTTTACTTTCCGTTGAAAATCCAAATATTAAAGGTTTTAAAATTGTGAAAAAATGTGTTCCTGCAGAAATTATTGGTGGTGATTTTTATACTTTTTCTTATAATGATTTTCAATCTTTAAACGAAAAAACAAAACTACCTGGGGTTATTGAATATTTGGATAAAAAATCCGCTTTTCTTAATATTATTCTTGGCGATGTTGCCGGGCACGGAGTTACCTCTGCCTTAGTTATGGCTCTAGCTTCAGGTTTATTACGGGAACTAAGTCTATCTGAAAAATCACCAGCCATAGCGTTAGAAAAAGCTAATGAAATCTTATTCAAATATATTGCTAATTCACAAATTAGTTATGTTACCGCTTTTTTTGTCTCCATAAATTTAGAAAACCATAAAATTTCTTATGCAAAAGCCGGACACCCTGCTGGGCTACTAATTCACAACAATGGCAACATTACCACTTTAGATGCCAATGGTATTTTTCTAGGGATGTTTGATCATGAAGAATACGAGGAAAAACAAACTCAATTAAATAAAGGGGATAAATTATTTTTGTATACGGACGGTATTATTGAAGCACAAAATGAAAATCATCAAGCTTTTGGTTTAGACAGATTAATTAATGTGATTAAAAATAACTTTGAAAAAAGTAGCGAAGAAATCATGGATTTTATTTTTAATACCATAAAAAACTTTACAAATACACAATCCGCTAAAGATGATCAAAGTTTAATTATAATCGAATTAACATAAAAAAGTGCTTGCATTCGAAATAAGATTAGGTAAAATAAGAATATAATCAAATTTTTAAGGAGGCTAAAATGGCTCAAGGTTATTGCGTAAAATGTAAATCTAAAAAAGATATGGCAGATACTCAAGAAGTTGTAATGAAAAACGGCAGAAAAGCAATGAAAGGAAAATGTTCTTCTTGCGGAACTGCAATGTACAAAATTTTAGGTAAAGCCTAAAGTTAATTTACTATGGGGCTGACTCAAAAGTTCGTCAGGCGAGGCGTTTTGAGCACGAGCGCGCGAGTGCGAAACGCAACGAAGCATCACGGACTTTTGGGATAGCCCCTTTAATTATTAATCTTCTCAAAATGTTGTTTTGATTTCTGATATGCTTCATCAATAAATGTTACCCAGTTTAAATTTTTTTCTTCTAATGATCTGCTAAAACGCTCTTTTTTTATTTTTGCCATTTCAGGCGGAAAAATTTTATCAAACAAGGCGTTGATTGCTTCCCTCCCTTCTTTGGAAGTAAACTTTTTCTTTAGTTGATTATTCAGGGCAAAATAATGCTTTTTGAATAATTGAAGGTATTTTTCCTTTATTTCCTCATCTAAAGTATGAAGCATATGTAATTCAACACCATCTTTTAAATAATCTTGCCTAATCCAGTAATCTTCCGGTTTATTTGGTCCCGAAGGATATAAGACAAATTCATGATCAATTGGCCAAAGATTGTTTTTTTTATCCACTAAATAATTACCAAAGATTTCTTTATCTAACATACCTAAGTAACGATCTCCTTTATTTATCAAATCAAAAGCCGCGGAAAATTCCGCTAATTTTTTTATCCAGTAATCTAAGCAAGGATAATATTCTTTTTTCAATTTGTGGTTTTCAAAAAGTTCAGAGGAAGGTTTTGCCTCTTCTAAATATTGCGTTAAAATAAAATTACCATTTATTACTGACGAAGTTTTAAAACAGTGCTTGAATTCACATAGTTTTAAATATTCGTTAGTAAAATATTCGTTCATGATTTTTTCAGTTTCTTTTTGTTTTATGATGATTTTAATTTCTTTTTCATTTACCTTATAGTGAAGAAGATAAACAAATTGACCCGGTGGGGTAGTATCTAAAGAAGAAGATAAATCTGTTACTTCTGTTAAACAAAAATCGGAAATAGCTTTTTCCCTAGTTAATTTTTGCAAAAAATTTTTGACCTCTTCTTGATACGGTAAAAGTTTATTGGTAAAAATTTTTACTCTATCTTCTTTACTTAGGTATTCATTAATAAATTTACGACAAATTTTTATATGGTCTCCTAATTTTTGCTGAAATTCCAGAGATTCAATATTAGCTGTTCTTAAGACTTCAGACCATTTGTAGGCTTTTTTTATAAATAAATCTGGGCTTAATAGATTATTTAAAAGTTCTTCCTGGCTCAATAACTTAAAATGTTGTGAGATTTTATCTTGCGCAAATGCTAAAAAAGAATAAATAGATTGATTTATTCTGGTAAGAAAAACTTGATCTTCTAGCAAAGAAAACGGTGACGAATTTAATAAACTAATTATTTTCTTCATCATTATAATAAATTCCTTTGATATTTATCGGAATAAATAATAAAAGATTGCTAGTGAAAGAATTGTTATTTTACTGCTTTATGTAAATAACAAGGTTTTAAAGTTAAATAATGACTTTTTTCCTGAGCTTGAAAAGCAGACTGCGCCATTTCCGCAATTATTGTACCTTTTAAGAAAAAATGACTAATTAACCTTACTGCAGTATTATTAAAAACATCAGTTAAATCTAATTTTGACGATAAATTAATTACATAAACCGGCTCTTTAATTTTAATTAAATTATTAGTAATAACAGCTAAATCTGCACTAAAATCGTTAGTTAACCGCATAACTTTTTCATTATTAACACTAAATACAGCTAAATTAATGAAATCTTGATAAGCTTTCATAACAGGAAAATAGATACCATCATTTTTTTTAAAATGATTTACCGCTGTTAATAAAGTAGAAAAACCATAAATAGGGATGCCGTATAACATTGCAATAGTTTTAGCAAAAGTAATAGAAACACGTAAACCAGTATATGACCCAGGTCCATTGATAATGCCAATACCAGATAAATCTGGATATTTTAAATTATTCTTATTTAAAAACTCCGCTACTTCTAAAACCAAGTTTTCTGAAAAATGTCTTTCAGGTTTAAAAGAATGTTCTGCTAATGGTTGCCCGCTGTTACTTATGCCAAGAGAAACTATTTCTGTGCTTAAATTAATACCTAAAAACATAAATTAATTTTTTCCTCTGTTCAAAAAATTTAATAATACTACAATATCATTAAAGCTCCTGTTTCAAAATAGTTTTTGGGTTTCTCAACAAATTTCAAATAATTTTCCATACAAGTTATAATGAAATTTCCCCGATATAAAAATATTATGGAAGTATTACCATTACCAATTCAAACTTCATTACCTAGTAAGGTAGCGCAGAGCAGTGCTGTAACGGGAGCTAAACCTGTTAAAGTTAGTACAGAAAGTTCCAAGGTTGAAAGCTTGCTATTAACAGGATTTAATATTGAAACAGTAGTGTCTCCTCAAACTAACAGGACTTTATTGTTACAAGCCGCCAGCGATAAACATTGGGATACGGTAGAATATCTACTTTCAAGAGGGGCAGATGGTAGTGCCAGAGATAGTTTAGCGCAAACTGTTTTTCAATATTTAATCCAGCCCAATACCAAACTTCCTAAAAATGCCGAAAGAATTTTGTTCCAATTATTAGCCTCTCATGCTATGGAGATTAATGAAGCTGATACTAATACAGGTTTACGCCCTTTAGAAGCAGCAATACTAAATAGAAATTGGACTATAGTAGAACATTTATTAAACGCAGGAGCAGAGCAAATTAATACAAATAATCTGGAAATACTTCAAATAGTTAATGCTCTTGGTTTAACCGCTACACATGATCCAAGTTTACAAATGATTTTTTATCCCTTAGTTAATAGAATTGCCCGTAGTGTAGAAAATTCTCAAGAATTAATTGATTTATGTATTACCAACAAACTATTTCATTTGGCCGAACTTTTTATTGGGCAAATGGTAGATGGCATAGATAAACCTAATGATAAAAAAGCTTTGTTATTATCATATATTAAATCGCAAGATTACCCAGGGAGTTTTAGGGTTAATTTGCTAAAAACTTTTGCTAATTTATTTTCTAATAACCCGATACAAATGCCACCGGATGTAGCTATTTTAGTTGATATTTGTTTTCAAAACAAATTGTATGATTTAGCTAATGCTTTAATTACCAGTAAATTAAAAAGTAAAAATAAAGCGGAAAAAATAGCTTTTCTTAAAAAAATGTTTTCCTTAAAATCTATTAATTCAAATTTCAAGGTTGAATTATTCTTAGAAACTAAAAGCATTTTTAATAAAAAAGAAATTATTCAAATTCTAAACGACATTGTAACAGATTATTTAGAAAATAGAAAAATGGGTAGCAGTAGTTATAAAGAAAATTCAAATGAAAAAATATTATGGGACATGATGAAAAAAATTTTTGGGACTAATAATCCCTCTCAAGTATTACGAAGATTATTCTCTTTACAAGTTCAACCGCCAGTAGAAAATCTAGTTGATTATCTCTTCCTCAGAATTCCGTTAGAAGAAAGAGCAACACTATTAGAACCAGATCATTATGGTCGCAGTATAATAGTAATGGCGGTTAGTCAAAGAAATGACGTTTTTTTAAGAGAGAGATTACTGATGCTAATTTTGGAACAACAGAGTAAAAACCCAACTATAAGTTTTCGTAGCCTATTATTAACTCCTGATAGTAGCGGTTTTTCAGCTCTTTCTGCCGCTATGAATAGAGGAGATAGATCTTTAGTATTTGATCTTACCAACCTCGCTATGAATAAGGATATTAACCCAGAACCACCAATTGATACCATTCTTACAAAACAAGATGATATAGTTCATTTAAATGCAAAAATAGATATTTATCCTAAAAATAACCAAGGGAAAACTCCATTTGTCTATTTATTAGAAAATGAGACAAAAAATAAAGAGATCATACAAGAACAAGTAATATTTTTTTGTACCCAAAAATTAGTTACATATCAAGAAAACTTTGCGGAAATAATGAAAATTTTAAATCACCCTAATTTGAACAAAGCTCAAAAAAGAGAAAGATTACAACTTTATTTAACGGCTTTTTTATCTATTGCTTTACAGATTGAAAATCCAATGCAATATGAAGGAATTAGAAATGCTGTTGATGCTTTAACTAATCAATTATTTCTTTTCAATGAGTTTCCTTTAAGACAGGGTATTGTAAGCGAGAGATTTGGAAGAAAAACTTCTTTGTTTGATTTATTTATCAAATTTTTTACAGATACTCTTAATGAGGAAATAAAAAAAACCAAAACCAACTTTTCTACTGAGACCCCGGCTGAAATTCAACTGCCAGTTCAAGAATTTGTCAATTTGGAAAGCCAAATTAACAGCTTATCCTTCCTAATGAATCAATTTCAAACAGATCATCTAACTCGTCTTGCCCCTGATTCTCAATTAGCCACGGATTTAAGAGCTATGCAATCAAAAATTAAAACTTTTCAAGCAGTAATTACTGGTAATCCTAAATTTCAAGAAATGAATACTAAATTAGAAAAATTAGTTAGAGTTATACAACTATTTTTAGATAATGACGAACAATTTTTTAGTACTGCTAATCAAGCAATATTAGCTTAGGTAGTTAATAATGGAATTAAATATAACTAATTTATTAATGCAAAGAGAAACTGGTAAAAAAACAGCTTACCAATTTAGCGAAATTATCAAAAAAAAAGCAATTGATAGTATAAAAGATATTAGAAAAGCGATAATTCAAGATGATATAGCTCAAGCCGTATCTTTAACAAGAGACAATCTGGCAATTATTTATCAGTTTAATGTGGCAGAAGCAATGGCATTAGCAAATCAATTATTAAGAGTTCTTAGTATAAAAATTGCTGATAGTCATGATGAATCTTTAAAAACCGAATATCAAAATAGTATAAAAAAAATACTAACTGCTATGCCAGATGATCCAGCAAAAAAGTTGTTAATGGCTAGATATGGAAAAAGTTAAAATATTTTAATTTAATTACGTTTTATATCAACTTTTTTGCTACATTTAATAGTTTTTCCGCTTCAGTTTCTTTTAAAGCTTCCGCATAAATTCTGGCAACTGGTTCTGTACCTGATAACCTCATTAAAACCCACGCATTATCTAAAATAATCTTTAAACCATCTAATTTGTTTAATTCTTTAATTTTTAAGCCAGTTAGGTTTTCAATTTTATCTTTAGTTAAATCTTGAAAAAGCTGTATTAAGGCTGGCTTTTGTTCAGGTTTAAAGTGATATTCTTCTTCTTTAAAATAGAATTTACCGTATTCGGTAAAAATTTTATTTTTTAATTCTGAAAGTCTTAGCTTTGAATCTTTTAAAATATAAAGTAAAAATAGTGCTGGTAAAAAACCGCATTTTTCTAATACGTGAAATGAAGCTGTGAAACCACCGCTAGATTCTACCGCTAAACTTATTTTATTTTCTTTACGAGCTTTTTCCAGAAAATCACAAAAATATTTAAAACCTACTGCTGTTTCACAGTATTCTTTATTGTTTTTTTCTACTACAGAACGCACTATCATAGAAGAAGCTACGGTAGTAGCAACACCTAACATGGGTTGGTTCTTTTTCATTAAGTAATCAAAAATAATGGCTGTAACTTCTTCAGGAGTAACTAAATCTCCGTTTTCATCAAGCACCACATGACGGTCTCCGTCCGGGTCATTGGCAATGGCAATCGGGGATTTAAGCTCTTTCTGCTTCTTTTTGAGTTCATTCAAAGAATTTGGTTTAGTTGGGTTTGGTTCGATATTACCAAAATCTGATTGGGGTTCTTTATCAAGAATAACGAAATTTGTAATGCCAAGAGTATTAAAAATAGCGTCCCAATAACTACCTACAGTACCGTGCTTGGCATCAATAGCAATAGGAAAATCCAAATTTTTGATATTAATACCGGTAATTTTATCTAATTTTTCAAGAAGATCTGCAACAAATTCTTTTTTAATATCAATATCTTTGACTTGAGTTGTGAAATCCAGCGAAGCAATGCCTTCCTCAAAATATTCATTGGCTTTATCTTCAATAATTTTGGTGATTTCGGTATTGCTTGGCGCGCCGTTTGGTAAATTAAATTTAATCCCGTTATATTCTGGGGGATTATGTGAAGCAGTAAGAATAATACCTCCATCAAGTTTTGCTTGCGGAATATGCCAAGCAACTACTGGAGTAGGGGAATAAAAATCAAAAAAATCTACTTCCACATTTTCATAAGCGAGAACATCACAAATTGCTTTGGTAAAACTACCATCTTCTAAATCAGGGGAATTACCTTTTCTTGGGTCATAACCCAGAGCTATTCTTGGATTAGTTGAAATAGATTTTACGTAATCAGCGACCGATTTAGCAATGGCTTTTACGTGCTGTAATGTAAAATCTTTACCAATGATACCACGATGACCGGAAGTTCCGAATGAGATTGGTTTTTTTGACATTGTATACTCCTTTATATATATACCCCCTCATGGGGGGGAATTTCAGGGGCTGACTCAAAAGTTCGTCAGGCGAGGCGTCTTGAGCACGAGCGCGCGGGGGAAGGGGCGAACGGCCGTTCGCCCGTACCCCAAATGAGCACGCGAGTGCGAAAAGTAACAAAGCATCACGGACTTTTGGGACAGCCCCAAACCCCGAGCTCAGTATACCCAAAGTAATTAATTTTTAATAGAGTAAGAAAATTTGTTCAAATCCTAAAATTAGACTTGCTATTATTACTTGACAAATTTTAAGCCCACTTGAAAAAAGTCTTGACAAATTTTAAGTTGGGTTTAAAATTATTATTAGGATGACTACTATAAACCGATACTTAAAAGAAGCGGTGTTAGAAGATTTAGATTCAAAAATTATTATGGTTAGCGGTCCGCGGCAAGCGGGCAAAACAACTTTTTCAAAATTTTTAAAGCCATCTTATACTTACCTAAACTACGATTTAGCTGAACACAGAAAATTACTACAAGAAAAAGCTTGGGCGCACCAAACCTCCTTAGTAATTTTTGATGAAATTCATAAAATGAACGAATGGAAACGCTTTTTAAAAGGAATATATGACACTAAAACCAACAATCAAGCTATGCTAGTTACTGGTAGTGCAAAATTAGATATGTTTCGTAAAACTGGCGATTCTCTGGCAGGACGTTATTTTAGTTTTCGTTTACACCCTTTTGATATTAAAGAGTTAAATAAAGTTGGTTTATTAGCTAAAAATCCTCAAGAAACCATTGAGCAATTATTAACAGTTTCAGGGTTTCCTGAACCCTTTTTAAATGGTAAACAACAATTTTACCAGCGTTGGCGTAAAACTTATTTAGATGTAATTTTAAGACAAGATTTATTAGATCTTACTGCAATAAAAAATATCTCTGTTATGGAAACTTTAATTGAAATGCTCAGATATCGCGTTGGTTCACCTGTTTCCGCTTTGTCATTAGCACAAGACTTGCAAATCAGCCCACAAACAGTGCAACAATGGTTATCAGTACTTGAAGGGTTATATGTAATTTTTAAAATATCTCCCTATCATAAAAATATCGCCAGATCACTCCTAAAAGAATCAAAATATTATTTCTATGATACCGCTTATGTTTTAGGAAATTCCGGAATAAAATATGAAAACCTAATTGCTAATTCCTTACAAAAAGAAATTCAACGAATAGAGGATATTACAGGTAAATCAACAAACTTATTTTATCTTAGAAACAGAGCTGGGAATAAAATAGATTTCTGCATCCAAATTGAAGATCAACCTTTTATTCTTATTGAAGTAAAAGAAAAAGATGATAATCTATCATCTAATTTAGTTTATTTTTCACAATATTTTCAAAACCCTCAACTAATCCAATTGGTAAGATATTTAGAATATCCTAAAGAATATCCAAACGGAGCTAAAATTGTTTCTGCCACAGAATGGCTTATTGAATTCTAATTTATCTTAATAAATAGTAATTAGGTAGTTTTCCAAGATTTTGAAGCTCATCGCCTACTATATGCTCTCGAACTTATTGAAAATTGAGATTTCTCATTTCGCGACAGACTCAACTTTCAGGCTTTCTCTTCACTTTAAGGCACCCGTACGCCATCTAGAATTCTCTGAATAATTTCATCTGCCGTAATTTCCTCTGCTTCTGCCTCAAACGAAAGAATTATTCTGTGCCTTAAAACATCTGTTGCCATAGCTTTAATATCCTCTGGTAAAACGTAATTTCGACCATTTAAAAAGGCATGAGCTTTAGCCGTAGTAATTAAAGCTATAGATGCCCTAGGAGAAGCACCAAAGGTAATTAATTTTTTAATTTCTGTTAATTGATAAAATAATGGGTCTCTGGTTGCCGTAATTAGGTCTAAAACATATTCTTTTAATTTATCATCAACATAAACTTTTTTGACAGCTGTTTGTATTAATTGTAAAGCAGAAACATCACACACCGGGTTAATTTTTTTGGCTTTTGCTTCCGTTTGCCGAACAATAATTTCCTGTTCTTCTGATTTACTGGGATACGTAATTAATAATTTCATCATAAATCGATCTAATTCAGCTTCAGGTAAAGGATAAGTACCCTCATGCTCAATAGGATTTTGGGTTGCAAAAACTAAAAAGGGTTTTGGTAAAGGATAATTTTTCTCCCCAATAGTAATTTGATATTCTTGCATAGCCTCTAATAATGCGCTTTGAACCTTAGCGTGTGCTCGGTTTATTTCATCTGCCAAAACAAAATTTGCAAAAATCGGACCAAGGTGCGGAGTAAAACGCATATTTTTTTGATCATAAACCATAGTGCCGATTAAATCTGCCGGTAATAAATCTGGCGTAAATTGTAACCGTTTAAAAGACAAATCTAAGGCTTCTGATAAAGTTTTAATAATTAGAGTTTTAGCTAAACCGGGTAAGCCTTCAATTAACACATGTCCATTGGTTAAAAGGGCTATTATTAAACGCTCTATAACATAATCTTGCCCGATGATGTTTTTTTTGATCTCTGAGCGAAGATTATGAATAATTTTTAAACTTTCTTGCATGATAATAATTATATCATTAATTTTACATATGAGTCTGTTACAAAATGGCTGTTTTTCCAAACTAGTGCGTTAAAACTAATTTTTGGTACTCATTTTGCGACAAACTCCATATCTGTTTATCTCTGTGGTATTAAACGTGATATACCTACATCAAAAAGACCAGTTTCTCTTTCTAAAAAATATCCTTCCGGCATAGCAGAAAGAATTAAAAGTAATACTCCAAATCTTATTTGTGTATCAGAATCTGCGTCTAAATAATGTGCTATTTTCTCGTGATGGGTATTTAATGTTGCTGAATAATTGGCTAAAGCTCCAGCTCCTCGACATATATCCGGAGGCCTAGTATGATGAAATTTATCATCACGCGCACATTCAATCATTCTTTGAGCTAATGTTATTTCTCTACCCTCAGTATGGGTTATTGAATTTATATCAAATTTATATACATGAGTAGCTAATGCTATTAATCTATCCATTTTAGTTTGAGGGGTTAAATCAATATCATTTATAATTCGTAGAACCTCAGGTAAAATATGTGAATCTAAATAGGGTATAAGGGCATTTCCAGCTACATCTAATTCACGAATCTCTTTCATATAAAGTTCAAACATATTCATACGTAAAGATTGCGACATTTTTCGTGCCCAATCAATTTCGCGACTTTGAGTTCCAAAATTAGCAAAAAATTCATCGAATAAACTTTCTGGCAATTTTTCATCCAAAAATTCTTTTAATCTAGTTGTATAAGAAACTCCTCTTAATGGAAAAGAAGGTCGCTCAGCTTCCGCCATAAAACTATGAACATCATATAAAGAAAATTCTCGGGCAATATCTAATACTTCAGGATCAACCGGATTTGCTATGTCTAAAATTGTTCTGAATTCATCTAAAATCAATCTTTCTGATCTTTGAGCATTAAATAAATAGGTACCGCCAACAAGAATAGTTGAAGATAAATTTTTTAAACCAGAAAAAAAATCTTTTATTCTATCATAAGTTAAACCGTAATGTTTTAATAAAGGTATAAATAACCGCTTAAAATCTTTTAAAAAAACATTTCCACTCTCAATTTCATTGTATGGCGGAGCTAAATTCTGTACAATATCATGATATAAAGCCATTAAAGAAGCTAAAACCCTTAACACATTTTTAAAAGAAGTAGCATTTACTTCATGATCTAAAACATCAATACATAATTCAAGCGCATGAGCCGTATTATGATACGCCCCTTTATTACGTACGTATACAGGATTACCAGGAATAGCTCTACAAGCTAAACGCATATGTGTACGAATTTGTGGTAAAACGTCTGTCTTCATTTTGGTTGCCAAACTTTTAAATTCTTCGACAAAATCTTGATTTTGCATTAAATCATCAATAGTAGCAACCGTATTATGCATACATAAAGCTGATTCATTTTCTCTGTGAATTTCATCAACAAAACGTTTTAATTGATTAAGCGCCAGTGTAATATTCAGCGGAGCTAGTGAAGGCATAAAAGGATTACGTCCAAATTTATAACGATCTATAATTTCTGCTTTTAATCTTGCTTTTTGTGCAGTATCTAATTTTAATAACATTATTAAAGCCGTTGAAAAACTATACGATTTCATTTGTTTTGGATTTTTTATTAGCATGCCACTTGCTATTAAATGATCAATCAGAGTTTGATTATCCGGCATATGAACAAAAGTAAAAATTTCACGCAGAAAATCACATGCATCAAGATAACTCGTATGTAACCTTTGTATTTGCATACTTCCTATAGAATCTGTCGAAGCACTTGGCGTTACTCTCTTCTTTTGAGCAAAAGGAAGAATATCATCTAATCTACTTACAATACTAGATACCCTTGATCCCATGGTTACCCTTTCCGCCTCAATTCCTTTTCTTACCATAGCTGGATGAGATCTTACCTTAAAAAAATCGCTTGATAAATCACCTGCTTTTGATGGTCCCCTCATAAAAATCCCCCTAAATTATTTTTCACTTTCTTATAATAATCTAATACCATTAAAAAAAAGGATTAAAACATGTTTTTTTAAATTTATTAAATAAAAAATTTGATTAATCAAATTTTTTTTGTTATATTACCACTTGCGGCGGGATTAGCTCAGTTGGTAGAGCGTCTGCTTGCCAAGCAGAAGGTCGCCAGTTCGAGCCTGGTATCCCGCTCCATATTCATACTAAAAATTAAGGATTAATCAATGAAAATACTTAAATCAAAAAGAGAGGGAGATACTTTTCAATTAGAAATTGAAGAAGATCAGGTAAAATTAACGCCATTTTTAGATAAAGCTTTTCAAAAATTATCTCAAAAAGTTAAACTACCTGGTTTTAGACCTGGTAAAATCCCCAGAAATGTTTTTGAAAAAAATTTTGGTAAAGAAGTTCTTATCGAAGAAGCAGTTATGGATTTAGCTAATGAAATGTATAGTGATGCAATAAAAGAATTAAATTTAAAAGTTGTAGATATACCTAAAAACGTACAATTTTCAGAATACAAAGAAAATGAACCCGTAAAATTTACTTGTGAAGTAGATGTTTTGCCATTAGTTAAAATAGGTAAATATAAAGGCTTAAAAGCCAAAAAAGCTAACAGTGAAATTACGGTAGCAGAAATTAATTCACATTTAGAACAAGAAAGAACTAGAAGATCAAAAATAGAAATAACAGACAAACCAAGTGCCAAAGATAGTTATGTCATTCTTAATATCACGGCTAAATTAGAAGACGCCGTATTTGAAGAATTTAATCGAAAAGATTTTATGTATCAAATAGGGACTAATCAATTTCTCACACCTGAATTTGACTCTGAGTTAATTAATTTAAATAAAAACGATAAAAAAAATATCAGTTTGAATTTACCTCAAGATTTTCCTAATGAAAACTTAGCCGGAAAAACCCTTGTTCTAGAAGTAGAAGTAGTAGAAGTTAAAGAAAGAGTTTTACCAGAATTAACGGATGAATTTGTTAAAACTAATCTTAACTTTGACACCTTGGCTGATTTTAAAAATGATGTTGAAAAACGCTTAAAAGAAATGAAAGAATTCCAAAATCGTAAAAAACTAGAAGACGATTTAATTAACCAGATTATAGCTGATATTAAAGTTAATCTGCACCCAAGTATGATTGATAGAGAAATTAATTCAAGATTAAAAAATTTAGAAGCAAGGTTACAGCCTTATAAAATTTCTTTAGAAGATTATTTAAAATATAATCAAAAGCATATTGATGAATTAAAAAACGAAATAAAAGTGGAAGCAGAAAGAGCTTTAAAAAGTGAATTAGTAATAGATGAAATTTGCGAGAAAGAAAACATCAAAGTTACGGATGAAGATTTAACTGCTGAAATTGCAAAACTAAATTTCCCGGAAGTAAAAACTTTGGAAGAGTTTAAAAACAAATTAGGACCTCATGCATTGATTAATTTAGAAGCTAGTATTAGAGAAAAAAAATTCTTTGATTATATTATTAAAGAAGCTAAAATTAGTGTAGAAAAATAGAAGGGCTTGAACCATGAAATTCTCGTATCCCCAGGGTGCTCCGCACCCTGGGGATACATAAACAACAAACGGAGGGTAAAACATGTCTGTACTAATTCCAATGGTAATTGAACAAACCGGTCGTGGTGAAAGAAGTTACGATATTTATTCTCGTTTACTAAAAGAAAGAATTATTTTCGTTACTGAACAAATTGATGACCACATGGCAAACACCATTATTGCCCAATTGTTATTTTTGGAAGCAGAAGATCCTGATAAACCAATATCTATGTATATAAATAGCCCTGGTGGTGTAGTAACTGCTGGGTTAGCAATTTATGATACTATGCAATATATTAAAGCTAAAGTTTCTACCATTTGTTTAGGGCAAGCGGCTTCCATGGGTGCATTATTATTAGCCGCCGGGGAACCTGGTAAACGTTATGCTTTATCATATTCACGTATTATGATTCACCAACCATTAGGTGGCGCCCAAGGTCAAGCAACAGATATTGAAATTCAAACAAAAGAAATTCTAAGAATTAAAAAAATTATTAATGATATCTTAGTAAAACATACTCATAAAAGTCTTAAGCAAATAGAAAAAGATACTGATAGAGATTTTTTTATGAGTGCCGATGAAGCTGTTAAATACGGGCTCATTGACGAAGTTATAGTAAAAAAAGACTAAGATGAATACTGAAGATCAAAGTCAAGTGTTATGTTCATTTTGTGGAAAACCGCAAAATTTAGCATACAAAATGATTCTTGGTCCTGGTGTTAATATTTGCGATGAATGCATTAATTCTTGTCATACTTTGATTTTAGAAGAAATAAAAAAAGCAGAAATAGCTAAACACAGTAAATTATCAGATCAAAAACTACCGAAACCTAAAGAAATTTACGCATCCTTAGATTCTTATATTATTGGGCAAGAAAAAGCCAAAAAAGTTATTTCTGTGGCCGTTTATAATCATTATAAACGGATTTTCTATTCAACCGATGAATATAGCGATACTGAATTATTAAAAAGTAATATTCTTTTAATCGGACCTACCGGAACAGGTAAAACGCTTTTTGCCCAAACTTTAGCTAAGCTTTTAGATGTGCCTTTTACTATTGCTGATGCTACTACCATTACAGAAGCAGGATACGTTGGAGAAGACGCGGAAAGTATGTTATTTAGATTACTGCAAATTGCCAATAATGATGTAAAAAAAGCGGAAATTGGTATAATTTACATAGATGAAATTGATAAAATTTCTCGTAAATCAGAAAGTGCTTCTATTACCAGAGATGTTTCCGGAGAAGGGGTACAACAGGCTCTTTTAAAAATGCTCGAAGGTAGTATTGTAAATGTGCCCATGAAGGGCGGTAGAAAACATCCTCAGCAAGAATTTGTAGCTATTGATACTTCCAACATCCTTTTTATTACCGGCGGTGCTTTCCATGGGATAGAAGAGATTATTTCCAAACGAATAACCGATAAACAATACGGTTTTAAAAACAAAAAAGAGCAGGAAGATAAAGTAGCTGAAGATGATCTATACGAACATTTACAACCGGAAGATTTACTTAAATTCGGTTTAATCCCCGAATTAATTGGTCGTTTACCGATTATTGCGCCGTTGCGTAACTTAGATGCCGATGCATTGGTAAAAATACTAAAAGAACCGAAAAATGCTATTATCAAACAATTTCAAAAATTACTTTCAATGGATAATATTAAATTAGAGTTTGAAGATACGGCTTTAGAATTAATTGCCAAAACCGCAATTCAAAGAAAGGTAGGCGCCAGAGCGTTAAGATCTTTAGTTGAAGGAATCATGCTCAATTTTATGTACGAAATGCCGTCAGGGGAAGAAAAAGAATTAAAAATCACTAAAAAAATTGCTGTAGATTACATTAAAAACAATACTTCCAAACATATTATTAAGGCTTTAGAAAAAGAAGGAGTTTTGTAAACTATTAATTCCCATAATTTAATCACAAAATATCATTCAATTTCCTTAAATCATTTTTTATATCTTTCAATAGTTGCTATCGGAATTTCATATTTCTTCCCGTTGTCAGACCCACTTGTATATTCATAATAAAAATACCAGTTCCCTGCTTTGTTTGAAGCATAATTTAAAATTATTTTTGCTGTAAACGTTTGTCCATCCGAAGGGGATGAAAATCTAAATGGTTTACTAGTTACTCTTCTATACCGAAGCCCATCCGAATCACTACCATAATACTCTACCTGAAACTTATATATATTGTCAGTATTATGTGTTGTTCCTAAGTCTACCGAAATAAAAGAATTTCGCGCTCCAGGAGCAGCCTGCTCAGAAAAATAAGTGCCCCCATATAAGTTTGGTAAGAACGTTGGCGTTGTAGGTTCTTGAGCGCTTACTAGCTCGAAAGAAAAAAGTGGTGTTCCCTTGGTAAGATCTCCTTTTGGCAGTCTGCCTACTAATGAAAAAGTTACCGAAAAACAATAAGCATGACTGATCAAAAGCATCAGTAAACATAACGCGGTTAATTTTAATGTTTTCATAAATTTACTCCTTATCACAAATTTTTATCTTGTCTGCACAAAAAATATTATCGTATAAAAATAATTAATACTTGTATAGAAAATTTCTATTGTATAATTTTAGGTTACTTATTATTAAGTATACCACTTTTTGACATTTAAGTATACCACTTTTTGACATAATCTTTTTATCAAAAAAAAGCTGATTTTTTATTTACAACATGAGTTTGTTTCAAAATGAGAAATAACCATTTTGCAATTAGTTTTTTGCCCGCCCTTTTAACTCCGTGGACCTATTTTGTCTGAACCTCGATTCTCAGGATTTTAGGATTTTCTTGATTAATTTCTTTCTTCTTTTTTCTTTCTTCCCTATTCCTGTAAATCCTTTAATCTTGTAAATCCTGGTTCAGACATTTTTCTTAATCATAGTTCAAGACATTTCCTTAGTTACATAATTATTTCTATAATTTTCAACTTCCTTCAAAAAATATTTACCATAATATTTTGTAACTAGACGTGTATCTAAAACATATATAGAACCAGTATCTTGTTTAGTCCTAATTAATCTGCCAATACCTTGTTTAAATTTTAACACTGCCAAAGGTAAAGAATAATTCATAAAGCTATCTTTACCTTCTGTGGTTAATAAATCCATTCTAGCTTGATGTAACGGATCTGAAGGTACTGGGAAAGGCATCTTCTGAATAATAAGGCATTTAAGCAAATCTCCTGCTAAATCTACGCCTTCCCAAAAACTATCTAACCCAAAAATTACAGCCTGGTCAAACTGTTTAAACCGCTCCAAAATACTTTCTCTAGATCCATGTATATTTTGGCAAAAAACCGTTGTAGGATAATTATTTAACAACTCTTTCAAATAATGATATGTACGTCTCAAACTTTTTTGTGCAGTAAATAAAACTAAAGTCTTTTGAAAATTTGAAGTAACAATTTGAAAAATACTCTGAGCAATATCAGCATAATACTCTTCTGTATCTTGAAATACTGGTAAATCTGTAAATAAATTAAACTCTGCCTGGTTATAATAATCAAATTCAGATGCCAAAATTAAAGTCTTAAAATTTTCAGTGATACCCAATCTATTTAAAAAATAATCAAATTGTTGATTAATTGATAAAGTAGCAGAAGTAAAAATACAACTTTTCTTTTGATTTATATAATCTTGAAAAATGTTTTTAATATTAATAGGCACTGAAATTAATTTTAAAAATTTTGCTTTATTTGTATTTTCTTCTTCTAACCAAGTGATAAAATTTTCCGGTAAAGCTATTTGTACTTCTAAATCTAAAATTAATTGTTTTAAAAAATCTTCATTATCAATAAAAATATGACACATGTTTTTAATCACATTATCTTTATTAAACTTATTTAATTCTTCAATAATTTGCTCAAAAATCTTTCTAATGGTTTTTAATTCTAAAATTAAATCATTAAGCCGATATTTTATTTCTGCAAAATTATTACCATTACCTAATTTAGCAGAAAAAATAATTTGCTTTTTTTCTCCGGATAATATTTTGGTATCTCTAAATAATGTTTTGAGATAATCGAAAAAAACATTATGCTGTTCTTTTAACTCATTAATTTTATCTTTTAAATAACGAAAATATTCTGAAAAATCACAATTTTTTTCAGTTACTAATCTTTTATTTACTAAGTCTATTTGTTCTAAAAAAACAGATTTATGCCTTAATGAAAAATTAGAAAAAAGTTCTTTTAAAGTAAAATTAGAAAAAACTTTACCAGTAGAAAAACCCACTATATCTTCTAAAGAATGTGCTTCATCAAAAATTATATAATCATATGCCGGTAATATTTTATTTCCATTAAAATAATCAGCAAACACTAAAGAATGGTTAGTGATAATTAAATCTGCCTGTTTTGCTTTACGTCGCATTTTTTGAACAAAACATTTGTTTTTAAATACCCGGTTATCGTTATATTCAGAAAAAGTTGTAAAATTTATTTTATAATAAAATATTTTGTAAATAGTGGGGTGTAATTCAGTTAAATCGCCTAATTTTGTAGTTAACAACCAATTAAATAACCCTAAAAATTCGATGGCATCATTTTTATGAAGACCTAAATTAAACTCTTTTAATAAAGAATCAAACTTTCTTAAATCAAGAAAATTTTCTTTTCCTTTAACTAAAGCAAAGGTAAAATTAGGGATATTTTCACAACTAGTACGTAAAAGATCTTGAAACATAATTTGATTCTGCAAATGCTTGGTTTTAGTACTAATAATAATTGGCTTCCCTTGCTTTTTAGACCAGATTATACTGGGTATTAAGTAAGCTAATGTTTTACCAATACCTGTACCAGCCTCAACAACCCCGTATTCCGCATTTTGAAATCTTTCAAAAATAAATTCCGCCATATTGGCTTGGCTATCTCTTATTTCAAAATTAGTAAAATTATTATTTAAGGGTGATTCTTCTTGAAAAAAACTCTTTATATCTTTAGGCCAACTTTTAAAATTAGTATCTTTTTTGGGTTGAGAAATATCTTTTAAGCCGTTTAAATAATCTAAATAATTTAAACTTTTACCTTGATATATCTCTTGATAAAATATTGCTAAAAACTCTTTTAAAGCCTGCTTTTCCAAAGGTAAAATTTTTAAAGCTTGATTTAATATTAAAGGATTAATTTTTAATAATTCTTCATGCATCTTCAAAAAAATCTCTGCAACCGCTAATGCATCATTAAGAGCTCTATGGGCTTTTAAAAGAATATTAAAATTTTTGGCTAATGCGCTTAATTTATGGCTATAAAAATGAGGGTATAAAATTAAAGCTAATTCTTGAGTATCTAACAATTTATTAGTTAAAGAAGGGGACCCTAATCTTAAAAATTCTTGATTCAACATATCAAAATCAAATTTGATATTATGCGCCACTAAAATATTTTGCCCTATAAAATTTTTGATTTTAGGATATACCTCTGAAAAAACTGGCGCATTTATTAATAAATCATCGGTTATACCTGTAAGTTTAGTAATAAATTCTACTAAAGGCTTTTGGGGTTTAATTAAAGTAGAATATTTTTCTACAATTTGTCCGTCAGCTATTTTGACTAAGCCGATTTCAATTATTTCATTATCTTTATAAGATAATCCAGTCGTTTCAATATCTAAACAAACAAACTCATTCATAAATTTTTACATAAAAAACAAAGGACATCTTTAGTTAAGACAAGCTTACATTTTGTACAAAAACGATAACCTTCTTTTATTTTTCTTTCTTGCTCCATTTTTATTTTATCCGCTAAATTTAATTTTTTATTACTTTTTAATGATTTATTATCCAATAAATTTTTATTTTGAGGTAGTGTCTCTTTTTGGTAAAAAACTTTAATATCTTGAATTAATGGTTTATTAAAAATTAAGTTAATTTTTTTAATTAAATCTTTTTTAAAAAAGTTTATTTCCGTAACCCATAAATAATTTAAAGCTTCTACATACAAAGTTTGATTTTTTAAATAACTGAATTTTAAATCTTTTGCCAAATTTCCAAAAATACCTTCCCAATTAGCTTTTATTTTTTTAGCAATTTCGATATTAAATATAGTTTTTTTTAAGGATTTTGTTTCTTTTAGAAGATCGTATAAATTAGACATGAAAAATTTCTCCGTTAACAATTTTAATTTTTTTAGCCTCTTTGAAAAACTGATCTGTGGTGTCTTGAATAGTAGCATAAAATATTTGCGTTTTAGGTGCAATAATATCTAATAGTTCTTTAATAATTTCATTATCTAATTCGCTAAAAATATCATCAAGTAAAAGGATGGGGAAGATTTGCTTAGTTTCTTGTAAAATAATTAATTGACTTAACCGATACAATAAAGAAAAAAGGAGATTAATACCTCTTGAAAAAAACAAATTAATTTCTTTATTATCAATAAGAATACTAAAATCATCTCTATGCGGACCATATAAAGAAATTCCTAACATCTGTTCATGATGAAAATTATTATCAAGTTCTATAGCTAGTTTTTCTTGATAATTATTATTATCAATTTGTTCGGCAAAGTTCTTAAACTGATAATTAATTATTAGCTTTTTATCTTTTAATTTATTAAATCTTTTAAAAAAAATATTAATAGTTGTTTCTATTTTCTTTAAATATTGCAAACGATAATTGATTATATTGGTAGCTGATAAAATCAATTTTTCATTCCATAATTCAATTCTTTCTTTTTTTGATTTTTCTTTTAATAAAAAATTTTTTTGTTTAATTATTTTCTGATAATCTTTAATAATTTTAGTATATTCATTAATATCATTTTTGATAAAACTATCTAAACTTAATCTACGATATTCAGGGTTATCTAAAAATAAGCGTAAATTTTCCGGTGAAATATTTTCAATCAAAATATTATTTTTTAATATTTCTATTTTCTTAACTGGTTTATTGTTAATTATTAAAAACTTATTATTATTTGAAGTTAGTTTGGTGTATACCCTTAAATTTTGATTTTGATAAAAAAAATCCCCGCCAATAAAACTTTCTTGCTCTTTAAAATTTATTAGATTATTAATGCTTATGTTTTTAGGTGAATTAATATTACCTAAAAAATAAATAGCTTCTAATAAATTAGTTTTACCTTGATTGTTTTCTCCAAAAATATAAATCAATTTTTGATTATTAAAATCTATTACTGTTTCTTTTAAATTACGAAATCCTTTTAACCAAATCTTTTTTAACATCTAAAAAAATAAGTTTGGGGTATAAAATATTTTATACTTTTTAGATATTCCCAATCTCTATTATCATTAAGCAGGGCTAGCAACTACTTGTTCTTTTTTAGTTTCATTGACCGTATTTTCATTAGTTCTAATAGGCATAAGGACATAAATAAATTCATTATTCACTTTACCTTTAATAATACAAGGTTTAACATTACTATTAAATTCAAAACATATTTCATCATCTTCAATAATTCTTAAAGCATCTAAAAGTAGTTTGACATTAAAAACTATTTTGTTTTCTACTTTTCCTTTAGTTCTATTAATTTTAATTTTTTCTTTAAATTCTCCTAAATTTGGTGCTTGCGCATTAATAGTCAAATTTTCATCAATAATAAATTTGATAATATTATTTGATTCTACAGCCAAAATACTGGCTCTTTCACAAGCATCTAAAAATTCTCTTCGGGATATAATTAAATTATTTTCTGTTTCTGATGGAATAACTTGCTTATAGTCTGGAAATTGACCTTTAATTACTCTTGTTACTAAAATAAAATTATTCATTACAAAACTAACTTGATTTGGTGCAATGTTCATTTCAATTTTAGTATCTTCTTCAAAAATTTGACTAATTTTAGCTAATTCATTAATAGCTTTAAAAGGAATGATAACTGAAAAATCATCTTTTAAATCAGCTACCGTTTTACTATTTAACGCTAACCTAAAACCATCTGTAGAAAGGAATAATATTTTTTTATTTTCACTTTTACAAAGTATACCGTTTAAAAACTGTTTAGTTTCATCAAATGAAACGGCAAAAATAGTAGTTTTAATTAGTTCTTTTAGATCTTTTAAAGTAAGTTGAACTTTAATACCTTTTTCAATTTCAGGAAAAACAGGGTATTCATCAGCATTAGTACCAAATAGATCAAAATCTACTTCCTTAGTTTTTATTTTAATTTTTTGATCTTGTATATTGAATTCTAAATTTTCATTTAATAACTTACTAACAATACTACTCAAAGTACGCGCTTTTACTAATATTTTTCCGTTTTCATTATTATTTTCTATAGGCATAGTATATTCTATTCCCATTTCTAAATTATGCCCGCGTAATTTCAATTGATTACTTACTATTTCTAAAAATAAATTTTCTATTATTGGTAAAGTACTTTTTGCTGGTACTGC
The DNA here is from genome assembly GCA_964521915.1 of uncultured Candidatus Marinamargulisbacteria bacterium. Taxonomy (GTDB): domain Bacteria; phylum Margulisbacteria; class Marinamargulisbacteria; order CAZFTP01; family CAZFTP01; genus CAZFTP01. The sequence continues at coordinate 47,487 of CAZFTP010000008.1, forward strand.
TTTTTCAACAATATTAATACTTTTTTGTAACAAGTTACTTTCACAATTAAATTTCATTTTTTATATACCTCCTTATATTATTATTATTATTATTATTATAAATTAAATATATAGTAATAGTCATAGTACCTGTTAATTTGTTAATAACTCTCTTTTTTATTTTTATTATAACAAGTTTTGGTTTTAAAACTTGTTAATAACTTTATATAAAAAATAATAATAATTTACTTCTTAATTGTTATTAACAATTTGTCCACAATAATTAACAGTTTTTACACTAATTATTTTATTCTTCATTTTTTATGTTTAAAATTAGAACATTAATAATATTTTTAGTTTGATCATCTTTATCTAACATCAATTTTATTTTATCACAAGAATGCATAACAGTAGTATGATCTCTGTTGCCAAAATTTTCACCAATTTTTGGTAAAGAAACATTAGTTAATTCTCTAGTTAAATACATACAAATTTGTCTAGCATAAACTAATTCTTTAGACCTATCTTTAGAAGATAAGTCATTTTCTGGTATTTGAAAATATTCGGCAACCTTTCTTTTAATTGTTGCAATAGTTAAAGGTTTTTCTGCTTTTATACCAATCATGTCTTTTATAACATTACTGGCGATAGATAAAGTAACATTTGTTTGTAATAAAGAGGCATAAGCCACAATTCTGGTTAGGGCGCCTTCCATTTCTCTAACATTATGAGGAATTTGGCTGGCAATATAATGTAGTATTTCATCGGAAATATTAAAATTATTTATTTCTATTTTTTTTCTCAAAATAGCAATTCTGGTTTCTAATTCAGGTGGTTGAATATCAGCAATTAATCCCCAGCCAAAGCGAGTTCTTAACCTTTCTTCTAAAGTAGGTATATCTTTTGGCGGTCTATCTGAAGTAATAACAATTTGTTTATTCTTACCATGGAGTTCATTAAAAGTATGAAAAAATTCCTCCTGAGTTTGTTCTTTTCCAGCTAAAAATTGAATATCATCAACTAAGAGAATATCAACTTTACGATATTTATCTCTAAAATTTCCGGTTTTTTTATCTTTTATGGAATTAATTAAATCATTAGTGAATTTTTCAGAAGAAACGCAACTAATTTTTAATTTTGGATGCATTTCTTTTATCTTCAAACCGATCGCATGTAAAAGATGCGTTTTCCCTAACCCTACAGAACCATAAATAAAGAGTGGATTATAAGCTTTAGCCGGTGCTTTTACGACAGCTTCTGAAGCGGCATATGCGAAACGATTGTTAATTCCGACAATAAAATTTTCAAAAGTATATTTATGGTTTAATAATATTTCCTCATCTTTTTCTTTTTGATTTTTATTAAAAGGTAAAGATATTTGGTTTTCTTCAGTTTGTTTAAATTCATCTTTAACTAAATAATCAAAAATAATAGTGTTATTAAAAAAGTTTTTAAGGTAATCTCTTAAAACCGGTTCACATTTCTCCCTGATCCATTCCTTTGAGAAGCTATTAATAACTTCAATTTGCATAACATTGTCAAAAAAAGAAACAGGTTTTGCAGATGACAAAAATGTTTGGTAACCGGGATTAGAAAGATGATCATTCAAACAAGTTAAGATGTTTGTCCATACTAATTCTTTGTTCATAAATATTTCCTGGTAAATTGTTATTATACTATAATTATTAATAAAGTAAAATTATTTATTTTTATGGTTTGAAATTATCTATTTTATTATTTTAAGTATTTTTATGCACAGTTTTTCCACAGGAAAAATTTTGTGGTAACAACGATATAAAATAACCTCATAAGTTTAAATTTACGAACAAATTTATATTTAATAATAAACGATGGGTTTTTACTATGTTAAGCATAAAAAAGAGTTTCCACATAGTTTTCCACAATACGGTGAAATAAATGTGGATAATTAATTTTATGTTTGTACTTATTGGTGGTAATCATAAATATAAAAAATAATTTACTATAATGGAAGTTTAATGGAAGCAAGGAGATTAGTTGATCAATCAACAATAATAATCGGGGAAATAGATATCCATTCTACAAATTTTATTTAAAATAGTGCTTACCAAGAATTTTAGATTGGGTAAATCATTAAAAAATTTTTGTATAATACTTAAAATTATTTGCTATAATTAAACAAATATTAGTTCAAAAGAGGTAAAAATGAAAAAATTAATATTAGTAGCATTTTTTTCTTTTATTATAATGATTTTATTAATAGGTGGTTGCGGAAGGACACAAGTTGGTCCAGCTGAACCAAAACAATGGACAGTTATGTTTTATGCCGCAGGTGATAATGATTTAGAACAAGCTATTTTAAATAATATTATTGAATTACAAAAAGCTGGTTCAACTAATCAGGTAAATATTATTGCCCAAACTGATTGGTGGCATCATAAAGGTGATGCAGGTACTTTAATTCCCGGGGAAAGTGTAGGTAGATGGTATATTGAAAAAAGTGATAGCATAACCAGTATTACTTCAAGATTAGATGAGACTGTTACAGAAATTAATACTGCTTCAGCAGATGCAATTAAAAACTTTGTTATTTGGACGGCGCAACGTTATCCTGCACAGCATTATATGTTAGTTATTAGTTCGCACGGTGGCGGTTGGCGGAGTTATAATCCATTAAACGCTCAGGGTGTTGGGCAAGATTATACTACTGACCCAACTAAACAATTGATTATTTCAGTACCGGAAATAAAAGCGGTTTTACCAGCCATGAAAACTGCTCTTGGTAAAAATATTGATCTTCTGGTTCTGGATTCTTGTAATAACGGAGCTATTGAACTTGCTTATGAATTTAAAGATTATGTTGATTTTTTGGTGGCATCAGAAGAAACTATCCCCGGGACAGGTTTACCGTGGGATCAAATCTCTGTAAATTTAGTATCTAACCCTACTACGGCAATAGTAGATATTGCTAAAGATATGGTTAATAAATATTATAATTTTTATTACCAAAAATATAATACAACTTTATCAGCAATTGATTTATCCAAAATATCTGCTTTGGCTGACGAGGTAAAAGCTTTAGTTCTGCTTTATAATACTACAGCTAAAGATACGGCTTTTACCAATTTAGTGAATACGCATACAGGTGATAATTATACTATTCAGCGTTATCATGATGTTACGTTTAGAGATCTTTGGCATATGGCAGATAAAATTATCGCGGATAAAAGCTCTGACCCAAATTATGCTGATATTGTTGCTAAATGCACGGATATAAAAACTGCTGTAGAACAAGCGGTGGTGTTATCTAAATATACTACAGGGGCTAATATAAAATACACCATTACCAATTCATATGGACTTTCAATTTATATTCCTACTAATGGAACTATTGAATATGATACCAGTTATGATAATTTAACTTTTACTAGCTATACTGGCTGGGGAACGTTTTTAAAAAGATTACCATGAGAAGCGTTACCAGGCGTTAAGAATAATCTAAGATAGTGTTTTTAAGAATTACATCTAAATCTTTAACTTTTTCCGCGAAATCTGCGGTAGCTTGCATAAACGTCATTAATTCTTTTTTTTCTTTTGAGTTAAGATCATTTTTGTATTTATTTAGAATGATACTGCTTAAGTAAATTGGAGTAAGCGCATTTCTAAATTCATGATTTAGAGAATGAAATAAATCATTAAAAAGTTGTTTTTTTTCGTTTAATAAGTAATTGGCAGTAGCTTTTTTAGGGTTTTCTTTTAATAATTGTTTTTTTAATAAGAGAAAATTTTCTAAAAATTTTAATTTTTCTTTAATTAACGAAACTGGTAAGGGATCAGTGATAATTTGTGTTGGTAAAATTAATTGGTCTAAAAACTGAAAATTATTAATTTTTTCCGATTTAGATATAATTAACAATAAGCAAGCGGAATCATAAATTTTTTGACCTATAATTATTTTGTTTATAACATTCAGTAAATTTTTATCATTATGGAAAAAAATAAAACAATAATTTTTTTGTTGAGAAAAAGAGGTTTTTTTTAATTCAGGTAAATTTAATATTTCTATAGCATAATTTAAGTTGCTAAAATAATTCAGCAGTAATTTTGGATATATTTTGTTAATTTTAGTTACTAAAATTAATTCTAAATTACGTATCAACATTGTATCCCCTTAAAAATACACATAATAGTAGATAATTGTAAAAACTGCAATTTTAACAATAATTTAACGATAATGTGCTAGAAACGTAAAAACCTGGATAAAAACAGGGGGGGGGTAAACATGAAAAAAATAGTATCAATTAATCCGCAAAGGAATGAATATGTTTCTTATAGTCAGTTTTTAAGTGTTTTAGAAAAAACCGTTAATAGATATTGGGGCTTAATAGATCAAGAATTCTATTTTGAAAAAGCCAAAACAGAAATGGCCAAATTAAAGCATGGTGATTTTTTTGGCGGAGGTAAATTTTTACCGCAAGAATTTTTTGATGAATTTAGATGGGTTACGAAAAAAACATTTCTTTCAAAAAATTTTCTTTTTCATCATAATTTTAGAGAAAAAGTAAAACTATATTTAACCGGTTTAATACTTTATGAATCTCCGCCTAAATCTATACAAGATTTACTCTCTATTTATTTTCATGTTGATGGTCCGGAAAAGGGTGTAGTACAAGCTGTTATTGAGGAACTTTTTATTGAAGATGTTAAAAAAGGACATAATTTACTTTCGCACTATGATGGTGCCTTATTTGATAAAGCACCAGAAAAAGCAAAAACGTCTGAAATTGGCGGGCTTAAAGCAATGTTTAAAGCTTATAAAGATAAAGATATTGAAGGAATATTGGATTTAGTAAAAAAAATAGATGGAGATGCAACTTTTAGTGTTGCTAAAGATCCTATTTCTAATTTGCCAAGAAAAGAAACTCGACCTGGTGCTAAATATCCTTTATTAATGACCGTTGTGCCGTTAGCTCTTTTTAATCCGGTTTTTAGAATTTCTTATAAAAAAGAAGATTTAATAGAATATTTTATTAAGAAAGAACAAAAAACTCATAAGCATAGTTTACATTCTAATAATGTTAAAAGAGCTGAAAAAGATTTTGAAATCTGGAAACAAAATGCGATAAAAAAGCAGAAAGCCATGTATGAAGCAATATTAAGGATGGATTTATTGCATCCTGAAATACATAGTATATATAAAGAATTTCAAAAACAAATTGTTAGAAATCTTTATAATTTAGAAGGTGATGAACAAAAAGGACTTGAAGAGTTATTTAATAGTTTTATCAATAATGATCCTTTTGCAAAACCTTTTGAAAAATTTCGTGAAGCTTTATTGGCTGAAAGCCAAAAACTAGCTGATATGGTTAAAGTTATTAAAAAAGGTGAAAGTAAAAATGAGACTATTCAAAAATTTCGGGTAAAATTACGTGAAGCAGTACGAGGTCCTTCTGCGGTTTTGGGGGCAGGTTGCTTTGATAAGGCATTAGAAGCTTTTTTTATCAGCCGTAATATGAAACAACCTAGCCAGCAAGATTATGATAATTTTCGGGAAAATATTGATAGATTAATTGAAAGCGGTTATTTTGATTCTCTAATTACGAAATATTATGAAACAAAAGTGCTTACGACTGACCCGGATGATCAAGAAAATGAAAAGTTAGAACAAGTAAAAACAGAGTATACTGAAGAATTGGTTAAAGCCGGTTTATTAGATAGATTTCTTTCTAATTTCCCTTTTAAGATAGTAGAACCAAATAAAGAAGCTTACGATCCGGAAAAAACGCAATGGGCTTTTGGTAACCATGCAAGAACAACTTTAGCGGAAGCCTTTATTGATTTAGCTAAATTTAAAATGGAGCCAAGATACATTTTAGGTTTACTTGATAAAGCAAAACAAGGTTTTTCTCGTTTAGGTGTAATTAATTTAGAAGCAGATAAAAAAACTCAAATTTATTTAAAAGCTGTTAATGCTTTAATTGATATCGCTGTAGTAAAAAGCAAGGTCGAAAATCCGGTTTCTAAATCAATAAGAGATGCGTTATTTAAGGTAGTAACCCAGACAGATTTGAACGCTGAAGTAAGAAGAAAAGCGTTAAAACAATATGTGGAAATTGCTGATAAAACTGATGCTGTGAATTTAGCTAGTCTTTTAAAAGATAAAATTTGTTTAGATACTGATAAACAGAAAAAAGGGCGTTTAGATATTGATGCGGAAACCATGAAAAAAATGGTGAATAAAGCCAGTGATTCTAATTCAACAGATGTATTGCAATTATTAGCAAATATTGATGGCGCATTAGAAAAAATGCCGGATAAACTTTTAGAAGAAATGTTCAAAAAATTTGAATCTGCTGATAGTGCTTTACAAGCCATTAAATCTAAACCATCCGCTAGTGATGCTGATATTAAAAAAGCGGTTCAAACATTTAATACTGCTAATGAACCTATTTCTGCGTTTATCCATTCATTTGGTTATGATATTTTCAATATAGAAGAATTAGCTACTATTTCTGCCACAATTGCAAAATTTAAAGGTGGGCTTGATAGTAAAACCAAAGAAAAATTTAATGATTTATTAAATAAAACTATAAGTAGTTATCAGCAACGGGTTGAATTTGTTTTGAAACCGGAAAATTTAAGTAGAATAAAAACTGTTTTAGAGCATTCAGCTAATAAAGACGATATAACTAAATTATTCCGGGATATTTTAAAGAGTTTGCAAGTGGTATTATTTGATTTAGCTTTATTAAGAATTGAAAAAGTTTTACCGCAATTAGGAGCTAGTTTTGCTTTAGACAGACAAAAATTTATCGAATCTTTAAAAGAAGCAAATAGTGAAACCATTGCCTTTAAGGGTATTAAAGCAATTCAAGATATTATTGAAAAATATAAAGACAGATTGCACACTTTAAAAATTCAAGATCAGGATATTGCTAAAATAGAAGCATTAAACAGTAAAACTTTAGAACTTTATAATGATACCTGTCGATTATATCTGCAGAATATAAAAATAGATACTTATAATCTTGAAGGTGTAATGAAATATATCATTAATAATCCGGTTATTAACACTGCTTTTCTGCAAAATGCCGCTGAAAGAATTATTGAAATAGCCAAAACTCATAAACCGTCAAAAGAAATGATAGAGACTTTAATGAAAATACTGGCGACGAAAGGTTTTGATAAAGTATTGTTTTACCAAAAAATAGCTTCTATGTTAATAGAAATGGGTGGGGAAGCTAAAAAACGGTTGTATGACGAAATGAAAAAATTATCAACTCCAGATAAAAAAGTAGCAGAAAAAGTATTTGCCAGTGATGATGCCAGAATATTTATAGCACAAGCGATAGTTGATAGTGCAGATAATGATTTAGACGGTTATATTGCTGTTATGAATGCGACTTTAGTTGCTAGTGAAATGGATGGGCCAAAAGAAGAATTAGTGAAAACTATTAAAAGACATGCCGGTACTAAAATTGCGGAAAGAACAGATGAAGAAATGAGGAAAAAAATACGGAATCGTGATTTTGCCAGAGATTTAGACCCGGAAATTTTTGTAGAACAGACTTATATGAGTATGAGTAAAACGGAAATTCAAGAATGGTTATTAAGTGAACATACTAATCCATTATCTTTTGATCTTTACAAAAAATTGGCAGATAGATTGCTTTCTCCAACTGTAGATCAATATGCACCAGCAAATTTATTAAAAGTATATGCACAACTTTCAGGCAGAGTTTCTAATGTTACTATTGCTATTATTGAAACAATTCTTGATAAAAGACTAGAATTATTTAATCAAGATGCTTTATATATAGATTCACTTAAAGAGACTGTATTAAAAAAAGTCTTTGAAATACCTTCTACTAAAGAAAAAGAAATTGGTATTAATGAAAGTTATTATAAAATAGCCGCAGATCTGTTAAAAGAAAAATATCAGTTAGATTTATATGAATTAGGAGATTATAGTAAATTTACTACTGCGGCTAGAAATGTTTTAGCTAATGTATTTATTGAGCTAGAACAATCTGGACAAGTAAAACCAAGAGGTGCCTTAGCTTTAATAGCAAGTACTCGGCCAATAGGTCATTGGCTAGACGATAATTTGAAGGTACATACAGCAAGAGCTAGCGCAGGCATTGGGGCAAAACCATTATTAAATATTGATTATGCATTATTAAGCAGATTATGGGAAATTGCCGAAAGAGCAAAAAGAGTAAACCCAAATATAGTTTATGAATTGAAAGATCATCAATGGCAGAAAACATATATTAATTTAGATAAACCCATGAACCCTTTTATGCCGCCGATTCATAATGTTGAAGCACAACAGTTGAGAAATATTTTAGGTTCTGCTGGGGCTGGAATTCCCGGTGCTTAATTTAAGTTGTAGAGACGGGTTTTAAACCCGTCTCTACCTAAATAAACCCGTCTCTACACATTAAATCTTTTTTCCGTTAAAATAATTAATTAATGAAGAGATTATTTTTTTTCTTAATTCTTTTAATTTTTGCTTTTAGCGGTTCAATTTTTGCTGTTCAAAATCAAACTACAGTTAAAATATTTTCAGATACTAATGAAATTAAACCAGGGTATCCTTTCTGGTTAGCAGTTAAAATAAAAGTTCCTGCAGATGCACATATTTATTGGCAAAATCCTGGGCAAGCCGGAATTATTTCTACAATTACTTGGCAATTGCCTAAAGGTTTTAAAATAGAAGAAAGCCATTGGCCTTATCCCAAAGCATTTTTAGAAGGAAATTTAGTAACTTATGGTTATAATAACGAAATTTATGTGTTATATAAAGTAAAACCTTCTGAATTTTTGTTTATTAATGATCAAGTTATTTTTAATGCTAAAATTAATCTTTTACAATGTTATAAACAATGTATGCCGGTTGAAATCACGGCTAATATTAGTATTAAAACTGGTCAAGAAATTAAAAGAAATTTAGAAGCGGAAAAAATTTTTGGTAAGGCTTATCAAAAAATTCCGAAAATTAATACTAATTGGCAAATTTATGCGGTTAAAAAGAAAAATTATTTTTTGAAATTACAAATAAATCCGCATAATGTAATTAAAACTAAAATTACTGATTTACAATTTTTTCCCATAGATTCAAGTTTAGTAAAACCTCGGTGGAAATATCAACTTAAAGCAAAACAAAACGAGTTCACTTTTTTTCTGCCTTTATATCGCGATTATTTTGCCCAAAATGAACACTTAAAAGGAGTGTTAGTTTATAAATATCAAGATGGGAAATTATCAAAAGAACAAGCAATATTGATTGATATTCCTATTAGCCAAGGGCAAGTATTAATACAGAATAATTTGTCTTGCAAAACAATATTGATTTTATTGTTATTTGCTTTTATTGGCGGAATAATATTAAATTTAATGCCCTGTGTTTTCCCGGTAATTTCTCTAAAAATTCTCCAACTGATTAAAACTAATGAATTACCAGATAGTAAAAAATTTTTTAGGTTATCATTTAATAAAAATCTACAAATAATTATAAAAACTTTATTTTTTATTTTTGGTATTTTAATTTCCTTATGGTTTTTAAGCCTAGTGATTTTTTTTGTTAAAGCAATTGGTGAAGAAATAGGTTGGGGTTTTCAACTTCAAGAACCATGGTTTCTTGTTTTTCTTATTATACTTTTTTTCTTTATTGTTTTAAATTTGTTTGGTTTCTTTGAAATAGGGTTGATTTTTACCAGATTAGGGTCTTTATTTTCTTTAAATAGTAATATTGGGTCATTTTTAAGTGGAATTTTATTGGTGATAGTGGCTGTCCCTTGTACTGCGCCTTTATTAGGAATAAGTTTAGGGGTAGCTTTACAAGAAACGACTGTAGTTACATTTTTAATTTTTACTTTTATGGGTTTAGGTTTAAGTTTGCCTTATTTAATATTTGCGTTAATACCTGGCTTAATAAAGTTTTTACCAAAACCAGGGGAATGGATGATTTGGTTCAAACAATTATTAGCTTTTCCTTTAGTATTAACTATAGTGTGGTTATCATATATTTTATTAAAGGAAACAAATACTAGAATAGTATTTTTAACTTTAATAGTATTAGTTTTTTTCTCTTTTTTAGTTTGGCTTTTTAAATTTTTTAATAATAATTCATATAAATTCTTTTTTGTTGTTATTGTTATTATTTCTTTTATTTTATTAATAAATGCAATAAGTAAAACTGAATTATTATCAGCCAAAATAGAAAATAAAAATTTTTCTTTTACTGAATTAAAAGATTTAAGAAATCAAAATAAAGCCGTATTAGTAAAAGTAACTGCTGATTGGTGTATTTTATGCAAAGTAAATGATCAAATGGTTTTTAAAAGAGAAAAATTCAAACAGCTTTTAAATCAGAAAAATATTGTATTTTTAACCGCAGATTGGACAAAGAAAGATAAAGCTATAACTGATTTTTTATATCGTTATAAAAGAGCAGGGGTTCCTTTTTATATTTATTTTCCGGCTAATTCTGATAAAACAGTAATATTCCCGGAAGTATTAACGTTATCAATGGTAGAGAGAATTTTGAAATAATATTTAAAACTTTGAGCCTTTTTAACTAATTTTATGAGCTATGGCTGAAAGTTACATTAAAACAGTTTACCAAGATAAGAATATTTTGTTACAATGACAAAAGATTTTTTGATATAGGAGGTTATATAATAATGTCAGAAAAAGTAAGTTATAAAAATTTAGGTTTAGTTAATACTAAAGAAATGTTTAAAAAAGCTATGGACGGGAAATATGCCATACCAGCTTATAATTTTAATAATTTAGAACAACTGCAAGCCGTTGTTTTAGGTTGTATTGAAACAAATTCTCCGGTTATTTTACAGGTTTCTTCTGGTGCAAGAAAATACGCTAACCAAATATTATTAAAAAATATGGCTAAAGGGGCAGTAGAATTAGCTCGTTCTTTGGGTTCAAATATTCCTATTGTATTACATTTAGATCATGGGGATACTTTTGAATTATGTCAAAACTGTATAGATTCCGGATTTTCTTCCGTAATGATAGATGGCTCGCATTTACCTTATGAGGAAAATATTTCTTTAACCAAAAAAGTAGTAGAATATGCTCATCAATATGATGTTACCGTTGAAGGAGAATTAGGTGTTTTAGCTGGTATAGAAGACGAAGTTCAACACGAACATTCAAATTATACTGAACCCGCAGAAGTACAAGATTTTGTGACCAGAACCGGGGTAGATTCTTTAGCTATTTCTATTGGTACATCACATGGTGCTTATAAGTTTAAACCAGAACAATGTACTGTGAATGAAGAAGGGGTTTTAGTTCCACCTCCTTTACGATTTGATATTTTAGACGAAATTGAAAAATTATTACCGGGTTTTCCGATTGTTTTACACGGAGCTTCTTCTGTTGTACCTGAATATGTGAAAATAATTAATGAGAATGGAGGCAATTTAAAAGCCGCTGTTGGCATACCAGAAGAACAATTAAGAAAAGCCGCAAAATCCGCAGTTTGTAAAATTAATATTGATAGCGATGGTCGGTTAGCATTTACCGCTATTATAAGACAGGTAATGAAACAACATCCTGAAGAATTTGATCCGAGAAAATATTTAGGTCCAGCCAGAGAAGAACAAAAAAAATTAGTAATGCATAAAAATTTGGAAGTTTTAGGCTCTGCCGGTAAGGGATAATTTGAAGATATCCCTTATATAAAAGGAGTAGCATGTATACTATTGGTATAGATCTTGGTGGCACTAAAATTTTAGCCGCATTAATTAATCAAAAGCAAGAAAAAATAGCAGAGCTTAAAGTAGAAACTAAAGCTTTTCAAGGTGTAAAGGCTGTTTTAGAGCGAATTGATGTTTTAATAAATGATCTAATTACTTCCCAGAAAATTAAAAAAACAGAGTTAGCTGGTATTGGGTTTGGGGTTCCTGGTCCGGTTGATAAAAATACTGGTATAGTTTTGGTGGCGCCTAATTTAGGTTGGAAAAATGTTGATATTTGTAGTTTTTTAAAAGATAAATATCCTGTTTACATTCATGTTGAAAATGACGTAAATGCTGGTATTTACGGTGAATATATACTTGGTTTTAAACAAAAATATCAAAATATGGTAGGCATGTTTGTAGGAACTGGTATTGGGGGCGGTATTATTATAAATGGTAATTTATATAGCGGTTGTAATGGGCTTGCAGGTGAAATTGGGCATATGATTATCAAATATAAAGGAGCTAAATGTAATTGCGGGCAATTAGGTTGTTTAGAAGCTTATAGTTCTAAAACAGGGTTAATTAATCACATTAAAAAATCGAAAGATAAACAAGCGGATGTTCTAAAAAAATACTTAATGGAAAAAAATGATGTTTTAAAAAGTAGCTTTATTAAAAAACAAATTGAAGAAAAGAATCAGTTTTTAATTAAACAAATAAAAAAAATGGCTGGTAAAATGGCAATTGGAATTATTAATATTGCCAATATTTTGAATCCGGATGCTATAGTTTTAGGGGGTGGTTTTGTTACTTCTTTAGGGGATATTTTTTTAAACCCAATAAGAGAAAAAATTACAACTTCGGCTTTTTCTACTAATGTAAAAGGTTTAAAAATAGAATTATCTGTTTTAGGTGATTCTGCAGTAATGATGGGAGCGGCTCTTTTAGCAAATAAAAACAAATAAAGATGAAGGAAACCGTCTATAGCCAAATCCTTACTTCTACCATTACACATTTAACAAATGTTTTTGATAATATTAACCATGCCTTAGAAGTAAGTCGTTTAACTCATTTAATATTTAATGCGGTAGAAAAAAAATATCAACTAGTAAAAGAAGATAAATTCTTTTTAGAAATAGCCGCTTTATTGCATGATATTGGGGTAATTTTTGGTGAAAAAAAACACCATAAAAATTCTTTGGAATATATTTTAAACCTTAATTTACCCTGTACTAAAACAGAAAAAATAATTATTGCGAATATTGCCAGATATCATAGAAAAGCAGAGCCTAATTTAAAGCATTTATATTTTCGCCATTTATTGCCACATCAACGTTATACTGTAATACAGATGAGCGCTATTTTACGTATTGCAGATGCTTTAGACAGAAGCCATACTCAAAATATTAAAGATTTAGATATTATAATTGAACCTAATAAAATAACTTTTAATATTATCCCTAAAACTGATGAGAATCAAAATAATATGTTTATTTGTAATAGTTTTCAATTAGAAAAATTTGCATTTGAAAAGAAAAAAAAACTATTTGAAAAGGTTTTTAAAATTAAAGCTATTTTTGGCAAATTTAAAATATAGAATTTTGGGAGGCTTTTTTATAAGCGGGGCATCTTTAATGCTAAACCACTTCGAAATTCACCAAAATAACCGGTTTGGTAACACAATTATTACTAACATATCATCCGTTATTAATAGGAATTAAATAAAATTCGGGAATGTATAATTGATAATCCCAAAAATTGGAAAATAGATAAAAATTATTGTTAAAATATCATAGAAGCAAACCTATTTTTAAATTTTTCTAAATTTAATTAAGAAATAAAGGTTTTAGCTTAATCTCTGTCCAAGTTTGAAAATCGGTAATATTAAGCCAAATTGTTAAATCTTTTGGCTTAGCTACAATTGAATAATAAGTAATTAAACCGCTATCTTTATCAAAAGTTGGTCCACCATTAGGGATAGTGGTTGAAAAAATTTTCATCATAATATCTGGAGTGATTTTACCCTTATACTTCTTCCCCATGGCTAAAAGATTTTCAGTTCTTTCTTTAGTAAAAGCTGCTTGTTTGCCTGCTGGAATTGAAATTATTGCAGGCCATGAATTATCTGTAAAATGATTTGAAGAACCAACTAAACCTTTTTTATCATCAATGCGTTTACGATAATCATTAGTACCCCATTCAAAACAAGCGCCTTCTTTAGTATCGGCAACATTGATTAACGCCCCTTCTTGTGCCCGTGTAGCATCAAAAAATGCATCAACTTGATTAGAAGAAGTAGTCTGAAAAAGCATCGTCATTAAAGCTGAATTTGAATTCAGTCTGTTTTTGGCATTCAAAGGGTCACCTAGCAGACCATTTTGTAAATCGTAAAAAATGCCGGCTTTATTTATGCCAGATTGCCAAGTAATCTGACCAAGATAATTGATATCAGCTACGCTTTGCCCAAAACCTATTGGGTTAAAAACAGCTACGGTTAAAAATTTTTGAAAAGGTAACAATGTCTTTATTGGTAAATCCCAATTTCTACCAATCACAACTTCGCCATCATTAGTATATTTATCCCAAGCAATCATCCCAGAACAATTTCCAGAATTCATTATGAGCAATAACAACATGTTCGAAAAAATAAGTTGTTTATCGTAACCTAACCCAGATGTCTCAGCCATACCACGAACCCATTCTTGTACGTAAACTGGTTGTTCAGCTAGCTCTTTTTTTACTGCAGTTAAAACTAGATTGTAGGGTAATTTATCAGTACCTAAACCGACTTGTTTTGAAGCTTCTGCATAAAACTCTTTAATTTGATCTTTTAATAATTCTCCATATTGGCGACCCATTTGAAAGAAATTACCTTGCATTACTACAACGTTGATTTTACCTGCTATATACAATTTCCCCCCTTGAAATTCACGAATTAGCTTTAAATCATCTGTAAAAGCTAAAGAGCTTAAAATAAAAATAGCGATTAAAGCAATAAATAGATTTTTCATATTACACCTTTATTAAGAAATTTTTTCAATTATATCATTTTATTTACGATAATTAATAGATATGAATAAGTACATTAGAAATAAAATTGTGAGCTTAGCTTATAATGAATTATGTATAAATAAAAAAGAAGATGAGTTTATCAAATTTGTTTATTTAGCCGATCAACATTTTCCAAATCAAAAGTATGAAAATATTGCTAATAATGCACTTGGAATTGTTTTAAGAAATAATTAGCATTATTCATATCAATGATCAACATTTTCCAAATAGTAATAATCTAAAAAAAATTAAAGTTTCAAATTATTTATAAGGAGGTAAAAAATATATAGGGGGGATTTTGATATATGGAATCAAATAGACCAGAAATTAATAAGATATCTTTAAATATCGAATCTTCTATTACTACACTTAGAACTGTAACTTCAACAAAAAGCGATATTGCCACAGACTCAAGTAGGCCTATTTTACCACCCCCAGCAGTGCCTTCTTGTTTACATCTTGAATCAACTTTTTTACCGGACGAAATTTTTCAAGGGTCTATTACTGGATTAGGTTCTTTAACTTTATCTAATAAAGCGGTTGTTCAAGGAGAATTCTCTCAGAATAAACAAGAGGGTATTTTTGTTTCTAAAGCAACTTTAACTCTACCTGACGGCTCTCGTTTTTTCCTAAATCCTCATTCATCTTTACCTCAATTACGAAATTTAGCAGTAACTCCTTTACCTGTTTTAATAGAACAATTTGGGAGTCCTATAAATGAAGCTCTTGATATTAGTCCATTTATTAGTGGGTATAATTTTTCGAATTTACCACTTATTAAAGATGCTGATTTAACTAGTTTATTTCGTGCAATTTTTTCGCCTGATGAAGCTAATTCTAGATTAGTTAATTTTTTAAGGCATATTAGTTCTCCTATTAGCATGCCTGCAGAAAATATGGTTTTAATAAAAAAAGCTTTATTTCAAATTTGGAAAAGTTTTCAAGTATTACCTCAAAATATTAAAGAATCTTTTGTTCTAAGAATGATTTCTGGTTTGAGTGATCTTCGTTGTGGTCCTGATATTACTCGTATTATTTTAGATCTTGCAAGAGATATTTTTCTTGCTTCGATTAAACAAACAACTTCACTTCCTCCTTTAGAAGTTTCTTTAGTTTCTGAAATAACCAATTATACCAAAAGAGTTATTCAAGATTTATTTGATTCTATTAACCTGTTTTTTGGTAATATGCCAGATAATCAAAGTACTCATCAAATGAGTTCTCTTGAATTTATAGTAGATTCTAGATTTGGAGCCCTAGGTCATTCTTCTCTTCCTGAACCATTTATTTCTAGTTCGCCTTTTGTTTATTCTGTAGTTGAGTTATTAGTTAAGCATCAATTTACTATGGAAAATTTGGTTAAATTATTACCTGATGATTTCGTTACTGATTGGGGAAATCCTATTATTCTTGAACTCGCTGAAAGAGATCATTTTGATTTAATTAATCCTCCTTACAATTGGCAAGAACTACCTCTAAGATTTTTTGAATCTGATTCAAAAGGAAACATTGCTTTATCTTATTTAGGGTTAAGAATCTTATTATCCAGATTATTTGATCAAGCTGGTGTAAAACAGGTTACTATATCACAACCTTTAGATCCTCTTACTGAAGCAGTTGCAAATAGAATTAAAACTAAAACTCTAATTCCTTTCCCTTTAGCTGCAACTTTGGTAGATCCAAATAGACCTAAAGAAATTTTATTCCGTTTGGGTATGCCTGATATTATATCTATTTTTGCTAATTCCGATGATCTTAATCGGGCTTGGCAACTATTAGCTATATACCCCATAGAGTTACGAATTATGTTTTTAACAACCGCTGCTTTTACAGCAGACCCTAATCAGTTTGAAACTTTTGTTCACGATAATATAGATAATATTATCGTGATTTTAATGAATCCAAATAATATTAGTTTTTTATTATTTTTAACCCAATATAATGGTTCTGCGCTTGTTTCTATATTTAAATTTTTAGATCCTACGCTTATATCATCTATTTTAAAATCTGATTCTATTAACGTTACCGTTGCGCATGTATTAGCTAAATATCAAGGGGCTTCTTTGGCAAAAATATTAAATAATAATCCTGAACTTATTATGCAAGTTTTAGAGATGACAGATGCTGAAAACTTGACGGTTGCTTACTGTTTAGCTGAATATCAAGGAGAGGCATTAGCTCAAATTTTAAGCAATTCAATATTTAATGAGCATCTTGAATATATTGTACGAATTTTAGTAAAAACAGATGCTGAAAACTGGACCGTTGCGCATGTATTAGCTAAATATCAAGGTGCTGGTTTGGTAAAAATATTCAAAAAATATCCTGACCTTATTCTACCTATTTTAAAGCTTAGCTTACCTCAACCTTCAGTTCTTACGCTAGCACATTTTTTAGTTGAATCTCAAAGAGATCTTTTTATGCAAATTTTAAATAATTGCGCACCTGAACTTGTCGAACAAATTTTAAAATTAATAGGACCACATGGTTTTATGATTGTTCACTTTTTAGCTCAATTTGAAAGTGAAATTTTAGTACAAATTTTAATCAAATATCCTCAAATTATAGTACCTATCTTGGAAGTTGAATTACCTGATCCAGATAATAGAAAAATTGCGCATGTATTAGCTAGTAATCAAGGAATTACTTTAGCGCAAATTTTAAGTAATCCATTTTATAGAGAACATCCTGCACATGTTATGCAAGTTTTAGAGTTAAGTTTGTCAGATTATGATAGTCGTACTGTTGCTCATTTTTTAGCCCAATTTCAAGGAGAAGCTTTAGTACAAATTTTAAATACTTATCCTGAACTTATAATGCCTATTTTAGTACTTAGATTATCCGCTCCATATAATCGTACCGTTGTACATTTTTTCGCTGAATCTCAAAGTGAGATTTTAGTACGATTTTTAGATGAGCATCAAACATTAATACCGAGCATTTTAGCAATAAAAAATAGAGAAGACGGACCTTCTCTTATTGATTGTAAAGAATTTCCTTTTTTAAATAAATTCTTAAAAGATTAAGATAGTGAATCATTTGTTAACACCTATATTTATCTATCATTAGGCGATACAAGATAAAGAACCAGGTAATAATTTCAATAAATTGTAAAAGACAATAAGTTAGTTAGCTTGGGTTCTTGTAGATTTTTTGAAAGAAAATGGTATTCAAGATTCAGTTTAGTAACAAGAATAACAAAAAAATGTACAAAACTTAATACAGATATTATTATTAAATTATCTTAGGAAACAATAATGAACAAATTTTTTAATGTAATCCGATTTACAATAAAGCGAATATATTTTTTTGTTATGTGTTTAATTTTGGTAGTGAGTATATCTGCTTGCCAGCAAGTAATTAATTCTGATACTTTAACTCCTTATCAACGATGTATAAAAGTTCCTTTAACCAGACAAGCTAAAGATTATACTTGTGGGGTAGCGGCAACGCAGTCAATTCTAGGTTATTACGGAGACGATTATAGACAAGATGTTCTTGAACAAGATTTAAAAACTACACAGGATGGCACTTCTTATAAAGACATAGAATCTTTTGCAATTTCCTTAGGATATAGCGTTGATGTTTTTTTAGATATGACTGAAGAACAATTAAGATCAAATTTAGATCAAAGAATGCCTGTAATGTTACAAATTCAGGCATGGGCGGATAATCTACCAGCAGATTACAAAAATGATTGGGATGATGGCCATTGGGTAATAGCAGTAGGCTATGATAGTGATAATTATTATTTTATGGACCCTTCTACTCTGGGAAATTATACCTATATTCCAAGAACCGAGTTTCCAGACCGCTGGCATGACGTTGATAATGATGGTACTCAGCTGATTCATTTTGGGATGATTATTAAAAGAGGGCAACCTGTATTTGTGTATGACACAGTCACTAAAATGGATTAAATTTTCACTTTTTGAATACTAGAAAAATAGATTAAGAGGTAAACAGCAATAGGTGCACTTATTCTCAACATCATTAAATTTAACTTGAATTTCCTTTGCAAACTCCTATCAAAAAGTTTAAAATTAAATTGTCTAATTATTAAGGATGCGTCTTAAAAGTATTGATTTACAAAATCCTTTAAACCAAGTTAATATTAAATTGTCTTAGGAGTAAACGCGACTTCTGCTTTATTACTTACTTTTAAAGCTCCTAGGGGATTTTCCAAAAATTAATTAAGTTGGTTGTAATGTTTATAATTAAAAAATTTCCAAAAATTGGGATAAAAAAAATTTGTATTTATTATATCCGTTCACTTGCTATTTGTTTTTCAATGCTATGGGTATGGATAATAATGAAATGTAATATTATTGAAAGAACCGTTTCCTTAAATACTATTACTAAAGCATTCATATTAGCAATTATTATTAATTTAGGTTTATTTTTAATTACCACTAGATTTGGACAAAAGCATAAATATTTGACGCTTCTTTGTTTATTGCCAAGTATGTTATTAAACCCTTTGGTTATGCCTATTCATATATATTTTTTTTTAGATACGTATATATTTATATTTATTAATATAATATCTATTATAATTATTTTTAAATTTAATAATTGAAAGGAGCAATATTATGATAAAAGAACCAAATACTCTTAAAAGCAGAAGCATTAAAAGAAGCATATAAATATTTTGATGAAAACATTCGCGTATTACCAAAAAACGATAAAGGTGAAATTGATCAATATGCTTTTGGGTTGGTAGATAATGATGTTGATGCCTTTCGGCATGCATATGTAAGCGGAGTTTTCACTCAAGAATATAATGTTTATACTGCACAATTTTTGGGTTTTTTGCAAGAATCTTTTGGTGGTAATGGTAGTAGTACCAATAGTTCAGATGAAGCAAAAAATATGGATTATTGGAATAATTCTATTGGCAGGAAATATGGAAAGAGAACAAAATCCAGAACAAAATTATTAGAATTAATTCATCGAGCGTTAAATAATGGAGAGCTTATCATTGAATTGAAGGATAAAAGAAAATACCCAGGCGATATGACTTATATTATTAATCCCAATAAACCAGTAATAGCAGTCCAAAAAAGTAAAACCAATAGGAATGAAATATTCCTTGATTTAAGCAAAAAAATGCTATTAACAAGAGATAATTTTGTGGCTCAAATTCAGAAAGGTGTATATCCTGGTTATAAAATTGTGAATAGAAATAATTTGTTAATACCCATGTCTATACAAGATAAAGAAATTAATAATAATTTAGGGTAACTCATATGCAAAACACAAATCAAAATCAAGATATCATCATTTACCAAACAAAAGACGGCGAAAGTAAGATTGAAGTTAATCTTAAAGAAGAGACGGTTTGGTTAAATCAAAGACAAATGTCAAATTTGTTTGATAAAGATGTCAGAACTATCAATGAGCATATAAAAAATATTTACAAAGAAAAAGAATTAACTACTGATTCAACTATCCGGAAATTCCGGATAGTTCAAAGTGAAGGGAAAAGAGAAATTGAACGAGAAATTGAATTTTATAATCTCGATGTAATTATCTCAGTGGGGTACCGCGTTAAGTCTTTACGCGGCACCCAATTCCGCATTTGGGCAACTAATGTTCTCAAACAGCATTTAATTCAAGGCTATACCGTCAATGAAAAACGTCTACAAGAACAAAAAAATAAATTTATAGAACTTTTGAGTACCATAAAATTGTTAGAACGGACAATTAGTGCACAGCCAGTCCAATTACCAGAAGCAAAAGAGCTAATTAAAGTAGTTTCTGACTACGGCTATGCACTTTCTCTTTTAGATGAATATGATCATCAAAAAGTTACGCTTCAAAAAACTACTACGGCAGTTGCAGAAAGAATTGATTATGAGGAGGTAATCAAGATTATTGAAGTAATGAAAGATGAATTCTCAAGCCCTTTATTTGGCAAAACCAAAGATGAATCTTTTCAAAGTTCTTTGAATACCATTTACCAAACTTATGGTGGCGTTGATCTTTACCCAAGTATTGAAGAAAAAGCCGCAAATTTACTTTATTTTATTGTTAAAAATCATTCTTTTATTGATGGTAATAAACGCATTGCAGCAGCAATTTTTCTTTATTTTCTTTGCAAAAACGGAATTTTATATCATGCAGATGGAACAAAACGTCTGGCAGATAACACCCTAGTCGCCCTTACCCTAATGATTGCAGAAAGTAAACCAGCGGAAAAAGAGGTTATCTGTAAGGTGGCGGTTAGGGTGATGGGGGAGAATTAAGGATAAGGAATTAGGAAAAAAAGTAGAGTTCTATTGAATTTATATATAAATTTACCTACTACTGTTATTAGGTTTATATTAATTAAATTTGATCTTTAGTGAAAAAAATGTGTATTGAAAAATCTAGTAAGAATTTAATTGCTGAATTTAAAAAGAAATTTACTGTTTTCTGGCGGGGAGAAGATAATAATCATTCAGAACTTCAATCTTCTTTGGTTAGATTTATTAAAAATGAATTAAAACGAGATATTAGACAATATTACCAAACAAATTTTTTAGATACGTATTTTGACTATTGTATTAAAGAATTACCTATTTCAGATAAATTAAAAGATTTTATAATAGGTAAAAGAAACAAAGTTGGTTGGCAATTATTAGAACATTTATCTATTCCTACAAATCTAGTTAATGTATCACTTAGCCCTATTTTAGCCTTAAGATTTGCTTTGCATGGACAAAATAATAATCCACATGTTATTAAGTTTGAAATACCAAATGAACTTTATAATAAAAAACAACGTGATTTTAATAAACAATATGGAATTTCTCTTATAAATATTCGGGATGAATTTAATAACGAGTTTTCTGAAGATTTGAGACAGGAAATTATAAAATTTTTAGCTAAGAATACTAATTTGATAAGTCAAGAAGGTTATTTCTTGTATTGTAAAAAATTTATAAATTTTTATGATGAATTTTCTGAACATGCGATTAAATTAAGAAAAA
The DNA here is from genome assembly GCA_964521915.1 of uncultured Candidatus Marinamargulisbacteria bacterium. Classification (GTDB taxonomy): domain Bacteria; phylum Margulisbacteria; class Marinamargulisbacteria; order CAZFTP01; family CAZFTP01; genus CAZFTP01. The sequence continues at coordinate 69,181 of CAZFTP010000008.1, forward strand.
CTAAAATAAATATAATACGAGGAGATAAACATAAATATTCTAAAATTAAACACAAGAAAATGCACTATCCTTTTAAGTGTATACATGAAAAAAGTTATTTTATTAAAAAATGTAAAAAAAGCTTGAAGAAATTATTAATTCCCAAAATAACTCTAATCAAAATCCTTAAAAAATTCACTAGGAGTCATATCTAAAGCATGAATAATTTTAAAAAGGCTATCAATTTGGATTCTGCTGCCTTTTTCAGCTCTTTGAACAACTGTACGGTTAATATCAGCTAATAATTGTATTTGGTAACTACTTAAATTTTTTGCTTCTCTAATAGCTTTTAATTTTTTTGCCAGATTTTCCACCGTATAAAGTTTTTTTTCCTCGGATTCTGTCAAAAAGAATGTGTGAAATAGAAAAAAGTTAGGAGATAGGGAGCATA
>CAZFTP010000009.1:0-6799 GCA_964521915.1 uncultured Candidatus Marinamargulisbacteria bacterium
TGCTCCCTATCTCCTAACTTTTTTCTATTTCACACATTCTTTTTGACAGAATCAACTTAGCTAATAACTTTTATTAAGTCTACAACTCTATTAGAATAGCCAAATTCATTATCATACCAAGAAACTAGTTTTACCATGTTACCGATAACCATAGTTGATTTAGCATCAAAAATAGATGAATGGCTATTACCAATAATATCTACCGAAACAATTTCATCTTCATTATATTCAAGAATACCTTTCATAGGACCTTCTGCCGCTTTTTTCATAGCCGAATTAATTTCTTCTTTAGTAGCTGGTTTTGCTAATTCACAAACAAGATCAACTACAGAACCATCTGGAGTTGGAACACGCATTGCAAAACCATCCATTTTACCTTTTAAAGAAGGAATTACGAGGTTAATAGCTTTTGCCGCTCCGGTTGATGTTGGTATAATAGATAATGCGGCGGCTCTGGCTCTTCTTAAATCTTCGTGTGGCAAATCTAATATTTGTTGATCATTAGTATAAGAATGTACGGTGGTCATTAACCCTTTTACAATACCAAAATTATCTTCTAAAACTTTAGCTATAGGACCTAAACAGTTAGTTGTACAACTAGCATTAGACCAGGCTTTAAGTTCTGGTTTGTAGTCGTGGTTATTAACGCCAAGAACCATAGTTGGGATATCGTCTTTTGCAGGAACAGTTAAAATAACTTTTTTAGCCCCGGCTTTTACGTGATCCATATAACCGCCTTTAGGACTTTCTGCTGATCTAAAAATACCGGTAGATTCAACAACTACATCAATACCTAATTGACCCCACGGTAATTCTTGTGGGTTTCTTAATGCATATACTTTAATTGCTTTGCCATTAACAACAATGGTATCTTCAACTGCTTTCACAGTTCCGTTGAATTTACCATGTACTGAGTCATATTTTAATAAATGAGCTAATGTTTTTGCATCAGTTAAGTCATTAACTGCTACAACTTCAATATCATTTCTTTCTTCAATGATTCTAAAAACCATTCTACCAATTCGGCCAAAACCATTGATTGCTACTTTAATTGTCATGTTGTTACTCCTTATTTTGAATTATTTGTCAAATAAATAAACATGATTATGCTTAATTTGTCAAGTTTGAGTTTTATTTGGTATTGTTAGTCTTTTCTTTGATAATTTTGATAATTTTTATTATACTGAATTATAATCTATGTATATTATCTTTTTTATAAAGGAGTATAATTTTTTATGGAAAATATTATAAAGAGTGTACTTGAAAAAATTTCTGTACAATCTAGCGTAAAAACTATTTTTGGTGAACCTATTAATGCTTATAATAAAATGATAATACCGGTTGCCAAAATTTCTTATGGTTTTGGCGGTGGTAGTGGTAAATCAAAAAATATAGAAAATGAAAAATTTAACGATGAACCAAAGGAAGGGCAAGGTTTTGGAGCAGGAGTTTCCGCTAAACCATTAGGAGTTATTGAAATTAATGAAGAAGAAACAAAATTTATACCTTGTAACAATTTTAAACAAATATTAGTTTTTTTATTGATAGCTTTTTCTATTTTATTATTTTTACGAAGGAGGAAAAATAAATAATGACAACAACTTCTACAGAAACAGGTGAGATTGCTATTCATAGTGAAAATATTTTCCCTATTATAAAAAAATGGTTGTATTCAGAAAAGGATATTTTTTTAAGAGAATTAATTTCAAATGCTTTCGATGCAATTAATAAACTTAAAACTATTTCTTTAACTGAAAATTTAACCAATCTAAATTCTAAAGGCAGAATCGATATTAGTATTAATAAATCTGAAAAAACTCTAGTAATTTCTGATAACGGTTTAGGTATGACTAGGGAAGAAACTAAAACCTATATTAAGCAAATTGCTTTTTCCGGTGCGGAAGATTTTTTGGCTAAATATAAAGATAATAATAAAGACGCGCAGATAATTGGACATTTTGGTTTGGGTTTTTATTCTTCATTTATGGTTAGTAATATTGTGGAAATCAACACGCTGTCGTATAAAGAAAATGCAGAACCTTTAAAATGGGTTTGTGATGGTTCAACGAAATTTGAAATTTTTGATGGGAAAAGAGAGGCAATAGGAACAGATATAATTTTACATATTAATGAAGATAATCAAGAATATTTAGAAGAAATCCGAATAAAAGAACTAATTAAAAAATATGCTGATTTTTTCCCAGTAGAAATATATTTGAATAATCAATTAATTAATAATCATGATCCGATTTGGTTAAAAACACCGCAAGTTTTAAAAGATGACGATTATTTGAAATTTTATGATACGCTTTTTCCGTTTAATGAAAAACCTTTATTTTGGATTCATTTAAATGTAGATTATCCCTTTAGGTTAGAAGGTGTTTTATTTTTTCCAAAAATCACAAATGAAGTTGATTTAAATAAAGGTTTAATTAAGCTTTATTGTCAGCAGGTTTATGTTACAGATGAAGTAAAAGTAGTTATTCCGGAATTTTTAACAATGTTACGAGGCGTAATTGATTGCCCGGATATCCCTTTAAATGTTTCTCGCAGTTTTTTACAAAATGAACCTTATGTACAAAAAATTTCAAATTTTATTGTTAAAAAAGTTGCGGATAAATTAAGTGATCTTTTTAACAAAGATAAAGCACAGTATGAAAAACTTTGGCATGATTTACAAGTATTTGTGAAATTCGGCATGATGAATAACCAGAGTTTTTTTGAAAAAATGCAGGATTTTATTATTTTTAAATCTTCTAATGGTTATTTTACAACTTTGAAAGAATATTTAGAACGAAATAAGGAAAAGTTAAACCAGACTATTTATTATACTTTTGAAGATAAAAATCCGTTATTAAATTTATTGAAAGAACAAGATTTAGAATATCTTTATTTATCTTCTGCTTTAGATGTCCATTTTCTACAGTTTTTAGAAATGAGAAATCAAAATGTAAAATTTTTAGCTGTTGATAGTGAATTATCTGAACATCTTATTGATACTAATACCGAGGCAAAAATAATTGATCCTAAAGATAATAAAACGCAAAAACAAAAATTATTAGATATTTTTCAAAACAATTTAACAGATAAAAATGTTAAAATTAAAGTGGAAAATTTAAAATCAGCTAATATTCCAGTAACTCTTTTAGAGGGGGAACAAAGCAAACGTTTTAAAAATTTATCACTTATGATGAAAACTGATTTTCCAGCTATGAATGATTATACTTTAGTTGTTAATGAGAAAAACGAAGTAGTAAAAAATATTTTAAAACATAGTTTGAATTTAGAAAAAACTAATCTTATTGTTAATTATTTATATGATTTAGCAAAAATCAGTCAAAATAAATTAAATGCCGAAGGGATGAATGATTTTTTGGACAGATCAGAAAAAATTTTGCATCAATTTACTAACTTATGATTTATGATTTATTAATTAATTCTTTTAAAAAAAAGTTATATGTTGTCTCTTATGAAAAATTTAAGAGTGATACGGCTAATAGATTTATAGAACGATTTATTCTAAAACATAGTTTGTTAAAACCTAAAATTATTTTGCATAACGAACAGCCTTTTGGTTTTGAGCAAACGGCTAAACAGCATCTTACTTTGGAAAAATTTGGTATTTATGGTGAAATTATTTATTATATTGATGAAGATGACACGACAAATTATTTAGAAGGCTTTAATTTATATGCTGAAAGAGAAATTGATGATTTTACCAATAAGTTGACTAAATTGATTACCTTAGGTGCGACATACCAAAAATATATTGATTTAGAACGAGTACAAACTTTAGGGGAATCTTTTAATATGTTAGTAATTTCTTCTAAGTTAGAAGATCAATTAATGGATTTTGTAGAGGAGGAATCAGATAATTTTATTTCAACTTCAGATTTAATAACCAGTACCATTAATATTTATTTAAGTAAATTTTTAGAATTTATTAAAGAAGTTGATAATATTCTTTACCCTAAGAAAAAATTAGCAAGAGAAAAAAAAGTTTATAAAATTAATCGTAAAACTAGATTAAAATAAAATGTTAGAACCATTTATTAAAGAATTAAAGGCTCATAAATATTTATCAGAATCTTTTTCTTATGCTTCAAGCATGGCTATTTTTAACGGTTCTTGTAGTAATGATGAAATTAAAGAATTCCTTTTATTGTTGAGTGAATACGGGGAAACCGTAGAAGAAATAGTTGGGTTTGTTAAAGCTTTACGGGAAAAGTGTTTAAAAATAGATTTACCTAGTAAAGCTATTGATACTTGTGGTACTGGCGGTAGTGGTTTGGAAAATAGATTTAATGTATCTACTGCTACTGCTTTTATTCTTGCCAGTAGTGATGTACCAGTAATAAAACATGGTAATAAAGGGTCTAAGTATGCAAATGGTAGTTTTGATTTTTTAACAGCTTTAAAAATACCTTTTGATTTTACCCCAAATCAAATAAAAGAAATTTTTCAAAAAACTAATTTATGTTTTCTTTTTGCCAGGAATTTTCATTTAGCTATGAAATATGTTGCGCCTGCACGAAAAGAAATAAAATCGAAAACTATTTTTAACTATATTGGTCCATTAGCTAACCCTGCTATGGTAGATTATCAAATAATCGGTACTGTTTCTGAATTATTAGCTGAAAAATTAACTAAAGCGGTTTTTCAATTAGGAACTAAGAAAACTTTAATTATTGCCGGTAAATCTATTGATGAACTTTCTTTAGATCAGCCAGCGGTAATTTTTGAAATTACACCTAAAAATATAAACCGATTTGTCTTTGATCCAACTAAATTTATTAAAGGGTTAAGTATGGATAGTGTTTTTCATGGTAATGTTGAAGAAAATGCAAATTTATTTGTAAATTTATTAGAAACTGGAGATATTGCTCATCCTAATTCTAGATTATTAGCTTTAAATGCGGGTTTAGGTTTTTATTGTTTTGAGCAAGTAGATTCAATCTCTGCCGGTTATGATTATGCGCTTAATTTAATAAGAGATAAAAAGGTTTACCATAAGTTTAGAGAATATGAAAATCAGAGTTTAGAAGAGTCTTTACGTACCCCAGGGGTACATATGGATATATAATAATAATTTAGTTATAATTACTGCATGAATAAATTTCAATTTAATAGTATAGAATCTGCTTTAACTGATATTGCTAATGGTAAAATGATTATTGTCGTTGATGATGAAAACCGAGAAAATGAAGGAGATTTAATTATTTCTGCCCAATTTGCTACTCCGGAAATAATTAATTTTATGATTACTTATGCTCGTGGTTTAGTTTGTTTACCAGCAGATGAAGAACTATTAAATAAATTTGAACTTAATGAAATGGTTGAAGAAAATAAAGATACTTTTAAAACTGCTTTTACTGTTTCTATTGATGCCACTAATAAACATGGAGTAACAACAGGCATTTCTTCTTTTGATCGGGCAAAAACTATTCAAGTATTTTTAAATTCGGATAGTACTAAAGCGGATTTTAATATGCCTGGTCATATTTTTCCTTTAAAAGCACAAAAAATGGGAGTGTTAAAAAGAGCAGGGCATACCGAAGCCGCAGTTGATTTAGCTAAATTAAATAATTTAATTCCGGCAGGCGTTATTTGTGAAATTATTAAAGATAACGGAGAGATGGCAAGAGTACCAGATTTATTTATATTTGCTAAAAAACATAATTTAAAAATTATTACAATAAAAGATTTGATTGATTACCGTATTAATAAACAAAAATTTGTTAAAAAGGTTTCGGAATCTTCTTTACCAACGCCATTTGGTAAATTTAAAATTATTTGTTTTGAAGATTTACTTAATAAAAAAATTCATGTTGCGCTTGTTAAAGGTAAAATAAATAAAGATGAACCAGTATTAGTTAGAGTTCATTCTGAATGTTTAACCGGTGATATTTTTCATTCTTTACGTTGTGATTGCGGTAATCAATTACAAACTGCTTTAGAATTGATCGAGAAAAAAGGACAAGGTGTTTTACTTTATATGCGCCAAGAGGGTAGAGGAATTGGTTTATCAAATAAAATTAAAGCGTATGCTTTACAAGATCAAGGTTTTGACACTGTAGAAGCTAATATAAAATTAGGTTTTGCACCAGATTTACGTGATTATGGCATTGGCGCGCAAATATTATTAGAATTAGGAATAACTAAATTAGATTTACTTACTAATAATCCGCAGAAAATTGTCGGGTTGTCTGGGTTTGGGTTAACTATTAACCAAAGAGTACCATTAATTATTCCTTCTAACGAGCATAATGAAAAGTATCTTTCTACAAAACGGCAAAAATTAGGTCATTATTTTTCATAAAAAAACAGTTGTTATTTTTTTTTATTTTTGTATCATTAAATATATATTCCAATTAATATTTTGTGAAAATAATCAGAAAAAAAAACGATAATAAGTATGAAATATTTTTTCCCTATTTCAAGGCATTTAAAAAAAATAATTTCTTTCAAAACAGATAAAATTTTAAGTAATATTTTTCAAGGGCTTTCTTTAAAAGATTTTTTTTCTATGGATATTAAAAAATATGCACAAGAAATTTGTGATAGCGTACCAATTGGTTATGATTTTTATCCGCATGATAAATATGATCCGGTAAAAGATGCTCATTTAAAATATGGTCAGTTATATATTTCAAAATTAGATTATAATGAGATACCAGCAGAAGTTTTTCTTTCTATTTTACCAAGAGGTAATAAAATGCAAGAGGAATTGTTTCATCTTGCTGTTAATTCAAAAAATCAAGATAATGCTTTAATTATTAATCTTAGAAGAAAAAATGGC
>CAZFTP010000009.1:6809-67703 GCA_964521915.1 uncultured Candidatus Marinamargulisbacteria bacterium
GCTTTAAGGAAGAAGCAAATTATTTAAAGAATAAAAAAGTTAATATTTTAAAAGAAATTAAAAGTAATGACTTTAATTTAAGATATAAAATAATTGATTTTGAAGAACGACCTATTCATTATGTGCATTTTTCTTGGCCAGAAGTTAATATGCCGGCTACAGATGAATTTGCTAATTTTATTTCGATAATGGATAAAACTTTTAGTGCTTTAAACCATCCTCGGGTAGTAATTCATTGTAAAGCAGGGTTAGACCGTAGTGGCGCTTTTATTTTTGCTTATATTTTATATAAAAGAATTATTAATGAATTGAAGTTTAAAAAAAAGCAGGACGTTATATTTAATCCTGCCGAATTATTAAAACAGTTACGTGAAAAAAGACCAAGGCTTTTAAAAAACAGTAAATTTATAGAACTTGCTTTAAATTCTTTAAAAGTATTATTACAAAAAGAGTATAAAATAGAACTGAATTAGTTTTTTTGCTTGACGTTATTTTATACTCCCCATTACAATAACTCTAAAATAATTTTAGTCTGTTGCGAAAAGGAAAAAATAATGAAAGATATTTTAAAAAAATTACCAAATTTTCAAGTTTTAAATGCTCCGTTAATGTTAATTATTATGGATGGTGTTGGTATTGGTAAGAAAGACGATTCTGATGCGGTTTATTTGGCAAAAACGCCTAATTTAGATAAGTATTTCAAGGAAGGTTTGTATACTCAATTAAAAGCACATGGAACTGCTGTTGGTTTACCATCTGATGATGATATGGGTAATAGTGAAGTAGGGCATAATGCACTTGGTTCAGGACAAATTGTTGATCAGGGTGCAAAATTAGTTAACCGCTCTATTGAGGATAAAACTATTTTCCAAAGTGATGTGTGGAAAAAAATTATTGGTCAAGTAAAAAGTAAAAATTCTCAATTACATTTTATTGGTTTATTATCTGACGGAAATGTACATTCAAACATTAAACATTTGTTTGCTATGTTATATGAAGCAAAAAAAGAGAATGTAAAAAAAGTTCGTATCCATGTTTTATTAGATGGAAGAGATGTTGCTGAAAAATCTGCTTTAATGTATTTAGCCCAATTAGAAACGGTATTAAAAGAAATAAATACTGAACCTGGTTTTGATTATCAAATTGCTTCTGGAGGAGGCAGAATGGTAACTACTATGGACCGTTATTTCGCAGATTGGTCTGTAGTAAAAAGAGGCTGGTCTGCTCACGTTTTAGGTAAAGGAAGAGCTTTTTCTTCTGCTGAAACTGCGGTAAAGACTTATTATGACGAAGATCAAAAAATAACAGATCAATATTTACCTAGTTTTGTAATTACAGATGAAAATGGACCAATAGGGGAAATTGTTGATGATGATGCGGTAATCTTTTTTAACTTTCGTGGAGACCGAGCTATTGAAATTTCTATGGCTTTTGATGAAGTTAATTTTGATAAATTTGATAGAGAAAGAGTACCTAATGTTATTTATGCTGGTATGATGCAATATGATGGTGATTTAAAATTACCTAAGAATTATTTAGTGGCTCCGCCTAAAATTAATCATATTTTAGGTGAATATTTTTGTGCTACTAAAATAAAAACATTGGCAATTTCTGAAACACAGAAATACGGACATGTAACTTATTTTTGGAATGGTAATAATTCAGGTTATTTATGTCCTGATTTAGAAAACTATGTCGAAATTACTTCTGACGTTATTCCTTTTGATCAAGCTCCGTTGATGAAGACAAAAGAGATCACCAAAAAAGTTGTAGAACTGGCAAGTGAAAATAATTATGATTTTATTCGTTTAAACTTTCCTAATGGTGATATGGTTGGTCATACTGGTAATATGTCTGCAACTATTACAGCTATGGAAGCAGTTGATACTGCTGTTGGGGAATTAGTAGAATTTGTAAAAAGCAGAAACGGTATTGTTATTATTACAGCAGATCATGGTAATGCTGATGAAATGTTCACTATGGAAAAAGGGGTAAAAAAAGTTAAAACTTCTCATACATTGAATCCGGTTCCCTTCGTAATTTTAGATTATGCAAAAAAATATCACTATAAGTTAACGGATCTTAAAGAACCAGGGTTAGCTAATATTGCTAGTACAATTTGTAATTTATTAGGGTATTTAGCACCGAAAATTTATCAGCCTTCTTTGATTACATTAGAAAAATAGCCATTTGAGTTTTTCGTAAAATAAAAAACAGAATCATCGTGTTAAAGTTTTTTCTTCAATTATTTTATTTTCAGTTAGATCAATAATTTTTATCGTTAAATTATTCTTTTGGACAGAAATTAAAGCATAAGAAGGGTCATATCCTTTTTCCCAAATTGATTTTAAATGTCCCGGATTAACTAGGGTTATCTTACCATTAGTACTAATTTTGGGTATATGGGTGTGTCCGTATAAGAAAAGATCAACATCTTGTTTTTCTAATACTTTTTCTGGTTTTGGGTCATTAGGTAAATCGTATTCATGAGAATTTGGGGTATGGGTAAGAAAAAAATGCCAATCATCATAAGTGACAAATAAACGATTATCAACATGTTTATTACTATAATCTGGGCACCAAACTCCGGGTATTCTGATAATTTCTATACCTAGATTTAATAAACAAATGGCATCATCATAAAAATCACCTAGGTGTATAATAGTATCTACTTTAGGTATTTGAGCTAGCATTTTTTGTATAAAAGTTTGATTATGATGTGTATCTGAAATAACACAAATTTGATGAACCATTTTTATGCTAAAACCTGTTGTAATAATTTATCTTGATTTGTAAATTTAATTAAATCTTCTATATTATTTTTTTCAGATAAAATTGTATAATAATCTTCTTTAATATTAGGTGCTAATTTTATGGCTTCAATAAAATCAGTTTTAGATAAAGGATTTTTAGTTAAAAAATCGTAAAAACCGCTGTTAAGAAACATGTTTTTTACTTTTTCATGGGTATCTTTTTGTAAGTAGCTTACCGCATAACTGGCTAAACCAGTTTGTAAACCATGCATGGACGGATTTTTGCTGATTTTATCATAAGCATGTGAAATTAAATGTTCACTACCAGATGCCGGTCGGCTGGATTTAGCAATTAGCATAGCCAGCCCAGTCATCATTAAAGAGCTAATAATTATTCTTAAATATTCTAAGTTTTTAATATCTTTATTTTCGTAATAATAAAAAGTATCAATCGATTGTTGGGTAATTACTTTAGCAAAATCATTGATTTTTTCTCCTGTTTTGGTAAAAGCTAATTTCCAATCAAAAAGTGAAGTTTCTTTACAAAATAAATCACCAATTCCGGAATAAATAAAAATTTCCGGTGATTGGCTGATAATTTCGGTATCAACTATGATTCCATAAGGTATAGCTGTTTTTACGGTTTTTCTTTTGCCCATAATATCTAATGAAGAGAATGGTGAACAAAAAGCATCATTTGAAATAATGGTTGGTATTACAATTAAAGGTAATTGATTAATAAAAGCAATATATTTGCAATAATCTAAGGTTTTACCTCCGCCAATAGCCACAATTGCTTGCGTTTTATGCGGTATTTGTAAACTGCTCTGAAAAATTTGATCGATTTTATTGGTGGTAATGATTTCTTTGTGTAAAATTTTAATTTCTGAAGATTCAAAAGAAATTAAGATTTTTTCTGCAAATAATTCTTGAATACCTTCACCATAAAATAGTGCGATATTTTGTAAATTATCATGGCGTAAATATTTCCCAATTTTATTTAAGGCTTTAGGCTTAATTCTTAATAAAGATGGTATTGTTATTTCCATTTTAATATAATATAAGACTTTTGTAGTGCAATTACAAGGTATCTTTGAATGAGATTTTGATTAAATCAAACCCACTTTAATTACTGCGGCTATTTTTTCTACTTCTTTGATTTTTGATAAACCTTCTACAGCTCTATTTAAAAATAATTCTTTCACTTGATGAGTAAGAATTACAATTTCAGCTTGATCTGCTACTAAGTCTTTTTGAATAACTCGGGATAAACTAACTTTATTTTGCCCAAAAGCTTTAGCAATTTTTTCTAAAACGCCAAAATTATCTTTTACTAACAAACGCAAATAAAACTGATCTTTTTCTTTTATTTCATCAATTAATTTTGCTTTATTAATTTTTGTTTCAAGATTACGCTTGCTATTCTTAGGAAAATTAAAAGCAATATCTAAAATGTCACTAATAATAGCAGAGCCAGTAGGTCTGCCGCCAGCTCCTTTTCCGTAAAGCATAGCAGAATCAATTTCATCACCAATTATATAAATTGCATTGTTTTCTTCTCTTACTGCAGAAAGAGCGTGTTTTAAAGGAATCATCATTGGTTCTACACTGAAATAGTAACGATCATGATCTTCTTTTTTACCAATAGCCAACAATTTAATTTTATACCCTAATTCTTTCGCGTAATTAATATCTTTTAAAGAAATGGATTCTATACCTTTAAAATGAATATCTTTCACGGATATATCTTTTTTGAAAGCAGTTAAAGCTAAGATCGTTAATTTATAAGCAGAATCTAAACCAGAAATATCCATACTAGGGTTTGCTTCTGCAAAACCAGCTTTTTGAGCATCCTTTAAAGCAATGTTAAATTCCAAATTGTTTTCTTCAATTTTGGTTAAAATATAATTAGTTGTTCCATTTAAAATACCGTAAATTGCGTTAATTTGGTTTGGTGCATACCCAACTTTTAAATTTCGAATAATTGGGATGCTTCCGCCTACTGAAGCTTCGTAAAAAATATCTACTTTATGTTTTTTAGCTAATTTAATAAATTCAACTTTATATTTAGAAAATACTTCTTTATTAGAAGTAATAACGTATTTTTTATTTTTTAATGCTTTGGAAATAAATTCATAAGCAGGATGTTCTCCGCCTAAAGTTTCTACCACAATTTTAATTTCAGAATCATTAATAATTTCATCGTAATTAGTAGTAAAAGTTACTTCTTTAGCTTGTGATTTTTTAGCTAAATCTTTTTCTAATATCTTAGTAACTATTAATTTTTTGCCACAGCGTTCTTGAAATAGAGTGTTTTTTTCTTTAAGAATTTGATAAACACTTGAACCTACAACACCAAACCCTAAAATAGCAATTTTTATTTCTTTATTCATAAAAATGAGTATGCCAATTTTTTAATTTTTTGGCAAGATTTTTTTCCATGCTTTAAACGTTGACAAAAATAACCCTGAAATATATTATGACGTACACATAAAATTAATTATATTTATATTTTTTAGAAGGAAGTATTATGGCAGTACCAAAAAAAAGAAGTTCGAAATCTAGAAAAAGATCCGGAATTGCAGAATGGAAAGTAGCTGTCCCCGCATTAAGACCTTGTCCAAATTGCGGTGCTTTGGGATATTCTCATTTTGCATGTAAAAATTGTGGATTATATAAAGGTAGAGAAGTTATTAAACTGGAAATAGAAAAAAAGAAGACTAAAAAGGAAGCTTAATTGAGCAAAATAGTCTTGGATGCAATGGGCGGAGATTATGGCGTAGGCGTTAATGTAAAAGCCGCTTGTTTAGCTGTTAAAGAAAATCCAAATATCAATGTTATTTTAGTCGGGCGTCAAAATGATATACAAAAAGAAGTTAATCATTTTTTTCCCAAAGGAAATGTTCGCATTTCAATAGTTAATGCAGATGAAACCGTTGAAATGAATGAGGCACCAACTACTGCAATTAGAAAAAAACGTAATTCTTCAATTAATATCGGTTTAAAATTAGTAAAAGATCATAAAGCAGATGCTTTTGTTTCTGCCGGTAATACAGGGGCTGTAATGGCCGCCAGTGTTTTTATATTAGGTAAAATTGATGGGTTAGAGCGCCCTGCAATTTCTACTATTGTTACTTTAGAACACGGACCTTTAGTGATTTTAGATATGGGTTCAAATGTAGATTGCAGACCTAATTATTTATTAGAGTTTGCTATTATGGGTAGTTGTTTTGCTAAGGCTACATTAGATATTCCGAATCCGCGTGTAGGGCTATTGAATATTGGGGAAGAACCGGAAAAAGGGGATACTTTAACTAAAGAAACTTTTGAATTATTATCTGCGTCAGATTTAAATTTTGTTGGTAATGTAGAAAGTAAGCAAGTGCCATTTAATAAAGCAGATGTAATTGTTTGTGATGGTTTTGTAGGCAATACCATATTAAAATTTGCAGAGGGTTTAATAAAAATGTTTTTTGATGTGTTCAAAAAAGAATTTAAGACATCTTTTTTATCTAAAATAGGCTTTTTGTTTTTAATGCCGGCAGTGAAAAGGTTTAAAAAGAAATTTGATTATGAAGAATTTGGTGGGGCTCCGTTATTAGGTGTAAAATATCCGGTAATAATTTCACATGGATCTTCTAAAGAAAAAGCTTTAAAAAACGCAATTTTTAGAGCAGATCAAATAGTTAAAACTGATACTATAAAAAAAATGACAAAGGAATTTCAAAATGAAATCAGCAGGGATAATCGGGCTAGGTAAATATTTACCCCAAAAAATTGTTACTAATAATGATTTGGTAAAGATGGGGATGGATACTTCTGATGAATGGATTAAGGAAAGAAGCGGTATTGAGGAAAGAAGAGTTTCTGCTTTTGAAGAATCTAGTTCCGATTTAGCTTGTATTGCGGCAAAAGATGCTATAGCTGACGCTAAATTAACTCCAGAAGATATTGATTTGTTAATTGTTGCTACAACAACACCAGATCATATGGTTTTTCCTTCTACTGCGGCGATATTACAATCTAAGTTAGGTTTAAGATATATTGGCGCATTTGATATTTCTGCCGCTTGTACCGGTTTTACTTATGCCTTAACTACCGCGGCGCAGTTTGTGAAGACTGGTTTTGCTAAAAATGTTTTAGTTGTGGGAGTTGATACTTTAACAAAATTTATGGATTGGCAAGATCGCTCTGTTGCAATTTTGTTTGGAGATGGAGCTGGGGCGGCAGTTGTTTCTGAAGTTGAATTTGGTTATGGTATTTTATCTTCTTCACTTTACGCTAACGGTAATGAAGCAAATATTTTAATTGTGCCGGAAGGTGGTTCCAGAAAACCGATTACAAAGGAAGGTATCGAGGCAAAGAAAAATTTTATTTACATGAACGGTAGGGCTGTTTATAAAGTAGCGGTTAATTGTGTTGTGCCAACTATTTTAGAAGCATTAGCAAAAGTAAATTTAAAAGCTGAAGATTTAGATTTTTTTGTTCCGCATCAGGCAAATATTAGGATTATTGAATCTGCCAGAGAGCGTTTGGGTTTAAGACAAGACCAAGTTTATATTAATTTACAAAAATATGGGAATACTTCATCAGCTTCAATTCCTATTGCTTTAACTGAAGCTAAAGAAAAAAAATTACTAAAAAAAGGTGATTTATTAGCTCTTTGCGGTTTTGGTGCTGGGTTTACTTGGGGTGCAAATATTCTTAGGTGGAGTTAATTAAATTGTGATATTATATTAACGATGTTAAATATATTGTGGCAAAATATTTTCAAAAAAAATCAGAATAATTTATTATTACTTTTAAAAAAAGGACCTTTATTTAAAGGGTTTAATAAAACTGAATTAACTAATATGGTGAAATATTTTCATTTACGAAAATTTTTAGCAAATGAAATTGTGTTTAATCAAGAATCACCTAGTTATGGTTTGTATTTTATTAAATCTGGCAAAATCCAAATTCACAACTCACTTGCAAAAAAAGAAACAGATAGTGCCTTTTTACAGCCCGGAGATTTTTTTAACGAAATTGGGTTTATTGATCAACCACTTGAAAATTCAATAGCGGTTGCTGTTAAAGACACGGAATTATTGGTTTTATTAAAATCCGATTTTCAAAATATTATCGAACGCAAGCCTTATTTAGCTATCAAAATTTTGCAAAATATCGCTTATATTCTTAAAGAACGACTTCTATATGTCTTAAAAAAATGCTGAATAGAGAAAAGAAAGATTATGATTTCACCAGTATGCAAAAACTCATTCTTTTTGGTTGTGCTTTATTAATACTTTTTTTTAGTATTTATTTTGTACGAATTTTATTATTACCTTTTATTATTGCCTTAGTTCTTTCTTATTTATTAAGTAATACGGTTAATAAATTAGAATCTTTTTGTCATAGTCGTATTTTGGCTATTTTATTAATTTATTTAGTATTTTGTTTTTTTTTAGTTCTTTGTTTTGTTTTTTTAATTCCCTTGCTTTTAAGGCAAGGCTTAGATTTTATTAATAATACGCCAAGGATTTATCATAATTTAGCAAATATACTTATTAATACGAAGATTTGGTTGGTGGAAAAATATCCGCAAATTAGTCATTATCAAATTATTGAAAAATCCGAAAAATTTGCTAATTCATTATTGGTTAATAATTTGAATTTATTACCTAATTTTTTTAATTCTTTTATTAGTATTGTTGCTAATTTATTTTTGGTTCCGGTAATTCTTTTCTTTTTTCTTTTAAATGGGAATGAGTTGAAAAATAAATTTTTTCAATTAATTCCAAACCGTTATTTTGAAAAAGCTGTTGAAATGATCGCAAAAATTGATCATCAATTAAGCAATTATTTACGCGGTCTATTGATTGATATTTGTTTAGTTGGTTTTTTGGCAACTATAGTAGCTTTAATTCTAAAAATTAATTATGCTTATTTGATTGGTTTAATTGTAGGGTTATGTAATTTAATACCTTATTTTGGTCCAGTAATCTCTTTAACAATAACGGTTTTAATTTTTTATTTTCAAGTAAAAGCAGTTTTACCAATTATAATTTTTGTTATTTGCTTAATGGCTATTTATAGTTTAGATGGTATGTTATTGCAACCTTTAATTTATTCTAAAAGCGTAAATTTGCATCCTTTATTTATTCTGGTGGCAATTATTCTTGGGGGAGCTTATGGTGGAATTTTAGGTATGATTATAGCCGTACCAGCTGTAAGTATTTTAAAAGTAATTTTTATAGAAGGGTTAGCTTTTTTATCTAATAAATTTTCTCGTAAATTTGAAGAAACGGAGTTATGGAGTAATTAATTATGGAAAAATACGATGTCATTGTTATTGGCGGCGGACCTTGCGGTAACAGTACTGCATTAAGGCTGGCTAAAAAGAATAAAAAAGTATGTTTAATCGAAAACAATCAAAATCATATAGGCGGGACTTGTTTAAATGAAGGGTGCATGCCAGTAAAAGCTTTGTTAAAATCAGCAGATGTTTATGCTAATTTATTAAAAGCGGAAAATTTTGGTTACCAAAATACGGTTCACCCAATAAATTTTCCGGAAATAAAAAATAAAACCGAACAAATTTTAATTAAATTAAGAAGAGGTATTGATTTTTTATATAAACAAGCTAAATTATCTGTTTTTTACGGTAATGCTAGGTTAATAGATGTTAATACGGTAGAAATTGATCATAAACAAAAAATTACGGCAGATAATATTGTTATTGCTACTGGTTCTATAACAAAAGAATTACCGGGTTTTGAAGTTGATAATAAACTAGTTTTTTCTAGTACTAGCTTATTAAACACACGCGTTTTCCCTACTAGTATAGCTATTATTGGAGGAGGGTATGTTGGTACAGAATTTGCTACCATGTATAGAAAATGGGGGGTAGAAGTATACTTAATTGAATTTTTGCCTCAATTGTTAAATTTTGAAGATCAAGATATTGTCAGGGTTTTAGAACGTGAATTTAAAAAATCAGGGATAAAAATTTTTACTGATAGTATTTGCAGGATAGTGAAAACCGAAAATAAACAGGTGCTATTAGAAGTTCAAACAAAGAATAGTGATCTTAAAGAAGAAATTTTGGTTCAACAAGTTCTTTTGGCAAACGGACGTAAACCAGAGCTAAGTTTTTATGATAATCATATTAAATTTGATATAACTAACGGTTTTTTGAACGTAAATGATAAATTGCAAACTAGTATTCCTCATATTTATGCTGGTGGCGATGTTATTAATACACCTATGTTAGCACATGTTGGGGTTCGAGAAGGTTTGTTTATAGCAGATCAGATTTTAGGATTAAACAAATATCACCTAACTGATAAGGTGCCAAGAGTTATTTTTACAGATCCAGAAATTGGGGCAATTGGTTATACGGAAAAGCAATTAGTAGCTTTAAATATTGAGTATGATGTTTTTCAGGAATTTTTTAGATCAAATGGAAAAGCCGTGCTTAACCATCAAGAAACAGGATTGGTGAAAATTTTAGTTGAAAAAAATAGCGAAAAAATTTTAGGAGCAAGTATTATTGGTCCTTCTGCTACAGAATTAATCCATGAATTAGTTTTGGCTGTGCAATTAAGTTTAACTAAAGAACAGCTTAAACAGGTTATGCATGCGCATCCTACTTTAATTGAAATTATTGGAGATGCGGTTTAGCTATCGGTAAAATTCTTGACTGTCACTTCAATTTGTGTAAAAATCAATTATAATAAGTAAAAGTTATTTCTTTAATTGAAACAGTGTTAGAATATATTGAGGAGGTGAATAGTGGCAGTTAAAATTAGACTTAAAAGAGGTGGAAAAAAGAAACAACCGATATATCGTATCGTTGCTATTGAACATACTAATCCACGAGATGGAAAAGAAATTGAAGTTATAGGGCAATATAATCCTAGAGATGAGGTAACTGAAAAAAGGGTTAATATTAAAATTGAACGCTTTAATTATTGGTTAAGCGTTGGTGCAAAACCAACTAAAATCGTGGATAAATTAATAAAAAATATTTCTTCTGTTTCTACTACTGCAGTCGAATTAGAAGAGAAAAAAGTTGCTGTAAAAAGTAAAAACAAAGAAACAAAAAAAAGTTCGGAAAAAAATAAAGAGTAATTTTAAGGTAGGTGTTTTTTATGAAAACTTTAGTTGAAAATATTGTGAAGGCTTTAGTAGATTATCCGGAACAAGTCGCTATTACAGAAACAATCGGGGAAAGTATAATTATTCTTGAAATTAGTGTGGCATCTGAAGATATCGGAAAAGTAATTGGTAAAGAAGGTAGAATTGCTAATGCTATTAGAACTGTTGCCAAAGCCGCGGCCGCTAAAAATGATAAAAAAGTTACTGTTGAGATAATGACAAGAAAATAATTTTTTTTGAGGAGTTGATTTTTTGACAGAATTAAAAGAGAAAAAATCTTTATCATTAAGCAGAAATATCAGTTTAAAAGCCATTGTAACAGATGATTTTAAAAAGTATTATATTCTTGAAATGGAAGAACGGTTAAAGGTTTTAAAAAATCAGTTTGATCAAATTGATAAAACTTTAGAAGATATTGTTAAAAAGTTAACTTCTCAAAATTTACAAAAAAGAATACCAGAATTTGAAGAAGGGTCTTTAAGGGAAAAGAGTAGATTATCAGCGGAAATAGATGGTATTGAAAAACAAATAGAATATATTAAAAGTTTAGCTATTAATAGTTTATTTCAACAAGGTCCTTTACAGGGGTTAGTTACAGTACATGAAGGTGATAATCTATATCAAAAAATCAGTAGTGCTGAAATTATTGTAAAAGATGGCATAATACAAGAAATTAAAGAAGGAATTTAAATAAGTTTGAAAATATTTGTGTTAACTTTATTCCCCAATGAAATGGGGAATTTTTTTTTAAAGGGAATTTTTAAAAAGGCACATTTAAAAAGTTTATTTGAAATAGAATTTATTAATTTACGTGATTTTGCTTTAGATAAACATAAAAAAGTTGATGATTACCCTTTTGGTTTAAGGCAAGGAATGCTTTTAAAACCGGAAGTTATATATCGGGCTGTAACTAGTATTGCAGAATTTGCTAAGTATCGTATAATATATCCTTGCCCAAAAGGAAAAGTTTTTTGTCAAGAAAAAGCAAAAAAACTTTCTGGGGAAAAGGGTTTGATTTTTTTACCCGGGTATTACGAGGGTATTGATGAAAGAATTTTTGAATTTTTTAATATTGAAAGGATTTCTTTAGGGAATTTTATTCTTTCTTCAAGTGAAACGCCGGTATTATTAATGACAGAAGCTATAATTAGGTTATTACCTGGGGTTTTAAAAAAAGTCAGTATTGAAGATGATTCCTTAATAACGAGTTTATTGGAATATCCGCAATATACTAAACCTAGAGAATTTATGGGGCAGGAAGTGCCGGAGATTTTAATTTCCGGGCATCATGAAAACCAAAAATTATGGCGACATAAAATGGCTTTAAAAAATACTTTATTTAATAAACCAAATTTATTAAAGTATTATCAACCTAATAAAACTGATTTGAATTTATTAGAAGAAATTATTAAGGAGGTTTAAAAAATGACTAACCCAATTATTTTAGAAATTGAAAAAAGTCAAATGAAAGAAAATACTATTGAGTTAAATGTTGGTGATAAAGTTAAAATTGATTATCTTATTACTGAAGGAAAAAAACAAAGAATTCAACCTTATGAAGGTACTATTATTGAAAAAAAAGGAGCGAACAGCCGTTTAGCTATTACGGTTAGAAAAGTTGTAGATAAAATTGGCGTAGAAAAAACTTTTTTAATTCATTCTCCTAATGTTGCTAATATTAAAGTATTAAAACGTGGGAAAGTAAGACGAGCAAAATTGTTTTATTTACGTGATCGTTTGGGTGAAAAAGCGACTACAGTTAAGACTAAAGAAGAAAAAAAGTAAATGGCTATTAAGGTTGCAATTGTTGGCGCATCTGGTTATACCGGGATAGAGTTAATAAGGCTGTTATTAAACCATCCTGAAGTAGAAATAAAACGGCTTTTTGCACAAAAAACGGCAAATAAAAAAATTTCTGAAGTTTATCCACATTTTTGCGGTTTAATTGATCTTGAGATAGAATTATTCGATTTGGAAAAATTAGAGGAAATTGATTTAGTCTTTTTGGCTTTACCTCATGGTGCTTCATTTGAAATTTTACCCGGTATTTTGAATAAAAATATTAAAGTAATAGATTTATCTGCAGATTTAAGAATAAAAGATCCAGTTATTTTCAAAAAATATTATCAAAAAGAATTAGCTAATTTAGATTTAATTGCTCAAGCTGTACCGGGTTTTCCCGAAATATATTTTGAAGATATTGTTAAAGCTAATTTAATTTCTAACCCAGGCTGTTATGTTACTAGTGTTGTTTTGGGTTTGTATCCGTTAATTAAACTTGGTTATATTTCCCGCCCAATTTTGGTTGATGCTAAATCTGGCGTTTCCGGTGCAGGTAGAACCCTAAAAGAAGCTTCACTTTATTGTGAGGTGAATGAAAGTTTTAGTAGTTATGCTACATTTACTCATCGGCATATTCCGGAAATGGAAGCTATACTAAAATCTCAAATACTTTTTAGTCCTCATTTAGTTCCTATGAATAGAGGGATACTTTCTTCAATTTATTTAGAAAACGAAAAAAATCTGGAGTTATCAGATTTAAGAAGAATATATCTTGATTATTATCAAGATAAACCTTTTGTTAAGTTATATTTTGATGAAGAGCGTGCTAGTACTAGTTATGTGTCTGGTTCAAATTATATTGCTATTTTTCTGAAAGTTTTTGCTGAACAAAATAAGATTGTAATTTTTTCTGCTGTTGATAACTTAATTAAAGGTGCATCTGGGCAGGCTATTCAAAATATGAATATTATGTTTGGGTTTGATGAAAAAATGGGTTTAACAGCCGTACCGCATTATTTATAAAGGAAAATAAATTGAAAGAAAATAAAAAAACAATTACAGATATTGATGGTGTTTATTCCGGAGCAATACATGCTGGTATTAAAAAAGAAAAATTAGATTTAGGCTATATTTATCTACCTTCTGCTTATAGTTCTGCTGGTGTTTTTACAAAAAATAAATTTAAAGCACCTTGCATTAAATATACAAAAAATAACCTTAAGGAAGAAATTATTAAAGCTGTTATTGTTAATTCCGGTAATGCTAATTCAGCAACTGGTAATGAAGGTTATAAAAATGCAAAAAAAACCAGTCAAATTGCTAGTACTTTGTTAAACCTTAAATCTAGTGAAATAGCAATTGCTTCTACTGGTATTATCGGGATTCAGTTACCAATGACTAAAATTGAAAATGGACTAGAAAAATTATTAACCGACCCATTACAAAAAAATGGATCTGTTTTAGCAGAAGCTATAAAAACAACAGATTTAATTACTAAAGAAGTTTATAAAGAAATGGAAATCAATGGAGAAAAGATTGTTGTAGCAGGTATTGCTAAAGGCTCTGGCATGATTGCCCCTAATATGGGAACAATGCTTTGTTTTTTAGTTACTAACGCAAAAATTTCCTCTAAAAATTTAAAGATTTTTCTTGATGAAGCAGTTGATGATACTTTTAATATGCTTTCTATTGATACAGATTGTTCTACTAATGATTTAGTTCTAATGATGTCAACTGGTGAGAAAGAAATTAATTTGAAATCAATTAAAGAAATTAATGCATTTCAGAATTTGTTAAATTCTGTTTGTTTAGAGTTTACAAAACTTATTGCTATTGATGGTGAAGGAGCAGAACATTTAATTGAAGTACATCTTAAAAATGCGGTTAAAAAGAAAGAGGCTAAACTATTGGCTATGAATGTAGTTAATTCGCCTTTAGTAAAAACGGCTATTCATGGATGTGACCCTAATTGGGGAAGAATTATCGCGGCATTAGGAAAAAACCCAGATTTAAAAGTTAAACCTAATTTAGTTGATTTATTTATTCAAGGGCATCAAATTATGAAAAAAGGGGAAGTTTTATCTTTTGAGCGAGAAAAATTAAAATCTTTATTAAGGAAAAAAGAAGTTATAATAGAAATAGATCTTAATTTAGGAAAAGCTAGTGCTACTAGTTGGGGATGTGATTTAACTAAAGGGTATATTGAAATTAATGCTGATTATAATTAAAAAATGAAGGTGAAATTATGTATAGTAAAAGAATAGAAAATGCTAAAATTTTATTAGAAGCATTACCTTATATTAAAAAATTCCATCATAAAAATATTGTTATAAAATATGGTGGTTCAGTAATGACTGATGAAAAACTAAAAACTGATTTCGCTAAAGATATTGTACTTTTAAAATATGTTGGCTTAAACCCGATTATTGTCCATGGCGGTGGGAAAGAAATTACTAAATGGGCAAATAAGGTTGGTAAAGAGGCGGTGTTTATTGATGGTTTACGTTTTACCGATGCAGAAACTATGGAAATTACGGAAATGGTTTTATCTGGAAAAATTAACAGTGAAATAGTATCTGATATTAATCAATCTGGTGGTAATGCTGTTGGTTTATCTGGTAAAGATGGTCAGCTTTTTTATGCTGAAAAAATTAATGGTGTAGATAAGCAAGATTTAGGATTTGTCGGAGATGTTTCTAAAACCGATGTTTCTATATTAAATATTTTATGTGAAAAAGGATATATACCGGTTATTTCTTCTGTTAGTATTAATAAAAAAGGTCAAACTTTAAACTTAAATGCGGATTATGTTGCTGTAGAAATAGCAAAAGCAATTAAAGCATTAAAATTGATTTACTTAACGGATGTTCAAGGTATTTTATTCAATAATGAACTTGTTAATGTTTTAGACTTAAATTCGGCAAAAGATTTATTAAAACAACCGGAAATTAAAGGTGGCATGATCCCCAAATTAAAATGTTCTATTTCCGCAATTGAGAATGGGGTTGAAAACGTACATATTATTAATGGCAGTATTGAACATGCGGTTTTATTGGAAATTTTTACTGATTTTGGTATTGGTACCATGATTTCTAAACATAAACGATAAATGAAAAAAGACTTTCTTTCTATTTTAGATTTTAATCAAGATCAAATAATGGGTTTTTTATTAAAAGCTAAAGAGTTAAAAAAATTTGTAAATCAAAATATCCAACATAAAATTTTGGACGGAAAAACTTTAGCAATGATTTTTCAAAAACCTTCAAATAGAACTAGGGTTTCCTTTGAAATAGGTATGTTTCAATTAGGTGGTTTAGCTTTAAACATTCAACCACAGGAGATTGAAATGGGGGTGCGAGAATCTATTTCAGCGGTAGCTAAAACCTTGTCTCGTTATGTATCTGCTATTATGTTAAGATTATATAAACATGAAGATTTATTAGAATTTGCTAAATTTGCGACAGTTCCAGTTATTAACGGATTAACTGATTTAGAACATCCTTGCCAAGCATTAGCTGATTTATTAACCATTATGGAAAAAAAACCTAATTTAGAACAAATAAAGATAGCTTATTTGGGAGATGGTAATAATGTTTGTACTTCTTTAATGCAAATAACTAATTTATTTAAGATTAAAATGCAAGTTGCTTGTCCGCAGAAATATCAGCCGATCTCTCATTTCCCTAATGTAGAAATTATTAATTCTGCTGAAGATGCAGTTTCAAATGCTGATGTTGTTTATACTGATGTTTGGATTTCTATGGGACAGGAAAATGAAAAAGAACAAAGAATAAAAGATTTTCAAGGTTTTCAGGTTAACCAAGAATTATTTCAATTAGCAAAAAAAGATGCTATTTTTATGCATTGTTTGCCTGCTCATCCTGGACAGGAAGTTAGTTCAGAAATATTAGAAAGTCCAAATTCGGTTATTTATGATCAAGCAGAAAATAGATTGCATGTACAAAAAGCAATATTAAGTATTTTATTGAAATAAAAATTCATAATTCTATTTGTTCAGTAGTAAAATCAACATAACTAATTATATATAAAATGAAGTTGATGTTTTTTCAGATTCCCAAACTGTAATTTTTGATAATGAAGGTAAAATTTTTTGTAGTTCAAAATATAAATATTTGGCTAATAATTCTGATGTTGGGTTAAAATCTAAAATTTCATTTAATACTTGATGATCTAATTTATTAACAACTTTTTTTAATTCTTGTTTAATAAAGCGATAATCGTATAATAAACCAATGTCGTTAAGTTTATCTCCTTTAATAAATATTTGTACACGAAATCTATGTCCGTGCAAATTTTTACAATTACCAGGGTAGCCTTTTAAAAAATGGGCACTATCAAAGCTATCTTCAATCATTAATTCAAACATGTTTTAATATTATAATATAATTATTTATGATTGGTACAGATATTTTTATTAATTTATTATTTGAAAATAATAATTTATAATGTATAAAAATATGTAAAATTATTTATTTTGAGGTGAATGTTTTGGAATCCTTTCCACCTATAGTTCCGGTAGAGCGTCAGAGATTTACGGCAACAGATCCTCCTGTAGTTGAAAAAGACTTGCCTTTGGGTATGAGAATGAAAAGAAGCCATAGCTTACCGCATTATGACAGAGGGGGAGTTGCTCAAACTGGAGTTAATGCTTCTTTGCAAAGAATTGTGGCTGAAGTTGACAAGCCTCATCGTGAGACAAGCCCTATTAGAAGACGTCCTATTGTGGAAATGATGTATCCGGAGTTACGCGTGCCAAGAGTTGGTTTGGCAGTTGAAAGTTTAAGCCCTCCCAGAAGAATACCTCTTAGTATAAGATCAGATAAACCGGCAGGAAAACAAGAAGAGTTAGAAGATGCAAATCCTCATATTGGATCGGCGGCTGATACTCCTCGGCAAACATCAGCTAGTCTTTCTAAGAGGTCAGAATTAATTATGAAAAGACCTTTTACTAGATATGCTGGAGGTTATAGCAGTGAAAAGAGTGATGATGAGGAAATTGAGCATGTCGATTCTGCACCAAATGGTTCAGTTTATATGCATGCAGAATATATTCCATTTACTTCCCGAGATCAAAGAGGTCGTCCCCCAATAATTTTTCCACCCATTTCTAGATTGTCACGTTCACGATTACCGACAGAAAAAGACGTTAGAGATAGATGTTTGGTTGAGCTGTTATCCAACAGGAGACCAATGCTTTTTCGAAGTGCGGTAAGAAGACCTGTAATTGATAGCCGATTATCTCCTGAACAATTAGTTGATGCTTTCAGACCAGAAGGGTTGAGGGTGCAATCTTTACCATTATCGGTTCCTTTAGATGAAGATAAACGACGAAGCATTAAGGCTAGAATTCGATCTAATTCTACAGCAAGTTCTTCAGCAGTACATGGTAAATTCAAGGTTCCTCCACCAGATTTAGGAGCCGTTGATTTATCTCGAAGAGGAGAGCTTCAACGTGTTGCTGGGCGTTCACTTTTACCGCCCCGTTATTTAGGTTATTCATATGCTTTATTAAAATCATTAAAACAAATATTTGATAAATTTCATATTCCTTATTTTTTAACCGGAGGTGCATTGTTAGGAATAGCACGATATCCAAGATCGCCAGGCGTAATACATGAATGGGATGATGATATTGATATTGGCATTATGGATAAGAATGCGCGTGAATTATTTAGACCTAGAGTTTTAAAAGAATTTAAAAAGCGTGACTTACAATTATTTTATCATCCGGTTTTTGGAATAAAGGTTTTTAATAGAAACGGTGATTTAGGTTTTGGAGCGTATCATTCAAAAAGCGCTAGCACTTATTTTAATAGACCTGATTTGACAGTTAATTTTGCTAGACCTGATTTCCCTTTACCATTTGTAGATTTAGTTGTATATCGTGAAAATGGTGATAGATTTGAACAAGCAAATTCAGAAATGAGAACTAAAGCACCTGGAAAATATTTTTTACGGAATGAACTTTTGCCTTTTCAAACAAAAACAGTTGGACCAATTGATGGCGTTAGTATCCCTGGTAATATTGAAGGTTATTTAAATCGTGGTTATCCTGGTTGGAAAAGGCGATTAATTGTTTATGATTCTCATCTTGGATCTCGTTATCCAATTATGCTACAAATAAAAAGTTGGGGTAGACCAGATTTAAGTGCTTGGGATAGTTCTGTTTTAAATACTTTTATGCCAAGACGAAATAGTGTTTCTGATTTAGATGCTTTAAATCAGGAAGAAAGAACTGAGGTTTTTCGAAGTTTTGGTAGAAGTTAATAGATTTTGGTTAACTAATTGCCAAGTTTCTAAAAATAGTGCAATATATAAATCATGAATATTATTGCAAATACTTTAGTGAAAATTTTTGGTGATCCGCACGAAAAAAAAATTAAACCGTATTTAGCTATTGTTGAAGAAATTAATGCGTTAGAAAAAGAAATTTCAGCGTTATCTGATATTGAATTACAAGCTAAAACCATTGAATTTAAAAATTTAGTTGCAAAAGGTACAACTATAGATGAAATTTTAATACCAGCATTTGCAGTGGTCCGTGAAGCCGCAAAAAGAACATTAAAAATGCGTCATTTCGATGTTCAACTTGTTGGCGGAATGGTTTTGCATTACGGTAAAATTGCAGAAATGAAAACAGGTGAAGGTAAAACTTTAGTAGCTACTTTACCGGCTTATCTTAATGCTTTAACTGGTAGAAGTGTATTTATTGTTACAGTTAATGATTATTTGGCAAAAAGAGATTGTAATTGGATGGGGCAGATTTATAATTTTTTAGGTTTAAAGACAGGTTTAATTGTTCCTAATCAAAGTATAGAAGAAAAAAAACAAGCTTATACTTGCGATATTATTTACGGCACAAATAATTAATTTGGATTTGATTATTTAAGAGATAATTTAAGTCGAAGTATTGAAGAATATTGTCAAAATGATCTGCATTTTGCCATTGTGGATGAAGTGGATAGTATTTTAATTGATGAATCTAGAACCCCATTAATAATTTCTGGACCGGTAAAAGATTCAACTAGTAAATATAAAAGAGTTGCTAGCCAAATACGTAAATTAATTAAAGATACGCATTTTACAGTGGATGAAAAGCATAAAAATATAGTTTTAACTGAAGATGGTATTTTGGAGTTGGAAAAACTTTTAAATATTAAAGATATTTTTTCTGTAAAAAATATGGATTTTGCCCATATGGCAGTACAATCATTAAAAGCTTTACATTTATTTAAACGCGATGTGGATTATGTTATTAAGGAAGGAGAAGTTCAAATTGTCGATGAATTTACTGGGCGTATTTTAGACGGAAGACGTTATTCTGATGGTTTGCATCAAGCAATAGAAGCAATAGAAAATGTGCAAATTAAAGAAGAAAGTCAAACTTTAGCTAGTGTTACTTTTCAAAATTATTTCCGTATGTTTGATAAATTGGCTGGTATGACAGGTACTGCACTTACTGAAGAAGCTGAATTTGGCAAAATTTATAATTTGGAAGTAAATGTTATACCAACGCATATGCCTATGGTTAGAAAAGATTTTACGGATGTAATTTATAAAAATAAAACCGAAAAATTCAAAGCTATTGTAAATGAAGTTAAAGAACGTTATAAGAAAGGGCAACCGGTTTTAGTTGGTACTATTTCTATTGAAAACTCTGAATTAATTTCAGCTTTATTAACAAGAGCTGGTGTTCCTCATAATGTTTTAAATGCCAAGTATCATGAAAAAGAAGCTGAAATTGTGGCTAAAGCCGGACAACCAAAAGCTGTTACTATTGCTACTAATATGGCAGGGAGAGGTACAGATATTGTCTTGGGTGAAGGCGTACCTGATTTAGGCGGTTTGCATATTATTGGTAGTGAAAGGCATGAATCTAGAAGAATTGATAATCAGTTAAGAGGTCGGTCTGGTAGGCAGGGAGATCCTGGCTCTTCACGTTTTTACGTTGCATTAGATGACGATTTAATGCGTCTTTTTGGGTCAGATAGAATTGCTAAAATAATGGATACTTTGGGTATTCCGGCTGATACCCCAATTGAGCATGGTTTAATTTCCGGTTCTATAGAAAGAGCTCAAAAAAAAGTTGAACAGTATCATTTTTCTATCAGAAAACAATTATTGGAATATGATGATGTTTTGAATAAACAAAGAATTACTATTTATGTATTAAGAAAACAATTATTACAAAAATTAGATTTGGATCAAAAAATTTTAGAATTTATTGAAAAAACAATAACTGCTTTTAGCAATGAGTTCTTTAAACCAACTGAAAGTATTATTAATAGTCCGAATTATCAAGATTTTTTAATGCAGTTAGAGCAAGTATTTCCTTTTAAAAAAACCAAGGAAATCATTGATAATAATCCTCAAAACGGAAAATTTAATACTGAATTAGGCGATTATTTTTACGAAGAATATTTAAATAAGAAAAAACAAGTACCTGAAGAAATATTTAACGAAATTGTTAAGGAAGTAATTCTAGTTAATTTAGATAGAAAATGGATGGATCATCTTCATAATATGGATGTACTAAAAGAAGGGATTGGGCTAAGAGCATATGGACAGAAAGATCCTTTAATTGAGTACAAGATAGAAGCTTTTGATATGTTTTTTGAAATGTTAGATAGTGTCGCAAAAGAGGTTTTAGAAACAATTAATCGTATGCAGATTGTAGGTGCAGATAATTTTCAACCTGTAGAAGAAGAAATAATCCCTCAAAATAGATTAATGTTTTCTCATCCTTCTTTAGAAAGTTCAAACTCAAAACAAATTGTTAGCCAAACTAAAACAAATGTTGAAGATAAAATCGGTAGGAATGATCTTTGCCCTTGCGGTTCTGGTAAAAAGTATAAAAAATGTTGTTTGAAATAGTTTGGCGGATTGGGTATATATAAGAGGAAATTATGAATCAAGATATCCGGTGGCAACAAAGATTTTCGAATTTTAAAAAAGCAGTTTTACAGTTACGGGAGTTTATAGAATTACCTGAATTAAATAAGTTTGAAGTTCAAGGTTTAATACAGTGTTTTGAATATACTTTTGAATTAGCGTGGAAAACCATGAAGGATTATTTAGAAGATCAAGGCTATATTATTAAAAGTCCGCGTATGGCAATTCAGACAGCTTTTCAAATTCAATTAATTTCAGACGGTCATATTTGGATTGATGCCTTAGAGAAAAGAAATCTTATGTCCCATACTTATAATGAAGAATTAACAGCGGAATCTAAACATTTAATTTTTCAAGTTTATTATCCTATGCTGAATGATTTTTACTTGCAATTAGAAAAATTAAAATGAATTGTAATTTAACACAATCTGATCTTGATTATATCATTAACACCATTAAAAAATTTAATAAGATAAAAGAGGCTAAAATTTTTGGTTCAAGGGCACTTGGAACTAATAAACCCGGATCAGATGTTGATATTGCTATTATTGGTGAAGAGATAGATTTTTCAACAGTTTCAAAACTTCATGCTCTTTTGGAAGAAGAAAGCCCTATGCCATATACCTTTGATGTGATAGATTATTCTCATTTGGAACATAAAGAATTAAAAGATCATATAGATCGTGTTGGGGTAAGAATTTT
This sequence comes from uncultured Candidatus Marinamargulisbacteria bacterium, assembly GCA_964521915.1. Taxonomy (GTDB): domain Bacteria; phylum Margulisbacteria; class Marinamargulisbacteria; order CAZFTP01; family CAZFTP01; genus CAZFTP01. The sequence continues at coordinate 29,102 of CAZFTP010000009.1, forward strand.
CCCTTAATTATCTCTACGACTGACTCTAGAAATTATTGCTATTATCAATTATAATGAAAATCACAATTTTGAAGGAGGTTGTATTAAATGAATAAAGAAATAATAATTGCAGAATTAGCAGAAAGATTAGATTTTAAAAAATCTGAAATGAAAATTGTTGTGGAATCATTATTTGATTTAATTACTGAAGAATTAGTAAAAGGTGAAACGGTAAGAATTGTTGGGTTTGGTGAATTTGAAGTACGTAATAGAATTGAAAGAGATGGCATTAACCCTAAAACGGGTAAGAAAATTAAAATATCTGCTACTAAAACACCTTCTTTTAGAGCTGGTAAAGCTTTAAAAGACGCAGTAAAAGGTCGAATTTAATTTAGTATTAAAATTTTTTCAGGGTAAAAATTCTCCTACGAGTAGTAGGTAAATTAAGTACTTTGGATTTTGGCTGGGAGCCGGAAGAAAAGATGCAAAAAGGTTTATTTATTACTTTTGAAGGCTTAGAAGGTTCCGGTAAAAGCACGCAAATTTCTTTACTAGAGAATTATTTATCCGCAAAAGGGTTACCGGTTCTAAAAACTAGGGAACCAGGCGCTACTAAAATAGGGCAAGAATTAAGACGGCTTCTTTTAGATAAAAAAATAGTTTTTAAATCTCAATTTACCGAGTTATTGCTTTTTACTGCTGATAGGTTTGAACACTTAGAACAAATAGTTAAGCCTAATATGGCAGATGGAAAAATTGTTATTAGCGATCGATATTTTGATTCAACTTATGCATATCAATTAGGTGGTAGAAAGGTTTCTCTGAAAATAATTAATTATTTTGCAAAGTGGTTAAGCGTAATCCCAGATCTTACAGTTATTTTAGATATTATCCCAGAAATTGGTTTAGAAAGAATTAAAAATAGGGGGCAAAAAGGTTATGAGAATTATCAGAATAATCGATTTGAGCAAGAAGAATTAAAATTCCATTACTCTGTTAGGCGGAAATATTTAGTTCTGGCGAAAAAAAATCCGGATAGAATTAAATTAATCGAAGTTAATCAAAAAGACCCTACAACTATTTTTCAGGAAATAAAACATATTATTGATAAAAAATTAAATTTAGATTGAAAATGAAAAGATACCTTAAAAACACAATTGAAGAAAAAGATATTAGAATTTTGTTAATTGATACACAAGAATTATTATTAAAAACAATTGCTTCTATTTTGTCTGTAAATTATCAAATTTATTTAGAAACTGATATTACAAATATCAACAAAGCAATAAAAAAAAATAACCCACATATTATTTCTGTAAATTATGATTTATTGGGTATTAATGTTTTAAATTTGATTAAAGAAATTAAGAGAAAATATCCGGAAATACTTATAATTACTATTATTGAATATAAAGATCTTCAAACTATTATTAGCTATATTCATGAGGGGATAGTTTCTTCATATATTCAAAAACCCATTAATATCGAGAATTTAAGGAATATTATTCATAGTACAGTATTAAAAATAATAGCGGTTTTTAATCAAAAAAAATTATTAAATACCATAAAAAAGCAAAATCTTGAACTTAACAGACAAAATACTGAGCTGAAAGAGATTAATAAAAAAAATCAAGAGTTTATTAGAAATATTATATTTCAATTAGCTACACCTTTAACTAATATCATTACTAGTACAGAATTAATATTAACTGATGCCGAACTTGAACTTAATGAAAAGACGAAATTAATTAAAACAATACATAAAAACGCTATATTTTTAACGCAAACTTTAAAAAGCACTGCCGCTATGGGAAGATTTATTTTCAAAGAATTTATTCTTAACCCAACAAATTTTATGATTAATGATATTGAAAAAGATCTTAATGTTACATTAAGACCATTTATTATAGAAAGAGATATAAAAATGCAATTCAGTTATTATCCGCTGGCATTTAAGCTTTATATTGATAAAGAATTATTGCATTTAATTATTACTAATATTTTAATTAAATTAATGGATTTTATTAAGGAATTGAAAGTTATAAAACTTGAATTTTACAAAAACAGCAACGAAATTTCATTAAATATTGATATAGATGTAACCGAAAAAGAAATTAAAGAAAAATCAGATTTTAGTTTTAATGATAATTTAGATTTAGAATTTAATGAGAAACTATTATTACTATTAAATGGGCATATTCATTTTCAAATTAATAAAGAAAATCAATTGCAATTATTAATTAAGTTTAAGGAATTATGAATATTTTAAATAAGAAATTTTATTTTTCATTAATTTTTTTATTTCTACTTTTTTGGGCTTTAGTAATTTATAGAGATTTTAAAATAACGTTTAATGACAATGGTTATAATTATAAAATTATAGAAATAGACTCATCAAATTTAATTAGCTATAAAGACAACAAAATTTTATGGCAAATAAGCGTAAAAAATATTAGTTCAGGTAGAAATCAAGATATTTTACAAGCTGAAAAAATAAATAATGGTTTAATTTATAATGACAAAGGTCTAGCTGTTATTAAAGATTTATCTGCTGAAAATATTACGGCAAATAAAAGAAGTGAGAGTTTAACTGCTTTCAATATTACAGGATTTATCATTAAAAATAATGAAAAAATGCCTAATAATGCGGTTATTGCATATGATGAAAAAGATAAGGTATTGAAAATAACGGCGAAAGAAATGCGCTATTTTGGTAATAATAAAAGAACTTATTTTTATAATGGTGTAGTATTATCTCAAGGTAAATCTAAAATTTATACTTCTAGCGCAGAACTTGATAATGAAAAAAATATTGCTTATTTAGATAATAAGTTTTTATTAGTTAATGACGAGTTTCAGGTTTCCGGAAACCAAATGATAATTTATATTGATGATGAATATGCAGAATTAATGGGAAATATTAATGGTTTTAGTAAAGGTAAAAAAATTACTGATAAAAAAGTTGATGAAAGAGAAGCTTATTTAAAGTCAAAAGATACTTATTTGAAATGTGATTATTTAAAATTTATAACTAAAGATAAGCAGGATTTTGTTGAATTAAAAGGAAATATTAATATTTATCAGGCTGATAAAGCAATAAGTGGTAATGTTGGTACATATGATAAAAAAACCGAAATTTTCACTTTATCAAGTAATGTTATTTTTAATAGTAATGATTTAACGTGGTTATTAAAAAAACAAAAATATCAGAATCTAAAAAACAAAGAAATAAAAGATACTTTAAAATTAGCAACTATTTTAAACTGTGATTCTGTTGTTTTTGACGCAAAAAATAAAACCGCGACTTTTTTGGGTAATATTAGAATAAATCAAAAAAACAAATCGATTATTGCAGATAAGATGGATTTTGATGATAAAGCTAATTTAGTAACTTTAATTGGTAATGTACAAATAACCAGAAATAAAACAGATAAACTTGTTTGTAGAAGTATTAAGATTAATTTAGATACTGAAGATGTTTTGATAGAAAATTTATTGGATTCTGCATTTGTAATTAAACCTAAACCTCGAAAATAGAACAGTTGAAATATTATTTTGGTGAAATATAATATCCGCATTCTGGTAAAAATACCGGTTCGTCAAAGTACCTTACTTCAGGATAATTCCTACAGATAAAAGGTCTTCTAAAATAAATACTGCATTTTTGATTTTTTAAATAATTACATTTAAAAATAATAATTTTTAACTCAGGATCTTGATCAATTAATTGAAAATTATAGGTGAAAGTATACCATTTGATAGCTAATTTTTTTAAAAAAGGATACTCCCAAAAACCGTTAGATAAATAGATGGCTATTTTAGTACAGCAGTTACCGCATTGTTTGCAGTTACCTTTAATTTTATAACGAGTTTTAAATAGTTTAAAGGAGATAGTGCTAAATAGACCATCAAAATCTCTTATGAATCGACACAAAGTTCTAATAGTAAAAAAAAATATTTTGCTTAACATGATAGATCAGGTAAAATAATAGAACATGTTAATTAAAAAGCAAATGCCTAAAAAAATATTAATTATTAAATTAGGTAGTTTAGGTGATATTTTACAAACTACTTTTATTATACCCATAATAAAGCAAATAGAACCAGATAGTCAGATCGATTGGTTATGCTTTAAAGAATATGAAAATTTGTTAATAAATAATCCGTTAATTAATGAGGTGATTTCTTCAAAAAATTTAATCCTTCTTTTTAGAAAATTACGGAGTAAAAAATATTCACATGTTTTTATTTTTCATCGTAAAATAATTTTTAGTATTTTAACTTGGTTATTAAATATTCCACATAGAATAGGTTTTAGTATTAGAAAAAATCCATTTTTAACTCAAAATATTTATTTTAATGTTAAAATTTCGCGTCCTTTAAGAAATCTTAGTTTAATCAGTAATTTTTTTATGCCGAAAAATCAAACTAAAATTAATTATAATCCGCAATTTATTCTTAACCCCAAAAATATTTCTGATTTTGTTCAGGATTTAAGTAAAAATTCCTATATTCTTATTGCTCCTTTTGGAGCAAAAAATAAAGTTTCTTCCATGCCTTCACGTGTTTGGCCATATTTTAAAGAGTTGGTAAAAGAAATAAATTTAAAATTTCCTGATTATTTTATTTATTTTTTAGGAGATAAAAATAATCAGATAAATATTAATGATATTTTTGCTTTAAATTCTCAAAACATTAATTTAGCTGGTAAATTAAATTTTGATGAATTAGCTTTTTTATCACAAAAAACAGCTTTATTTATTGGAAATGATTCTTTTTTGTTATTTTTAGCTTTATCACAAACTAAAAAGGTTTTAGGTCTTTTTGGACCAACTAATGGAGATTTAATTATTGGTGATTTTCACAAAAAATTTTTTCAGAGTAAAACTTGTTGTTCTCCGTGTTATAATCCGTTGGAAGGTAAAAAAAATAAGGCTTATCATTGTTTAGATAATCAATGTATGAAAACTATTTTAGTTAAAGACGTTATAAGCTTAATGCGATTTATGCTTGGTCTTAGCTAGTTGCTCATTTGCAATAGCTTGTTCTAATGCACTAATAATAATAGATGATACTTCTTCATTTTTAAAATAACCTGAGGAATCTGGTTTAAAAAGATTTTTTTCTTTATCGTTTTTAAAGGAAATCATTTTGGTTAACATAATTGTTCCTCCTCTTAATAATTTTAATACCCTCAAACTAATTTTTATAAACATTGATTGATTTTGTTTTGTTTTTAGCGTATGCTTAGTATTGATTTTTTATGCAATGGTCACAAATAATAGATTTTTTAAGAAATACCAATACGCAATATTTTCATTTTGTTAAAGAAGTACATGATGAAAATGATCTTGGTCCGATATTAGTAGCTTTTGCTAATCAAAATAATGGCGGTAAAGTTTTCATTGGGTTAGATTTAATTAATGCTCATTTAGTAGGAACAACTATTACTTCAATAGATATTGAAAAAATAATCACAAAATTTTGTTATCCGATAATTAAGGTAAAAGTACAAAATATTGTGCATAATCATAAAAAAATCGTTATTATTTCTGTTGCGGAAGGTAAAGAAAAACCTTATTTGTTTAATAAAAAATGTTATTTAAAAGAGCAAAAAATAATTCGTGTTGCAGATAAAGAAGCAGAACGGATGTTATACGAACGTAACCGATTTTGCAATTTCATTCAAAATAAATCTGCCAGTGAAAATTCTAAACTAATTAAGTTTAAGAAAAAGAAATAATGACAGTTCCTTTCTTAACTTTAGAAATAACAGATTTAGGTGCCAGAGGTGAGGGCATTGGCAAGATTAATGATTTTGTCTACTTTGTGCGTGGCGGTATTCCGGGAGATATAATTGAATTTCAATTACTGCAAAAAAAGAAAAATTTCGGTATAGGTAAACTTCAAAAGATCATTAAAACATCGCCTTTACGCATAACCCCGCCTTGTTTACATGCTGAGCGTTGTGGTGGATGTCAAATTCAAGCCATGGCTTATCAAGATCAACTTCGTTTTAAAGAAAAGATTTTAAAAGAAAGTCTATTGAGAATAGGTAAAATTGATCATATGATTCAGCCAATTATTGGTATGCAAAATCCTTATTATTATAGAAATAAAGCCCAATTTGTAGTAGGGCAGGTTAAAAATAAAGTACAGATAGGGCTTTATAGTATCTACAGCCATAATATAGTTGATATAGAAAATTGCTTAATTGTACATAAAAATACCAATGAAATACTTACTATTTTAAAAGAATTTTTTAATAAAAATAATACTAGTATATATAACGAAAATTTACATAGGGGTTTAATAAGGCACGTAATTATTAGGAACAGTTTTACCAATAATGAAACTATGCTTATTTTAGTAATTAATGGTGATAATTACCCTGATAAAGAATTACTTTTAGAAAAATTGAAATTATTATCGCATTTTTCCGGTTTTTTCCTAAATATTAACAAAGAAAAAGGAGACAAAATATTTGGGGAAAAATCAAACTTAGTTTGGGGTAACCCATATTTGGAAGAAGAGATTACGCATATTAAATTCAAAATTGGACCTACTGCTTTTTTTCAAATAAATCCGTTTCAGGTAGAAAAATTAGTTAATCTAATTCAAAATTTATGTTTTAAGCAAAATAAGAAACTAAATATTTTAGATGCTTATTGCGGTATGGGGTTATTTTCTCTTTGCTTAAGTAAATTTGCCGAAAAAATTATTGGTATTGAAGTATCAGAAGAAGCAATTACGTCTGCAAAAATTAATAGTGAGCTAAATAAAATCAGTAATGTAGATTTTTATTGCGGTGAAGTTGAAAAGATTCTGCCTCAGATTATTAGTGAACAAAAAAGTAAGTTTGATCTTGTCATTTTTGACCCACCCAGAAAAGGGTGTGATCAGAAGTTTTTAGATTTTATTCTTAAAATTAAACCCAACGAAATTATTTATGTGTCGTGTAACCCCGCAACTTTAGCCAGGGATTTAAAAATTCTAGATTTGAATTATCAAATTGAATTAATACAGCCAATAGATTTATTTCCGCATACCATGCATTTGGAAACAATTATTTATCTAAAATCAAAGTGAAAATTGGTGTAGTAGTACCGTAAGAGATAATAATTTGTTTGGTAATTAAATTATCTAAAGCAAGGTTTAAGGTATCATCTTCAAGATTAGTATTTGCCTTTATTCCTTCAAAAGATTGCTCTCCGCTTTCTGCCAAGCTTAAACAGATTTTCAATTCCGTATCTGTTAAATTTAGTTGGCTGAATGAAATCAATTTAGAAATAGCGTATTCTTCAGGAAAAATAAAATCCTTCACAACTGTATTCTGTGAAATATTTATTTCTGGTCCTACTCTTGTACCAGGTTCTAAAATAACATTATCTGCTAAATTGCAATGGTCACTAACTACATTTAAGTAACGTAATTCACAATTATTACCTAACTTGGAATAATTAGAGATAAAGGAAAAATTAATCTTTGAATTAGCTTGAATTTGGCAATTATGATTAATAATACTATTTTTTATTTCACTATTATTTTCGATTTTTACATCTTGTCCAATAATAACATTTGGACCTAAAACTGAACCTGCGTTAATCTCGCAATTTTCATTAATAAAATAAGGCGGAATCAATTTGGCAGAAGGAGAAATTTTACTATTATGACCAATATATTGCCCTTGATTAATAAATGGTAGTAACCAAAAATTACTTTTTAAATATGGCTCAATTCTACCGGCAACTGCCCAAAAACCTTCACTTAAATAAACGTGAGGCGATTCAACTTCTTTAAAAACTTTATTTACTAAATCTAAATGAATGTCAAAAGATTCATCTTTAGGTACTAATTTAAGTAAATCTTTTTTAAGATAATAAATTAGACTATCAGAATATAGATTTGGCAGTTCTTTTAGATTATTTTTAAAAATAATCTTTTGAATCCGGTCATTATTAATTAAAAAAGCGCCTTTTCCAAGTAGATCCGGTTCTTTTCTAATTATTACTCCCATTTTTGCTTTTTCAATTTCAAATTTTTCAATAATTTGTTTTAACGGTAAATCAAAAACCATATCACCGGGCAAAACCAGAAATGTTTCATCAAGCTTGTCAGATAATTCTGTTAATATTTGGGCAGAGCCATTAAACTTTTTTATTTCGTGAGTTGTTATTTTTATGCCAAAATTATTATTGTCGAGATATTTTTTAATTGAATCTGCTAAATAATCAAGCGTAATAATTATTTCGGTAAACCCGGCATTTTTTAAGATTAAAATAATAAAATCTAAAATAGGTTTATTTATTAAAGGGAGTAATGGTTTTGGGGTAGTAAAAGTTAAAGGTCGTAATTTAACCCCTTTACCGCCGGCTAAAATTATTGCTTGTTTAATTTTCATTATTATTAAGTTGAAAAGTAACCCAATCTTGTTTAAACGGTACCCATTTCATGGAAGCTACTCTAAATTTTTTTTCATTATTACTTTCGTTGAATTCAATTATGCCATCCATAATGTATTTAATATTATTTAACACCTGGTCACTTACCGTACCTTGCTCTAAAACAAATAAAGTTGTAACTCCACCAAAGGCAATAGCGGTTCTGCCAATTTGGTTAATAAAACGTTGAACAGAAGGTAACTCAAAATTTACGAGTAAACTAGAGATAGAATCAATAATTCTTCTGCCTCCCAGTTTATTTTGTACAGTTTGACCTAGTTCAAATCCGGCATCAGAAATTACTCCGGATAATTGGTTTAATTCTAAAATACCGTTAATGGCAAATGGCTCGTTTTCTTGAGTAATAAAAGAAGACCATGAATAGGCATCTACAAATCTAATTAAACCTAATTCTTCGTATTCTGTAATAGATTTATTTAATTCTAAACTTAACATTTTTCTGATTTGTTTTGGGGCATCGTCAATAGCAATAAATAAGGCGCGTTCACAATTTTTTAGACCTTCAACGGTAAATAATCGGGAAAAAGTTGATTTGCCAGAACCTAAAGGTCCAATTACTAAAATGTTTGATCCTTTTGGCAAACCGCCATTTAAAGCCTGATCAAGTTCAGGTATTCCGCTAGGGATATATTCAATTTCAGGATTAACTTCCTGCGCTATAGCTAATGAATCTTTGGTAGATTCTAATTCTTCTTTTAAATGTGTGAGGAGACTAATTTTGCGCATTTTATGGCGGCTTAATAGAGCTTTTACTCTGGCTTTAAGTTCCTCAACATTAAAAGGTTTAGTGACATAATCGTCTGCACCACCTTCAAATCCGGTAATTTTGTTATATTCGTCACCCATAGCAGAAAGAATAATGATCGGAATATCGTTAATTTCCGGGTTATTTCTAACTGAACGGCAAACATCAAAACCATCTTTTATGGGCATGATAATATCGGTAATAATGATATCCGGTTTAATTTCTAAAGCTTTATTAATGGCATCTTGTCCATTAACAGCGGTGTAAACATCAAAACCCATTTCTTGAAACATCACTTCGGAAAGCATTAAAATATTTGGTTCGTCATCTGCAATTAAAATTTTAGTCATAGATTAAATAGGTTGTCTTAAAACAATACCGCGTCTTGGTAAAATTTCAAAACTATATTCAGATAAATCTATTCTGGTACCACGCATTTTTTTTGCCCAAATAGTCCGAATAAATTTATTTTCAAATTTTGTTAAACGTAAAAGTATTATACCTGAAGCAATAAATTCTTCAATACCGTGTTGGCTGAAATTAACCGAACCAACTGGTACATAAGATGTAAGTAAAGTTGTACATAATTCGTTAGATTCTATGGCAAAAATTAATTCACGGATGTATTCTGCTACTTGCGGAATTTTGTTTTCCGCAAAGACTAATGGCGCAACCGGGTCAATAGCTAATCTAGCCGCACCGCTTTTTCTTACATAACCTAAAATATCATTAACAATGTTTTTGATGTTTATGCCGTCTTCTCCAATTTTACTGGTGTTGAAATAATTGGTTACATCAATAATTTGAATTAAGCCGACTTTTAAGTAAGAGGTAAGATCCCATCCAAGTGCGGTTGCATCTGCAATTACTTGTTCGGGTTTTTCATCAATGGTGATAAAAATACCTTTTTCACCAAGTTTGGCACCTGCCAATAAATATTGTAGACAAAAAATAGTTTTACCTGTTCCTGGTTCACCGGCAATCAGATAGGCACGACCTTTAGGAAATCCGCCGAATAATAATTTATCTACACCTTCTATCCCGCTTGTTACTCTATCCATATTATAAATACTTTAATAATACCTTTAAATTATCTTCTAATTCAACTGATTCTTTTAAATTTGCTCCGGCATTTTTAAATGCATGGTTAATTTCATCGTTTTTATAGCCTAAAGTTTTTAAGGCTAGTTTTAAATCATGATTATATTCAGAATCGATAAAATTATTTTTAGATTCGTTTTTACTTTCTACAGAAAAAAGTTTAATAACTTTATCTTTTAATTCTATTATAATGCGTTCTATTTTTTTTTGCCCAACTCCGGCTAAATTGTTTAAAGTGTACATATCTTTATTAGCTATAGCTGTAATTAAATTAGGAATAGTTATTTGAGATAAAATAGATAAAGCTAGTTTTGGTCCAATACCATTTACCGAATTAAGTAAAATAAAAAAATCTTTATCTTCTGGTGATAAAAAACCATATAAACTTTGTTGATCTTCTCTAATATGAAAATAAGTATAGATTTTTGTTTCTTCACCAATTTCAGGTAATTGATTAACTACGGTTAAAGGTACAAAAATTTCATACCCAATACCATTAATATTAATTATTATTCTATTATCAATAGTATTTTCTAAAATCCCTTGCAGAAAATAATACATACTCTTATATTAGCGTATTATTTATTTTATTTTAAGTCTATGTTTGCGTTTTTTTTAAGTGCAAGGACCCTTTATAACGCCTAAGTTTTGATTCCAGATCTTAATGCTGTTAATATTTGGTCTCTTTTAGCTATTTCTTCTGGTGTTCTTCCGGTTTTCATTCTTGAAGAAAGTTGGGTGCGTGGTTGTGTTTGTGATATTACATTCATTAGGGGAGGTGTTTGTTTACTAAAATAATCTTCCCATACAGCTGGTATTTTATATCCTTGACTTCGCATTGTGCTAAAAAGTTGAAGAATAGCTTGCTTAGATTCTTTAGAAAAAATAGTATTTTCATTTTGCTCAAATAAATTTTTTAGTGCTGTTTCAATTACGCTTTTAGCAGTACTTGGTTCTAAAGAACTACCAATTTCTAATAGATGTGCTTGGAACTCTTGAATTTTTTTAGGCTCTTTCGGATTCTCCAAAACACTTTTGAGTTTAATATCAATTTGGGGTAGTAATGTAGCTTTTTTCATGGCTAATTCAAGTTTATTTTTTGTTGTAGAGTTATCAATTAAACTTTTTAAAATATTTAGCAACTCAGGCGACATATCTGAAGCAGGAGTTACGGTTTCAATATTTGTTAATAAAGTATTTAATTCTGCATTAAATTCATTAATAGCAGTTCTAATTTCTTGAATTTTAGCAGGTTTTTGGTCTGGGGATAAACTAGAAAGTGTTCTAGTTAATTCACTATGTTGGTTTTTTATTTTGTGCCATTTTTCAGCTAAATCTTTTAAATCTTCTTTTTGAGTGACTAATTTTAGCAGTATTTGCGGGTCGGCAGAAATTTTTTCTATTAAGGAGGTAAAGATAGCAGTATTGTCTGGTAAATTTGGCATTTTAGTTATTTCAGTTGATACTTCGCTAAATTTTTCAATTATTGGTTGTTGTTTTTTTTGATCTTCTTCTTCTATGGCAGTTGAGAAATAATCTTTAAAGAAAGGGTTGGCGTTTTCAAAAATTTTGGTAAGGTTGAATTCTAAACCATCTGGCAAATTATCCTTTAAACCTACTTTAGTTAAGATATCAATAGTTAAAGTTAAATTTATTCTGTGTTTTTTTAAATAATCGGGTAACCGTAAAAAATCCACCATACTTTGATCTGGATCCTTAGGAACGCTATTTAAAATATCTATTAGTTTTGTGATTGTAGTTAATTGTTCTTGAAATCTGAGACTGCCATCAGGATTTTTCATTGCTTCTAAAATTTCTTTTAGTTTATTTAATCTACTTAATAATTCTGTATTTAATTTAGTTAATGGTTCTAATGCTTTAGTTATTCTTTTTTGAGCAAGTTCTTTACGAGTAATAGTACTTGTTGCTGGTGGGGCAGGGTTTGCTGGATCTGGCGAGGTAGTTGTATCTTGAAATTTTTCTTCTAAGGAAGCTACTAATGGTTGAAGAGTTTTTTTATTTTTAGCTATAAAAGTTTTATTAGTATTTAATTTATCCAGAATTTGGCTTAAAAGCATAATATTAATGTCACATATTTGGCTAGTGTCAATTTTTTTATCTTTTATAGGTAAAAACTTTAGTAATAAGTCAGTGATTTTTTTAAGTTGATTAGTTTTGTCTTTACTATCTGGTAAAAGATTAATTTTTTCTAATAATTGGAGTAGCGTAGTAAAAACAAAATGTTGAATAGTGGGGTTACTATTATTTGCTATTAGTTTTTTAATTGAATTGTCTTTTAATAAGTCACCTAAGTCCTTATGAAGTAAAATTATTTGACCAAATTTTTCTATATCAGGTTGAGAAAAATATGTTTCTAAATCTTTTTGACTTTCAATAGTTGCGAGTGTTTGAGGGTCTTTAAATAAAGGTAAAGGTTGAGTTGAATTTTCCTGATTTTCAATTTTTAACACATAATCAAGTTTTTGTGAAAAAAGCGATGAAACATAACTTAAATATTGAGAATTAGAAAACTGTTCTTGTGTAAAAGCACTAACATTACCTTGTTGTAAATATTTAAATTCTTCAATTCCTGTTTTTAATCTTATTAATTCATCTCTAATTTTTTTTAAATCACTATTAAAAAATTTAGATTTCGCTTTTTTCGTATAATAATCAATACTTATATCTAACACAGTTATATAATCTTTAATTGTTACATTAGGGTTATTGTATAATTGATTTAATTTTAAATCTAACCAAAGTAGATCTGGCGTATCTGTTGAACTTGATATTTCAAAAATTTTGTTTAAAGCAGTTAATTCCTTTGATAAGTTATCTAAATCCCAAAAATATGTTGATTTTTCAATTTTTATTTTCATATCTTGTAATTTAGTTAAAAATGGAGCAATTTTTTTATTTTTGGCTAGATATGGATGCTTTTCAATTTTGCCGATTAATTCTAATATTTGTCTTTGCACTTCTTGTTTTAACTTGGTATTTGAAGAACTATTTTTGTCAGTTTTTGATTTTTTATATGCATTTTGAATTCTTTCTAAATGGGCTTCTAATATTTCAGATGAATCTATACTAATAGTAGACTTAGCAATTCCTACGATTTCTGTTCTACTAAGGTGAGTATCTAGAGTTTTTTGACATAAATGTAAAAAGGAGGTTTTTTGTTCTTCAGATATATTAAGTTTTTTTAGAATTTTTTTAAACCCTTTGTAAGAAAAGTTTCCACCTTTTTCATAAAAATATCTTATTAATAACTCTTTTTCTTCTTGATTAGGTAATGCTATAAATTTTTCAATAGCTGTTTCTAATTTTTTTTCGTCTATTACGCCTTTAAATTTTGTGGTACCCAAAATAAATTTTATAGTTGTATCTAAAAAGTCATTAGTATTTAAGGTTTCTGCAAGAAATTCCATGTTTTTATAAAGACTTTCTTGATTTGTAGAAATAAACTTAAAAGCCCATAAAAAATGATGAGCTAAATTTTTTGTAATAAAAGTTTTTTTATCTGATTCACTTATTTCATCTATTTTTTTGAATAATTCTTTTATTTTATCTAAATCAGCCTGGGATATTTTTTTGAATTCACAGCTTAAAAATTTTTGTTCTAATATTTTTGTTATTTTCGCAAATAATACTTCTTTATTTTCATTAAACATAGCAGTTAATTTTGGTGTTGTAGATGTATTAGGCGTTAATTCTTCCCAAATTGAATCTAATTCAGATTGTTCAATAACAATAGGTGTTGCAGAACTTGAAACTGTAGTTAGTGGGTTTGGGTTTGGCATTACAAGAGGTGGGTTAGGCGCTGTAGTTGGTCTGCTGGTCGCATTTAAACCAGCGGGTAGTGAAGGTGGTGGTGAAATAACAGGAGGCGTTGCAGTTGATTGTCCTGGTATTACAGGTGTACTTTCTCCTGGTTTTGGTAAAGGGTGACTTGATAATCTAGGACTTGTTGGATTTGATGATTCGGGATGTCGTATTTGTGTTCCAGCCACAATAAATTAACTCCTTATCTTATTTGCTAATAAGTAAGTGCCAATTTATGTTAAAAAGTAAACATGGATTTTTTCTGTTTCATGTGGCTAAAGCCAAATGAAACGAAGACGATTTTTAAGGGGACTTCGTCCCCTTAAACCCCTTAGGCAAGCCTCTTAAAAACCCCCGGGGCTTAAAACTTCTTTTAAACTGCTACTACTTCTTTTATGTCAGGTATTTCTTGTTTTAATCTGTTTTCAATTCCGAATTTTAAGGTCATATTTGCAGATGGGCAGTGCATACAAGCACCTTTTAAACGAATTTTAAGAATATCATCTTCATAGTTTATAAATTCCACATCTCCGCCATCCATTTGTAAAACAGGTTTTATATTATCTTCAATAAAAGCTTTAATAATTTTAATTTTTTCATCATCTTTTTTTGATTGTACTTTTTTAGTCATAATACTACTTACTCCTTATTTATCGGATTATTAAGCGCAGATTCTAAAGCATGCCAAATTAAGGTTGCACATTTGATTCTAATAGGATACTTTTTAACCCCTTCAAAAATTTGCAATTTACCAAGGCATTTTTTACATTCTCCACACTCTTGGTTTACGGTAACTAACTTTATAAAGCTATCTTTAAGTTTTAAAGCTTCTTCGATTTTCTTTCCAATTAATTGAGTTGTTAAAATAGATGCGCTGGCTTTTGAAATAGCACAACCTTCTCCTTCAAAACTTACATCTTCTATTATATCACCATTAATTTTTAGGAAAATATTATAGTCATCTCCACATACTGGGTTTTTTCCGTGAGAGCTATGTGTATAAGCAATCTCTTTCTTAAAATTACGCGGATTTTTATTATGTTCTAAAATTGTTTCTTGGTATAATTGTTCTAAATTTGCCATTTTATTTCTTAAATATTACTCTAACTTTTTCTAAATTATCAATTAAATTTAAGATATCTTCTTTTTTATTATAAATTCCCAAAGAAGCTCTTACCATAGCCGGAACTTTATAGCGCTTCATAGTTGGATAAGAACAATGATGCCCAACCCTTACAGCAATACCAGCTTCTGCCAAAATAGTACCTACATCATGCGGATGAATTTCCCCTAAATTAAAAGAAATTATCCCGGATTTTTCTTTATTTGTACCAAAAATTTTAATATCTGGCAATTTAGAAAATTCATTTAAAGAGAATTGCAATAATTCATGTTCATAGTTATTAATATTTTCCATACCTAAATCTTTTAAGTAATTTATAGCTACGCCTAAACCAATTGCCTCCGCAATAGCTGGGGTGCCGGCTTCAAATTTTTCTGGTGCATCTTTATAGGTTGATTTTTTAAGTTCTACTTTTTCAATCATATCCCCGCCAAATTGGTATGGCGGCATTTGTTTTAAAAGATCACTTTTTGCATATAAAACACCAATGCCGGTTGGACCATAAATTTTATGTCCGGAAAAGCAGTAAAAATCGCAATTTAGATCTTGTACATTAACCGGTAAATGGGCAATGGCTTGGGCTCCATCAACTAAAATTACCGCATTATTTTTATGGGTAATCTCGGCTATTTGTTTTATTGGGTTAACAATTCCTAAAACATTAGAAACATGTGTAATAGCCACTAATTTTGTTCTATTGGTAAATAAATTCTCAAAATAAGGTAAATCTAAACTGCCATCATCATTAGTTTTAGCAAATTTTAAAGTTAAACTATGGCGTTTAGCGGCTTCTTGCCAAGGCACTAAATTTGCATGATGCTCAATCTCACTAATTATAATTTCTGAACCAGGTTCAATTAATTGGCTGTAGCAAGTTGCTACAAGATTTATTGCCTCTGTAGTACCTCTGGTAAAAATAATCTCGTTATTTGATTTTGCATTAATAAAATCCGTTACTATTTTTCGGGCATTATCAAATAAATCAGTTGCTTCTTGGCTTAATGGATAAATACCACGATGAATAGTCGCATATTCTTTTAGATAAAAGTTTTGCATTCGGTCAATAACGGTGATTGGTTTTAAGGTAGTTGCCGCATTATCTAAATAGCAAAATGGTTTCCCACTCATTGATATATTAAGTTCAGGAAAGTCATTTTTGATTTTATTTATATTCATGTTACTATAATTATTATCATAAAATGAATATTTGTGGAAGCAAAGCTTCTACGAATTATAGATAATAACAATGATTAAAACTAGATTTGCACCATCACCTACCGGTTATTTACATTTAGGAGGAGCCAGAACCGCTCTTTATAATTGGTTATTTGCCAGGCAGAATAATGGACAATTTGTACTTAGGATAGAAGACACAGATACCGAAAGATCTACTAAAGAATCAACCGAACAAATTTTTAAAAGCTTAGCTTATCTTGGTTTAAATTACGATGCTGAACCGATTATTCAGTCTGAACGCCTAACGATTTACCAGGATTACGCAAGAAAATTAATTTCTCAAGGTTTGGCTTATGAACAAGACGGTGCCGTTTATTTTAGAATTCTTGAAGAAATTAAAGAAGTAACGTTTCAAGATTTAATTATTGGGCAAGTTAGTGTACCCAAGAAAGAATTAACTGATTTTGTAATTCTTAAAAGTAATGGCTGGCCGGTGTATCATTTTAGTGTTGTAATTGATGATGCCTTAATGCAGATCAGCCATGTAATTCGTGGGATGGATCATCTTACTAATACGGCAAAACATATATTGTTATTTCAGGCATTGGGTTTTAATTTACCGATTTTTGCCCATATTCCAATGATTTTAGGTTCTGACAAAGAACGTTTATCAAAACGTCATGGTGCAATGGGGGTTGATGAATACCAAAAGCAAGGTATTTTGCCATCAGCGTTAATCAATTTTTTGGCTAGGTTAGGGTGGGGATATAAAGATCAGGAAGTATTTACTAAAAATGATTTATTAGAAAAATTTGATTTAACTAAAGTATCTAAAAGCCCGGCTGTATTTGATCCAAATAAATTAGTTTGGCTTAATAAAGAACATTTGAAATTAGTAGATATAGAAGCATTAATTGATATTCTGGATAATTCTGGACAAGAGTGTTTAGAACTCACGAATACAGGAGACAGGAGACTGGAGACTGTAGAAAAAATTGATTTTTCAGATTATAAAAAGGAAATCGAATTGTTAAAATCTCGTGCTAGATCAGTTTTTGAGATTATAGATCATTTGTCATATTTTATTAATGATCCTAGAGAATTTGATGAAACAGGAATAAAAAAACATTTCACTAGTGAAAAAAATGTTGAGTATTTAGAAAAATTGGCTACAAATTTAGATAAAATTTCTGATTTTTCCGCAAATAACATTGAGAAGGTTTTAAGATTAACTGCTAATGAACTAAATATTAATGCCGCAATCTTAATTCATACCTCCCGATTAGTTTTAACTGGTGTTACAGTTGGACCAGGTATTTTTGAGCTAATGGAAGTACTTGGTAAAGAAAAAGTAAAAAAACGGTTTCGAAGTTTTTGTTTAAATAAAAATTTGGTTATGAATTTTGAGACCCAAAAATTCGAGTGACTAGCTGGGACTATTCGGAAATTTTTTTATCAGAAAATAGCGGTAGTTATCGAAAAATTGACAATAATAGTGAATTTATATTCCAGTTTTTTGTTTTAGAGAATGGAACTAATCTTTTCTAACAAAACTTCAGATTTAAAAGGTTTTATTAAATACGAGGAAGAAAACGAGCCAAGTTGAATTCCGCCAGCCATTTTTGCTTTTGGAATTAATAATAGAATAGGGATATTTTTAGTTTTCTCGCTATTTTTTAGAAGAACACTGATAATTTCACCGGGAATTTGCGGCATTTTATTATCAATTATAATAAGTGCCGGATTTTCTGTTTCTGCTAAATTTTTGGTGTCATCACCATTAGTGGTTGAAACAGTTTCATAACCGACACTATTTAAAACTAATTCTAAAGCATTAATATAAGTTTTTTCAGCCGCAACAATTAGTATTTTATTGTTCATGCTAAATTATTTATTTTTTACCGGTTCTCATTTTACGACCATACTTTTTATATTTATGTTTACGCATTTTTTTACGGCGCTTTTTAATTAAGCTTCCCATTAGGTTTCTCCTTTTTTGACCTGTGGTCAATTTTTTTTGTACTCTTTTTTGCTTCGCAAAAAAGAGTACGGGAAAAATTATTTTTCTCAGGGGCTTCGCCCCTTAAACCCCTAATTGACCTGCCGGTCGGGCTTTAAGGCTCCGCCTTAAAAATTCATATTTTTTAAAATATTATAACCGGTATTTGATTTAAAATCTATACTTTACAGGGTTTTAGGGACGAAGTCCCTTAGAAAATCTTTTTTTCGTATACCCAGGTGGCTCTGCCACCTGGGTATACATAGATAAAACCCCGGGGTTTAAGGGGGCTTGCCCCCTTAGAAAATCAAATGAACCGCTAATGGCATATAATAGACAAATTATTATACTATTAGTATAATGAAAAAATCTTGGGCGGTTAGCTCAGCTGGTAGAGCACATGCCTTACAAGCATGGGGTCAGAGGTTCGAGCCCTCTACTGCCCACCATTAAAGTTTTTTTATTATATTGGAGAAGCCAATATAATATTTTTTAAAATTATGATTACCCAAATAATTGATAACAATAAACTTCTCGCAATAATAATTAGAGCTAATTTTGAAAAAGAGGGTATTGAATTTTTTACTCCTAATGAATTTTCCCAGCAACTAGCTTACATGAAACGTGAAAAAGACCATCTTATTCAACCTCATGTTCATAATATTATTGAAAGAAACGTTCAATATACCAAGGAAGTTTTATTGATAAAAAGTGGAAAGGTAAGAGCTGATTTTTATAATGATGATCAAAAATATTTGAAAAGCACTATACTTAATAAAGGAGATATAATTTTGTTAGCCTTTGGTGGGCATGGTTTTAAAATGCTTGAAGAAAGTGAAATTATTGAAATTAAACAAGGGCCTTATTTAGGGGAAATGGATAAAGTGCGTTTTGATAGTATTATTGATTCCGAAGTAAAAATAGAGGTTTAAAATGGAATTTATTCCGGTAAATGAGCCTTTACTAAATGGAAATGAAAAAAAATACTTACTTGAATGTATAGAGACCGGTTGGATTAGTTCTGAAGGTCCGTTTATTAAAGAATTTGAAGAAAAATTTTCTAAATTTGTAAATAGAAAATATGGAATTGCAGTTGCCAATGGAACTTTAGCTATAGATTTGGCAGTTACTGCTCTGGGAATTGGACCTGGCGATGAAGTAATCATGCCAACCTTTACTATTATTTCTTGTATTAACCAAATAGTTAGGAGTGGGGCTATTCCAGTTTTAGTAGATAGTGACCCAAAAACCTGGAATATGGATGTAACTCAAATTGAGGCTAAAATTACTCCTAAAACTAAGGCAATTATGGCTGTACATATTTATGGTTTACCGGTTGATATGGATCCGCTTTTAGAGCTGGCAAAAAAATATAATCTTAAAATTATAGAAGATTCTGCAGAAATGCATGGTCAAACTTATAAGAATCAATTGTGCGGTAGTTTTGGTGATATCAGTACTTTTAGTTTTTACCCTAATAAACATATTACTACTGGTGAAGGCGGCATGATAGTGACAAATTCCATAGAATTAGCAGAAAAATGTCGTTCTTTAAGAAATTTATGTTTTCAACCGCAACGCAGATTTGTGCATGAAGAATTAGGTTGGAATGCCAGAATTACTAATTTACAGGCGGCTTTAGGCTTAGCGCAGTTAGAGAGAATTGATGAGTTTGTGAATAAGAAAAGAAGAATTGGTGAATTATATACAGAATTGTTAAGAGATTGTGACTTTATTGAATTACCTTTAGTAAAAACTGATTATGCTAAAAACATTTATTGGGTATTTGGCATGGTTTTAAAAAATGAAGTTTCTTATGATGCAGTTGAAGCCATGAAAAAATTAGCAGAGGTGAAGGTTGGTACCAGACCGTTTTTTTGGTGTATGCACGAGCAACCAGTGTTACAAAGAATGGGCTTTTTTAAAGGTGAGAAATATCCGGTAGCTGAACGCATGGCTAGAAGAGGTTTTTATTTACCGAGTGGGATGAGTTTGACTGAAGAACAGATAAAAGAAGTAGTGAGGAGATTTAAGGAAGAAGTTAAGGCACAAAGGCACAAAGTTAGGCTTGGGAGACAGAAGACAGGAGTCAGGAGACAGGAGAAAAAAAATAGGGTTTAAGGGACGAAGTCCCTTAGAAATTTTTTTTGTATACCCAGGTGGCTCCGCCACCTGGGTATACATAGATAAAACCCCGAAGCGAAGCTCCATAGGGATGCATAAGGAAAAAAAATAATGAAAATAGCCATATTTCTAGGTAGTGAATTAGAATCCGGTGGTGGATTTCAATACGAATTAAATTTAGTTAATCTATTAAGAAGATTAGAAAATTTTGATTATGAATTTAAATTTTTTACTATTAGTAATAATATTTTCCAAGATTTTTCAAAAACCGGTATAGAAATTGTATTAATTAAGACTGGGGTTTTCCAAAAGATTAAACGGCAGGTTTTGAGAAATTTATTTTTCTTTTTTGTTGCTAAACGGTTTAAGTTGCAACTTTCTTCCATGGAAAAAGTTTTATTAAAACATAAGATTGATTTAGTCTATTTTCTTAGCCCATGTGAAGCGGCTTTAGATTTAGTTAAATTGAATTATATCGTAACTGTCTGGGATTTAATGCATCGTGATTTTCCGGAATTTCCGGAAGTCAGAGATAATCGGCAGTTCGAACGCCGTGACGATTTTTATCAAAAAGCTTTAAAAAAAGCAGTTGCCATAATAACGGAATCAGAAACAGGAAAAGATAATTTAATTAGGCGTTACCAATTAGATGCCGATAGAATAAAAGTATTGCCATTTTTATCTTCATTTGAAATTAATTTAGAAAAAGATATTGCTACTGAAAAAAAGATCAGAGAAAAATATCAAATTAAAGGTGATTTTATTTTTTATCCGGCGCAATTCTGGCCGCATAAAAATCATATCTATATACTGGAAGCTTTAAAAATTTTAAAAGAAAAATATAATATGATAATATTTGCAGTTTTTACCGGCTCAAATAAAGGTAATTGTGACTATATTAAACGAAGGGTAGAAGAATTTGGGCTTTTTGAACAAATAGTTTTTCCTGGTTTTGTTGATATTGAAGAAATTCCGGTATTATATAAATCGGCATTAGCATTGGTAATGCCAAGTTATTGCGGACCAACAAATATACCGCCATTAGAGGCTTTTTCTTTTGGTTGCCCGGTTTGTTATTCAGATTTGCCTGGTTTAAGAGATCAGGTTGGAGATGCAGCGTATTTGTTGGATTTAAAGAATCCGGAATCTCTTGCAGAATCATTGCTGGAAATTAAGAATAAACCAGAAAAAGTTGAGCAAAAAAGAAAATTAGGAGTTGAAATTATTAAATCATGGTCAAAAAATGATTTTTGGCAAAAATTAGAACCGGTTTTTAAAGAGTTCCAAATCATTAGAGATTGTTGGGAATAGGCACTAGGCAAAAGGCACTAGGCACTAGTGGGGCTCAGGAGACAGAAGAAAAAAATCTCTTGGGTGTGTCGGGGCGAAGCCCCTGGGGTTTTTAAGGATCCTGCCCCCCTTTAAGAAAAGATATCTCCCCTGGGTTTAAGGGGCTTGACCCTTAGAAAAAACCCAAAAATAATGATTTCTCCCTTTTTGGGCAGTGGCTTTCTGCCAATGGGTTTCGTAGTAATTTTGCCAAAAGTATTCATCTTCGATAAGTTTAAATTCCGGTTGTTTTTTGAATTGTGCAGAAATATCTTCGGCTAAGATAGGGTTATCAGTTGTAACGTAAATTTTACCATTTGGTATTAGTTTGGGTTTAATTAAGTTAAGGAATTCTTGGTTTATAACTCTTCGTTTATTTTGGTATTTTTTTACCCAAGGATCCGGATGAAAAATAAATAGATTTTCAATACAGGCTTTGGGGATAATCTCTTTTATTAAATTTTCTGCCTTAGCGTAAAAAAGTAAGATGTTGTGGATTTTTTCTTCGGCTAATTCTACCCAAATTTTTTCTACTAGGGGTTTTCTAATTTCTACTCCGATAATATTTTTTTCGGGGTTCAAAACAGCATATTTTTTTAAAAATAAACCATCTCCAACACCAATTTCTAGATCAATTTTGCCGTTATAATCTTGAAAAAGATTTTTCAAATCCGCAAATGGGAGAGGTTTATAAAAATGAAAAGGGTTGGTGTGGATACGAATACGATACATGAGATTAAATATGAAAAATTTTTAAATACTGTTCTTGAGTTTCTTTTACACGTTCTGCAATAAATTGTAAAAAATGTGCATTATTTTCATGAGCTTCTTCCAAAGCGGCAATATACTTTGGTCTGTTTTCATTAGAAATGATACCTAAACAAAAATTGCTTTGTAATAAGGCCAAGTTCATTAAAAGTCGGGCAATTCTACCGTTGCCATCAATGAAGGGATGTATAAAGACAAACTCCAAATGGGCCATTGCAGCGAAAACTACAGGATGATATTTTTGGCGTAAGTTTTTTAGAGTATAAGGTAGCCTTTCCATTAAATCAGGAAGTTGGTCTGGTGCTGGTAAAGGGTATTTACTACCACTAATAAAAGCAATTACCTTACGATAATGGCCAGCGTTAAGATTATCAATTTGGGTATAGAAAATTTTATGTAGCAATTTGATATTTGCCTCTGAAATTTCTTGATTTTTAACAAGCTTGAAAATTTCGTTATAGGCAAGATTATGTCCCGTTGCTTCCAAATGATCTCTTAATGGTTTACCGCCGATAGTTAGACCATCTTCAATAACGACTTTTGTTTCGCAAAGAGTTAATGAATTACCTTCAAGCGCATTACTGGTGTACGTGGCATCAATTCTAAAATAGTCTTGCAATTTCTTAAGCGTTTCTTTATCAAATGGGCGGTTTTGATTGATTTTTGCTTGCAAACTATCAATTTCATTTAGTAATTGTTTCAATTTTTTTCTCCTGTCTGGCTAGTCTACTCTTTGCTTCTCCAGATATAAAAAATCAAGTTAAATAAGCGACACCTACGGCATATTCATGACAATGCGAGAGTGAAATTTCAATAGGCTTTTTGATAATTTGTTGTAATCTTTCCGATAAAATTACATACGGAGCACCGTTAGGCTGGTTTTGGATTTCCATATCCAACCAAAAATTACCAGGACCATCTTTTATTACTTTTGCAATAGCTTCTTTTGCCGCAAAACGAGCGGCATAACGTTCGTATTTATTATTGAATTGTTCGCAATATTTTATCTCTTTTTCAGTAAAAATTTTTTGTAAGAATCTGTTGCCATGTTCTTTAATAATTTTTTTTATTCTTTTTATTTCTATTATATCAATGCCGATCATTTTTTAATTAGCTTCCTGTATGATTATATTATTGTTTTTAATAATTTTTTTGAATTCGTCTGATAATGTATTCCAATCTGAAATGTCTACTCGAAAAGGTAAATTGGATTCGGAGAAAGCATCCTTAAGATGCGCTTTTTGTTCAAGAGATAATTTTGATTTACCAATAACAACTAGGTCTAGATCTGAATATGTTTCGGCTTTACCAGAAATTCTTGAACCAAATGCTTTCACTTTATAGCCCGGGATTTGAACAGCAAGAATTGATTTTATCAGTTTTAATTCACTATCAGAAAGTTTAATCATTTCTATTTTCAATACTAGTTAGTAAAATTTTTGCATCAATAATAAATTTTTCGGCTACTTCTAAAATATCTGCAGCCACAAGTTCATTATAAGTATGCGAGGTTTCATTTCTAGCTTCATGGTAGGTAAACCAGTTTTCTGAATTTTCTATCAGTTTATTTTCGGCAGCAATTCTAAATAATTCTTTTTTTGTAAGACCATTAATATGATCTTTACCTAAATTTAAAGAAAGCCAACGTTTAATAAATTTCCATGATAGTTCATAAGTAAATTCGAAATTTTGGATTACCCCAGCTTCAATTGTATTCTGTAGCTTCAAAGAGTAGTTTTGGAATTCAGGTTGATGATAAACCTGCAACGCATTTTCAAAAGAATTAATGGCTTTTTTTAGGCTTGTTAAATCTAATAACATAGAATTATATTAACATAATAGTACCAAAAACTGAAAGAAATAAGAATCACGAAGTTAAGGGGTAAGTAGTTGGTATTGTTGTTGGGGATCTGTTCCTTTGCGCCTTTATAAGCTTTTTTTAGCTTCTATCAAATTTTTTGTGAATAGTCAAAATTTTAAAATAAATATACTATAATAAGCATGATAAATAGGTTAAAAAATAAATTTTTTCTACCCGGTGGTTATTTACAATTATTGTTTATTGCTGTCCCACTAATGTTAAATACCGGTATTTTTGCTTTACAACACATTATTAATCGTATTTTTTTAACTTGGTATTCTCCTGAAGCTGTTGCCGCGGTAATGCCGGCTGGTATGTTAAATTTTTCCATTTTTTCTATTTTTTTAGGTACTATCACTTACGTTGGTATTTTTATTGCTCAATATTATGGTGCAGATCAAAAACATATGATTGAAAAAATTATTTGGCAAGGAATTTTTCTAGCTTTTGCAGGTGCGTTTTTTCAAATGTGTCTATGGCCTTTAGCAATACCTTTTTTTAATATTATTGGGCATGAAAGTTTAGTAAAACAATATGAAATTAATTATTTTCAAATACTTTGTTTATTTGCATTATTCCCGCTTTTAAGCAATGTTTTAGCTAGTTATTATTCTGGTATTGGTAAAACATGGGTTCTGTTTATGGTCACTTCTATTTGTACATTTACTAATGTTTTGTTTGATTATTTACTTATTTTTGGTAATTGGGGTTTTCCAGAATTTGGTATAAAAGGGGCGGGCTATGCTATTGCAATTTCTGGCTTTATTGGTTTTGTTTCTTATTTATGTTTAATTTTACAGGAAAAAAAACTAAATTTATTTGCTCGTGAAGTTCGTTTCAAATTTGAATTTAATTTGTTTAAAAAATTAATTAAATATGGGTTTCCTCAAGGATTACAAATTTTTTTAGATATGATAGGTATTACTATTTTTGTATTATTAATTGGTAGAATTAATACCATTTATTTAGCGGCATCAAATATTGCTTTTAATATCAATATGATTATTTTTATGCCGCTAACAGGTATTGGCATTGCTGTGGGTATTCTAGTTGCACAAAATATTGGAGCTAAACAAATTAATATTGCTCAAAAAAGTGTATTTACTGGTTTTAAAGTTAGTTTAGTTTATGTTTCAATTATTGCTTTTTTTTGTTTTTTTCTTCCACAAATATTTTTAACTGTTTTTAGCTCTCATGCTCAAGGTAATTATAATGAAATTTTTAAAACAGCAAAAATTTTATTAAAATTTGTGGCGATTTATTCATTTTTTGATATCTTTTTTATTATTTTTTCTTCAGCAGTACGTGGTGCTGGAGATACGCATTTTATTATGAAAATAGTGGCTATATCTGTTATTCTTGTTCTAATAATACCAACTTTTTTTGTTTTGGAAATTTTAAATTTATCTGTTTTTTATGCTTGGGGTGTTTTAGTTTTTTATGTTTTTGTTTTAGGTGTAATTTGTACCTGGCGATTTAAAAACGGTTCGTGGAAAAAAATGAAGGTAATTAGTTAAATAATGAAATTTTCTTATTTTTTAGGTTTACTTTTTTTTCTTTTTTATTTAGGCTCTGGTTTTCTTTTTGCTCAAGATATTATTTATATTAAGGCCGGTAAACTTTTTTATGATCAAGAAATTAAAGAAAATAAAATTATAGTTATAGAAGATAATTTAATCAAAGAAATTTTAGATGAGCCAGTTGTTATCCCAACAAATACTATTGTTATTTCTGCTGAAAAATATACTGTATTGCCTGGTTTTATAGATACTAATACCCATTTTTTTTCACCACCTAATGAACATATTAAAAATCTGTTTGAAAAAGGGCATAGTTATTTATACACCGAATATCTTTCTAATATGGCAGATGCCAGAAAAAATAGTTTAATTAATGGTATAACCTCTGTTTATGATGTTGGTGATAATATCGAAGATTTAATAGAAATAACAAATTTAGAAACAAAAAAAAATCTTAAAACACCTGAGATTTATTTTAGTGGACCTCTATTTACGGTAGCAAATGGATATAAGGAAGGTATTTTATATTCAAAGTCGCATTATTTTTATCAAACCGGTATATTTGAAGTAAAAAATATTCCTATGGCAATAAAAAAAATTTTAGAATTAAAGAAACAAGGTGTAAGTTTTATTTCAATCGCTTATACTAAAAAAAATAATTCTCTTGATTTAGCAACAGCTAAAGCCATTATTAACCAAGCGCATCTTTTAAATTTACCGGTTTTTGCCATTGTAGATACAGATATTGCCGTTTTAGAAATGATTAATGCAGGTATAGATGCTATAGAACATTGTTTTAGCATAACTTGTCCTGAAAATTTAGATAATTTATTAGATTTAATGTCTGAAAAAAAGGTTGTTTTTACCCCGAATTTGTTAAGTGTTAAGAATAATGATTCTGAAAATTTATCAAACGCCTTGTTTTTAGTTCATAAAGCTTTCGAAAAAAAGGTACCAATTAGTATTGGTAGTAATTTCCCTATTCCGGGAAATGATTTGCCAACTAGCTATTTTCAAGAAATAGAATTATTACATTCCGCAGGTTTAAGTAATTTAGATGTTATAAATTCGGTTACTAAAATAGCTGGAACTAAAATAAAAAAAGAAAGCTTTTTAGGAGTTATTAAACCTAATGCCACAGCTAATTTTATTTTTTATCAAGGTGATATTAAAGATAAATTTAAACCTGAAAATATTAAAGAAGTTTGGCTTAAAGGTGAAAAAATTGTGGAAAATAAAAGTATTTTAAATAGTCAAGAAAAATATTTTACGAAACAAACTTTTACACTTTATCCAAAAATAGCTTATTCTACTGATCTGGGTTTTAGTTTAGGTGCTGGTATTAATAACTATTCATTATTTGATAAATATTTTCAAACTGATATAGACTACAGTTATTATTTAACTAATCAAGCTTCAAATTTTGATATTAGAACAGAAATTCCCAGTAATACTAAAGGTTTATCTGTTGTGAATTTAGAATCTCATTATGATAATATTAAACACAAATTTTTTGGTATTAATAATAATAAGTCAGACAATAAATATAAATTATACCGGCATAGTTTGATTAATTTAGATTTAGATTTTAAAAATGATATACAAAATAATTTATTTTTTGATACCTCATTATATTTAGAGAACAGAACAATTGTAGATTTTACTGAACCCATTCTTGGGGCAACTGGTGGATTTTTACCAATGATTTCTTTTGGGATAATTTATGATACCAGAGATAATACTTATAACCCGTGGTAAGGTGAGTATTTAAGCTTTTTGTTTGATGTTAGTAATAAAGTTTTTGGTAGTGATTATAGTTTTTTTAAAGTCAATTTAGATTTACGAAAATATTTTCAGATTTATCCGGAAAATATTTTGGCTTTTCGAGTATTGTATCAGCAAGCTTTTCAGGATACACCATTTTATTTTTTACCTTCTTTTGGCGGCATGGTTGGCAGAGGGTTATATTTCTGATAGATTTAGCAGTAATGTTATGCAAGCGTTTCAATTGGAATATCGTTTTCCTATATTAAAATTTTTTTTAATGGATTTATTTAAAATAAATTATAGTTTATTTCAATTAGCAATTTTTGGTGAATTAGGGCAAGTCCAAAAAAAATTAAGTGAATTAAGTTTAACACAATATAATATTTCTTATGGTATAGGATTGCGTTATAATATGGTTGCTCCGTTAGAGTATTATTTATCTGCGGATATAGGTTTTGGTAGAGATGAAATTAATATTCTAACTTATTGGGGGCAGAATTTTTAATTTGTATTTATTTTCACATAGTTTTACAATTAATTAAAATGAAGAAAAAAATCCTTATTATTGGTTCTGGTGTAGCTGGTTTATCTGCTGGTATTTTTGGGCAAATTAATGGTTTTGAAACAGAAATTTATGAGAAACATAAAATTGCCGGTGGTTTATGTACATCTTGGGTAAGAAAAAATTTTCGTTTTGATGGTTGTATTCATTGGTTAGTTGGTTCTTCTAATAAAAACGATTATTTTTATAATTTATGGCAAACTTTAGGTGTTTTAGATAATACCGATTTCTATAATCATACTATTTTTAAAACAATTGAAATTAATCAAAAAGAATATAAAATTTATACTAATTTAGAACAGTTAAAACGTCATTTATTACAATATTTTCCAGAAGATATTAAATCTATTAATCATTTTATTAAGCAAGTAAAAAAATGTACTAAAGTAGTTTTACCTTCAAATAAATTGAATATATTTCAAAGGAGTTTTTATCTTTTACAAGCATTACCTGGGTTATTTTTTATTTGGCAACATCGTGAAATGACTATTAATCAATACTCTGAAAAATTTACTAATCCTATTCTTAAGGAAATAATTAATAATATAATTGATATTTCTGATTTACCTGTTTATGTTCTTTTTATGGTTTTAGCCTGGTTTTCCAGTAACAATGCAGATTATCCTATTGGCGGTTCTAATGCTTTAATTGATCGAATGTTAAAACGATATTTATCATTAGGCGGTAAAATTTTTTATGAAAATGAAGTAAAGGAAATTTTAATTACTGATGATACTGCTATAGGGATAAAACTTTTTAATGACAACGAAATAAGAGGGGATCTCATTGTTTCTGCTGGTGATGGCTATAATACTATTTTTGAAATTTTGAACGGTAAATATATTGATGAAATAATTTCTGCTTATTATCAAGAAATACCGGTATTTGCTTCTATCATTATGTTAAATTTGGGTATTAAAGCAGATCTGGCTAAATATTCTTGGATGCGAACTATTAAATTAAATCGCCCAATATTATTTAATGGGAAAAACATTCCGTTTTTAAGTGTTAGACATTTTTGTTATGACCCTACTTTATCTGAAAAACATACTTCGGTTTTACAAATTATATTAGAAGATGATTTTAGTTTTTGGGAAAAATTAAGGAAAGATCCGGTTCTTTACAAAGCAGAAAAAATTAAACTCAGTAGTCTTATTATTCCCGAGCTAGAAAAATTTTATCCGGAAATAAAAGGTAATATTGAAGTTATTGATGTTGCTACGCCAATTACTTTTAAGCGTTACACTAATAATTGGCAGGGTTCTATGGAAGGTTGGAAACCAACTATTTTTAATTTTAAGGAATTAGCACATGGTTTAAAAATAACTTTACCCAATTTAGCTAATTTTTATATGTGTGGTCAGTGGACTTTTATTGGTGGAGGGTTACCAGCTTCTGCTCAAAGCGGACAAAAAATTATTACCAAAATATGTCAGGATATAAATAAGGAGTTTATTTTTTAGAAATTAAAGCTTCTATTTGATTTTTGATATATTCTAAAGAAAAAGGTTTACTGATATAAGTATAAAAATTCTCTTTATTTTTGTTTTCACCAATACCAAACGCTGAAATTAAAATAATCGGTAAATTTTTGAATTTATCTATTTCTTTGATGCTTTCAATTATATTTAAACCATTATTATGGGGGAATTTTAAATCAATAATAAGGAGATCTGGCAAAAAAAGATTTAGTAATGGTATTGTTTTTTTAGGATTAGTTTCTGTTTTTACAATAAAAAATTGTTTTAAATATAGTTTTAAGGCATTTAAAATACTTTCTTCATCATCAATAATTAGAATTTTTTTCATTTATTTGTTTTTATTTCTGATTCATGCACTAAATCAATTTCATTTTTCATTATTATTTCTAATTCATAAAAAGAGTTGATTTTTTTATTTAAAATGCGGTCAATATATAAAATACCTTCTAAATGGTCATATTCATGTTGAAATATTCTGGCATTGAATCCGTTAAAAGTACGTTGGCATTTCTGACCGAATTCATTGAAAAACTCAACTTTAATTTGTTGCGGTCTCACCACAAAACCTATATAACCTGGTAAACTTAAACACCCTTCTTGGTCTCTTTCCAATTTTTTTGAAACACTTATTATTTTAGGGTTAATAACAATTATTTGTTCTCTAATTTTGTTTTTATTTTCTGGCAAATACATAATAAAAATTCGTAATGAGGTCCCAATTTGCGGTGCGGCTAAACCAACACCATCTATTCTTACCAATAATTGTAAAGAACTTATTAAACTCTGTAATTGTGACGAATTTATATTTTTAAGATCAACTTCTTCAGCTATTTTTCTTAAAACAGGATCACCTAACTCAATAAATTTTTGCATGTTATTAGTGTAATAGATTTTTTTTTGAATAACAATATGAGTCTGTTGCAAAATGGCTATTTTTCAACAGACTCATTATTATTTAAAAATTATGATACTAAGATTAATTCTTCCGGAATAATTTTTATTTCAACTTGAAATTTTTTTGTTTGCCCCTTTTCAATACTAAGAATTTCTTGATTTTTATTGATAGCATTAGCTAAATCATTTTTTAAACCAGTGGCAGGCTCAAGACAAATATAATTAACATTTGGTTTTGGACGCCAAATTGTTAAATATTTAAAATTATCATCCCACGACATTCTAATTTTGTAATTTTCAGTACCAGGATGTAAGGAGGTAAAATTATTGCTATGGTCAAGAAAATGATGATCTGGGGTACCGTTAACTAAATAATGATTGTTTTCATAAATATAATTAGGTTGATCTTTTATTTTAGATCTTATTTCTTTTTTGTTTTCTAAGGTTAAAAAAAGTTCCGGCGCTTCTGCTGTTTTATTCTGTTTCGTGAAAGTAGGCTTATTTTCTTTTAAATTATTATTATAATAAGTTGTTGCATTAGTCGTAAATTCTATTGTATTTGGATCCTTTACCGTAAAATAAGGGTGCAAGGCAAAAACCAAAGGCATTTGCTTTTGTTTATTTTCTGTAATATCCGGATAAGTAATTTCCGCTGAGATTTTCAAACTGAAATTTTCAATACTATAAGTAATTCTAGCGATAAAATGATAAGGAAATTTTTTTAGAGTTTCATTATTTGCCGTTAATTTATAAGTAACTGAATTATTTGTGCTTTTTTCAATCTCCCATTTTTGATCACGAAAAAAACCATGTTGGGCTAAATTATATTCTTTGCCATTAATTTTTAACGGTTCTGAAATTGCGCCAAAGTTGGGAAAACAAAGAGGTATTCCACTATGCTTAATATCTTTTGGATCATAGTATAAAATATTTTCATCAAAAACTTTAAATTCAAGAATTTGTGCACCAAGTGGTTGCACTGTTAATTCAAGATTATCTGCTTTAATGGAAAATAACTGATCATCTATCATTTTTGTAATATTTTGATTTGGACTTAAAGCTACTATTTTAAACATAGTTTCCTCCATAATTGGTCTGTTAAAAAATGCTATTTAGTTTTATTTGGTTATATTTTTATCGTTAAAGTTTAAAAAAATATTGCAGAAAAAAAAATATTTTTTTTACGATAACTTAAAGGGAAACCATGAAAAAAGTAATAGCAGTTAAAGAAATTAATTTATTTAGTATTCAGATTCAAGATTATCTGACTAAACCTGAAGAACTTTTTAAAAATAAAACTTTAAATATTAGTCAGTTAGTAAATGGTTTTTTCTTATTAAATCAAATTCAACAAGATCAGTTTTTATCTCATTTAACGTTTTTGGAAAATAAACCCGTTACGGTTCTGGAATTCAGAAGGAATTTGTTAAAAAAATGTGCTTGTATATCTGAATTTAAACAGGCTCATTTATTTCTTTTGTTTAGATTATTTCCTTACTTCCCACGAGCTTATGTAAAAAAAGAGACAGAACAAGTTTTAAAAAATTTACTTGCTTACTTAAGTAAAAACAAAATTAGTTTAGAAGAAAAAAAGATAATAGAAAATTTAATTCGTTTATTACTTAGCAATAATGGTAAAATTCTTAATAAAAAAATAGTTTTGCCACAGTTTTTATCGTTTTATCCTTTATTACAACAATTATTACCAGAAATCTTTCCTTGGCATAATGTTGAAATTAGTCGTAATAAGCAGGATTTATATATTCATTTTCATCCGCATAAAAAAACTGATGAGTCGCCAGATAATTTTAAAGAAATAAAAAAGTTAAATAACCTAATTATTAATACTAAAGATTTTGTGCAAGGTGATATTCACGGAGCATTTGAAAAATTTTTAGATAATATTTATCGGGTTAAATTAGTTAACGAAAGTGGTAATTGGCAAGCTTTTAATAAAAAATTAATTATTAATGGTGATTTTATTTCCGGCGGTAATTTTTCATTTGAGTTATATAGCTATCTGCTGAAAATTCAAAAACAAGCTAGATTATATAATTCAGAAGTAATTATTTTAGCAGGGAATCATGAAATTAACCCTTTAAAATTTGATAATTTTAGTAATAACTATACTTACTGTTTTAATTTTAATAATGCGCCGGATTTAGCTTTAGTAAAGAAATTTAACCAGAAATTTGTTGCTGATGTACAAACTAAAAAGATACGTGCTTTGTATTGGGATAAAAGTAAAAATATTTTATATTCGCATGCAGGGCTTTCCTTAGAATTATTAATGGCTTACAAAAAAGAAAAACAAATAACTCATGATAGTTATGAGAATTTAATAGAACATATGAATAATACATTTGTTAATGAAATTGAAGTTCAAAATTCATTGCTTTTCAGTCGAAAAAGTAAAAAGATAATTTCTGAAAATTATGGTGGGGGTATTTTTTGGGCAAATTTTTTATATCGTATTCAAAAGGATAAAAATAAACCGGTTTTTTTAAATTATAATCCGTTTAAACATGATTTTTATCAGGTAATAGGTCATACCAGAACGTTTTTCATAAATAATAAGAATAAAAAACAAAAAGAAAAAGAATTAATTAATGATGACATGAATAAAAACCATATGCGGATAAAATATAGTAAAAGTAAAAATGGTTACGCAAGAGGTGTAATTATGACTGATACTAATATGTACAATAAAGCTGATGAAACTGCTGAGCCATCTTCGGATTTACTTAAATATTATAACGCGCACGGTTTACAAAGTCTGTTGCTAATTAAGGAAAATCAAAATCTTGATTTTTATGAGTTAGTAAATTTAAATCATCATGATAACCAAAATATTACTTGGCAAGCTAAACTATTAGTGAAGAAAAGTTAAATTAAAACCCCTATATAAAAAAGATTGGGAATAAAATAAAATGTTCCCCAACCAATAAAAATATTATTAAAATAATATTCACTGCCAATCCCAATATATGGAATAATTAGTAAAATAGTACCAAAATGCCAATAAAAGTAAAGTCGATTATTTTTTAATGGCTTGAAATAGTTAAATTGTGAATATCCTATGGCTAAATTAAGGCCGTATTTTTTTATAATCTGATTTTCTTGATTAAATTTAATTTTTTCAATAACAGGAAAACCAAAACTTAGCGCCCATTTAGCCTTTTTTGAGGGGCTTGATTGTGGTAAATATGAACAAAAAATTCCTAGTAAACTACCGCAAAAAAGAACTAAAAATATTATTAGTAAAATTTTTCTGATCATAAATTTATTTTATTATCTTTTTTATTAAATTTACTATATCTTTTTCAAATTGGGCATTAAAACTATTATTTATAATAAAATCAGCCATTTTTAAATATTCTTCTTTGGATTTTTGGTGCGACCTTATTAAATTAAATTTTTCTTCATTATTTTGTAGTAGAAAAGTATCTTCAGCCGAAATGACAATAATTTTATCACAGATGTTTTTTAAGCCGATTTCATCTATTAATGCACCAATAAGAAAAATAGTGGTTTTATCAGAATTTAGTTTAATGCTTTTTAAAACTTCCTTTTTTATTAAGGGGTGAATGATTTGGTTAAGTTTTTTTAAAAGAGATGAATCGTTAAAAACAAGGTTTCCAAGCGTTTTTCGGTTAATTTTTTCATTTTCAAAAATTATTGCAGGAAAACAGGTTAGTATTTTTTTTTTGACACTAGTTTTTTCTAGTAAATAATGACCAATTATATCTAAATCTAAATATAATGCCTTAATTTTTTTTTCTAGTAATTTTTGAGCATATGTTTTTCCTGAACCAGTTCTACCGCAAATACCAATTATCAAAATGCTAGTACCTTTAAAATAATTTGGTGTACAGAAATTAAAAAAGATAATTTTTCTGCTTGCCAACTGAGAATACTAAAAAATACTAAGTAACCGATTGAAAAGAAAATATAAAATTTCCCGGCATTTTTAATAAACTCACAAAATTTGAAATTTATAATTATTAAGATCAGAAATTGTAAATAAAATAATAGTGTAATAATACTTAAAGTGAAAATCAAACTTTCTTTGGCTTCTTTAGTAAAAGTCATAATTAAAGCTAATAGAACAATAATTAGTAGCGTAAAGATACTTAAAAATATTTGGTTAATACGTTTTAGTAAATTTTGTGAAAAATTTAATTTACTAAGATAAAAACCAAAAAACATAATAAAAAAAGGGAAAACAAAAGAAATATAGCGTAATAATTTAGTGTGTCCTGAAAGTGAGAGAACAATCAGACCAGGTAAAAAACCGCTTAATAAAATTAAGGATTTTTTATCTTTAAAAATTTCTTTAATAATACCTTTTCTAAAAAAAGTAATGAAAAATAAAAAAGTATAAGGCCAAATACCGCCTATTAAATATAAAGAAAAAGAATAAAAATCATATTGTGGTTTTTTACCAGCAGGGGTATCAATAAAAAATCTACCGATATTATCATAAATAAAACTATTTAAAAAAACAGTTGAATATATTTTTGTTTGTACAATTAACCATGGCAAGTTTAATAAAATAGGTATAAAACTAACTAAAAATAAATCTCGAAAAATTAAAAGATAAGAACGTCTTTCTAAAATTATATTTGCTAAAAAACAAAATATAAAACCTAAACCTAAAGTAATGGAAAAACGGCACATTGTGGCTAAAGAAATAAATAATAAGGCAATATAAAAATAAGTTGTTTTTTTTTCGGTTAAATATAAATAATAAAAACCGCCAAAACCAAAAAATAGAATAGCAGATACCCAATCATACATAGGCGTTCTAGCTAAATAGACGAAAACTAAACTGCTACTTATTAATACCGAGTTTAATATACTAAGTGATTTATTTTGCCAAAATTTGTAAGAAAAAAAATAGGTTAAAATAATTAATAGTAAACTGCAAAGTAAATTAAAAAAATTATAGAAATAAAAAGATTGCGCATTAATTTTTACAAAGATCGAGCTACCCCAAGCTAGTAATGGACCATGAGATTGATCAGCTGGGGCAGTAAAAAAATTGTTTTTCAAACTCATTTCTTTAGCAATAGGTACCCAATGGGCAATATCTGCATCTGTTAACGGGAATTTAACAAACGGCCAACTTAAAACTAAAAAACTAAGAAATAAAATAAGAAATAGCGGATGATAAATAATTGTTTTTAAAGTTTTAATCATAATTGATGTGCAATTTTCATGATTTCTTGCATTTTGTTATAATCTTTTTTACCTGGTTCATTTTCAACCCCGGATGATAAATCAACAGCGTATGGTTTTACCATATTTACCGCCTTTTTAATATTGGTTGAATTAATACCCCCAGCTAGAATTAAAGGGATTTCAAATTCTTTAGCTTTTAAGGCTAAGCCCCAATCAAAGGTTTTACCCGTACCACCTTCTAAATTGTGGACTTTGGTATCTAAGAGAATAGCAGAAACTATGCCTTGGTATTGTGGTATTTGGTTTAAATCTTCAATTTCATTTACACGAATAGCTTTAATTATTCTTCTAGGCATACCTAAACAAAAACTAGGGGTTTCATTACCATGTAATTGAATTAGATCTAAATGTACTTTATGAGCGATTTCAGTAATTTCTTCTTTACTCTGATTTACAAATACACCAACTAATAAAACAAAAGGTGGCAAGAATAATGATATGCCTTCTGCTTTTTCGGGTGAAATATATCTAGGGCTATCCTTGGAAAAAATAAAACCAATTGCTTCTGCCCCGAGAGAAATAGCATTCAGGGCATCTTCTTTATTAGTAACTCCACATATTTTTACTTTCATAAAAGTAGTAAGAATTTTTGTATAAATTTATTTTCTTGTCAATTGTTTTTTTATTTTTTAATTTCTGGAACCTTTAGTAGAATAAGAAATCTTGTTTTCTAGTGTTCTATTGTGAAGTTAAATAAATATTTATATACTTAAAAATAATGTTAACGAAATGGCAAGAAAATACTATTGTAGATTTAAAATTATCTTTACCAAAATTACAAAAGGGTGCTATAAATTTAGATTCTGTTGAATTAACTGATACTCCTTTAATTTTTTCCGTTAGCCAAAAATTTGCCGATGTATGGATAAACGGACCTAAAAATCAAACTAACCAAGAGTTATTAAACTCCATTACTATTTTGGGTAAAACTTTTTGTGATATTATTTTTAAAGCTCAAGGTAAATCAAAATTTAGAGAAAAAACCGGTGCAGATGATTTAGTAACAGAAATTGATACTGGCATTGAAATGTTATTCAGAATTTGGATAACTAAATTTTTACCGTATCATAAAGTAATTGGTGAAGAGGGAGATAAACCGGTCATTTCTACCGAAGATTATATTTGGTATTTGGATCCGGTAGATGGCACAAATAATTATGTTAAATCTAAAAAAGAAGTTGGTTTAAATTTAGCTTGTTTTAAAGGTAATATTCCGCAAATAGCTTTTTTAGGTTTACCTTTTTACCATCGTTATTTTTATGGTTTAGAAGGGCAGGTTATTTTAGAAGATAAAGGCGTAAAGAATAAATTAGTTTTACCCTCTGAAATTAAGTTAAATACAATTAGTGTAGAACCAGATCCAAAACCTTCACATGATATACAAATTCTTTATATGATTTTAGATAAACAGCATTTACAAGCTTTTCGTGCTCATTGCTGTGCTTTTATTTTAGCTGAATTATTATTGCAAAACACCCAAGTATTTTACAAAGACGGTATAAAAATATGGGATATTGCGGCACCGCTTGCTTTACTTAAATTTATAAATGCAGACAAATACGATTTTTTATTTTATTTCCCGAATGATTATACTGTATCAATCAATTTTTTTGAGAATAATGAAGCTTTTTTTAATTTACTAAACGAAAAACATAAAACATCTGCTAAACTCGGTTTAATTTTAGTGTACCCTAAAAATCAACCTGAAATAAAAAATGAGATTATCAATGCTCACCAAAAATGCGTTAAAATTAATTCATAAGCCTGTTCTTTTAGATGCCGTCATTAATTCTTTAGCAATACAACCGGATGACATTGTTCTAGACGGTACTATTGGTTTTGGTGGTCATTCTTCTGCAATATACCAACAGCTTGGTGAAAACGGAAAATTAATTGGGTTAGATCAAGATCCTGTACCATATCAATACAATTTGAAGCAATTTGATGATAAACCCAATGTATTTTTGTTTCAAAAAAATTATCAATATTTTGCTGATTGTTTAGCTGAAATTGGTATTGATAAAATTAATAAAGTATTAATTGATTTAGGCATTTCTTCATTTCAAATAGATAGCTCGAACCGTGGTTTTACGTATCAAAAAGAAGAACCATTAGATATGCGGATGGATCCATTAAATAATTCACTTACAGCTGAAAAAATAATCAATAATTATGAGGAAGAAGATTTATTTCGTATTTTTTTTGATTTTGGAGAAATAAAAAAACCGGAAAAATTAGTAGAAAATATTATTATTAAGCGAAAGTTGGAACCAGTTTTGAGTACTAAGAATTTAGTAGATATAATTAAAAAAAGTTTCTTTTTTAGAAATAGTCATAAGTTGTATTTTCGTACTTTAAGCCAAGTTTTCCAGGCATTAAGAATAGAAGTTAATCAGGAATTAAAAGTATTAGAAAATTTTTTGGAAAACATTATTAATTATTTAGAACCTAATGCAAGAATAGCAATTATTACTTTTCATTCTTTGGAAGATAAAATAGTAAAGCAATTTGCTAAAGAACATAGTAATGTTTTAGAACCGGTTAATAAAAAGGTGATCAAACCTAAATATGAGGAAGTTAGACTCAACTCGCGAGCAAGGTCTGCTAAACTACGGATATTAAGATGCGTTTAATTTTTTTGCTTG